>NZ_JBIUCB010000003.1:168025-569724 GCF_044593455.1 Kitasatospora sp. NPDC051984
GGCCCCGCCGTTCCGACCCCCCCCGGGGCCCCCACACTACCCCCCCCCCCCCCCCCCCCCCCGCCCCCCCCGCGCCGCCCCCCCCCCCCCGCGGGCCGGGGGGGGGGGGCCGGGGGGCCCCGCGGCCCAGAGGGTCGAGCGGGCTTTCCGTGGTCAGCGGCGGCGCCGGCGAAGGGACTTGGGCAGCAGCAGGCCCACCGCGGCGAGCACGAGGACCGAAAGCCCGGTGACCATCGGGGTGGGGAATTGCCACGCCCGGGCGGCCGACGCGGCGACCGCCCCGGTGCCGCCGGGGGTCGTCGGGAACGTGACGGTGGCCCGCGTGGAGTGCTCGACCTGGCCGCTCCGGAGCGCGAGCTCCACGGTCCACGGGCCCTCCGGCACCCGGGCGTCCATCGGGACGATCGCGTCCGCCCGCTCGCCCGGGGCCACGGTGGTGCCCGTCGCGGCGGAGAAGGGTCCGGCGCGAAGTCCGCCGGGCCCGTCGGAGAGCACCAGCGTCCCGCCGATGTCCAGGGCACGTCCCCCGGTGTTGTGGATCCGGGCGTGCAGCTCCGCCTTCCCGTCGCGGCTCCGGCCGGGAGTGAGCTGCTCGACCTCGAAGTCCGAGGCCGGCTCGCCCCCCGGACCGATGTCGAGGTACATGCGGACGCCGACCCGGCCCAGGAGCGTCAGATTGCCCGCGCGCTTCTCGGGCGGGCCGGTCTGCGCCCAGATGACGCCGTACCGTTCGCCGGCGGAGGCATTCTTGGGCACCTGGACGGTGACGCGGACCTGCGCCGTCCCGTGGGCCGCCAGGTCGAGGCCCGTGGTGTCGAGCGACGTCCAGCCGGTCAGCTCGTTGGGAGTGCGGTCCGGCGCGAAGGTGAACTTCCCCTTCGTGACGGACGCCGCCGCCGCGTAGACGTCGACGTGCATCGGCGTGGACGACTCGTTGCTGACCTCCACCCGCCGCTCGATGCTCGAGCCGGGTGCGAGGTGGTCGACGATGTACGCCTGCGCCCTGGGGTCGTCGCGGCGGTCCTCCGGGGCGTCGAGCAGCTTGATGCCGACTTTCCGCTCCGCCGGGTTCGACTCCCCGTACTCCCCGCGCTCCCCGCGCTCCCCGTGCTCCCCGCGCTGCTCGTGCTGCTCGTGCCCGGACGTGCTCGGCACCGGGGAGGGCATGCCGTCCGCCACGGCAGGCAGCACGGCGGCCGTCTGGACGGCGGCCGCCAGCAGCAGCAAAGCCGCGTACCTGCGCGCACCCTTCATCGCGTCAGGCCACGGACTGGGTCAGCGTGCCGGTGTACAGCCCGCCGACCGCCGAGGCGGGCACGTTGACGCTGACGGTCGGGTCCCAGGTCGCGGTGTTGTCCCCGACCCCGGCACTTCCGGTGAGCACGGTCTGCGCGGCGTTGCTCAGCGTCACGTTGGTCGGGGTGACGGTGATGGTGCCGGTCGTCGTCACCGAGCCGACCGTGTAGGTGGCGTCGGAGGCGGGAATCGTCTGCGTCCCGTTCGCGAAGTTCGTCTCCGCCGCGGTCACCGTCCAGGACGCCGAGAGCAGGGCGCGGTCGTCGGTGACGGTGCAGGGGCCGATCGGGGAACTGATCGTGGTGCCCGGCGCTCCCGAGCCGAGGGTCGCGGACGCCGGTACCGACAGCGTCAGCGCGCCGGAGGTGACCACGAAGGTGACGGTGGTACTGGGGTCGTCCGCCTCGTCGGCGACAGCCAGGCCCGGCTGGGTCATGGCGAGGACGGCGGCCACGGCCGCGGCAGACAGAATTCGTGCACGCACAATAGCTCCTGTAGTAACCCCCCACCGACTGACATACCGATCGAAAACGTCTCTTGACGTGCGATCAGCCAATCCAGCGCGGCCGGTACCCGCAACCCGGATTGCGCCGATCCGCCCCACCGGAACGAGCACCGCTGTGTGCTTGTCCACGGCCTGCCGCCGTCGGAGGATTGGCCGACCACAACCTGCGAGGAGCCGCAATGGGTGCAAGGCCGCTGCTGAACCGCCGACTGGCGGGCATGGGGACGACGATCTTCGCCGAGATGTCCGCCCTGGCCACCGCCACCGGCTCGATCAACCTGGGGCAGGGGTTCCCGGACACCGACGGCCCCGAGGAGGTCCGGGAGGCGGCGGTCCGGGCCCTCCGTGACGGCCGCGGCAACCAGTACCCGCCCGGCCCGGGCGTGCCCCAGCTGCGCCGGTCGATCGCCGAACACCAGCACCGCTTCTACGGGTTGACGGTCGATCCGGACACCGAGGTACTGGTCACCGCCGGCGCCACCGAGGCCATCGCCGCCGCCCTGCTCGCCCTGCTGGAGCCCGGCGACGAGGTGATCGCCTTCGAGCCGTTCTACGACTCCTACGCGGCCTGCATCGCGATGGCCGGCGCGGTCCGGGTGCCGCTCACCCTCCGCCAGCCCGCGTTCCGCCCGGACCTCGACGAGCTGCGCTCGCTGATCACCCCGCGCACCCGGCTACTGCTGATCAACACCCCGCACAACCCGACCGGCACCGTGCTGACCCCGGAGGAACTCGCCGCGATCGCCGAACTGGCCGTCGAGCACGACCTGTTGGTGATCACCGACGAGGTCTACGAGCACCTGGTCTTCGCCGGCGCCCACCACCCCCTCGCCGCCCTCCCCGGCATGCGCGAGCGCACCGTCGCGATCTCCTCGGCCGGCAAGACCTTCTCGTTCACCGGCTGGAAGGTCGGCTGGGTCACCGGCGCACCCGAGCTGGTCGCCGCCGTCCGCACCGCCAAGCAGTACCTGACGTACGTCTCGGCCGGCCCGTTCCAGTACGCCGTCGCCGAGGCGCTGCGGCTGCCCGACTCGTACTTCGCCGAATTCCGCGCCGAGTTGCACCGCAAGCGCGACCTGCTGGCCGCCGGGCTGACCGAGGCCGGGTTCCGGGTGTTCGAACCGCAGGGCACGTATTTCATCACCACCGACATCACCCCGCTCGGCGAGAAGGACGGCATCGAGTTCTGCCGCACGCTGCCCGGCCGGTGCGGGGTGGTGGCGATTCCCAACGCGGTGTTCTACGACAACACCGACCTCGGCATCAGCCAGGTCCGATTCGCCTTCTGCAAGCGGGAGTCGGTGCTGCGGGACGCCGTCGAGCGGCTGCACCGGCTCTGAGGGCCCACCCGTTACCGGGGAGCCACCGGCATCGCGTCGAAACCGTCGAACAGGTAGGCGTAGACCTGGCCCAGAAAAGCCGTCAGCCGGCGCTGGTCGGGGAAGCGGACGTAGGTCAGCGCGTACCACTGGTCGACCGTCAGTGGGCGGTTGCGGATGAGGTGCAGCAGGCCGGCCCGAATCACGTCCCGATAGTCGGGCCACGCCTCGTCGAAGGTCTCGCGCAGCTCACCGAGATCGTCGACCGCCTCCACTCCGAGACTCCCGGCGCAGAAGTGCACGAACCGACGGTCCACCCCCGGCGCGTCCAGCCCGAGTTCGCCGAGGCCGATCTCGGTCGGATCGATCGCGAACGCGGTGGCCTTGCCCGCGCACTCCAGGAACGGGCCGTAGACCGCCTCGAACGGGAGGATCGGCGACAGGTCGTGGTTCTTCAGTGCCGCAGCCCGCAGGGCGTCCTCGGCTTGGTACAGGGCGTCCTCGGAGTCGAACCGGCTGGCCCAGGGCCCACTGCGGGGCGGGAGCTCGTTGCGAAGCGGCATGGTGCCGCTGCTTCCTTCCAGGGTGTGATCGGAGCAAGGACCGACAGGTCAGGACCAGAGCATGTCGACCCAGTCCGGCATCGGGGCCTCCGGGTCCGGTGCCACCGGCGGCTCGCTCCGGCCCTCGAAGAGGTGGTCGAAGAGATCCTGCAGGTAACCGTACAGATGCGCCTCATCGTTGAAGGCGACCTTGGTGAGACGGGCCCAGTCGATCACGTCGCAGGGCCGCTCCCGCAGTAGGTTCTCCAGGGCCTCTCGAAGATGGCGGGAGAACGCGGAATTCCGTCGTTCCGTGCTCACCCGCGTCTCGTGGACGTCATCGATGAACTCGGGCGAGAGCGCGTAGCGGAAGAACGTACCGATCGCCGGGTCGGCGTCGAAGTACGGAATGCTGGACGGCTGGAAACTCACCTGTTCCTCCCTCTGTCGGGTTCCGGGAACATGGTGACCAGACGGTGTCCGCCGTTGCCGTGATCCAGACAAGCTCCGACGGTAACTCGATCGACAACGCTCAACCCCCAGATCCGAACGGACACTTGCTTGGTTCCAACACGAAGGCCGAACGGGACTTCCCACGCGGTTCCCCCCGGCCCGGCGAGGCGCCGCGAGTACGGGGCATCCGGTGGGCGGCGATTCCGGTGCCGGGCGTCCTGTCGTGTCCGGACGCCCTTCACCCCGAGCGCACTCTAGGAGTGCACGGCGCACGAGACCGGCGTGGTGGCGCCCGTCGGACAGAGTGCAACCCAGGACCGATCACACCCAGTCGGGCACAGGCCTCAGAACGGTGAATGAGTGCCAAACATGGGTAAATCCCTGACGGACCCGGAGAATTCATGCTTCTCTGCTGCTGAATCTCCAGCCGGAATTCCTCCTTCCCCCCCGGTCGGCCGCGCCCCGGATCAGACAGTCTCGAACAGCCTCACGCACTGAGGAGTGGAATCCGGCCGTTGGGGCGCGTACGGAGCTGAAACGCGGAGCCGAGCATGCTCACCACCTTGCAGACCTCCTACACGGACACCCGCGCCGGCGACCTGGCCTGGCAGCTGGGCGGCGATCCGCTTCCCGCGCTGGCCGTCCGTGACATCGGACTCGACGACGGGACCGGCCGGTCCGGCGCCCTCGGCGGCACCCTCCAGCTGCGGCTGCTGGGCGCCTCCCACCAGGTCGTCCTGGCGGCCGGCCCGGGCGACTGCCTGGAGACGGTGGCCTGCCTGCCCGGCCGCCGCACCCCGCTGCCGGCCCGGGTCGCCGAGCAGGTGGCCGGCTGGGAGTACGAGTTCGCCGCCCGGATCGAGGAACTCCCGCCGCACGTGTTCGCGGCCCGCGCCCAGGAGCTGCTGGCCCTGGTCGAAGGGCACCCGCGGGCGCTGGCCGGGGTCTTCCCCGGCGACCCGAGCGCCTTCACCGCGCTGGTCGCCCACTGCGGGGACCGCCGGGTGCACTGGCGCACCTGGCACGCCTACCCGCAGGAGGGCCGCCTGGTGTGCACCCGCTCCTCGCTCTCGCTTCGCCGCACCGTCGAAGCAGCCCCGGGCGGCGGGGGCGGCCGGAGCGGGCACGGCGAGCACGGCGAGCACGGCGAGCACGGCGGGCACAGCGGGCACAGCGGCTAGGCCCCGGAAACGGACCGGAACCGCAGGCCGGACGGTGACCGGACGTCAACCGGACGCCGCCCGCTGTCCCCCGATTGGGCGCAGCCATTCACCCGGGCTCTCGCCTAGCGTTCATTCATGATCAACCATCCGGTCGGACGGTCCGCGCAGCCGGGTCCGGACGCCCCCGCTCCCCCGCCGGCGGCCGAGTCCCGGCCCACCGCCACCCGCACCGCGGGCCTCGGCGGCGCGATCCGGGCAGCGGGCGCCATACCGCTCGCCCTGCCCGCCCGGCCGGCCCGGATCCTGGTGCTGCTGGCCGCGTTCGTCTGCGCGGCCTGCGGCCTGGTGTACGAACTCGAACTGGTCGCGCTCGGCGGCTACCTGCTGGGCGACTCGGTCACCCAGACCTCCGTGGTGCTCTCCGTGATGGTCTTCGCGATGGGCATCGGCTCGCTGCTCGCCAAGGGCCTCACCCGCCGCCCCGCCACCTCCTTCGCCCTGGTCGAGTACGCGCTGTCGCTGACCGGCGGCCTGTCCGCACTCGCCCTGTACTGCGGCTGGGCCTGGCTGCGCCAGCCGCACGCCACGCTGGTCGCGCTGGTCGCCGCCACCGTGCTGATCGGGCTGCTGATCGGCGCCGAGATCCCGCTGTTGATGACGCTGATCCAGCGGATCCGGCGGGAGCACGCCGGCCGGGCCGTCGCCGACCTGTTCGCCGCCGACTACGTGGGCGCGCTGATCGGCGGCCTGGCCTTCCCGTTCGTGCTGCTGCCCGCGCTCGGGCAGGCCGCCGGCGCGCTGGTGACGGGCGCCGTCAACGCCGTCGCCGGGGCGGTGGTGGTGCTCTGGCTGTTCCGCGCCGAACCCACCCGGCGGGCCCGCCTGCTGCTGTGGACCGGCTGCGGCCTGGTGCTCGCCGTCCTCGGGCTGGCCGCCGCCTGCACCGGCGCGATCGAGCGCGCCGCCCGGCACGCCCTGTACGGCGGGCCGATCCGGTACGCGGCGCAGAGCCGCTACCAGGAGATCGTCCTCACCGGCGGCCCGGCCGGCGTGCTCCCGCCGGATCCGCTGAAGCTCTTCCTGGACGGCCGGCTCGCCGTCTGCGGCGCCGACGAGTACCGCGAGCACGAGGCGCTGGTCCGCCCCGCGCTGGCCGGCGGCCCCAGCGACCGGGTGCTGGTGCTCGGCGGCGACGGCCTGGCGCTGCGCGAGGTGCTGCGGCACCCGGCGGTGCGCAGTGTGCTGGTGGTCGAACGCGACCCGGCACTGTCCGCGCTGGCCCGCCGGGACGACGCCTACGACGCGCTGACCGAGCACGCCTGGGACGACCCCCGGGTGCGGCTGGTGACCGCCGAACCGATGGGCTGGCTGCGGGAGACCCCCGACCAGTTCGACGTGATCGTCTCCGACCTGGACGACGAGGCCGCGCACGGCAAGTACCGCTCGCGCGAGTTCTACGGCCTGGCCGCCCGGCGCCTCGCCACGGACGGGCGGCTGGCGGTGCGCGGCGGCGCCCCGGACGGCGGGCTGTGGAGCTCCGAGGCGGGGCTGGCCGCCGCCGGGCTGGACGCCGTCCCGTACCAGGGCGTCGCGCCGGCCGCCGACGACTGCGGGGCGGCCGGGCCCGCCCCGGCGTTCCTGCTGGCCGCCCACGAGGCGCCCGCGCTGGCGCTGGACCCGGCCGCGCCCGCGCCGCGTTCGCTCACCGTCGACGGGCTGCGCGGCACGGCGGCCCGGCTGTCCGCGCACCGGCCGTCGCCGCTGCCGCCGCCGCACTCGCTGATCGGCCCCTGACCGGGCGCCGTCCGGCCGGGCCCGCGGCGCTCGAACCACCGCTCGCCGTGCGCCCGTTCCGAGCACACCCAGCCCGGCTGTGGGCGCGGGGCCTGGCTGTCCACCCACCGGCCGTCGCCGCGCTCGGCCACCGTCCGGCCGGGCCCGCGGCGCTCGAACCACCGTCCGCCGTGCGCCCGTTCACGGCAGACCCGGCCCGGCTGTCCGCGCACCGGCCGTCGCAACTGTCGCCGCCGCACTCGCTGATCGGCCCCTGACCGGGCGCCGTCCGGCCGGGCCCGCGGCGTTCGAACCGCCGTTCGCCGTGCGCCCGTTCGCGGCACGCCCGGCCCGGCTTCGGGTGCGGGGCTCGGCACGGCGGCGGCCGGTCGGTAGGCTCGCCGGTATGGAGCATGAGGTTGTCGTCCCGGTGCCCGCCGAGGTGGTGCGGGAGGCGCTGCTGGACCGCGAACTGGTGGCCCGCTGCGTGCCGGGGCTGAGCGCGGTCGCGTCCACGTCCGCGCCCTCGGCGGCGGACAGCCGGCTCAGGGTCCGGATCGCCGGCTCCACCATCACCTTCGCCGGCCGGCTGTCGGTGGGCGACTGGCAGGACGGCGCGCTGGAGCTGCGGCTGACCGGCGAGGAGATCCGCGGCGCCGCCCCGGTGACCGCCGAACTGCGGGTCACCCTGCGGGAGCGGCCGGGCGAGACCGTGGTGTGCTTCGCGACCTCGCTGACCGCGTCCGGCCGGCTGGCGGGCTTCACCGCCCCGGTGCTGGAGACGGCCGGCCGCCGGCTGATCGACCGGGCGGTGGCGGCCCTGGTGGCCGAGCTGTCCGGGCCGGGCGAGGACGCCGAGGACGAGCCGGCGGACGGCGCGACCGTGGTGTTTCTGGACGAGCGGGCACAGGGACCGGACCTGGACGACGACCTGTCCGACCTGATCGCGTTCGGCGAGGACGACCTGCCCGAGCCGGTGCCGGTCACCCGCCCGGAGCCGGCGTTCGAGCAGGAGAGCGCCCCGGTGCGGCGCAGCATCGTCGGCCGCTCGGCGGAGGAGGTCGACCACGCCCCGCCGCACGGCCGGTACGCGCCCGCCCCGCCGGCGCACAGCGCGCGGGCCCGGGCCGCCACCCGCTGGGGCGGCGCGGAGCCGGCCCTGGTGCCGGGCGCGGGCGGCGAGCGCAGCGCGCTGCCGTGGGTGATCGGCGGCGGGGTGGCGCTGCTCGGCGGCGCGGTGGTGCTGGTCCGGGCGCTGCGGCGGCGCTGACGAGGCCCTTTCTGCACCTAAACTGGCTGTCCATGAGCAACGACCGGGACGCCCTGCTGGCGCAGATCAAGAACAAGGCCGTCGTGCACGGCAAGGTCACCCTCTCCTCGGGCCGGGAGGCCGACTACTACGTCGACCTGCGCCGGATCACCCTGGACGCGGAGGCGGCCCCGCTGGTCGGCAAGGTGATGCTGGACGCGGCGGCGGACCTGGAGTTCGACGCGGTGGGCGGCCTGACCCTGGGCGCCGACCCGGTGGCCGCGGCGATGCTGCACGCGGCGGCGGCCCGCGGCCGCAAGCTGGACGCCTTCGTGGTCCGCAAGGCGGGCAAGGCGCACGGCCTGCAGCGCCGCATCGAGGGCCCGGACGTGAAGGGCCGCCGGGTGCTGGCGGTGGAGGACACCTCGACCACCGGCGGCTCGGTGCTGACCGCCGTGGAGGCGCTGCGCGAGGCGGGCGCCGAGGTCGTGGGCGTCGCGGTGATCGTGGAGCGCGGCGCGGCCCCGGCGATCGCGGAGACCGGCCTGCCGTACATCACCGCGTACACCCTGGACGACCTGGGCCTGTGAGCCCCTGAACCGGCGCCCGGGAAGCGCGCCGGTTCCACGTGGAACAAGCCGGAGGCCCCGGCCACCGGAAGGTGGTCGGGGCCTCTCGCGTCGAGCGGTGCGGGCTCAGTGCTTGCGGTGCCGGCCGCTGCCGAGCGCCTCCGCGGCCTCGGCCTCGGCGGCGGCGGCGGCGCCGCCGGCCTTCTTCTTCTTCCGCTCGCGGATCACCTCGACGATGATCGGCGAGATCGAGATCAGGATGATCAGCGCCATCGCGGGCAGCAGGTACTTGTCGATCACCGGGGCGAGCTGGTCGCCGGTGAAGTAGCCGATCAGCAGCATGGTCTCGGTCCACAGCACACCGCCGACGACGTTCCAGAGCAGGAAGGTCTTGGCGGGCATCTGCAGGGTGCCGGCGACCGGGTTGAGGAAGGTCCGCACGATCGGGATGAACCGGGCCAGCACCACGGCCTTGGCGGGGCCGAACTTGTCGAAGTAGTCCTCGGCCTTCTCCACGAACTCGGGCCGGAAGATCTTCGAGTTCGGCTTGTCGAACATCTTCGGGCCGACCTTGCGGCCGAGCAGGTGGCCGAGCTGGGCTCCGGCGATCGCGCAGAGCGGTGCGCCGATCAGCAGCATGGCGATGTTCATCTGGGCACCGTCGCCGAGCACCGCCGGGGCGGCGCTGGAGGCGGCGACACCGGCCAGGATGAGCAGCGAGTCACCCGGGAAGAAGAACCCGACCAGCAGGCCGGTCTCGGCGAAGATGATCGCCAGGATCCCGATGGCGCCGACGGAGGCGACGAGCGATTTGGCGTCAAGGACGTTGACGGCGAGCTGGATGTGTTCCACGCGCGCAGGATAGCCCGACTCGCTTCGCGAAGGCTCGGCCGGAGGCCCGCGAACCCTCTGCGGGAGCGCCCGCCCGAGCCGTTGTCCCAACCTGCGGGCCGCTGGGTGTGTCCGCGGGGCGAGTCTGGGAAGATGACCGAGGTGTCCGGCCCGCGGTCGAGCAACCACCCTCAGCTCGTGCCGCATCCGTCGTGAACCACAGGCGTATCGAGCCTTCGGACAGCGTCGTCCGATCGCCCCACACCGACAGGAGCGGATTCGCATGCCCATCGCAACTCCCGAGGCCTACAACGAGATGCTCGACCGGGCCAAGGCGGGCAAGTTCGCCTACCCGGCCATCAACGTCACCTCGTCGCAGACTCTGCACGCCGCCCTGCGCGGTTTCGCCGAGGCCGAGAGCGACGGCATCATCCAGATCTCCACCGGTGGTGCGGAGTTCCTGGGTGGCCAGCACAACAAGGACATGGTGACCGGCGCCGTCGCGCTGGCCGAGTTCGCGCACATCGTCGCGGCCAAGTACGACATCACCGTGGCCCTGCACACCGACCACTGCCCGAAGGACAAGCTGGACGGCTACGTCCGCCCGCTGCTGGCGATCTCCGCCGAGCGCGTCGCCCGCGGCGACAACCCGCTGTTCCAGTCGCACATGTGGGACGGCTCGGCCGAGACCCTGGCCGACAACCTGTCCATCGCGCAGGAGCTGCTGGCCCAGGCCGCCGCCGCCAAGATCATCCTCGAGGTCGAGATCACCCCGACCGGCGGCGAGGAGGACGGCGTCTCGCACGAGATCAACGACGAGCTGTACACCACCGTGAACGACGCGGTGCGCACCGCCGAGGCGCTCGGCCTGGGCGAGAAGGGCCGCTACCTGCTGGCCGCCTCGTTCGGCAACGTGCACGGCGTGTACAAGCCGGGCAACGTGGTGCTCCGTCCGGAGCTGCTGGCCGACCTGCAGGCCGAGATCGGCAAGCAGTACGGCAAGCAGGACCCGTTCGACTTCGTCTTCCACGGCGGCTCCGGCTCCACCGCGGAGGAGATCCGGACCGCGCTGGAGAACGGCGTGGTCAAGATGAACCTCGACACCGACACCCAGTACGCCTTCACCCGCCCCGTCGTGGACCACATGTTCCGCAACTACGACGGCGTGCTGAAGGTCGACGGCGAGGTCGGCAAGAAGAACACCTACGACCCGCGCACCTGGGGCAAGCTGGCCGAGGCCGGCATGGCCGCCCGCGTGCTGGAGGCCGCGCAGCAGCTGCGCTCGGCCGGCAAGCGGATGAAGTAACAGCGCCACCGCCGGTGCCCCGTACCCGCCCGGGTGCGGGGCACCGGCGTTTCCGGAAGCGGCGACCACCGGCCGCCCGAGTGGCAGACTGGCACACCATGGAGATGCACAAGAACCTGCTCGACGGACCGGAGCCGACCCTCCTGCCCGAGGAGGAGCAGCCCTACCGGATGCTCGCCGAGGAGTCCGCCTCCCCGACCCAGGTGGCCGCCGAGTACCCGGCGTTCTGCCTGGCCTGGGCGATGCTCGCGGACGACTCGTTCGCGGCCGGCCGGACCGTCGAGTCCTACGCCTACGCCCGCACCGGCTACCACCGCGGCCTCGACCAGCTGCGCCGCAGCGGCTGGCGCGGACACGGCCCGGTCCCGTGGGAGCACCGCGGCAACCGCGGCTTCCTGCGCTGCCTGGCCGCGCTCGCCCGGGCCGCCGGCTCGATCGGCGAGACCGAGGAGGAGGCCCGCTGCTGGCAGTTCCTGAAGGACAGCAGCGCCGAGGCGTACGCCGAACTCAAGCAGTAACCGCAAGCACACGCACCGACGGGCCGTCCCCCACCGCGGGGGGCGGCCCGATCCCGTCAGCCCTTCAGGTCGACGGCGAGCGGGCCCTCGTCGAGGCCCACCAGCAGGACGTCGCCGGCCAGTGAGAGCCCGCCGGCCGGGGAGCCGAGGCGCAGGTCGAGCACGCTGTCGGGCTGCTCCGGGCGCCTGACCCGGATCAGGCCGTCGGACCAGGCGGTGGCCAGCAGCAGCCCGGACGGCCCGGTGCCGAGGGCGAGCGCGGTGACCGGGCACGGGCGGCGCTCGGCGGGTTCGGGCATCGGCTCGGAGCCGGGCCCCCAGAGCCGGACGGCACCGTCCAGGCCGCCGCTGGCCAGCAGCGGGGCGCCGGGCCCGGTCCGGTCGGCGCCCACCGCGTCGGCCGCCAGCGCGGTGACCGGGCCGGTGTGCAGCTTCTCGCTCAGCACCGCGCCGTCCTGGTACCAGTGCACGCCGCCGTCGCTGTCGCCGAGCGCCGGGGCCGCGCCGGGCAGGCCGGGAGCGGCGGCCAGGACGGCCGGTTCGCCGCCCGCGGCGGCGCGCAGCCGGGCCAGCGCCTCGTCCAGGGCGTACGGATCGAGGCCGGGGGCGGTCGGGCCGGGCGTGACCAGCTCGAGGCCGCCCCAGACGTCCAGCAGGACGACGCTGCCGCCGGGGGTGGCGGCGAGGGCGCGCAGCGGTTTCGGGCCGGGCACGGCGATCCGGCCGAGCACGGTGCCGTCGGCCGGGGAGAGCGCGTGCACCGCGCCGCCCGCGTCGGCGAGCAGCCACTGGCCGAGGGACGGGCCGGCGCCGGGAGCGGTGGCGGCCGCGCCGGGGCTGTGACGGGCCCAGCGGGCGGCCCAGCGGCCGGGGGCGGTGCCGAGCCGGTCGGCGGCGAATGCGGCGGCGACGGCGACCGCCGGGTCCGCGGGGTCGGTGCCGAGCAGCCGGGCGCGGAGCTGGTGGGCCCGGACGGCGGGCTCGGGGGTGTCGATCAGCGCGGGGCCGGCGGCCTGCCAGGCGGCGTCCAGCACGGCGGGAACGGTGCCCGGGGCCGCGCTCTCCAGGGCGGCGGTGACGGCGACGGGTTCGGCGAGCACGTACAGCAGCGGGTCGGCGGCCAGCGGGCCGAGCTCGCCGGCGCGGGCCGCGGCCGCCCACAGGCCGGTGAGCAGCTCCGTCCCGGCGGCGGGGAGGTCGGGCCCGCCGTCGGCGCCGAGCGGGACGCGGGCCAGCAGGTCGGCGAAGGCGGGCGGCGCGGGCGGCTCGGCGGCGCCCAGGGCCCGCCCGGGGTTCGGGTACCCGGTCGGGTCGTGGCCCTCGTGCTCGCACCAGGCGTCCCAGCGTTCGCGGTCGGTCCAGCGGGGGTCGTCCAGGTCGAGCTCGGCGGGCCCGGTGACCGCGGTGAACGCGAGCTCCGGGGTGGCCTCGACCACCAGCCGGACGTGCGGCAACCCCAGGAGCGGGTCGAGGAGTTCGGCCACCAGCCGGGCCGGGTCGAGGGCCTTGTCGAGCTCGGGGACGCAGATCACGGTGCGCCGCGGGTCGGCGGCCAGCCGGTCGAGCAGGTCCCCGGGGGTGCGGGCCGGCACGTCCAGCTGCTGTCCGAGCTGCCAGACCGCGGCCCGGACGCCGTACCCGTCGGCGGGCAGGAAGGCGTTGACCCGCCGTTCCACGGGGGTGTCGGGGGCGGTGGCGCCGGCGATCAGCCAGGCCAGCAGGTGGGTCCGGCCGCTGCCCGGCGACCCGGAGACCCGGCACAGGCGCGGCGCCCTCGGGTCCCGCAGCCAGCCGAGCAGGGCCGCTCCGGCGGCCCTGCGGCCGGCGCGCAGCGGCGGTATCCGGTGCTCGTCCATCCCCTGGCCCCCGTTCCGTTCGGTGTTCGGCACTGTCCTTGTCGGAGCCTACCCATCGGGAATCCCGCCGGGGCAAGGGAGTTGACCGACTCTCGGTGCAGCCTGAATAGTCGTTCCGGAAGACGGGGGAAGGAGAGCGCATGGGCGTCGTACTGCCGGGTGAACTCGCCTGGGTGCTCGACCTGATCGGCGTGAACTGGCCCAACGTGGACGAGGACGAGTACCGCGAGATGGCGGACGAGCTCCGCGAGCTCGCCTCCTCGCTCACCGAGGACCGGGACGTCCTGTCGAACGTCGTCGGCAACCTGATGGGGATGAACCAGGGGCCGGCCGCGGAGGCGTTCCAGGCGAAGTTCGACAAGGTGGTCGGCACCCACCTGCCGCAGGTCAGCAAGGCGCTGGACCTGTTCGCCACCGGGCTGGACGGCGCCGCGCTGGTGATCACCGGCGCGAAAGTCGCCGCGATCGCCCAACTCATCATCATGGCCACCGAGTTGATCGCCGCGCAGGCGGCCGCGCCGTTCACCTTCGGGCTGTCCGAGGCGGGCGCGGTGGGCGCCACCCAGGCCACCCGGATCATCGTCAAACGCCTCCTCAAGGAGGCCGAGCAGCAGCTGCTGTCGCAGCTGATGTCGCTGGTCGAGGGCCCGGTGTTCGCGGCGCTCGGCGGCATGGCGCAGGACCTGGTGGTGCAGCTGACGATGAACGCGGTCGGCGCCCAGCACGGGATCGACCTGGGCCGCACGGCGCGGGCCGGCGAGGACGGCTTCAAGGACGGCGTGCAGCAGTCCGTCGACCAGGTGAAGGGCTACGCCGCCGACCCGCTGGGCTCCGCCGAGCAGTTCGGCCAGAACGTGGTCTCCGGCGCCGCCGCCAACCGCGGTGCGGCCCCGTCCGGCAACGCCCCGCGCGGACGCTGACCCCGATGGGCCGTCAGGAGCCGTACCGGATCTCGTCGAGCAGCAGCCGCCAGACGCCCTCCGGTTCGGCCATGGCGCGCGGCTCCAGGGCGGTCAGTTCGGCGGTGAGCCGCTCGACCGAGTCGCGCAGCTCCTCCGCCCCGCTGCCCTCGTCGTAGTGCGGCAGTTCGCGCTGGAAGGCCAGCAGGAAGGCCGCCAGCGAGGACAGGTCGGCGTGGTACGGGCGGTCCAGGCCGTCCTCGGCGATGTCCAGCGGGATGGCGTGGACGCCGCCGGTGGCGCCGTTCAACGCCAGTGTGCCGGTGGCGAGTTCACCGAGGATCAGCCAGGAGCCGACACCGGGGCCGAACAGCTCCAGGTACTCGTCCTCGGCCTCGCTCCAGTCGCCGAAGTGCTCGCGCAGCGGCACGGGCCCGGTGGCCAGGTGCTCCTCCGCCTCGAACACCGCGGTGCGGCCGGCCGGCAGGCCGACGGTGGTCAGGAAGTCCCGGGCGCCCGGGTCGGTCACCGACTCGGCGATCCGCTCCGCGGGGGGCCGGACCAGGCCGTCCGGCCCGAACTCCCGCTCCATCTCCGCGCGTGTCACTGCCACCCGGGGTCCTCCCGCCGTCCGCCACGGCCCCGCCCGGCCCGGTGCGGGCCGGCGCGGCTCAGCCGTAGATCTGCTGGTGTCTGCGCTTCAGGTTTATCAGATAGCGGTTGTGCTGCTTGTTGCCGTCGGAGGATGCGTCGCCGTTGTAGTCGAAGCTGTGGGTGACGTCGGTGGTGTTCGGGAAGTACTGCTTGAGCCAGGCCCCGCAGGTGCTGCCCTTCGGGCATGGCTGGCGCTCGGTGTAGACGGCGTCGACGTTGTCCTGCAGGCCTTTGCGCAGGAAGGGCAGGCCGAGCACGATCTCGGAGTGGGAGCTGCGCGGGATGCTCTGGGCCACCACGATGACCGGGTTCCCGGTGCCGTTGTCGTAGTGGAAGGCCGCGTAGTTGGCGCTCGGGTTCTCCAGGACCCCGCCGCCGTACTGGTTGGTCGCCCGCCGGGCGCGCTGGGTGGCGCGGGCCAGTTCGGAGCTGCCGGTGTCGATCTGGGTCGACGGAACCAGCGGGCGGCCCGTCTTGGGGCGCCGCTTGGGGTTGAACGGGTAGTTCTTGCGGTCGTTGGGCGGGCCGACGGTGGTCAGGTTGCCCGGCCCGTGCGGGTTGGGATCGAGCAGGTCCCGGATGCCCGGCTCGTGACCGGCGATCGGCTTCGGGGCGCTCCCGTCGCTGTGCAGCCGGTGGAGCTGGCCGTCGGCGCTGAGCAGGTAGACCGGGGTGGTGTCGTGCTTGGCGGTGATCCGCTTGAACTCCTGGCCGAGGCGTTCCTCGTTCTCGCGGTGGTTCTTGTTCATCGTCAGCAGGCCCTTGGAGGCCTTGTCGGCGTGGTCCGCCAGGGCGTCCAGGGCCTTCTCGATGCTCTGCAGGGCGGTGGAGGCGGCCTTGGCCACCACCTCGCCCAGCTTGTCCCCACGGCCGGTCGAACTCGCCTTCGCATGGCCGTAGTTGACCTTGTGCTTCTTGGCGCTCAGCTTCGCGTGCAGTTGGTCGAACTCGGCCGCGGCCTTTTCCACGTTGTCGTAGTGGTGCGCGATGTCGTCCACGTCAACCCCCGTCCCGCCCACCGCAGTTGCCGCCCTCGATCGGGGCGCTCGCCGTATCATCGCACCGATCCGCCGCCTGCGGCCGGTCCGGCGCCGACCGAACGCGCCGCGCATACACTGCTGCCATGACCGCAGAACTCGCCCAGCGCCTGCTCGACCGCTTCGGCCCCGCCGGCCTCCGCCGCCCGGACGCTGCCGAGTTCGCCCGCGTGACCATCCCCGCCGCGGCGGCCGAACTGCTGGCCGCCACCGGCCTGCCGGTCCAGGTCGGCCCCTACTTCCGCACCTCCGCCGAGGACGCGCTCGCCCTCGGCGACCTCACCGCCGGCCAGGACCGGCCCGGCCCGCGCGACGGCGAGGAGCAGTGGGCCCGGCTCGGCACCGACGGCGGCTCCGAACTCTGCCTCGACCCGCAGGGCCGCGTCTGGTCGGTGTTCGTCGACTTCGAGGAGCCGTCCGTGCTGGTCAACACCAGCCTGGAGGCGTTCCTCTCCTCGCTCGCCGAACTCGACCGCAGCCTGGCCGCGTTGGCCGCCGCCGAACAGCCCGACCAGGTCTTCGCCGAGTTCACCACCGTGGAGAGCCGGCTGCGCGCCACCGACCTGCGCGCCTTCGAGGACGACGAACTGTGGTGGCCCCGGGTCCTGGAGGACGTCCGGCACACCCGCGGCGTGCCGAGCTACGCCTCCTTCAAGTACCTGGACGCCAAGGGCGAGCCGCAGATCATCACAGCCGGCGGCTCGCTCGCCCTGCACGCCGAGGAGGCGCTCTGGCACCGCGCCCGGGCCCTTGGCGTCCAGTCCGAGCAGGTCGTCGAGGTCTACACCGAGCTGCAGGCCTGCTTCATGCCCGGCCACTACTGCTCGGTGTGGATGGCCGAAACCTTCCCGCAGGCGGCGTTCACCCACAGCTACGACTACGGCGACACCGCCGCCGAGCGCGAGGCCGGCATCCGCGAACTCGCCGAGGCACTGACCGCGCGCGACTGACGCGGTCTCAACTACCCTTCGTGCCAAGGACGTAGCCTGGGCCGGTGACTGCTGACCGCATACCCGGCCCGGCCGCCCGCCGACTGCTCGCGCTGCCCGCCGCCGTCGGCCTCGCCCTCGGCGCGGCCGCCTGTTCGGACGACAGCTCCGGCAGCGGCCTGTCGTACGCCAAGGTGCGCTCCACCGCCGAGCAGCTCCGCCAACAGCCGTCCACCGCCTGCCCGTTCGGCCTGGACGAGCTGGCCGCCGCGCTCAGGAACGCCGGGATCGACCGCCCCGTCGCCCCGGGCGCCAAGGACACCAAGGCGGTCGAGGGCGAGCCCGGCGACGGCACCCCGCCCTACCCGTGGCCGTCCGGCACCAGCCCGTCGCCGACCACCGCCTCCGCGCCCGGCATGCCCCCGCACGCCTGGGTGACCTGCACCTGGACGGCCGGCAGCGCCACCGTCCGGCTCGACCTGGAGGCCGTACCGATCGACGACGTCGGCGTGAGCGTGATGCTGCCGACCCTCCAGCGGACCGGGCAGCTGACCGTCGACCAGCTCGGCGAAGTGGTCACCGGCCGGCCCGAGCCCGGCGACCGGCCGAAACTGCTGCCCGGCAACGGGATCGCCGCCATCGCCCGGGTGCCGCTCAAGGGCGACGGCGACCTGGTACTGCTGCTCTCCCAGGGCGACGCGGACCCGGCCGACCCGGCCCTGACCGGGGAACCGCTGACCAAGGTGCTGAAGCAGCTCCAGGGCCGGATCCACGGCTGAGACCCGGCCCGGCGGAACCAACCGCAGCCAGGCCGCGTATGTTCACGATGCAACACAACCGTGCGAAACGGGCCACCGAACCGCACCGCACACCCGCAACTGTCGTCGTCCCGAGGGAAACCAGATGCCCGCAGCCCGCAGGTCACCCAGCAGGTCCGCCCGGCGCCGCGCCCGCTCGCGCCGCCGCCGGACGGCCCTGGCGCTGGGCGGCACCGCGGCGCTGGTCGTGCTCGGTGCGGCCGGATTCACCCTGCTCGGCCCGACCGACGGCCAGCCGCAGGACGCCGGATCCACCACCCAGGCCCGGCCCGTCCCCCCGGTCAGCGACTCCCCCGAGCCCGCGAAGCCCGCGGAGAGCAGCGCGCCGCCGCAGAGCGAGCCGTCCAAGAACGACCCGTCCAAGAACGACTCGCAGGTCGTGCAGCACGGCAGCGGCAACTTCACCACCGCCACCGCCAGCAGCGGCGCGGTCGGCACCGGCGGCACCGTACGCCGCTACCAGGTCCAGGTCGAGGACGGCATCAACATCGACCCGAAGGCCGCCGCCGACGCGATCCACAAGGTGCTGGGCGACAAGCGCAGCTGGATCTCCAACAAGCGCGACAGCTTCAAGCTGGTCTCCTCCGGCACCTACGACTTCACCGTCATGATCGCCTCGCCCGACACCACCGACAAGATCTGCGGCGCCGGCGGCCTGGACACCAAGGGCGAGGTGAACTGCGACGTCGGCAAGCAGGTGGTGGTCAACTCCAAGCGCTGGCTGACCGGTTCACCCCAGTTCAACGGCACCCTGGACGACTACCGCGCCCTGATCGTCAACCACGAGGTCGGCCACCGCATAGGCCACGGCCACGAGGGCTGCCCCGGCCCCGGCAAGCCCGCCCCCGCGATGATGCAACAGATCTACGGCCTGAACGGCTGCACCGCCAACGCCTGGCCCTACGACACCAACGGCACCTACCTCAAGGGCCCGTCGGTGCCCTGATGCCCACCCCACCCGTCCGGCCCGTCACCCGCGCCGAGTTGGAGCAGGTCTACGGCGCCGACGGGCTCCGCCGCTACCCTGCGGCGGAGCTGCCCGCCGTCGTCACCGACCCATCCGCCCGTGCCTTGCTCACCGACATCGGGCTGCCCGACGGCCCCGGCGCGTTCCTCTTCTTCGGCCAGGTACCGACCCCGCTGGCGGAGTACGTCAGCGATCCGGCCGCGCTCTGGCCCGACCTGCCGGACGGCGGCGCCGGCCTGGTCGCACTCGGGTACTGGGGCGCGACGTTCGCCCTCGACGGCGCCACCGGCGAGGTGTACGCCCTGATCCCCCACCAGCCGGCCACCGTCGACGGCCGGCCCGCCCACCGCGACCTGCACTCCCTGCTCCGCTGCCAGATCGCCTTCGGCGCCGACGAGCTGAGCCTGCTCGGCGACCTGATGGACCCGGACACCGTCAACTGGTGCCGGGCCCACATCGCCGGCTTCGCCGAAGCGTTCCCGCCCGAGGAGCTCGACGAGGACGGATATCCGGTCGACGAGGAGCCGGACGGCACCGCACCGCATCCCGACGAGGTGATCGCCCGGCTCTCCGACAAGCTGCGGCAGATCGAGCCCGACCTGCTGCGCCACGCCGGCTGGGAGTCGATCGTCCGGCACTTCCGCTACGGCTACTGACGCCCGCCCCGCAGCCTCAGCCCAGCACCGGCAGGTAGCCGGACAGGTCGCTGCGCTCGCCGCTCGCGGTGAGGGTGGCGTCCAGGGCGTCGGGCCAGGCGAGGCGGCCGGTGGCGAGGCGGATCCAGCTGAGCGGGTCGGTCTCGACGACGTTCGGCGGGGTGCCGCGGGTGTGCCGGGGGCCCTCGACGGCCTGCACCACGGCGTGCGGGGGGATCCGCAATTCGACGGCGCCGCCCGGCACTTGGGCGGCGAAGGCGTCGGCGAGCAGCCGGGTGGCGGAGGCCAGCGCGAAGCGGTCGTGCGGGAAGGCGTCGATGCCCAGCGCGTCCGCCAGGTCGTCTGCGTGCACCACCGTCTCCACCAGGCGGGTGACCAGGAAGTCGGCCAGCAGCATCGGGCCGAAGCGCATCAGGATCACCCGGCCGGGGTCGCGGCCCTCGTCGCTGTCCAGGGTCTTCCACAACTCGCCGAACTGCCGGTCGAGTTCGCCGGAGACCTGGGCGGCGTCCCCGGCGAACTGCTCGGCCACCAGCTCCACCGCCGTCGAGTTGATCGCGGCGGCCGCCGTGCGGGTCTTCGAGGCCCAGTACAGCGGCGTGATCGGGGACTGCGGCGGCAGCGGGTCGTGCAGGTGCAGCGGCACCCAGCTGGCCACCATGCCGAGGTGGGCGACGAGTTCACGCACCCGCCAGCCGTCCAGCCGGGTCGGCAGGGCGAGCTGCTCGTCGTCCAGCGCGCGGACGACGGCGGCGATCGCGTCGAGCTGCCCGGTGAGCGCGGCGCGCACCTTCACCGGGTCGTAGGTTCGGGGCTTCGCAGTGGGCATGCCCGCAGCGTACAAAAAGGCGGGCGGCCGGTCCGGAGAACTCCGAACCGACCGCCCGTCGAAACAACGCCGCGTCAGGCGAGCAGCGCCTCGATGACGCCGGTGTGGGCGTCGCGCAGTTCGGCCAGCGTGACGGTGAACTGACCCTGGACCTCCAGGGCGTCGCCGTCGACCACGCCGATGCGGGCGGCGGGCAGGCCGCGGGCGCCGCACATGTCGTTGAACCGGAGCTCCTCGCTGCGCGGGACGGCCACCACGGCGCGTCCGGCGGACTCGGAGAACAGGAACACGAACGGGTCGATGCCCTCGGGCACGACCACCCGGGCGCCGTTGCCGCCCTTGAGGCAGCTCTCCACCAGGGCCTGCGCGAGGCCGCCGTCGGAGAGGTCGTGGGCGGCGTCGATCATGCCGTCGCGGGAGGCGGCGATCAGGATGTCGCCCAGCAGGCGCTCGCGCTCCAGGTCCACCTTGGGCGGCAGGCCGCCGAGGTGGTTGTGCACGACCTGCGACCAGGCGGAGCCGCCCAGCTCGTCGGCGGTGTCGCCGAGCAGGTAGAGCAGCTGGCCCTCTTCGGCGAAGCCGACGGGGGTGCGCCGGGTGACGTCGTCGATGACGCCGAGCACCGCGACCACGGGGGTCGGGTGGATGGCGACGTCGCCGGTCTGGTTGTACAGCGAGACGTTGCCGCCGGTGACCGGGGTGCCGAGCACCAGGCAGGCATCGGCCAGGCCGCGGGTGGCCTCGGCGAACTGCCACATCACGTCCGGGTCCTCGGGGGAGCCGAAGTTGAGGCAGTCGGAGATCGCGAGCGGCTTGGCGCCACCGGCCGCGACGTTGCGGTACGCCTCGGCCAGGGCCAGCTGGGCGCCGGTGTACGGGTCCAGCTTGGTGTAGCGGCCGTTGCCGTCGGTGGCGACCGAGACGCCGAGGTTGGTCTCCTCGTCGATCCGGATCATGCCGGAGTCCTCGGGGCTGGCGAGCACCGTGTTGCCCAGCACGTAACGGTCGTACTGGTTGG
Organism: Kitasatospora sp. NPDC051984; assembly: GCF_044593455.1. NCBI lineage: Bacteria > Bacillati > Actinomycetota > Actinomycetes > Kitasatosporales > Streptomycetaceae > Kitasatospora > Kitasatospora sp. NPDC051984. Next base: position 189,213 of record NZ_JBIUCB010000003.1, read on the forward strand.
TGATCCACGCCTTGGAGGCCTGGTTCGGCGAACCCGCGACCTTCAGCAGCGCGTCCTTCAGCTCGGCGCCGTTCGCCGGGCGGGCGAGCCGCTCGGCGGTCGGGGCGTCGGCCTGCAGGGCGTCCTGCCAGGACGGGCGGGCGTACGGGCGCTGGTAGGTCGGACCCTCGTGGGCGACGGTGCGCGGCGGCACGTCGACCACCAGTTCGCCGTGCCAGAAGATCTCCAGGCGCTCGCCGTCGGTCACCTCACCGATGACGGTGGCGATGACGTCCCACTTCTCGCAGATCTCCAGGAAGCGGTCGACCTTGCCGGGCTCGACGATGGCGCACATGCGCTCCTGCGACTCGCTCATGAGGATTTCCTCCGGCGAGAGCGTGTGGTCGCGCAGCGGCACGGTGTCCAGCTCGATCCGCATGCCGCCGGTGCCGGCCGAGGCCAGCTCCGAGGTGGCGCAGGACAGGCCGGCGCCGCCGAGGTCCTGGATGCCCGCGACGAGGTCTTCCTTGAAGATCTCCAGGGTGCACTCGATGAGGAGCTTCTCCTGGAACGGGTCGCCGACCTGGACGGCGGGGCGCTTGGCCGGCCCGGTCGCGTCGAAGGTCTCCGAGGCGAGCACCGAGACGCCGCCGATGCCGTCGCCGCCGGTGCGGGCTCCGTACAGGATGACCTTGTTGCCGGGGCCGGAGGCCTTCGCGAGGTGGATGTCCTCGTGCTTCATCACGCCGACGCACAGCGCGTTGACCAGCGGGTTGCCCTGGTAGCAGGAGTCGAAGACGACCTCGCCGCCGATGTTCGGCAGGCCCAGGCAGTTGCCGTAGCCGCCGATGCCCGCGACGATCCCGGGCAGCACGCGCCGGGTGTCCGGGTGGTCGGCCGCACCGAAGCGCAGCGGGTCCATCACGGCGACCGGGCGGGCGCCCATCGCCAGGATGTCGCGCACGATGCCGCCGATGCCGGTGGCCGCGCCCTGGTAGGGCTCGATGTACGACGGGTGGTTGTGCGACTCGACCTTGAAGGTGACCGCGTAGCCCTGGCCGACGTCGACCACACCGGCGTTCTCGCCGATGCCGACGAGCATCGCGTCGTTCTCCGGGGCCTTCTCGCCGAACTGCTTGAGGTGGATCTTGGAGCTCTTGTACGAGCAGTGCTCCGACCACATCACCGAGTACATGGCCAGCTCGGCGCCGGTCGGACGGCGGCCCAGGATCTCGCGGATCCGGGCGTACTCGTCCTCCTTGAGGCCGAGTTCCGCCCAGGGCTGGCCCGCGTCCGGGGTCTGCTCGGCGTTCTTGACGGTATCGAGACTCATCAGGCGTTCACCAGCTGCTTCAGGACGGAAGTGAAGAAGCCCAGGCCCTCGGTGGTCGGACCGGTGAGCGGCTCCACGGCGTGCTCCGGGTGCGGCATCAGGCCGACGACATTGCCGGCGGCGTTGGTGATGCCGGCGATGTCGCGGTACGAACCGTTCGGGTTCACATCCAGGTACCGGGCCACGATGCGGCCCTCCGCCTCGAGTTCGTCCAGGACGTGCTCGTCGGCGACGAACCGGCCTTCGCCGTTCTTCAGCGGAACGACGATTTCCTGGCCGGCCGAGTAATCCCGGGTCCAGGCGGTGTCGGCGTTCTCGATGCGGAGCTTCTGGTCGCGGCAGATGAAGTGCAGCGAGTCGTTCCGGGTGAGCGCGCCGGGCAGCAGGTGCGATTCGCACAGCACCTGGAAGCCGTTGCAGATACCGAGGACCGGCATTCCGAGCTTCGCCTGCTCGATGATGGTGTCCATCACCGGGGAGAAGCGGGAGATGGCACCGCAGCGCAGATAGTCGCCGTAAGAGAATCCGCCCGGCAGGACGACGGCGTCGACCTGGTGGAGATCCTTGTCGCGGTGCCAGAGGGCGACCGGCTCGGCGCCGGCCAGGCGGACCGCGCGCTGGGCGTCGCGGTCGTCGAGGGAGCCGGGGAAAGTGACAACGCCAACGCGGGTGGTCACTTGGCGTCTCCTCCGACGGAGGAGGAGGGGACCATTGTCGCGGTCTCCTCGACGCGGACGGTGAAGTCCTCGATCACGGTGTTGGCGAGGAAGGTCTCGGCAGCTTCACGGATGCGGGCGAGCGCGGCGTCATCGACCGGCCCTTCCAGCTCCAGTTCGAAACGCTTGCCCTGGCGAACGTCGGCGATCCCGGCGAATCCGAGACGCGGCAGTGCACGCTGCACCGCCTGTCCCTGCGGGTCGAGGATCTCCGGCTTGAGCATGACGTCGACTACGACGCGTGCCACTGGCACTCCCGGTGGTGATTGCGTGAAGGCGGGGGACCTTCAGCCTACCTGGGCCGGAAGGCCTTCTTGCGGCCTACCTGCGGCAACGCGCGTAGACCCATGCCCCTTACGAGCCAAGGCCTCCAAGCCTCTCCCCCGGGCACCCGGATCCCCGGCGGCACCCGATTTCGTCGGTTTAATCCCGTCTGTAACGAGGCTGTATCGGCATCCGAGGGAACCCCGTGAATATCCAGAAAAAAGGAATCCCGAACTCTTCGATTTCCACCCGTTCCGGGTGCAGAATAGGGCGACCGGCAGCCGAACGCGCCGCATCTCGGCGTGGGCTCCCCCTGCCCGCCGACGGATGCCGTGATCCCGGCCCAACGGACCGGCGGGGCATCCGAGACCTCCGCCGGCCGAATTGCCCGAGAGGATTGACACCCATGGCTCAGCGTGTAGTCGTCACGCTCTCCGACGACCTGGACGGCGGCGCCGCCGCGGAAACCGTCCACTTCGGCGTGGACGGGAAGTCGTACGAGATCGACCTGTCCGCCGACAACGCGGAAAAGCTTCGGGAGGCTCTCGCCCCGTTCGTCGCCGCAGGACGCCGGCAGAGCCGCAGCGGAAAGTCCTTCCGTCGTACCGCGCTCACCCCCGACCCGGCCGCGGTCCGCGCCTGGGCGCAGTCGAACGGCATGGAGCTGCCCGCCCGCGGCCGCATCCCGAAGCACGTGTACGAGGCGTTCTCCGAGAACAACTGACCCTCGCCGGCGGCCCGTTGCGGGCCGCCGGCCCCTTCCCCGGCCGCCCCGCCGGGGAAAGGTGGGGCAAGCAGGTCGATTGATGTTGTAGAGTTCTTCTCGTCGCCGCAACCGGGGAAACCCGAGCGGGGCGGCCGGTGCCCAGGCACCGTGCGGACGTGGCTCAGTTGGTAGAGCATCACCTTGCCAAGGTGAGGGTCGCGAGTTCGAATCTCGTCGTCCGCTCGCAGCTAGCGTTACAGGCTGTAACAATTCAATATCATGCGGACGTGGCTCAGTTGGTAGAGCATCACCTTGCCAAGGTGAGGGTCGCGAGTTCGAATCTCGTCGTCCGCTCCAGTTCCGGAGGCCCCCTCGACCGAGGGGGCCTTCGGCGTTTCCGGCCCCGACCGGCACCCCGACGGCAGGACGCCCGACGACAGCCACCCGATGACATTTGTCATCGCCGACCCGTGGAACTCCACCGGCACCCGGTGACGGCCCGCACTACTGGACGGCCCGGCCCGGCGGAAGGCTGGAGCCATGACCGACACCAGCCGTCCCCGCCCCGCCGTCGAGGCCCGCGGCCTGCACCGCCGCTACGGACCGTCCGGTGCCGCCGGGTTCGAGGCCGTCCGCGGCCTGGACCTCAGCGTCGCCCGCGGCGAACTCTTCGCGCTGCTCGGGACCAACGGCGCCGGCAAGACCTCCACCATGGAGGTGCTGGAGGGCCTGGCCGCGCCGAGCGCCGGCGAGGTCCGGGTGCTCGGCCTGGACCCGGCCCGGGAGCGGCCCGCACTCCGGCCGAGGATCGGCATCATGCTGCAGGAGGGCGGCTTCCCCGGCGAACTGACCGTCGCCGAGACCGGCACCTGCTGGGCCGGAATGACCAGCGACGCCCGCACCGTGGACGAGGCGCTCGACCTGGTCGGCCTGCTGCCCCGGCGCTCGGTGCGGGTCAAGCAGCTGTCCGGCGGCGAACGCCGCCGCCTCGACCTGGCGATGGCCCTGCTCGGCAGGCCCGAGGTGCTGTTCCTGGACGAGCCCTCCACCGGCCTCGACCCGGAGGCCCGCGCCTCGGTCTGGCGGCTGATCCGCGAACTGCGCGAGGCCGGCACCACCGTCCTGCTCACCACGCACTACCTGGAAGAGGCCGAGGAACTCGCCGACCGGCTGGCGATCATGCACGGCGGCCGGGTGGTGGCCGGCGGCACCGTCGCCGAGGTGCTGGCCGACCACCCCGCCCGGATCGGCTTCGAACTGCCCGAACGCACCGGCCCGCACGCCGCACTCGACCTGCCGTCCCTGCCCGGCGCCGACCTGCGGATCGACGGCCGCCGGATCACCCTGCGCACCACCGACCTCCAGGGCACCCTGACCGAGCTGCTCGGCTGGGCCGCCCACCACCAGGTCGTACTGGACCGGCTGGACGCCCGCAGCGCCTCGCTGGAAGAGGCCTTCCTCGCCATCGCCGCGTCCGACGCGGCCACCGCCCCGCCGCAGATCGGACGTGCCGCATGACCGCCGCGACCACCCCCGCCGGACGCCTGCTCGCCCTCGGCCGCGCCGAGGCCACCCTGCTGCGCCGCAACCGCACCGCGATGTTCATGGCCCTGGCGCTGCCGCTGATCCTGGTCACCACGCTCCGCGGGATGCTCGACCGCCTCTCCGAGCACTCCCCCGGCCTGGACGTGAACGGCAACCTGGTGGCCGGATCGATGGGGATCGTGCTGATGATCGTCATCTACTGCAACCTGACCTCCGCCTACACCGCCCGGCGCAGCGAACTGGTGCTGAAGCGGCTGCGCACCGGCGAGGGCACCGACGCCGAGATCCTGCTCGGCACCGCCGCCCCGTCGATCGCGCTGGCGCTCACCCAGTGCCTGCTGCTGGGCGTCGGCGGCGCACTGCTGCTCGACCTGCCCGCCCCGGTGAACCCGGTGCTGATGCTGGCCGGACTGGCCCTGTCGGCGGCCCTGCTGACCGCGCTGGCCGCGCTGTCCAGCGCCTTCACCAAGACCGTGGAGACCGCCGGCATCACCACCCTGCCGCTGCTGCTGGTGGCGCAGCTCGGCTCCGGCCTGATGGTCCCGCTGGAGTCGATGCCGGACTCGATGGCGAACATCTGCCGGCTGCTGCCGACCACCCCGGCGCTGGAGCTGCTGCGGATCGGCTGGTTCGGCACCGACGGCTCCGGCCCGGCGGAGGGCTTCGCGGGCACGTGGTCGCAGGGCGCGGTGCCGCTGCTGCTGGCCGTGGTGTGGACGGCTGCGGCCGCCTGGGCGGCCCGGCGCTGGTTCCGCTGGGAACCGCGCCGCTGAGCGGCCGCGGGCGGGCTGGCAGGATGCTGGGGAGTCGTCAGGAAGCGGGGTACCCAGCGATGAACAGGCCGAGGCCGATCAGGCGGTGGCGGTCCCTGTCGAAACCGCAGCGCACCGAGTTGTACGTGCGCTGGTCGCTGTACCTGGTGTCGGTGATGCAGGTGCTGGCCGCGCTCCTGGTGGTCGGGTCGGTGAGCGCCCGGCGGGAGGTGCCGACCGGCCAGCTCCTGCTGGCGGTGCCGGGCGTGCTGCTGGCGGCGGCGCTGAACCTGGTGCTGTTCCGCACCGGGCTGAATGCCTACCTGGGCCGCCGCCCGCACCCGTACTGCTGGGTGGCGCTGACGGGGGCGGTGGCGGTCGGAATGTCACTGGCGATGATGCTGCCCACCGCATCGATGACCGGCGACAAGGCGATGGTGCCGAACGCGATCGCGCCGATGACGGTGACGTTCTGGCTCGGCGCCTGCGTGCTCGCCCTGTCGGTGCGCGAGGCGCTGCTGACCGCGGCCGTCTCGCTGACGCTGCTCGCGGCGCCGCTGCTGCTGGCCGGCGCCCACCCGGCCGCGGTGGTCGGCCTGCTGGTGGGCTGCCTGCTCGGCGCCACGATGGCCGGCGCCACCGCCCGCTGCTCGTCCTGGACGGCGAAGGTGGTGTGGGAGCTGGACGGGGCCCGGGAGGCCCAGGCCCGGCTCGCGGTCGCCGAGGAGCGGCTGCGGTTCTCCCGTGACCTGCACGACGTGCTGGGCCGCAACCTCGCCACCATCGCGCTGAAGAGCGAACTGGCGGTGCAGCTGGCCCGCCGCGGGCGCCCGGAGGCGGTGGACCAGATGACCGAGGTGCAGCGGATCGCGCAGGACTCGCAGCGCGAGGTCCGCGAGGTGGTGCGCGGCTACCGCACCGTCGAACTGCACACCGAACTGATCGGCGCGGCCTCGGTGCTGCGCGCCGCGAACGTCGACTGCCGGACCGAACTGGCGGGCACGGACGCGCTGCCTTCCGAGGCGCAGTCGGTGCTCGGCTGGGTGGTGCGGGAGGCCGCGACCAACGTGCTGCGGCACTCCGAGGCCGCCAACTGCTCGTTCCGGCTGCGGGTCTCGGGCGGCCTCGCGGTGCTGGAAGTGGAGAACGACGGGGTGCCCGCCGTCCCGCCGTCCCGCACCGACGGCGCGGGCAGCGGCCTGCGCGGTCTGCGCGAGCGCCTGGCGGCCCACAACGGCATCCTGACGGCGGCCGGACCCGGCCCCGGGCGGTTCCGGGTGACCGCCGAACTACCCATCGAGGCAAGGGAGTCCGTGGCGTGAGCGACCGGGTGCGAGTACTGCTCGCCGACGACGAACATCTGATCCGGGGAGCGCTGGCCGCACTGCTCGCGCTGGAGGACGACCTGGCGGTGGTCGCCGAGGCGGCGTCCGGCCCGGAGGCGCTGGCGATGGCCGCCGCGCACCGCCCGGACGTGGCGGTGCTGGACCTGCAGATGCCGGGCCTGGACGGCCTGGAGGTGGCCGCGGAACTGCGGCACCGACTGCCGGACTGCCGGGTGATGATCGTGACCGGGCACGGCCGCCCCGGCTACCTGAAGCGGGCCCTGGAGGTCGGGGTGCGCGGCTTCCTGCCGAAGACCGTCTCCGCCTCCGACCTGGCGGGCATCATCCGCACCGTCCGGGCGGGCGGCCGCTACGTGGACCCGGAACTGGCCGCGGAGGCGATCAGCGCGGGCGACTCCCCGCTGACGCCGCGCGAGACGGACGTGCTGGAACTGGCCGCCGACGGCTCCTCGATAGCCGAGATCGCCGACCGGGCCTCGCTGTCGCAGGGCACGGTGCGCAACTACCTGTCCTCGGCGGCGGGCAAGCTGGGCGCGGAGAACCGGCACGCGGCGGTGCGGATCGCCCGCGAGCACGGCTGGCTGTGACGGCGCGTCACAGCCAGCCCCGGGGATCTACTTCCAGTCGAGACCGGTGAGCTTCTCGTACGCGTCGATGTAGCGCTGCCGGGTGTGCTCGACGATCTCGGCGGGCAGCGCCGGCGGCGGGTTGTCGCTCTTGCGGTCCCAGCCGGAGGCGGGCGAGGTCAGCCAGTCGCGGATGATCTGCTTGTCGAAGGACGGCTGGTCGCGGCCCGGCTGCCACTCGTCGGCCGGCCAGTAGCGGGACGAGTCCGGGGTCAGCACCTCGTCGCCGATGACCAGTTCGCCGTCCAGCAGGCCGAACTCGAACTTGGTGTCGGCGAGGATCAGGCCCCGGTCACGGGCGATCTCCCGGGCCCGCGAGTACACGGCGAGAGTGGTCTGCCGCAGGGTGGCGGCCAGGTCGGCGCCGATCCGGTGGGCGGTCTCCTCGTAGGAGACGTTCTCGTCGTGCTCGCCGACCTCGGCCTTCAGCGCCGGGGTGTAGATCGGGGCGGGCAGCTCCGAGCCGTTGTCCAGGCCCTCGGGCAGCGCGATGCCGCACACCGTGCGCGACACCCGGTACTCCTCCAGGCCGGAGCCCGCCAGGTAGCCGCGGGCCACGCACTCCACCGGCGCCATCTCCAGGCTGCGGCAGATCAGGGTGCGGCCGGCCCAGTCGGCGGGGGCGCCCTCGGGCAGCTCGGTGGAGATCACGTGGTTGGGCACCAGGTCGGCGATCCGCTCGAACCACCACAGCGACAGCTGGGTGAGGATCCGGCCCTTGTCGGGGATCTCGTTGGGCAGCACCCAGTCGTAGGCGGAGGTGCGGTCGCTGGCCACCATCACCAGGTTGCCGTTCCCGTCCCGGTACAGGTCGCGCACCTTGCCGGTGTGCAGGTGGACCAGGCCGGGCACCTGGACCGGCTCGGGCTTGGTGACGAATCCGCTCACGGTCGTAAAGTCCTCACAGCTGGGGGGCTCTGCTGCGGGGAGTCTTTCATGCGCACGGGGCAGGGGGCGGGTGCGGCCCCGCTCAGCACCAGGTCAGGGACGGGTGCGGCCCTCCTTGCAGAGCTGGTCGAGCAGGTTGGCGGTGGCCTTCTGGATCCGTTCGTCGGTGTGCCCGGGCCGGTCCAGCGCGGGCGACCAGGCGAACGTCCCGGACGCGAAGACGTACGCGCCGCTGGGCGCCCGGTACAGCGAGGTCTCCTGGTGGGTGAGCCGGCCGGCGGCGTCCCGGTACGGGGAGTGCGCCAGCAGGGTGCGTTCGGTGCAGGCGGGCAGCGCGACCTTCGGGTAGTAGCGGTCGGCCTCCCCCGCGACCAGGCCGGGCAGTTCCTCGCCCTCCTCCAGGCCGGTGCCCTCCCACAGCCAGTGCGAGGTGTTCCGGGCCACCAGCGGCACCGGCGCCGGCACGCTGCCCGCGTACTGGATGCCCAGCAGATGCTGCTCGGGCTCCCCCGCGTCGCGCCAGAGCGCGCTCGCCGAACCCGCCGGGCCGGCCGCGGGGTGGTCGGCGCCGACCTTCTGCCGCTTGCGGCAGTTCAGCAGCCGGGACGGCTCGCCGTTCGCGCCGGCCGTCAGCTCGACCCGCCAGTACAGCGAATTGGCGGACAGGAACACCAGCGAGGTGCCGCCGTCCCGGGCCCGCTCGACGGCCCGCCGCATCGGCTCCGACCAGTACTCGTCGTGCCCGGGGAACACCATCGCCTTGTACCGCTCGGCGTTGACCAGCCCGGCGTGCAGGTCGGTGGCGGTGGCATAGCCCAGGTCGTAGCCGTACCGCTCGGCCCAGCGGATGAAGTCGTACGCGTGCCCGACGTGCAGCGGCAGCCCGGCCCCGGCGTGCGGCCGGTCGAAGGAGACGGTGACCGCCGCCTCCTCCTCGCGCACCAGCCGCCCCGCCGCGTCCCACGCGTGGTAGAGGCTGGCCCCGAGGTGCCCGTCCTCCGGGAACAGGTTGTACGCCTGCCAGGTCACGTCCGGCAGCACCAGCAGCAGCTCCGCCGCGTTGAAGTCCCGGACGGTGAACGGGATGTGGCTGCGGTGCCCGCCGTCGGCGGTGGTCAGCACCGCGACGTACGCGCCGGGCCGCCAGTCCTGCGGGACCTGCAACCGCCAGGACTGCCACCAGTGGTGGCAGGAGACGGTGCGGTCGGCGACCATCGGGGCGGGCTGGACGAGACCGGCGATCAGCGGGCTGGAGGACACCTGGCGGGCGCCGTCGCCGCCGTCGTGGCCGATCCGGTAGACGTCGACCTGGAACTCCTGCGGCGGGTGGACCGTCACCCGGAGATCCACCGAACCGCCCGGCCGGACCACGCCCGAGGACGCGAACCCCTTGATCTGCTGCCGCACGTCGTCGGAGTTGCTCGGACCGCTCACCGCGGGCCGCGGCGGCCGGGCCGCGCCTTCCAGCGGCTGCTGCCCCGGGGCGTCCACGCTGACGTACCAGGGCACCGCGCCCTCGCCGTCCGCCAGGTAGTGGTCGGGGCTGCGCAGCCACGGCAGCGGGCCCTGGCCGAACGGATCGGACACCCCGTGCGCCAGCGTGCCGGACTCCCACCGGCGGTTGGATTCCGTTCCCACACGCCCTCCCCACCCTTGCGCATCCGCCGAGGGTGGCAATTGCCATGCGGATGTGCGTGCGGACCAGCACATCACAGGTTGCTGGCGCAGTGTCACCCCACCGTAGCAATTCGTATCGGCGAAACCGGGTTTTCCGGGATCTTTCGGAAATTCATCCGGAAAGCCGCACCGGTCGCTCCAGTCGCACTCCGGCCCGCTCCAGCCAGGACCGCAGCGGGCCGTCCTGCCCGGCCTCCGCGGCGGCCGTCACCGCCGGGGACAGAGCGGCTCTCGGTGCCGCGCGGGACAGCAGGACCGGGCCGTCCAGCCAGTCCAGGCCCGGGCTCGCGGTGCCCGCGTCCACCGCGGCGCAGCAGACGGTGGCGGTGAGGTGCTCGACCAGCAGGTCGCGTCCGCTGCGCACAGGAGGCAAGGGGGGCGCGACCTCGGCGGCGCGCGCCACCCTTCCCGCCAGTGCGGCCGCCAGGGTCTCGGACTCCCCGGCCGCCAGCCGGGCGAGCAGTTTGTCCAGCGCGGGGCCGGTGTGCGGGTGGTCGTCGCCGAGGGCGCTCTGCAGGGCTGCGGCGCTCTCCCGCCAGCCGTGGTCGACCACCTGCTCCGGGTAGTCCTCCCAGTCCAGCGGCTGCCAGCCGCCGGGCGGCTCCTCGTGCAGCAGTTCGGCGGCCAGCCGGGACACCCGGGTGTCCACCAGGCCGGGCTCCTCCAGCAGGTCGCAGGCGGGGCGGTCGCCGAGCCGGTTCCCGTAGCCGTCGGCGAGCCGGTCGCGGCGGGAGAGCTCGGTGAGCGCGGCGACCACGCCGGCGTTCAGGTGCGAGGGGTGCCGGCCGAGCCGCCAGGCGGGCAGCGCGACCCGGGTGAGCAGCCGGTCCCAGCCCGCGTAGGCCAGGCCGACCTGCTCCTGGGCGGCGATCCGCAGCCCGTAGTCGACGGCCTTGGCCTGTTCGGAGGCCCAGGCGGCGACGGCGTGCTCCAGCTCGGCGGAGTGCTCGCGGCAGGCGCCCAGCAGGTGCCGGTCGACCCGGCCGACCAGCGCGGCGGGGCCGCGGTGCCGGTCGCCGAGCGCGGCGTCCAGGGTGCGCAGCCAGCGGCGGGCGGCGGCGATGTCCGGATCGGCGGCGGCCGCGGTGCCGGCCACCACGGGGGCCAGCAGGGCGCGCAGCTCGCCGGCCCGCATCCACCACAGGAACGGGGAGCCGATCACCAGCACCGGCGCGCCGGGCGCGGCCCGCCGGCCGGGCCGGTGCGGCTCCTCCAGCCAGCTGTCGCAGTCGGGGGTGAGCGCGATCGCGCCGGGCGCCGGAACGTCCAGCCGGTCGGCGAGCTCCTCGATCAGCCGGTAGAGCTCCGGTGCGTCCGCCCTGGTCAGCGGCACGGCGGGGGTGACCGGGGGGACGGCCCGGCGGTGCGCGCGGGCCACCATGGCGGCCAGCAGCAGCGTCAGCGCGGCGACCGCGCAGACCGCCCAGCGGATGCCGTCCCACAGGGGCGCGTCCGGCGACCCGGGGGCGCCTATCCGTCCGGTGAACCGCCCGACCAGCAGCACCACCGCGCAGGCGGCGGGCAGCGCGGCGGCGGCCACGGCCCGTCCGCGCAGACGCAGGACGGCCCGGGCTCGTGCGCGTGCGGTGTCCACTGCAGCCATCGCCGCGGCACCCCCTTCGCAGCCGACTCGACTCGATCAATTCCGGTACGGGAAGCGGCGGGTGCCGAACCCGGTGGTACGACTCGCGTGGCGCTTTCCTGCCAGTCTCGACGCCCCGGTACGGGCGGGTGTTCCGGAACTTCCGGGAGACCACCCGTCCTGGTGACACCGCGGCGGGACCCGCCACCGCTCCCAGCATCCCCCGGGCGCGTCATGGCGACGAGCCGCGCCCACGCCGGCGCCCCCGCCCCTGCACGATGCAGCGCACCCTACGGCGCTCGCTCCGGCCCCGTCAGCGGGATGACCAACAGATCACCCGAAGGACTGCTTTTTCGGCGTGCGGCCCGCTCCACCCCGATCCCGGGAAACGCCGCGGGGCGCTGCGTCCGGACGGGTCGGTCCGGGCGCAGCGCCCCGCGGGTACTCCCTGCTTACTGCGCGGCCTCGGCCGCGATGTCGGTACGGTGCTGGGCGCCCTTGAAGGAGATCTTCGCCAGGCCCGCGTACGCCTTGGCCCGGGCCTCGGCGAGGTCCGCGCCGGTGGCGGTGACGGACAGCACCCGGCCGCCCGCGGTCAGCACCTCGCCGTCCGGGCCGGTCTTGGTACCGGCGTGCAGCACGAACGCGGTGCCGTCGGCCTCCGCCTCGTCCAGGCCCTCGATCGGGTCACCGGTGCGCGGGTTCGCCGGGTAGCCCTCGGACGCCAGCACCACGGTGACCGCGGCGTCCTCGTCCCAGCGCAGCGGCTCCAACGCGGCCAGCGTGCCGTTGGCGGCGGCGAGCAGCACACCGGCCAGCGGGGTGCGCAGCCGGGCCAGCACGACCTGGGTCTCCGGGTCGCCGAAGCGGGCGTTGAACTCGATCACCCGGGTGCCGCGCGAGGTCAGCGCCAGGCCCGCGTACAGCAGACCGGAGAACGGGGTGCCGCGGCGGCGCAGTTCGTCGACGGTCGGCTGGAGAACCGTCTCCAGCACCTCCTCGACCAGGCCCTCGGGGGCCCACGGCAGCGGGGTGTAGGCGCCCATGCCACCGGTGTTGGGACCCTGGTCGCCGTCCAGCGCGCGCTTGAAGTCCTGCGCGGGCACCAGCGGCAGCACCGTGGTGCCGTCGGTGATCGCGAACAGCGACACCTCCGGGCCGTCCAGGTACTCCTCGATCACCACGCGCTCGCAGCCCTTGGCGTGCTCCAGCGCGGCGGCGCGGTCCTCGGTGACCACGACGCCCTTGCCGGCCGCCAGGCCGTCGTCCTTCACCACGTACGGGGCGCCGAACGCGTCCAGCGCCTCGGCGGCCTCCTGCTCGGTGGTGCACACGTAGGACCGCGCGGTCGGGACGCCGGCCCCGGCCATCACGTCCTTCGCGAAGGCCTTGGAGCCTTCCAGCTGCGCGGCCTCGGCACTCGGGCCGAACACCGGGATGCCGGCCGCCCGCAGCGGGTCGGCGACACCGGCCACCAGCGGAGCCTCCGGGCCGACCACCACCAGGTCGGCGCCCAGCTCACGGGCCAGCGCGGTGACGGCGGCGCCGTCCAGCTGGTCGACCGGGTGCAGGGTGGCCACCCGCGCGATCCCGGCGTTGCCCGGGGCACAGTGCAGCTCGGTAACGGCGGGATCTTGGGACAGGGAGCGGCACAGGGCGTGTTCGCGGGCGCCGCCGCCGATGACGAGGACCTTCACGAGTCGAGAGCCTAGTCGGTGGCCGGTTCCGCACCGTCGGCGGCACCGTCCGCGGCCCCGAATCCGGTGTGCCCGCCCACCAAAAGCAGCTGGCCTGTTCGAACAGCCGCGCAGTCACACCGACCGCCCCCGTTCACCTCGCTCGGACGGGTGAAATCCGGCCGGGCAGCACAACCCTCCGACCTCGGCTTCCGGAGGTGAAATCACATAACGATCACTGCGGAAGCGCCCACACGGTCAGCCATTTGGCGGTAAGAAGTGCTGTTGGACAAGAACCCGGCCGCAGAGCGGGCACGGCACCATGGGCGGCTCCGCCGAACTCGAGGTCCGCGCCGAAAACCCGATGTCCACGCCACTTCGATGTTCCGAACCGTCAGTCCCGGTACCCGCCGGGCCTCCGCAGTCACCCCGCCACAGGGAGCGCCACAGGTGAGCCAGCCGGAAATGCAGCCCGAGGAGAGTCCTTGGGGCAAAGAGGTCGCCGACGACGACCAGAGCGCCCCCGGCTCCGGCGGACGGATCCCCACCCGCCGCCGCACCGACCTGAGCGCCCGTCAGTTCCCGCTCGGCGACTGGGGTGAACCGGCCGAACGCCTCGAGGAGCTCTACCGCTGGTCGGAAGAACGCGCCGTCGAGGCCATCGAGTGGTACCGCCGCGACCGGGTCTGGAAGCGCCGCTGGGCCAGGCTGCTCCGCAAGGCCGCCGGCCTGTTCACCGTCGCCGGCGTCACCGCCCCGATCGTCTCCCTCACCGGCGTCCTCCCGCACGCCCTCGAATGGGGCTACGTCGGCCTCGCGCTCGCCGCCGCCTCGCTGGCCGCCGACCGCGCGTTCGGACTCACCTCCGGCTGGATGCGCGACGTCTCCACCTCGCAGGCACTCCAACGCCGCCTGGAAGCCTTCCAGTTCGACTGGGCTTCGGAATGCGTCCGGGAAGTCCTCGGCCCCACCGAAGGCACCGCCGGCGAGGCCGCCGAACGCTGCCTCGGCGTGCTGCGGCGCTTCTGCGAGGACGTCTCCGAGATGGTCCGCACCGAGACCTCCGAGTGGATGCTCGAATTCCGCGCCGGCATGACCCAGCTGCCCACCCAGACCCCGGGCAGCTGGGGCGGCCGCAACGAGGTTGGCACCGGCGCACAGGTCCGCGTCCTGCCGCCGCCGGGCACCAGGCCGACCATGCCGCGACAGCGTCCCCCGGAGGGGCCCCTGCGCTAGTCGGTGAACCGACAGGGGCGCGGGAACTGCGCGACAAGCGCGGGCCCGTCCGCAAGGTCGCGAACACGTGCAAGTCATTGTCCTGCGGCGCGATCTTGCGGTCGTGTGCGTTCCCCTTCGCGCAGGTCCTCGCGCCCCCCGATGGCTATCCCCTTTAGGCGAAGACGATCATCGAGGACTGGGAGACGCTGCGGGCCGCCGCCGAGTACAGGCCGGCCCAGGCGTGGCGCTCCCTTGCGAAGGGGTGCTGGAAGTCGTCGATCGGGGGGCCGAAGGGCTGTTCCAGTTGGGTGGGGCCCAGGGGGCGGGTGGGGGCCGGGGGGTTGAGCGGGTCGATGCCCAGCAGGGGGGCGACGGCCTGGAGTTCGCGGAGCAGGCCGTACGAGGAGCCCAAGGGGCCGCCTGCGGCGAGGAGTTCGTCGGCGACCAGCGGGACGGCGAAGTCCACCGGGACGTATGCCCCGGCGTGGTCGAAGTGCCAGACCAGGTGCGACTGTTCGGCGGTGGCCTCGAACATCTCCAGGAGCTGTTCGTAGTCGCTGCCGAGTGCGTCCACCGGCGCCACCTCGAAGCCGGTGAGCCCCAACAGGTAGGCGCGGCGCAGGAAGTGCAGCGAGTCGTAGTCGAACGCGGCTATCGTCTCGACGTCTCCGGAGAAGCCCGGTACGTAGGGGTTGACCGGGACGGGCGGCAGCCCGTGCTGGGCCAGCACTCCGTTGTAGCGGTCGAGGTCGTCCCGGAAGGGGTTTTCGGGGCTGTACGTGAGCACGTCCACGAGCGGGACGAGCCAGAGGTCGCAGGCCATGGGCCGGCTCATCCTCTCGGTGGCGGGGCAATGGGCCCCAACCCTACCGGCCCGTGGCGGGCTCGCCGCGCCCCGGGCGGAAGGACCGGGTGAACCGGCCGGGCGGGACGACCCGGGGCAGTGGGACCCGGCCCAATGCGACGGCGCCGTGGGGCGGTTGGGGGGCGTCCTCGCCCTTCTCGGGGGCGGCTGACGGCGCGTCGGCCGGGGCCGGTTCGCGCAGCAGTCGCATGACGGAGAAACCGTCGAGGGTCCGGTCGAGCAGCCCGGCGAGCAGTTCGATGGTGAACAGGTTGTAGTGGTTGACGAGCCGTCGGGCGCCGTCGTGGTCGCGGTCCTCGATCCGGTCGACGAGGTCGCCGTGCCGGTCCCAGCAGACGCCGGCCAGTTCGCCGGCGGCGCGCAGGTGGGGAGCGGCGAACATCCAGGACTGGACGCGCAGCCAGCCGAGGTAGTCGGCGATCCGCTCGTTGCACAGGATGGCCGCGGCCTCCTGCCAGAACCGCAGGTCGCAGCCGACCAGGACGTCGAGGTGGCCGGCCCGGGCGGCGCGGGTGGCGGCGTCGGCGCGGCGGCGCAGCGAGACGGTCCGGGTCCAGTCGTAGGGGTGTTCCCGGTTGCCGAGGTGGCGCAGCGCGTTGTCGGTGAGCAGCGCCCGGGCTTCGAGGATCTCCAGGTAGTCGTCCCAGTCGAACTCGGGGACGGTGAAGCCGCGGTTGGGTTCGCTGACCAGCAGTCCCTGGGCGGAGAGGTCGACCAGGGCTTCCCGGGCGGGGGTGGCGGAGACGCCGTAGATTTCGGCGATCTCCTTGACGGTGAAGTTGCGGCCGGCGGGCAGCCGGCCGCACATCATCTCGTCGCGCAGGGCGTCGGCGATCTGTTCGCGGAGACTGTTGCGCCGGATCAGGGCGCGGCCGCTCCCGGCTCCCGCAGCGTTCATCGCCGCTCCCCCCTATCCGGGCCGTGCCGATCGCGGCCGGGCCCAGCTCCCCAAAACGGGCACAGATTACCCCGGAATGGTCAATCCGGACCAAGGTACGGCGATGTGCGGCGAAATGTCAGCGTTGTACGGGTGCCGGAATTCCGAGCAGCCGGTCCCGGTGGACGGGGAACTCGGCGCGGCTCCTGGCGACTTCGGCGGGGTCGAATTCGACGGTGAGCACCTGCTCGTCCGGTCCGGCCTCGGCGAGCACCCGGCCCCACGGGTCGACGACCAGGCTGCGGCCGGCCTGTTCGACGCCGCCGTGGGTGCCGGCGGTGTTGCAGGCCAGCACGTAGGCCTGTTCCTCGACGGCGCGGGCGCGGGCCAGCAGGTTCCAGTGCTCGGCACGCCGGGCGGGCCAGGCGGCGGGGATCACCAGCAGTTCGGCGTCGGCGTCCAGCAGCGCCCGGAACAGTTCGGGGAAGCGCAGGTCGTAGCAGGTGGCCAGGCCCAGGGTGGCGAAGCCGGCGTCCGCGGTGACGATCTCCTGGCCGGCGCCCATCACGACGGCCTCGCCGGCGTCGAAGCCGAAGCGGTGGATCTTGCGGTAGGTGCGGACCAGTTCGCCGTCGGGGGCGAACAGCAGCGAGGTGTTGTAGATCGGCCCGTCGGGGTCGCGTTCGACGATCGAGCCGGCGTGCAGCCAGCAGCCGACCGCCCGGGCGGCGGCGGACATCGTCTCGGCGGTGGGCCCGTCGAGCGGTTCGGCGCCGTCCGACCAGGCGTCGTAGGCGAAGCCGCCGACCGGCCACAGTTCGGGCAGCACGACCAGGTCGGCGCCGTCCTGGGCGCGGACCAGCGCCGCGGCCCTGGCCCGCCGCTCGGCGGCCGGCTCGGCGTCCGAGACCGCGAGTTGGATCAATGAAGCGCGCACAGTACCACCGTCCACGACAAGAGTCCTACGATCGTCACCCGAAAGCGCTGCCCTGCTCTCACCCGGCAGCGTAACGTGCCGTATGCGCGTCCGTGCGGAGGTCTCGGCAGCCCGGGCGACGTGGGACGACGCAAGCCGACGGAGGGGCCGGAGATACCCGTGACGGACAACCAGACCGTGCAGGCGTACACCGATGCGTGGACGCAGTCGATCGAGTCCATATCCGAGCTGCTCGCCCCGTTGCCGACCGACGCGTGGAACCGGGCCACCGAGTGCCCGGGCTGGTCGGTGCGCGACGTGGTGTCGCACATCATCGGCGTCGAGTCGGAGATGCTCGGCGACCCGCGGCCGATCCACGCGCTGCCGCGCGACCTGCCGCACGTCCGCAACGATTTCACCCGCTACATGGAGCTGCCGGTCGACAAGCGCCGCTGCTGGACCGCCGTGGAGATCACCAGCGAGCTGGAGTACACGGTGATCCGCCGCTCCCGGGCGCTGCGCAACTCCCGCCACGGCGCGGAGGACCTGGTGCGCTGGCCGGCCGGCCCGCTGGCCCGGGAGCTCCCGTACGCGACGGTGCTGCGGCTGCGCGCCTTCGACGTCTGGGTGCACGAGCAGGACCTGCGCCGGGCGCTGCAGGAGCCCGGCAACCTGGACTCCCCGGCGGCCCTGGTGACGCGCGACCTGCTGATCGACTCGCTGCCGAAGCAGGTGGCCAAGGAGGCGGGCGCGCCGATCGGCAGCACCGTGGTGTTCGACGTGGCGGGCGCGATGCCGTTCCAGCGCACCGTGCGGGTCGGTGCGCACGGCCGGGGCACCGTGGACGAGTCGGTGGAGCCGGCCCCGGACGTGCGGCTGGCGATGGACTGGCAGACCTTCGTCCGGCTGTGCTGCGGCCGGGTCCGCGCGGAGACGGCGCTGGTGAACGTGATCGGCGACCAGGAGCTGGGCATGCGGGTGCTCGCCCATCTGACAAGCACCCCCTGACCCGCACGACCCTGCCGGGCGGACAGGCCCCTCAGGCTGCGGCCAGCTTGCGCCGCAGCCGCAGGATCATCGCCGTCCCGAGCAGCAGCGGCACCAGCTGGAAGCAGAACGCCAGCTGGTAGGCGTGCGCGCCGTAGCTGTCGCTGCCCGGGTCGGCCAGCGCGTCCAGCAGGACGCCGATGCCCAGCAGGGTGATCATCGAGCCGATGAAGCCGCCCATGTTGGCGATGCCGGACGCGGTGCCCATCCGCTCCGGCGGGTTGTGCGCGCGGGCGTAGTCGAGGCCGATCAGCGAGGCCGGGCCGTTGCTGCCCATCACCAGCACCAGCACCACCAGCAGCCAGAGCGGCGGGTGGCCGTGCGGCCAGGCGAGGGTGACGGTCCAGCAGAGCGCGGTGGCGCCCAGCACCGTGAAGGTGACGGGCAGCCGCAGCGCGGCCGAGCGGGAGAGCAGCCGGCCGAACAGCAGGCCGAACGCCATGCTGCTGAGCACCAGCAGGCTGAGCAGGCCGCCCGCACCGGCCCGGGACATGCCCTGGCCCTCGACCAGGTAGGGCAGACCCCACAGCAGGCCGAACGCGTTCGCCGGGAACGCCGTGGTGAAGTGCACCCACAGGCCGAGCCGGGTGCCGGGCTCGGACCAGGCGGCCCGGATCAGCCGCCCGACCGGCAGCCGGCCGCCCTCCCGCGGCACCGGGGCGGGAGCCCCGGGGGGAGCCTCCCGCAGCAGGGCCAGCACGGCGACGAAGACCAGCACGCCGGTCACCGCGATGGCGCCGAAGGTGGTGCGCCAGCCGGCCGTGTGCAGGGCCTGCGCGAGCACCACGGTGGTGAACAGGTTGCCGCCCATGCCGGCCAGGCCGGTGAGCTGGGCGACGAACGGGTTGCGGGCGGCCGGGAACCAGCGGATGGCGAGCCGCAGCACGCTGATGAAGGTCATCGCGTCGCCGCAGCCGATCACCGCGCGGGAGGCCAGCGCGGGCCCGAACGCGGTGGAGAAGGCGAACGCCAACTGGCCGGCGCTCATCAGCACCACGCCCAGCAGCAGCACCCGGCGCGGGCCGATCCGGTCGACCAGCAGGCCGACCGGGATCTGCATCCCGGCGTACACCAGGACCTGAAGGATCGAGAAGGTGGACAGGGCGGAGGCGCCGATGCCGAACCGGGCGGCGGCGTCCAGGCCGGCCACGCCGAGGCTGGTGCGGTGCACCACGGCGAGGACGTAGACGCTGACGCCGACCGACCAGGCGAACCAGGCGGCGCGGCCGCCGGGCGGGTGCGGGGACGCGGACCGGGGGGCCGCTCGGGGGTCGGTGGCGGGACGGGGAGCGGGTACGGACAGGGACGGTGCGGTGGGGGCGGGGTCCACGCTCATAGTGGAACCAGGCTAGTCATCCCATCACCTGACCTTTTGGTCAGGGTACGAACCTGGCGGGAACCCGCCGCGCGGCTCCGCTCAGTCGGTGATCGTCCAGTTCACCGTCCGGGTCATGTACTGGGCGCGGAACGCCTCGTCGCGCACCCAGTCGGTGGTGTCCTGGACGGTCGCGGTGACGGTGTGCCGGTGACCGGGCGTCAGCGCGAGCGCGCCGGTGTCCAGCCAGGTGCCGTCCGCGGTGCCGGCGTCCACCGGCTTCCCGTCCAGCGACCAGGTGATCTGCAACTGGCGCGGGCCGGTCAGGGCCAGCGGCCGCACGTGCAGTTTGGGCCGGCCGGTCACCTGCCCGGCGGCCGGTTCGGGGTCGTCGGTGGGCTTCACCCGGCGGTACAGCTGCTCGATGATCGCCTCCCGGGACGGCAGGTTGTACGTACCGCCGAGGGTGCGCATCACCGAGTCCTCGGTCGGCCGGTACAGCCCGTTCGCGCTGCGGAAGGCGCCCACCGGGCCGCCGCCGTCCGGGGAGACCGCGCCCAGCCAGCGCCACCACTTGACCTTCTCGCGCGCCATCTCCTCGGCGTCCACCTGGGAGAGGTTCGGGTAGTCCGGGTCGCTCGGGGCGGTGTCGTACTCGTCACCCAGCAGGCCGACGGTGTGGCCGATCTCGTGCTGGATGATCCGCCCGGCGTCCGGGCTGCCGCCGGCCAGCGTGGTCACCCCGG
Organism: Kitasatospora sp. NPDC051984; assembly: GCF_044593455.1. Taxonomy (NCBI): domain Bacteria; kingdom Bacillati; phylum Actinomycetota; class Actinomycetes; order Kitasatosporales; family Streptomycetaceae; genus Kitasatospora; species Kitasatospora sp. NPDC051984. The sequence continues at coordinate 209,287 of NZ_JBIUCB010000003.1, forward strand.
TGCCGCCGGCCCCGCCGTACTCGGTCGAGTTGGCCAGCGCTATCAGGTACTGCGGGCCCTCGCCCTGCCCGGCCCAGCGGGCGGTGGCGTCCTCGTCCGCGCACAGCAGGCGGGCGGTGCCCTCGCACCAGAAGTGCATGCCCAGCGGGGTGACGGGCGACTTCCCGGCGCTCTCGCTCTCGGCTATCCCCGACACCGGGGACACCACGTCCACCCGCCGTATGTTGAACAACCCCTGGTAGGTGCGGAACGGCTCGATGTCCAGCAGCGCGTGCCAGGCCCGGTCCGCCTGCTCGTGGAACAGCTGCAGCTGGGCCTCCGTGTAGCCGTCGCCCAGCAGCACCAGGGTGATCCGGTTGGCCGGATCACCGGAGGTCCGCAGGTCCACGGCCGGCGCGCCGGGCGCCCGCAGGTCGGGACGGGCGGCAGGCGGGGCGGCCCGGTCCGGGCCCGGCAGCGGCGGGCCGATGACGGTGGACGGCGAGGGTGAGGCCAGCTCCACCACGACGGGCAGCACGGCGGCGGCGGCCAGCACCAGAGCGGCCGCGGAACGCATCACGGGGCCGGGAGCACCAGGCGGCATACGCGGGAATCCTCGCTGCGACGACACCCGGCCTGACTGCGCGGGTGGCTGGTCGCACAGACGTACCCATCGCGGTCCCCGGCCCGGCGCGGGCGGCGCGAAACTCCCTCGGGCGGCGTAATGCACGGCGCGCCCCGGGAGGGCCTCGAAAATCACCGGAGAATCACCGGAGGAGAACGATCGGGGCAGTCAATTCCATATGCCCGCAGCGGAGTTGGAAACCGCGAACGATCCGCCGCCGGGCGGGATACCCTGCCGAACGTGAACCACCTGGGGGGAAAGGCGACGGACATGGAGATCGGGCCGGACACGGACCCACGCGGGGCATTCGGACAGGCCCTGCGGACACTTCGGCAGGGGGCCCGGCTCACCCAGCAGGAGCTGGCCGTCAAGGCGGGCCTGGGCATCCGCACGCTGTCCGACCTGGAACGCGGCACCGCCGGCCCGCGCCCGGCCACCGCCGCACTGCTGTCCGCCGCACTCGGCCTGGACCGGCCGGGCACCGAGGCCTTCCACACCCTGGCGCACGCCGCCTGGCGGACCGCCAGAGGCTAGGGTCCCTGAAAAACCGCCGGCCCCGCTCCGCGAACGGAACGGGGCCGGCGGCCGGGGCGGATCAGCCCCAGGTGATCAGGCGCTTCGGGTACTCCAGGATCGCGGCGACGTCCGCCAGCACCTTGGAGCCGAGCTCGCCGTCCACCATCCGGTGGTCGAAGGACAGCGCCAGCGTGGTGACCTGGCGCGGCACCACCTTGCCCTTGTGCACCCACGGCAGATCCCGCACCGCGCCGAAGGCCAGGATGGCGGCCTCGCCGGGGTTGAGGATCGGGGTGCCGGTGTCGACGCCGAACACGCCGACGTTGGTGATGGTGACGCTGCCGCCGGACATGTCCGCCGGGGAGGTCTTGCCCTGCCGCGCGGTCTCCACCAGCTCGCCGAGCGAGACGGCCAGCTGGGAGAGGGTCTTGGCGCCGGCGTCCTTGATGTTCGGGACGATCAGCCCGCGCGGGGTGGCCGCGGCGATGCCGAGGTTCACCGCGCCCCTGATCACGATCTCCTGGGCGGCCTCGTCCCAGCTGGCGTTGATCTCCGGGTGCCGCTTGATCGCGGTGAGCAGCGCCTTGGCGACCAGCAGCAGCGGGCTGACCCGCACCCCGGCGCCGAGTTCGCCGCTCTCCTTGAGCTTGCGCACCAGCTTCATCGTCCGGGTCACGTCGACCTGGACGAACTCGGTGACGTGCGGCGCGGTGAACGCCGAGGCCACCATCGCCTGCGCGGTGGCCTTGCGGACGCCCTTGACCGGGACCCGGACGTCCCCGGAGGCGGTCGCCACTGGGAGGGCAGCCTGCTCGGCGACCGGCTCGGTCACCGGCGCGGCGGCCGGCTCGACGACCGTCTGGGCGGCGGTGGCGGCGGCGTGCACGTCCTCGCGGGTGACCACGCCGTTCGGGCCGGTGGGCCGCACGGTGCGCAGGTCGATGCCGAGGTCCTTGGCGAGCTTGCGCACCGGCGGCTTGGCCAGCGGGCGCTCGCCCTCCGCCACGACGACCGCCGGAGCGACCGGGGCGGCCGGAGCGACGGGCGCGGGGGCAGCAACCGGAGCGGGGGCCGCGACCGGAGCCGCCGGGGCGGCGGCAGGCGCCGCGCCGTTGGTGCGGCGGGCCCGGCGCTGCACCGAACCGGTGCGCGGGCCGTAGCCGACCAGCACCTCGCGGCGCTCGGGCTCGGTCTCCGCGGCGGGCGCGGCAGCGGCGGCCGGAGCGGGAGCGGCCTCGGCCGGGGCGGCCCCGGCGACGGCCACCGCGATGATCGCGGTGCCGACGTCGACGGTGGCGCCCGCCGGGAAGTGCAGCGCCTCGACCACGCCGGTGAACGGGATCGGCAGCTCGACCGCGGCCTTGGCGGTCTCCACCTCGCAGACGACCTGCCCGTCGGTGACGGTGTCGCCCGGCTTGACGTACCAGGTGAGGATCTCGGCCTCGGTGAGTCCCTCGCCCACGTCGGGCATCTTGAACTCGCGGAGCGCGGTGGTTCCGTTGGTCATCTTCGTTCCCCGCTCAGTACGCGAGCGCGCGGTCGACGGCGTCGAGCACACGGTCGAGGTCGGGCAGGTAGGTCTCCTCGACCCGCGACGGCGGGTACGGGGCGTGGTAGCCGCCGACCCGCAGGATCGGCGCCTCCAGGTGGTAGAAGCAGCGCTCGGTGAGCCGGGCGGCGAGCTCCGCGCCCAGGCCGAGGAAGACCGGGGCCTCGTGCACGACGATGCCGCGGCCGGTGCGCTTGAGGGACTCCTCCAGGGTGGGGAAGTCGATCGGCGACAGCGAGCGCAGGTCGACGACCTCCAGCTGGCGGCCGTCCTCCTCGGCGGCCTTCGCGGCCTCCTGGCAGACCTTCACCATCGGCCCGTAGGCGATCAGCGTGGCGTCGGTGCCGGGCCGGACGATGCGCGCCGAGTGCAGCGGCAGCATCGGGTCCTCGCCGACCTCGCCCTTGTCCCAGTAGCGGCGCTTGGGCTCCAGGAAGATCACCGGGTCGTCCGACTCGATGGCCTGGCGCAGCATCCAGTGCGCGTCGTGCGCGTTGGACGGGCTGACCACCCGCAGGCCGGCGGTGTGCGCGAAGTACGCCTCGTGCGACTCGCTGTGGTGTTCCACCGCGCCGATGCCGCCGCCGAACGGGATGCGGACGGTGACCGGCATCTTGACGTGGCCGAGCGCGCGGGCGTGCATCTTGGCGAGCTGGGAGACGATCTGGTCGAAGGCCGGGTACACGAAGCCGTCGAACTGGATCTCCACCACCGGGCGGTAGCCGCGCAGCGCGAGGCCGATGGCGGTGCCCACGATGCCGGACTCGGCGAGCGGGGTGTCGATCACCCGGTCGTCGCCGAAGTCCTTCTGCAGGCCGTCGGTAATTCGGAAGACGCCGCCGAGCTTTCCGATGTCCTCGCCCATCAGGACGGTCTTCGGGTCGCTCTCCAGCGACTTGCGGAGCGCGTCGTTGAGCGCCTTGGCAATGCTGAGCTGACCGGCCATCAGTGGTGCTCCCCACCCTCGAAGGAGGCGGCGTACGCCTCGTACTCGGCGCGTTCCTCGTCCACCAGCGGGTGCTGCTCGGTGTAGACGTGGTCGAAGATCAGGGTCGGGTCCGGGTCCGGCATCGAGCGGACGCCCTCACGGACGCGCAGGCCCAGCTTCTCGCTCTCGGCCTCGACCTCGGCGAAGAACGCCTCGTCGGCGAGGCCCTCCTTCTCCAGGTGGGCCTTCAGCCGCAGGATCGGGTCCTTGGCCTTCCAGGACTCGGTCTCCTCGGTCTGCCGGTAGCGGGTCGGGTCGTCGGAGGTGGTGTGCGCGCCCATCCGGTAGGTGAACGCCTCGACCAGCACCGGGCCCTGGCCGGTACGGGCGTGGTCCAGCGCCCAGCGGGTGACCGCGAGGCAGGCCAGCACGTCGTTGCCGTCGACCCGGACGCCGGGGAAGCCGAAGCCGGAGGCGCGGCGGTACAGCGGGATGCGGGTCTGCACGGTGGTGGGCTCGGAGATCGCCCACTGGTTGTTCTGGCAGAAGAACACCACCGGCGAGTTGTAGACCGAGGCGAAGGTGAAGGCCTCGTTGACGTCGCCCTGGCTGGAGGCGCCGTCGCCGAAGTAGGCGATCACCGCGTCGTCCGCGCCGTCCTTGGTGATGCCCATCGCGTAGCCGGTGGCGTGCAGGGTCTGCGCGCCGATCACGATGGTGTAGAGGTGGAAGTTCTTCTCGTTCGGGTCCCAGCCGCCGTTGTTCACGCCGCGGAACATGCCGAGCAGGTTCAGCGGGTCGACGTCGCGGCACCAGGCCACGCCGTGCTCACGGTAGGTGGGGAAGGCGTAGTCGCCGGGGCGCATCGCCCGGCCGGAGCCGACCTGGGCGGCTTCCTGGCCCAGCAGCGAGGCCCACAGGCCGAGTTCACCCTGCCGCTGGAGTGAGGTGGCCTCGGCGTCGAAACGCCGCACCAGTACCAGGTCCCGGTAGAGCGCCCGCAGCTCCTCGGGTGTCACGGTGAGCGGGAAGTCCGGGTGCTCGACCCGGTCGCCCTCCGGGGTGAGCAGCTGGACGAGCTCCGGTGCTGCGGAGCCGGCACTGGCTTTGTCAGGGACGCCGGGGGCGGCCTTCTTGCGCGCCCTCGCCGTGCTTTTGACGGTCACGTTCACTCCCTCGGTCTGTCCGGCCGCCCGGGGTCGCCAGGTGGCCGGTCCGGTCGCCCTCCCGGCTCGCGCGCGTGGGTGTGCGCGCAGTACGGGCAGGCGGTGTTCCCTTTCCGACGGCGTCCCTCACGAGAACGTTACCCAGCGGCACCCCTTGGCGCTCTTGCGCTAGGACGTCCTAGTTGTTCTCCGGTGGGGAAACCGCCGCTGTGACGCGGCTAACCTCCCGGTCAGGACACCAGCGCACGGTATCCGGGCGCGGCCCGCTGCGAAAGGGGGTAACGCCCATCGATTTGTGCGAGGCTTTGCAAATGACTGATAACGGACATATCAGGGTATTTCTCCTCGATGATCACGAAGTGGTCCGTCGAGGCGTGCACGAGCTCCTCTCGATCGAGGGCGACATCGAGGTGGTCGGCGAGGCCGGCACGGCCGCCGAGGCGCTCAACCGGATTCCGGTGGTCCACCCCGATGTGGCGGTGCTGGATGTCCGACTTCCCGACGGAAACGGGGTCGAGGTGTGCCGGGAGATCCGCTCCCGGTACCCGTCGGTGAAATGCCTGATGCTCACCTCCTTCTCCGACGACGAGGCGCTGTTCGACTCGATCATGGCGGGGGCCTCCGGATATGTCCTGAAAGCGATCCGCGGCACCGACCTGCTCTCCGCGGTCCGCGACGTCGCGGCCGGCAAATCCCTGCTCGACCCGGTCGCCACCAGCCGGGTGCTGGCCCGGCTGCGCGACGGTGGCGAGAAGGAGGACGAACGAATCGCGCAGTTGACGAAACAGGAGCGCCGCATCCTCGATCTGATCGGCGAGGGGATGACGAATCGGCAGATCGGCAATGAGCTGCACCTGGCCGAGAAAACCGTAAAAAACTACGTCAGCAGCCTGCTGGCGAAGATGGGCATGGAGCGCCGGACCCAGGTCGCCGCGTACGTCGCGCGCCGCCGGACGGACCCGCAGCACTGAGATCACGCCGAACACGGTGTGTCAAGTCGCTATCACGCCGAGTAATACGCTCTGCTCCGTGACGTACGGTCAGACCATCTCCCTCGCGCCGGCCCGCCCGGACGCCACCGCCCCTCCCATCGGCACTCTCAGCCCCCCGGTGGCGCACGCCGCCGTGGCCGGGGTCCTGCGCTCCTACCGCACCGCGCCGCCCGGCGCGGTGGTGCCGGTGGCGGAAGGACTGCTCAACCGCGGCTACCGGATCGCTGCCGCCGACGGCGCCGAATACTTCCTGAAGTGCTACGTCGACCGGGCCACCGCCCACAAGCCCGCGATCCTCCGCCAGCACCGCGCCACCGCCGGCCTGGCCGCGCTCGGCCTCCCGGTACCGCCGCCGCTCACCAACCGGGACGGCCGGACCGTCACCGCGTACGGCGGCCGGCTGTTCGCGCTCTACCCGTGGGTGCCCGGCAGCCACCGGCACGGCACCGAACTCGAACCCGCCCGGTGCGGCGAACTCGGCACCCTGCTGGGAGCACTGCACGGCGCACTCCACGAGGTCTGCGCCCCCCTGCGGCAGCCGGACCGGGTGCTGAGCGCCGAGGTCCAGGAGACCGAGCGGATCGTCCTCGAGCTGCGCGACCAGGCCCGCGCCCACCGCCCCTACGGGCCGTTCGACCGGCTTGCCGAGCAGCGCCTGACCGAGCGGCTGGACCTGCTCGCCACGCACCGGCACCGCCGCCCCGGCCCGACCGCCGCACCGCCCACCGGCTGGACCCACGGCGACTTCCACGGCCTGAACCTGCTCCACCGGGGCGACGCCGTCAGCGCCGTCCTGGACTGGGACAAGCTCGCCCCGCACCCGGTCGCCGAGGAGGCGGTACGGGCCGCCACGCTGCTGTTCAACGACCGCACCACCGGCGTCCTCGACCTGGTCCGGGTCCGGCACTGGGCCCGCGCCTACCGGGCCACCGGCGCCGCAGACGCCGAACAGGTCGCCGCCGCGGTCCACCGGGTCTGGTGGGAGCGGCTGAACGACCTGTGGATGCTGCAGTGGCACTACCAGCGCCGCGACCACCGGGCCGACCCGCTCTTCCCGGCCTCCGCCGGGCAGCTCACCTGGTGGTGCCAGGACTACGAGCAGGTCATGGACGCGTTCGCCAACTGACCTGCCGCGCCCCGTCCTCCGCTCAGCCCGTCAGCTGCGCCCCGGTGCCCGGGCTGGTGCTCGGCTTGGGCACCGACGGGGCGCTGGAGCTCGGGCTGGCCGGCGGCGAGCTCTTGTCGCCGGACGCACTCGCCGAGGGCGACGGCTTCGTCGAGTGCGAGGGGCTGGCCGAGGCGGACGCGGACGCGCTGGCGGAGGCGGAGGCGCTGGCCGAGGGCGACCAGCTCGGCTGCTCGGTCTGGCGGCCGGTGCCCTGGCTGCGGGTCGGCGGGGCGCTGGTGGGGTGCTCCGACTGCTCGCCGGGGGACGGGGTGCTGGTGGAGTGCACCGGCGTCTTCGAGTCCTGGTCCGTGGACTTGTGGTTGCCCCCGTTCGCGGTCAGCGCCAGCGCCACCCCGATGGTGGCGGCCAGCACCAGGGCGACCGCGCCCAGTACCAGGCCCCACGGGTTGCGGCGGCGCCGCTCCTCCACGTCCTCGCCGCCGTGGTCCCCGCCGCCGACGGCCGGGTACGCGCGGGCGGGCGTCTGGTAGCCCGAGGCCATCGGGTACGGCAGCGCCTCGGTCCGGGCGGCAGGGTCACCGAGGGCGCCGAGCACCGTGGTCGGCGCGGACGAGCCGCCCGGCGGGGTGCTGTCCCAGTCGCCGGCCCCGAGGACCGCCGTCTCGGCCGGGTAGCCCCCGGCGGCCGCGCCGTGCAGCTGCCGCAGCGCGTGCTGCACGTGGGCGCGGAACTCGTCGGCGCTCTGGAACCGGTCGTCCGGGTTCTTCTCCAGCGCCCGAAGCACCAGCGCGTCCAGCTGCGGTGGCACCCGGTCGTTCACCCGGGACGGCGGCACCGGCGCGTCCTGGACGTGCTGGTACACCACCGACAGCGGGGTCTCGCCGACGAACGGCGGCCGCAGGGTGAGCAGTTCGTACAGCATGCAGCCGGCCGCGTACAGGTCGGAGCGGTGGTCGACGGCCTTGCCGAGGGCCTGCTCCGGCGACAGGTACTGCGGAGTGCCCATCACCATGCCGGTCTGCGTCATGGTGGTGGCCGCGCCGGTCAGCGCGCGGGCGATGCCGAAGTCCATCACCTTGACGGCGCCGCCGTTGGTGATGATGACGTTGGCGGGCTTGATGTCCCGGTGCACGATCCCGTGCTGGTGGCTGTACGCCAGCGCCTCCAGCACTCCGGCGGTGATGATCAGCGCCTGGTCGACCGGCGGCGCCTCCTCGTCCACCAGCAGCTCGCGCACTGTGCGGCCCTCGACCAGCTCCATCACGATGTACGGGGTGGACTCCCCGCCGTGGTGCTCCTCGCCGGTGTCGTAGACCGCCACGATCGAGTGGTGGTTGAGCGCCGCCACCGAGTGTGCCTCACGGGTGAAGCGCAGCCGGGCGGTGTCGTCCTCGGCGAGTTCGGAGCGCAGCAGCTTGACCGCCACGGTGCGGCCCAGCCGGAGGTCCTGGGCGGCGAGCACCTCGGCCATGCCGCCGCGGCCCAGCCGGCCGGTCAGCCGGTAGCGGCCGTCACCGACGGTGGAGAGGGGAAGCGCGCCGCCCCGCCCGGAGGTGGCCGACCCGACCGGCAGTGCCTCGGTCGGTCCGGTGATCTCGGCGGCCCGGCCGTCGTCCTCGTCCCGCGCGTACTGCGCCGGAACGTCCCGCTGGTCCGCCCGGCCGTCGTCCGGTCGTTCGCTCTGACCCATCGCTCCTCGCCCCGGGCATTCGCTCGGCGCGCGTTCGCCCTGTCGGTTCCGTCCTCAGAACGCTACCGTCTCGCGCGCGCCGACGTGGCACGGGAGGGCCGGTGCGGGGCTCACAACGGACTCTGCGAGCCTGCTCCGAAGGGGAGTTCGAGCACGGAGCAGGGCCCGGGATCAGTAGGTCGAGGTGCTCGCTCCGGCCGCCGCGATCGACACGATGATGATCGCAAGGATGATCACACCGACAATCACACCGACCACGATCAGCGCGGTCGAACAGCCGTTGCTGTTGTTCGCCGGCGGCGGGTACGCCATCGGCATCGGCCCCGTCATCGGGCCCGGCATCGGCGGCCCGGCCATCGGCTGCGGGAACGGCGGCGGCGTGGTCTGCGGGAAACCCTGCTGGAAGTGCGGTTGCGGGAACGGCTGCGGCGTCTGCGGCGCCTGCGGGAACGGCGGCGGGGTCTGCGGGAACGGCTGCGGCGTCTGCCCGTACGGCGGCGGCGTCTGCGGCCCGGGCACCGGCTGGTACGGCTGCGGCGGCGGAGTGCCACCGTTCACCGGCGGGAAGTTGGTCAGCGACGGCGCGGCATGCACCGACCGCGGCCCCTCGCCGATCACCAGCGGAGTCGACGCCTGCAACGGCGTACCGCCCTGCTCCCCCGCCGCGACCCGCTCGACCTCCTCGCGCATCGCCTCCGCCGACGGGAACCGGTGCGCCGGGTCCTTGCGCAGCGCCTGCGCCACCAGCCCGTCCACCGCGGGCGTGACCGCCCCGTTCAGCGTGGACGGCGCAGGCGGGGTCTCCTGCACGTGCTTGTACGCGATCGAGAACGCCGAATCGCCGTCGAACGGCAGCTGCCCGCTGAGCAGCTCGAACAGCATGCAGCCCACCGAGTACAGGTCGGACCGGGCGTCCACGCTCTTGCCGAGCGCCTGCTCCGGCGACAGGTACTGCGGGGTACCGACCACCATGCCGGTCTGCGTCATCGACGTCACCCCGGACTGCAGGGCGCGCGCGATGCCGAAGTCCATCACCTTGACGACGCCCTTGGTGGACACCATCACGTTCGCCGGCTTGATGTCGCGGTGCACCAGCCCCTGGTCGTGCGAGGCCTCCAGCGCCGACAGCACCGCCGCGGTGATCTTCAGCGCCTGCTCGGTCGGCATCGCGCCGCGGGTGGTCACCTGCTCGTCCAGCACGTCCTTCAGCGAACGGCCCTCGACGAACTCCATGACGATGTACGGCGTCGCCGTCCCGTCCGGACCGACGTCCTCACCGGAGTCGAACACCGAGACGATGTTGGTGTGCTGAAGCCGGGCCACCGCCTGCGCCTCGCGCCGGAACCGCTCCTTGAACGAGGCCTCCCGGCCCAGCTCGGTGTGCAGCGTCTTCACCGCGACCTGACGGTCCAGCACCGTGTCGTACGCCAGATGAACGGCCGCCATGCCGCCCTGCCCGAGCAACCGCTGCAGCACATACCGGCCGTGGCCGAGCGAGTGGCCCTCGGTGGTGCCCTCAGTCATGGTCCCAGCTCCCCCTCGGCGCGCCGTACTTCCGGACAGGGGCCAGGGTAGCGGTTCGGGGCCGCGCCGCAGCGCGGCCCCCGAGACCGCTACAGGTAGGGGCCGGAACGCATACCGCGGCCGGGGACCGGCTCGTCCAAGTCCCCCTCCGCACCGTGCAGTCCCGGCGGAAGCGCCCGCCGCATCTGCTCCAGCTGCGCCCGCGCAGCCATCTGCTGGGCGAACAACGCGGTCTGGATGCCGTGGAACAGGCCCTCCAACCAGCCCACCAACTGCGCCTGGGCGATGCGCAGTTCGGCCTCGGTCGGGATGACGTCGTCGGCGAACGGCAGCGACAGCCGCTCCAGCTCCTCGACCAACTCCGGCGCCAGGCCCAGCTCCAGCTCCTTGATCGAGCTGGCGTGAATGTCCTTCAGCCGGGCCCGGCTCGCCTCGTCCAGAGGCGCCGCCCGCACCTCCTCCAGCAGCTGCTTGATCATGCTGCCGATCCGCATCACCTTCGCCGGCTGCTCGACCATCTCGGTCACCGGCAGCTCACGCGGCTCGTCGTCGTCGTCGCTCCGGCCGAGCCCGCCGACCGGCGCGGTGCCCACCGCCATGCCGTCCGGTCCGACGATCAGCACCTTCGGACTGTCCTCGGACTTCCCGCTCGACGCCTGGTGAGGCTCCTGCTGCGACCGCTCGTTCATCGGGTTGGTCATAGCTCCTTCATATGCTTCGTCCACCGCAGAGGTCAACGCACCTGGTATCCGGATCGTCCCACCCGGCGGCTACCCGCGTCGCACGGCATCACCGCCGGCGCAGCTTCATTCCGACCAGGCCGAGGCCCAGTCCGATCATGCCCAGTCCGACGCCCAGCGGCAGCTGATTCGCGGACTGATCCCCCGACCCGAGCGGCCCCACCGGCACCACCGGGCCCACCGGCGGCGCCCCGCCCGCGACCACCGAACCGTCCGCGCCCGCCCCGGCGCCCGGCTCCGCCGGGGGCTCGAGCACGTCCTCGTCGCGCCCCCCGGCCCCATCCGCCCCGCCCTGCGCACCCGCCCCGGGGGCGGCCTGCTGCCCGCCGTCCCCGCCCGGCGGGTCCGTCGACGGGTCCGGCTGCTTCGCGGCAGGGGTCGGGGCATGGACCGGGGCTTGGGTCGGAGCTTGGGCCGGGGCTTGGGTCGCGGCCTTGGGCGGGGTCGAAGCCGCGGCGTGGGCCGGGGCCGGGGCCGGGGGCATCACCGGCCGGTGGTGGTGCGCCCACCCGGGCCGGCCCGGCTCCGGGCTGCTCGTCGGGGCGCCGGGAGGCTCCTCGCGCGACGGCGACGGGGGCTCGGCCGAAGGTTCCGCAGACGGCGACGGCTCTGCGGCGGCGGACGGCGCCGCGGCGGGCATCGGTGTGCGGGACGGCGCGGCCGGTCCAACGGGCATGGGGGCGCGGCTCGGGGCGGGGCTCGGCGAGGCGGCGATCCGGGTCGCGCTCGGGACGGCGGGCACCGGGACCGGAACCGGCACGGGGACGGCCGGGGCGGTCGCGGATATCGCGCCGTCGGTCGGCGCCGCCGGCCGCACGGACTGCCCGGCCGCGACGGCCCGGGCGATCCGCTCCGCCGCCTGCCCGCGCGCGGCGTCGAACTCCGCCCGCGCCTGCTCCCTCGCGGCGTCCAGCCGCGCCTGGGTCTGCTCACGGGCATCACGGGCATCGGCCGCCGGATCGACGGCGAAGACGGGGGCGGCCAGCAGCAGCGGCAGCGCCAGGCCGGTCAGCGCCGCTCTGCGGAGCAGCACGCCGGGGCGGGCGGTGGGGGTGCGGCGCGGGGCCGGGGGCACGAGGCGGCGGCGAGCGAGCATCGAAAGCAGGTCCTCCCGACGGCCGTCCGCACCGAGGTGCGGACGGAGGCGGAACAGCTTCCCACCAGACTCACACACCCGGACATTACGGGCATTTCCGCCGCCTCGGGCCCCGGGTTCACACCTCCAGGACGACCTTTCCGACCTGGGTGCCGGCCTCGACCACGCGGTGCGCCTCGGCGGCGTCGGTGATCGGCAGAACCCGGTCCACCACGGGCCGGACCACGCCCGCCTCGACCAGCGGCCAGACGTGCTCGCGCACCGCCGCGACGATCGCCGCCTTCTCGGCGAGCGGCCGCCCGCGCAGGTTGGTGGCGACCACGGCGGCGCGCTTCGACAGCAGGGTGGCCAGGTTGAGCTCGGCCTTGATGCCGCCCTGCATGCCGATCACCACCAGCCGGCCGTTGACCGCGAGGGCGTCCACGTTCCGCTGCAGGTACTTCGCGCCCATGATGTCGAGGATGACGTCGGCCCCGCCGAGCGCGGCGATCTCGGCGACGAAGTCCTGCTTGTTGTAGTCGATCAGCACGTCCGCGCCGAGTTCGGCGCACCTGGCGAGCTTCTCCGGGCTGCCGGCGGTGACCGCGACCCGGGCACCGACCGCCTTGGCCAGCTGGATCGCCATGGTGCCGATGCCGCTCGCCCCGCCGTGCAGCAGCACCGTCTCGGCGGGGCGCAGGTGCGCGACCTGGAAGACGTTCGACCACACCGTGCAGGCCACCTCGGGCAGCGCGGCGGCCTCCGCCAGCGTCAACCCCTTCGGAACCGGCAGCAGTTGACCGACCGGCACGGCAACCTGCCGGGCGTAACCGCCGCCGGCCAGCAGCGCGCACACCTCGTCGCCGACCGACCAGCCGGCCACGCCGGGGCCGAGCGCGGCGATCCGGCCCGCGCACTCCAGCCCCGGGTAGGGCGAACTGCCGGGCGGCGGATCGTAGAAGCCCTGACGCTGCAGCAGATCGGCCCGGTTGACCGCGGTGGCGGCAACCTCGACCAGCACTTCGCCGGCCGCCGGAACGGGATCGGGCACCTCGGCCCAGACCAGTTGTTCGGGACCACCGGGCTCGGGAATCGTGATGGCTCGCATGGCCGCCACGCTACGCCTCCGCCTTTGGGGCACCCCTTCCCCCCGCCGTCAACCGGCAGTCCGTCAAGGGCCGGCACCGGCACTGGACAGGGTGGCGACACTCCGCCCCCGGGGTCGGTCGGTGACGTCCGCACCCCTCATTCTTGTGCCTGTGTCGAACTCCAACCCGCCCACCGACCCGGGTGCCCGGCCGTCCCGTCTGACGCTCAGTCGTTTCCGGGACCAGGGCGCCGAAGACACCGACCCCGCCCGCCGGATCGCCCTGCCCGCCCGCCGGACCCGCCCGCCGACGCGGCAGGTCGGCCGCCGCCTGCTGCTGGCCCTGGGCGTGCTGGTGGCGACCACGCTGATCGTCTACGCCGACCGCGGCGGCTACAACGACAACGCGAACAGCTCGGTCAGCTTCCTCGACGCGGCGTACTACGCCACCGTCACCCTCTCCACCACCGGCTACGGCGACATCACCCCGGTGAGCGACAGCGCCAGGCTGGTGAACATCTTCGTGATCACGCCGCTCCGCGTGGTCTTCCTGATCATCCTGGTCGGCACGACTCTCGAAGTGCTCACCGAACGCACCCGCCTGCAGTGGCGGATCGAACGCTGGAGGCACACCGTGCGGGACCACACCGTCGTCATCGGCTACGGCACCAAGGGCCGCAGCGCAGTGGACACCCTGCTCGGGCAGGGCGTCCCGAAGGACTCGATCGTGGTGGTCGACCCGCAGGCCCGGGCGATCGACCAGGCCACCCACGACGGCCTGGTCGGCGTGCTCGGCGACGCCACCCGCACCGCGACCCTGATGCGCGCCGAACTGCCCCGCGCCGCCCAGGTGGTGGTCGCCCCCGAACGCGACGACACCGCCGCACTCATCACCCTGACCGCCCGCCAGCTCAACCGCGGCGCCACCGTGGTCGCCGCCGTCCGCGAGGACGAGAACGCCCCCCTCCTCCGCCAGAGCGGCGCCGACGTCGTGGTCACCTCCTCCAGCTCGGCCGGCCGCCTGCTCGGCATGTCGATGCTCAGCCCCAACGCGGGCGCCGTCATGGAGGACCTGCTCACCTACGGCAACGGCCTGGACGTCGCCGAACGCCCCGTCACCAAGGCCGAAGCCGGCCTGAGCCCCCGCGAACTCCCCGACCTGGTGGTGGCCGTGGTCCGCGGCCGCCGGGTCCTCAACTACACCGAACCGGAGGCGGCCGTCCTCCAGCTCACCGACCGCCTGATCGTCATCAAGCCGGGCGCCCCCGTCCCGTCCTGACCCACCCGGTTCCACGGTTCCACGTGAAACATCCGCCCGGCCGGTCAGGGCAGCGGCAGCACCTCGGCGTGCTCCCCCGCCGCCAGGCCGCCGGGCGGGACCACGGCCAGGGCTTCCGCCCGGGCCAGGCCGCGCAGCATCGCCGGGCCGTCGTGCGGCAGTGGGGCGAGGCCGGACGGGGTGTGCCGGACGGGGTGCAGGCGGGTGTCCGTCGGGTGTCCGGGGAGCGCGGCGGCAAGCGGGCCGGTCGGGACGGCGGCAGTTCGTCCGGACAGGGCGTGCAGCAGCGGCAGCGCGAGCGTGACGGTGCCCGCGACGGCCGCCAGCGGATTGCCCGGCAGGCCCACCAGGTGCCGACCGCCCGGCAGCGCCGCCAGCAGCATGGGGTGCCCGGGCCGCACCGCCACCCCGTCCACCAGCAGGTGGCCGCCGGTGGCCTCGAGCGCGGCGTGCAGGAAGTCCACCGGCCCGGCGGCCGTCCCGCCGGTGGTGAGCACCAGGTCGGCCGGCGAGTGCCGGACCGCGTCCCGCAGCAGCCCGAAGTCGTCGCGGACGTGGCGGCTTCCCAGCAGTTCGGCCCCGGCGGCGGCCAGCCAGGGCGGCAGCAGCGGACCCAACGCGTCCCGCACCCGGCCCGGCGCGGGCAGCCCCGCCGTCAGCAACTCGTCGCCCAGCACCAGCAGTTCGACGGTCGGACGGCGGCGCACTGCCAGCAGGTCGTGCCCGGACGCGGCCGCCAGGCCGAGCACCGCCGGCGTCACCGGCAGCCCGGCGGGCAGCAGTTCCTCGCCCCGCCGGCACTCCTGCCCGCGCGGCCGGACGTCCTGGCCCGGGCCGACCTCGCCGCGCAACTGGGCCGTGCCGTCCGGGAGTTCGGCCACCCGCCCGCGCTCGCGGCGGAGCACCCCGGTGGCGCCGGACGGCAGCTGGGCGCCGGTGGCGATCACCACCGCCGCGCCGTCCGCCAGTGGGGCGCAGTCCTGGCCCGCCAGCACCCGGCCGGACAGCCGCCACGGCCCCGGCCCGGCCACCGCCCAGCCGTCCATCGCCGACGTGTCGAACGCGGGCAGGTCGGTGAGCGCGGCCAGCGGCTCGGCGAGGGTCCGCCCGGCCGCGACCGCCAGCGGCACCCGCTCCACCGGCAGCGGACGCGCCGCCGCCCACGCGGTACGCCGGGCCACCGGCCACGGGCACCCGCGCAAGGTGGCCGCACCCGGCGACAGCACCGGTTCGCCGACCGGATCCACCGTCCCGCTGCCCGCCCCGCCGTTCACCGCTCCGCCGGACCGTCCGTCTCGGCGGCCCAGCGCTCCGCCAGGGCCGTCGCCTTCGCCGACGCCTCGGCCACCGCCGCCGCCCCACCACCGTTCAGCGCCGCCGCGTACCCCACCAGGAACGCCGTCAACGGCGCCGCCGGGCGCTCCACCCCGTGCGCCACCACCCGGGTCATGTCCAACAGGCCCCGGACGTCCACCGCAAGGTCCAGCCCCAGCTCGGCCGCGGCCGCGGCCATCCACTCGTCCAATGTGCGCTCCATGACGCCCATGCTGCCCGATCCCGGCTGCCGCAGGCCGCTTCCCCCGGCAGCGCCACGCAGCGCACCTCCCGCCGCACCGACGACACCCGGTGCGCTGCGGCGGGCACCCGCACCTCGCCCGGGACATGCCCGGGTGCGCCGAGCGCCCGCCGGCCTCAGCGTTCCCCCGCCGCCCGCTGCCGGGCCGCCGCCAGCTCCTGCGGGGTGTCGCAGTCGAAGGACGCGCCCGCCGGGTCGGGCACCCGCACCAGGCGAAGGCCGCCGGTCAGGGCGCGCAGGGGGCGGCCGGCCGGGTCGGGCAGTGCGGCGAGCGTGCGCCGCAGCGCGGCGGTGCGGTAGGCGGCGGCCAGCGGCTGATCGCGGCCCTCGGCGTCCACCAGCAGGGCCCCGTCGGCGTCACCGAGGGCGGCCAGCAGCCGCTCCACCGTCGTGGTGTCCAGGAACGGCAGGTCGGCGGCCAGCAGCAGCACCAGTGGCGACGTCACCTCGGGCAGCGCGGTGGCCACCGCCGCCAGCGGGCCGCCGCCGGGCGGGTCCTCGCGCAGCCAGTGCACGCCGTGGTGCTCGGTGGGCCGCGACGGGCCGACCACCAGAACGTGCCGGGCCCCCGCGCAGGCCGTCAGCACCCGGTCCAGCAGCGGGCGGCCGCCGACCGTGAGGGCCGGCTTGTCCACGCCGCCGAGCCGCCGGCCCGCACCGCCTGCCGCCACCACCGCGTCGTACACCGCGTCGTCCTGCGTCACCCGGGCAGTATCGCCGCTGTCACCGCTCGTCGTCGCCCTCGGAGCCCGCGGCGCCCGCATCGTCCTCGTCGCTCTCCTCGACGATCTCCGCGTCGATGATGCCGTTCTCCTCCTGCCCGACCTCCGGCACCGCCGCGTCGACGCGGCCGACGTTCGCCGCCGCGCCGAGTTCCAGGATGGCCGGCAGGGTCAGGCCGCCGTAGCGCTCGTTCACCGCGTTGGCCAGTGCCTCCGCGTCCCGGGGGTGGTCGGCCAGGGCCTCGTCGAAGTCGCGCAGGTAGGTGGCGGTGAAGCCGAGTACCCGGTGTGCCGCGTCGTCCATGCCGGGGGCGCGGTGTCCGGCGATCACCCGGTCCACGGCCAGGTCGGCGATCCGGTTGAGGTTGTGCGACCACTGGCCGCGTGCCGCCGGGTCGGTGTCGGCCGTCCACACGTGGGTGCCGTTGTAGACGAAGTCGCCCGCGATGACGGTGTGGATGCTCGGCAGGTAGACCGCCGTGGAGCCGGCGCAGTCGGCCTGACCGAGCGGCAGCACCCGGATCAGCTGACCGTCGATCATCAGCGGCTGCGGCAGCAACGGGGCGGGCAGCAGCGGCTGGTCGGGGATGTCGTCGCCGTAGACCGGCTTCCACTGCGCGACCTTCGCCGCGGCGGTCCGCGCGATGCCGTCCACCACCGAGGGCGCGGCCAGCAGCTGCGCGGCGGGGAACAGCCGGAGCACCTCGTCCGCGCCGAAGTAGTGGTCGGGGTGCTGGTGGGTGACGACGATCGCCAGCAGCTGCCGACCCTTGCCGGCGATCCACTCCGCGAGTTGCCGGCCCGCGCTGCGGGTCAGCTGGGCGTCCACCAGGATCGCCGTGTGCTCGCCCATGATCAGGCTGGAGGTGGCGAAGAACGCGCTCTCCGGGCCGGTGAACACCTCGACCTCCAGCGGGCGGAAGGACGGCGCGGCACCCGCCCCACGGCCCTCGGCGTTCTCGTCGGGCGGTGACGCGGTCACGGTTGCTCCCCTGGTCGGTGTTCGGTGGCGGGACCGATCGGCCCGGTTACCGTCCACCCTCTCCCGGAACCCCCCTCCGACGCCGGGTAGGCACGCCCAGCAGAGTGATCACCTGGCACCATCGGACGGCCAACTGCGTCAGCTATTGTCGGTGGTCCTCGCGCACCGGCCACCGCAGCGCACGCATGTCCGCACGCATCTTGGAGTACTTGATGGACCGGCTCGACAACACCGTCCGCGACTACGCCTGGGGTTCGGCCACCGCCATCCCCGAACTGCTCGGCCGACCCGCCACCGGTGAGCCGCAGGCCGAACTGTGGATGGGCGCCCACCCCGGCGCACCCTCGGTGATCGACCGCGGCAACGGCCCGGTGCCGCTCGACCGGGTGATCGCCGCCGACCCGGCGGCCGAGCTGGGCGCCGCCGCCGTCGAGCAGTTCGGGCCGACGCTGCCGTTCCTGCTGAAGGTGCTGGCCGCCGCCACCCCGCTGTCCATCCAGGCCCACCCCACCCGCGCCGAGGCCCGGGCCGGCCACGCCGACGAGGAGCAGCGCGGCGTCCCCGTGAACGCGCCGCACCGCAACTACAAGGACGACAACCACAAGCCCGAACTGATTTGCGCGCTCAGCGAGTTCGAGGGCCTGTGCGGTTTCCGGGCGCCCGCCGACGCGGCCGACCTAATGGCCTCGCTGGAGGTGCCCGGGCTGGAGCCGCTGATCGACCTGCTGCGCACCAAGCCGGAGGCCGAGGCGCTGTCCGGCGCGCTCGCCGAGGCGCTCGCGCTGACGGACGAGCAGGGCCGGGCCACCGTGGACGCCGTGGCCCGCGCCGTCACCGCCGCCGCCCCGTCCGACCCGACGGGCGCGATGGCCGGCTACGCCTTCGCCGCCGCCGAGTACCCCGGCGACCGCGGCCTGGTCGCCGCCCTGCTGCTCAACTACGTCCGCCTGCAGCCCGGCGAGGCGCTCTACCTCGGCGCCGGCCTGCCGCACGCGTACCTGCGCGGTACCGGCGTGGAGATCATGGCCAACTCCGACAACGTGCTGCGCTGCGGGTTCACCCCGAAGCACGTGGACGTTCCCGAGCTGATGAAGGTGGTGGGCTTCGAGAGCGGCAGCCCCGAGATCCTCCGCCCCGAGCCCGGCGCGGACGGCGAGCGGCTCTACCCGGTGCCGATCGACGAGTTCCGGCTCTCCCGCTACGACCTCGCCGAGCAGCCCGCCGTGCTGCCCGGCGACGCCCCGCAGATCCTGCTCTGCACCGCCGGCACCGTCGAACTCGCCTCCGGCGCACAGACGTTGACGCTCCACCAGGGCGAGTCGGCGTTCCTGCCGGCGAACGGCGCCGAGACCACGCTGACCGGCCCGGGCGCGAGCGTCTTCCGCAGCACCGTCACGCTCGCTTAGGACGTCGGGAAGAGCGCCTGGTGGGCCAGGCGCTCTTCCGCACCGTCGCCGATCGCGGTGAGCAGTTCGTCCAGTGCGAGGAACTGCTCCCACCGCTCGCCACCGCCGGCCCGGACCAGGGCGGCGACCAGCAGGTCCTCCAGGTCCGGGACGCGCCTGTTCTTCCACACCTTGTCGGCCAGGGACACCAGCAGGTCCTCAACTCCGGTGTCCGGGCCCCACGTTGCGTGGCCGGCCGCGAAGCGGGCCAGCTCCGGGGCGACACCCGCCGCCAGCAGCAGCTCCCGTCCGGCCGGCTCGTGCGCCGATCCTGGGCCGGACAGCTCCGCGCGGTGCACGGCCTTCCCGATGTCGTGGGTGGCCGCGCCGAACAGCACCGCCGCCCGGTCGAACTCCAGCCCCGGGCAGTGCTCCGCCGACCAGTCCACCAGCCGCACCGCCACGTCGTGCACCAGCCGTAGGTGCGCCACCAGCCGCGGCGGCGCGGCCAACTCGGCCAGCAGCAGCGACACTTCGTCCGGCAGCGGGCACAGTCGCAGGTCGTCGTCGTCACTCACGGCGGGCGAGGCTACCAGTCGCAAATTCGCTTGACCCAACGGCAGGCCGCCGCTTGCACTTGGGCGGGCATCTGGCCGACAAGTGCGGGGAGGCAGCGCAGCCATGGAGATACGTTCCACCACCGAGAAGGACCTCGACGTCTTCGTCGACACCGTTTTCGCCGCGTTCGGGAAGCACCCGACAACGCCGGCCGAGGACGGCACCGGCGTCTGGTGGTCGGCACTCGAACCCGAACACGGGCTGCTCGCCGTCACCGAGGAGGGGCGGCCGGTCGGCACCTCGTGCGCGTACTCCTTCGAGCTGACGCTGCCCGGCGGGGCGACCGTGCCGGTGGCCGGCATCAGCTGCGTCGGCGTGCTGCCCACGCACCGGAGGCAGGGCGTGCTCACCGCGATGAAGCGCCGCCAGCTGGCCGACCTGCGCGAACGCGGCGAGATCATGTCGGTGCTGCTGGCCTCCGAGGCGGTGATCTACCGGCGGTTCGGCTACGGCCCCGCGACCTACACCCGGCGGCTGACCGTGCCCCGGCACCGCGCCGAGCTCACCCCGCCGCGGGCCGGCCAGGAGCCCACCGGCACCGTCGAACTGCTCCGGCTCAGCGACTGCCGCGAGCTGGTGGAGCAGATCTACGACCGCTACCGCCGCACCCAGCCCGGCGCGATCTCCCGCCCGCCCCGCTGGTGGGCCCGGAAGGCGGGCCACGCCCCGACCGGCCCGGACCAGCGCTGGATCGCCCTGCACCGGGACGCCGACGGCACCCCGGACGGGTACGCCAGCTACTCCCTCGACGACTCGCTCGCCATGCTGGTCGACGAGACCATCGCACTCGACGACGCCGCGTTCACCGCGCTGGCCCGCTGCCTGCTCGGCCACGACCTGGTCACCGACGTCGCCTTCCGGCACTTCCCGCCCGGCCACCCGCTGCGCTGGCAGCTGACCGACTTCAACGCCGGCACCATCAGCGGCGACACCGACTGGCTCTGGGTCCGGCTGCTCGACATCCCGCGCGCCCTCACCGCCCGCGCATGGTCCGCCGACGGCGAACTCGTCCTCGACGTCGACGACCCGTTCCTCGGCGAACACACCCGCCACCTGCTGACCGTCCGCGACGGCCGCGCCGAATGCACCCCCACCGACCGCGAGCCCGATCTCTCCATGGACATCAGCGACCTCGGCTCAATCTACCTCGGCGGCACCACCCCGACCACCCTCGTCCGAGCCGGCCACATCCGCGCCCACCACCCGACCGCCGCCACCCAGGCCGACGCCATGTTCCGCGCCGAACGCGAACCGCACTGCCTGCACTGGTTCTGACGGCGCGCCGCCCCGGGCAGGCCCCGACCGCCCGTCAGGTCACGTCGCGGGTCATGTCCACGAAGCGCGAGTAGTGACCCTGGAAGGCGACGGTGATGGTGGCGGTCGGGCCGTTACGGTGCTTGGCGACGATCAGGTCCGCCTCGCCGGCCCGCGGGGACTCCTTCTCGTAGGCGTCCTCGCGGTGCAGCAGGATGACCATGTCGGCGTCCTGCTCGATCGAGCCGGACTCACGCAGGTCGGAGACCATCGGCTTCTTGTCGGTGCGCTGTTCGGGGCCACGGTTCAGCTGGGACAGCGCGATCACCGGGATCTCCAGCTCCTTCGCCAGCAGCTTCAGGTTTCGGGACATGTCCGAGACCTCCTGCTGGCGGCTCTCGGCCCGCCGCGAGCCGCCGGCCTGCATCAGCTGGAGGTAGTCGATGACCACCAGCCGCAGGTCGTTGCGCTGCTTCAACCGGCGGCACTTGGCCCGGATCTCCATCATCGACAGGTTCGGCGAGTCGTCGATGTACAGCGGCGCCGCGCTGACCTCGGGCATCCGCCGCGCCACCCGCGTCCAGTCGTCGTCGGTCATGTTGCCGGACCGCATGTGGTGCAGGGCCACCCGCGCCTCCGCCGACAGCAGGCGCATGGCGATCTCGTTGCGGCCCATTTCGAGCGAGAAGATCACGCTCGGCAGGTTGTTGTGGATCGAGCAGGCGCGGGCGAAGTCCAGCGCGAGGGTGGACTTACCCATGGCGGGGCGGGCCGCGATGACGATCATCTGGCCGGGGTGGAGGCCGTTGGTGAGCTGGTCGAAGTCGGCGAAGCCGGTGGGGACGCCGGACATCTGGCCGGACCGGGAGCCGATCGCCTCGATCTCGTCGAGGGCGCCCTCCATGATGTCGGCCAGCGGCGCGTAGTCCTCGTTGGTGCGCTGTTCGGTGACGGCGTAGATCTCGGCCTGGGCCTGGTTGACGATGTCGTCGACGTCGCCCTCGGCGGCGTAGCCCATGCCGGCGATCCGGGTGCCGGCCTCGACCAGGCGACGCAGCACGGCGCGTTCGTGGACGATCTCGGCGTAGTACTCGGCGTTGGCCGCGGTCGGGACGGAGTTGACCAGGGTGTGCAGGTAGGACGCGCCGCCGACGCGGACCAGCTCGCCGCGCTTGGTGAGCTCGCCGGCCACGGTGATCGGGTCGGCGGGCTCGCCGCGGGCGTACAGGTCGAGGATCGCGCCGTGGATCAGCTCGTGGGCGGGCCGGTAGTAGTCGGCGGGCTTGAGCACCTCGACGACGTCGGCGATGGCGTCCTTGGAGAGCAGCATGCCGCCGAGCACGGACTGCTCCGCCGCCAGGTCCTGCGGGGGGACGCGCTCGAAGCCCTCGGCGCCGCCGAGGCCGGCCTCGCCGTCGCGGTCGCGCCGCTCGCCCTTGCCGGGGAAGCGGTCGCCCTTGCCGCCGCCGTCCCGGCGCTGGAAGCCCCCGCCGCCGCCCTGCCCGCCGGAGCCGCCGCCGGCGTTGTTCGAACGGCGGGTGGCGGGCAGGCGGTCGCCCGGCATGTCGGGGAAGGCGTCGAGCGGGAAGGCGTCGTCGGACGGCTGCCAGTCGTCCTCCGGGGGCGGAGGGGCGTCGTGGTCGTCGTACTGGGGGCCGGTCACGCGTGTTCCCCGATCAGCGGTTGGTGCGAGTTGGTGCGGGCCTGTCCGGTGCTGGCGCCCTGTCCTTCATACGCCACCGAGCGTCTTTCATACGCCACCGAGCCGACAGTTCCGGCTGTGTGCGGGGCGGTGTCGCGCGGCCACCGGGGTCTGGTCCGGAGCCACGGTACGGGGGGCCGGGCGGTTCCTCCAAGACGGTTATCCACAGGGCGTGTGGACAACTCTCCGCAGCCTGTGGAGAACCCCCGGAAAGCTGTGCACAACCCTGTGGACACCGCTGTGGATAACCACACGATCGCCCCGGTGTCAACTCGCTGACCTGCGATTACCTCATCCACTGCCTGTGCATGAGAAATTCTTCACACAGCCCGGGACGAGACCGCCCAGCTGTTCGATCTGCCGTTCGAGCCGCCGTCCGTCCACAGGCCCGGTAAGAGACAAAACCCACTAGCGATCATTACCTGTGGATGAGTAGGGTGGACACCATGCCAGCGACGCCCACCCGTCCCGCTCCTGCGGCCGAACCCCGCCGCCACGACCGCGAGATACTCGCCCTCGCCGTCCCGGCGTTCGGCGCGCTGGTCGCCGAACCGCTCTTCCTGATGGCCGACTCGGCGATCGTCGGCCACCTCGGCACCGCCCAGCTGGCCGGCCTCGGCATCGCCTCCGCCGCGCTCACCACCGCCGCCGGAATCTTCGTCTTCCTGGCCTACGCCACCACCGCCGCGGTCGCCCGCCGGATCGGCGCCGGCGACCGCCGGGCCGCCGTCCAGCAGGGCATCGACGGGATCTGGCTGGCCCTGATCCTCTCCGCCGGCATGGTCGTGCTCACGCTGGCCCTCGCCCCGCAGGCCGCCCAACTGCTCGGGGCCTCCCCCACCGCCCTCCCGTACGCCGTCACCTACCTGCGGATCAGCGCCCTCGGCGTGCCCGCGATGCTGCTGGTGCTGGCCGCCACCGGCGTGCTGCGCGGCTTCCAGGACACCCGCACCCCGCTGCTGGTGGCGATCGGCGGGTTCGGCGCCAACCTGCTGCTCAACCTGGTCCTGGTGTACGGCGCCGGCCTCGGGGTGGCCGGCTCCGCCTGGGGCACCGTGATCGCGCAGAACGCGATGGCCGCCGTGTACGTGGCCGTGGTGGTCCGCGGCGCCCGCCGGGAGGGTGCCGGGCTGCGGCCCGACCTGGCCGGCATCAAGGCCTCCGCCCGGGCCGGCGGCCCGCTGATGGTGCGCACCCTGAGCCTGCGCGCCGCCCTGCTGCTGGCCACCGCGGTGGCCGCGCGCCTGGGCGACGGCGAGATCGCGGCCCACCAGATCACCATGACCATCTGGTCGTTCATGGCCTTCGCGCTGGACGCCGTGGCGATCGCCGGGCAGGCCATCATCGGCCGCTACCTGGGCGCCGGCGACCTGCCGGGCACCCGGGCGGCGACCCGCCGGATGATCGAGTGGGGCGTCGGCGCGGGCCTGGTGCTGGGCCTGCTGATGGTGCTGGCCCGGCCGCTGTACATCCCGCTGTTCACCGACGACCCGACGGTCCGGGCGCAGCTGTCCACCGTGCTGCTGCTGGCGGCGCTGACCCAGCCGATCGGCGGCGTGGTGTTCGTGCTCGACGGCGTGCTGATGGGCGCCGGCGACGGCCGCTTCCTGGCCTGGGGGATGCTGGCCGCCCTGCTGCTGTTCGCCCCCGCCGCCCTCGCGGTACCGGCGCTGGGCCTGGGCCTGGCCGGGCTGTGGTGGGCGATGAACCTGTTCATGCTGGGCCGGGCCGCCGTCCTGACCGGCCGGCTCCGCACCGGCCGCTGGATGGTGACCGGCGCCGTCCGGGCGTGAACCCACGCAGGCACGGCGAAGGCGCGGGCCTTCACACGCACAGCGAAGGGGCCGGACTCCGAGTGGAGTCCGGCCCCTTCGTCAGCTGTGCAGCCGAGATCAGGCAGCGACGACGGCGACGTCGAGGTTGGCCTGAACGTCCGAGTGCAGCTTGACCGAGACCTTGTGGGTGCCCACGGTCTTGATCGGCGAGCCGATCGCGACGGCGCGCTTGTCCACGGCCGGGCCGTTGGCGGCCTTGATGGCCTCCACGACGTCAGCCTGGGTCACCGAGCCGAACAGGCGGCCGGCCTCGCCGGAGCGAACGGCCAGCTTGACCTGCAGGCCCTCGAGCTTGGCCTTGACCTCGTTGGCGGCCTCAAGGGTCTGGATGGCGTGGATCTTCCGGGCGCGACGGATGGCGTCGACGTCCTTCTGACCGCCCTTGGTCCAGCGGATGGCAAAGCCACGCGGGACCAGGAAGTTGCGGGCGTAGCCGTCCTTGACCTCGACGACCTCGCCGGCGCTGCCGAGGCCGGGGACCTCGTGAGTGAGGATGATCTTCATTGTTCGGTCACCCTCTCTTAGCGCGTGGTGGAGGTGTAGGGCAGCAGGGCCATCTCACGGCTGTTCTTCACGGCCGTGGCGACGTCACGCTGGTGCTGGGTGCAGTTGCCGGTGACCCGGCGGGCACGGATCTTGCCGCGGTCGGAAATGAACTTCCGCAGCAGGTTCGTGTCCTTGTAGTCCACGTAAGTGGCCTTGTCCTTGCAGAAGACGCAAACCTTCTTCTTCGGCTTGCGAGCAGGCGGCTTCGCCATTGTGTGCTCCGTTAAGTACGAGATCTGTCAGCGTTTGCGGACCCGCGAGGGGTCCGGCCCGCACCGCTTAGAACGGGGGCTCTTCCGAGTAGCCGCCGCCGGAGTTTCCACCCCAGCTGCCGCCACCCTGGTTGGGCGAGGAGGGCGCGCTGGACGCCCACGGGTCGTCGGACGGACCCTGGTTGCCGCCGCCGGGGTTTCCACCCCAGCTGCCGCCACCCTGGTTGCCGCCGCCGTACCCGCCGCCGCCCTGCTGGCCGCCGCCACCACCGAAGCCACCGCCGCCGCCGGGACCGCCGGAGCGGTTGGCGCGGGTGACCTTGGCGGTCGCCGAGCGCAGGCTCGGGCCGACCTCATCGACCTCGACCTCGAAGACCGTCCGCTTCTCGCCTTCCTTGGTCTCGTAAGACCGCTGGCGCAGTCGGCCCTGCACGATCACGCGCATGCCGCGCTGCAGCGACTCGGCCACGTTCTCCGCCGGCTGACGCCAGACGTTGCACGTGAGGAAGAGGCTTTCGCCGTCCTTCCACTCGTTCGTCTGACGGTCGAAGGTCCGCGGAGTCGACGCGATGCGGAACTTGGCCACCGCGGCGCCCGAAGGAGTGAAACGCAGCTCGGGGTCGTCGACGAGGTTGCCGACGAGGGTGATGACGGTCTCGCCTGCCATGTGGTGATGACCTCTCGGAAAGAAGTTCTGCGGTGCTCGTCAGCGGTGTTCCACGTGGAACACCGGACGCGAGCCCTCCGGCGCGAACGCCGGAAGTGGGCTCAGTGGGTGTCCGGGCGCAGGACCTTGGTCCGCAGAACCGACTCGCTCAGGCTGAGCTGGCGGTCGAGCTCCTTGACGACCTCGGGCGTGGCCGAGAGGTCGATGACCGAGTAGATGCCCTCGGACTGCTTGTTGATCTCGTACGCCAGGCGACGACGGCCCCAGGTGTCGATCTTCTCAACCTTGCCGCCGCCGGTGCGGACGACGTTGAGGAAGTTCTCGATCAGGGGGGAGACAGCGCGCTCCTCGACCGACGGGTCGAGGATGACCATCACCTCGTAGTGACGCATGTGTAACCCACCTCCTTTGGACTCAACGGCCACGGTCTCTCCGTGGCAGGAGGGTTGTGCGCGTCGGCACTGCCGCTGGGCATGCAGGCACGCCCTACACCAGTGCAGAGGGGCAAGCCTACCGGGTGAGCCGACCGACGGACAAAACGCCTGGTGTCCGCAGTTGTCATTTCGACCATATCGGTATCAATCTGGACAGAACGAACGTTCCCTCCACCACAGGAGGTGGGTCCTATGGCGCAGAACGTCCACCGGCCGCAGTTCACCCTGAACACCGACGGGAACCCGCATCCGCGGGAGAACGCCCTGGTAGGGGTGACGCTGCTGCTCGGCGCGGTCGCCTTCGTCACCTCGTTCTTCCACAACCTGCACCTGCTCAGCTCGTGGGCCGGACTGGTCGGCGTCATCACCGGAATGATCGGCCTGTTCGTCTCCGTCACCACCGCCGAGCGCTTCGTGGTGGTGATCGGCACCGGCGCCGCCGCGTTCGGCCTGTTCCTGGGTGTCGCGCACGGCGGACTCTTCGGGGGCGTGTGGTGACGCCCGCGCGCGGCAGAGCGGGGTGAACCTGGCAAAAAGCGCGCAACCCCCAAGGCCCTCCCGGAGTAGTACCTGTGCCAGCAGGTGCGAACGGGGGGGCACCCCCATGTCGGACCGCGTCCCACCCGAATCGGACCATTCGGGCGATAGGGTCACCTTCGGAAAGCCTGACGAGGAGGAGCACGGAGCATGAGCCTGCGTCTGCGGACGATCACGCGTGAGGAACACCTGGCTTTTGTGCAGAGCCGGTCCTCTGCCAGCCACATGCAGGTGCCCTCCTGGGCGGACGTCAAGGCGGAGTGGCGCGCCGAGAGCCTCGGCTGGTTCGACACCTCCGGCGAGCTGGTCGGCGCCGGCCTGGTGCTCTACCGCCAGCTGCCCAAGGTGAAGCGCTACCTGGCCTACCTGCCCGAGGGCCCGATCATCGACTGGTTCGACCCGGACCTGGACCGCTGGCTGAAGCCGATGCTGGCGCACCTGAAGGCCCAGGGCGCGTTCACGGTGAAGATGGGCCCGCCGGTGGTGGTCCGCCGCTGGGAGGCCGCCACCATCAAGGAGGCGATCGCCTCCAAGGAGGCCAAGCGGCTGCGCGACGTCGAACCGGACTGGTCCGAGCCGCGCGCCCTGGAGGCCGCCGAACGCCTGCGCCGCTCCGGCTGGCTGCAGGGCGAGGACGGCGGCGCCGGCTTCGGCGACGTCCAGCCCCGCTACGTGTTCCAGGTGCCGCTCGGCGGCCGCTCGCTGGACGACGTCCAGCGCGGCTTCAACCAGCTGTGGCGGCGCAACATCAAGAAGGCCGAGAAGACCGGCGTCGAGGTGGTCCAGGGCGGCTACGAGGACCTCGCGGTCTTCCACAAGCTGTACGTGATCACCGCCGAACGCGACCACTTCACCCCCCGTCCGCTGTCCTACTTCCAGCGGATGTGGAAGGCGCTCACCGCCGAGGACCCCAACCGGATGCGGCTCTACATCGCCTACCACGAGGGCGAGGCGCTGGCCGCCACCACCATGCTCACCGTCGGCGAGCACGTCTGGTACTCCTACGGCGCCTCGGCGAACCACAAGCGCGAGGTGAAGCCGTCCAACGCCATCCAGTGGCGGATGATCCGCGACTCGTACGCGCTCGGCGCGAGCGTCTACGACCTGCGCGGCATCAGCGACACCCTGGACGAGGACGACCACCTGTTCGGGCTGATCCAGTTCAAGGTCGGCACCGGCGGACAGGCCGCGGAGTACCTCGGGGAATGGGACTACCCGCTCAACAAGCTGCTGCACAAGGCGCTCGACCTCTACATGTCGCGCCGCTGAGCACAACGTCGGACCTTTACGAGGGAAACGCGATGACCTTGACGATGTACGTGGACGGCGGCCGCTGGCGGGCGCACCAGCGCGGGCTGCTGGCCGAGTTCCCCGGGCTGGTCCCGGTCGCCAAGGGCAACGGCTACGGCTTCGGCAACCGACGGCTCGCCGAGGAGGCCGCCCGGCTGGGCAGCCCCCTGCTGGCCGTCGGCACCGCGGACGAGGCGGCGGCGATGGCCGACGCCTTCCCCGGTGACCTGCTGGTGCTCACCCCGTACCGGGTCGGCGAGCCCGAGGTGGACCTGCCCGCCGAGCGGGTGGTGCGGACGGTCGCGCACGCCGAGGCGCTGGCCGCACTGCCCGCCTGCACCCGCGTGGTGGTCGAGTGCATGACCGGCATGCGGCGGCACGGCATCTCGCTCCGCGACCTGGCCGAACTGCCGGTCGCCCACCTGGAGCTGGAGGGCTTCGCGCTGCACCTGCCGCTGGACCGGCCGGACGGCTCCGACCCGGTGGACGAGGTCGCCGGCTGGGTCAGGGCGATCGGTGCGGCCGGGCTCCCCGACCGCACCGTCTACCTGAGCCACCTGGCCGCCAAGGACGTGCTGCGGCTGGCCGAGCGCCACCCCGACACCGAGTTCCGCTCCCGGATCGGCACCCGGCTGTGGCTCGGCGACGTACAGGCGATGTCCTCCCGGGCCACCGTCCTGGACGTCACCCCGATCGGCCGCGGCGAGCGCTACGGCTACCGGCAGCACAAGGCCCCGTCCGACGGCCACCTGCTGGTGGTCAGCGGCGGCACCGCACACGGCGTCGGCCTGGAGGCGCCCAAGTACGTGAACGGGATCCTGCCCCGTGCCAAGGGCCTGGCCCGGGCCGGCCTGGCCACCATGAACCGGACGCTCTCCCCGTACAGCTGGCAGGGCAAGCAGCTGTGGTTCGCCGAACCGCCGCACATGCAGGTGTCGATCCTGTTCCTGCCCGGCGAGCTCAAGCCGCCGGCGGTCGGCGACGAACTGTCGCTGGCGGTCCGGCACACCACCACCCACTTCGACCGGGTGGTCGAACGCTGAGGCTCCGCCGGAACGCCGGAAGCCCGCCCGCCTTCACGGCGGACGGGCTTCCTGCGTTCACGGGCTACTTGGGGCCCGGCTCGGCCTCGACCAGCCAGTCGACCTCGCGCTGCGGCGCGTAGTCGGAGTAGCTCTCCTCCTCGCGCAGGCCGCGGGCACTGCCGAGCACGAACCGGTCCGGGGCGCCGTCCAGCACACCGCCCGACGGGTCGTCGCTCCCGTCCCAGCGCACCGGGTCGCGGTCCGGGTAGAGGATGTCGCGGACCACCAGGTAGCAGATGTACAGGGTGCCGATCAGGTGCAGGGCGATCGCGAAGTGGTACCACTGCAGGTCGATGCCGTGGTGCTTGTTGTCGCCGTTGTAGGCCAGGTACGACCAGATGCCGAGGAAGTACAGCACCTCGCAGGCCTGCCAGATCAGGAAATCCCGCCAGCGCGGCCGGGCCAGCACCGCCAGCGGAATCAGCCAGAGCACGTACTGCGGCGAGTACACCTTGTTGGTCAGCACGAACGCGGCGACCACCAGGAAGGCCAGCTGGGCGAAGCGCGGGCGGCGCGGCGCGCTGATCGCCAGCCAGCCGACCGCCAGGCAGCAGAGCACCAGCAGGACGGCGATCCAGGTGTTCAGGGTCTCCAGGTGCTGCCCGTTCCGGACGGCCTGCATCAGGATCAGCCAGAACGAGCCGTAGTCCTCGGTGCGGACCTGGCTGAAGCTGTAGAAGGTCAGCCAGCCCTTCCAGTTGGCCAGCATGATCGGCACGTTGACGACCAGCCAGGCGCCGGCCGTACCGCCGAACACCAACCCGAAGTCCCGCCACTTTCCGGTCCGCAGACACAGCACCAGCAGCGGACCGAGCAGCAGCAGCGGATAGAGCTTGGCGGCCGTCGCCAGACCGATGAACACACCGGCCAGCACCGGCCGGGCCCCCGCCCAGTACGCCATCGCCACCGCGGCCAGCGCCACCGCGAGCAGGTCCCAGTTGATGGTGGAGTCAAGCGCCAGGCAGGGCGCGAGGGCGAACAGCAGCGCGTCCCACGGGCGACGGCGGTGGGTGCGGGAGACCGCGACCACGGCGATCACCGCGCAGATCATCAGCATTCCGGCGTTGACCAGCCAGAACCACTGCTCGCGGCTCATCATGTCGCCGTTGTGGGTGGTCAGCCAGGCCGCGATCTGCATGAACAGACCGGTCAGCACCGGGTACTCCAGGTACTGCATGTCCGCCGAGGGCTGCGGGATCGGGTCCAGGTACGGACGGGACCCCTCGGCGAAACCGCGGGCCGAGAACAGGTGTGGGATGTCGCTGTAACAGGCGTGCGTGTACTGGCTGGTGGCGCCGAAGAACCAACCGTCCTGGAAGCAGGACGCCTTCTGGAACAGACCCAGCACGAAGACCACGATCACGGCCACCGCCAGGAACCTCGCCGGCGTCCACCAGGACACCCCGAGCAGCGCCCGACGTCCGGGCGGACCGCCCAGCACCTCGCTGCCGGCCTCCGCCACCGGGTCCTCGTCCGCGGGCACCACCACGGTGTTCGGCAGCGGCCCCTCGGCCGGAGCCGGTCCGGGCGCTGAGGTCTCGTCACGCAGGCTGGACGTCATGGCGCGCATTCTGCCGCACCCTCGCCCGCAACCGAAGAGGGGCACGGGATCGCCGTTCGCGATCCGGTGCCCCTCTGTCCGGGTATCGGGTGGTGCGCCCTACTGGCCCATCATTCCCAGCAGGTTGCCCGCTCCTCCTCCACCGCCACCGCCGCCGGGCGGCGCGCTCGGGCTGCCGCTGGCGCTCTCGCTCGGGCTCTTGCTCGGCTTCGGCGAGCGGGAAGGACCGCAGTTGTTGCCGTTGCCCTGGCAGGTCGAGCTGTTGCTCGGCGACGGCGAGAGCGGCCCCTCCGGGGACTTCGACGTGCTCGGCTCGGTCGGCCCGGTCGACTGCTCTGCCGGAGCGGAGGCCGAGGTCGAGGCCGGGGCGGACGGGCTGATCGGGGCACCCGAGGAGTCGACCTCCTGGCCCCACGGCGCCGGGTTCGGGAAGTCCAGCACCGGCTTGCCCTTCATGATGATCTTCATGTAGCGGGCGAAGATCTCGGTCGGGAAGTCACCACCGTGCACGGAGTCGTGGCCGGCGGTGCCGTTCAGCGACAGCAGCTTGGGATTGCCGGCCTCCTCGCGCCACATGCCGACCGCGGTGGACAGGTCCGGGGTGTACCCCGCCCACCAGGCCGAGGTACCGGCGTCGGTGGTACCGGTCTTGCCGGCCACCGGCCGTCCGATCGATTCGGTCCCCTTCTTACCGGTGCCGTTCTTGGCCACGTTCTCCAGCACGTCGGTGATGTTGTCGGCGACCGCCTGCTCCAGCACCTTCTTCGGCTGGGGCTTGCCGAAGTTCGGCAGCTCCTCGGTGCCGTGCATCACCTTCGACACCGAGTACGGGTCGGTCTGCTGACCGCGGGCCGCGAACACCGAGTAGGCCGAGGCCATCCGGATCGAGCTCGGGTGCGAGGTGCCCAGCGGGAAGGTGAGGGTCGAGGACGGCTCCAGGCTGCCGGGCAGAATCCCCAGCTCGGTGACCATCTTCTCCACGGTCTTGCCGCCCACGTCCTGGCCGAGCTGCACGAACGGGACGTTGTACGAGTACTGCATGGCCTTCTTCAGCGAGACGTAGCCGGGGGTGACCGGGCTGTCGTTGCGCTGCTTGTAGGGCTTGCCGTCGTCGCCGGTCAGCGGCTTGCCGTCCCGGTAGATCGGCGAGAGGTTGTCCGCCAGGTACAGCGAGTCCGGGTTGAGCTGGGTCGTACCGCTCTTGGTCTGCACGCCGTACTGCATCGCGGCGGCCAGCACGAACGGCTTGAAGGTCGAGCCGACCGGGACCCTGGAGTCCGCGTTGTTGCTGTAGTGGCCCTTCTCGATGCCGTCGCCGCCGTAGATCGCCACGATCGCACCGTCGTTGGGCCGCACCGAGGCGGCGCCGACCTGGACGAACTTGTCCGCCTCACGCTTGCTCTCGTCCAGGATCTCGCCCTTGACCTGGTCCACGGCCGTCTTCAGGGCGTCCACCTTGTCCTTCTCGAAGGTGGTGTAGATCTGGTAGCCGCCGCGGGCCAGCTTGGCCTCGGTGATGGTCTTGTCCTTGGCCATGATGAACTGGTTGGCGGTGTCCACCAGGTAGGAGACCTCGCCGTTCAAACTGGCCGGGGCCTTCACCGCGATCGGCTCGGGGAACTTCTGCCCGCACTTGGCGCGGTCCTCGGCCGTGATGGCCTTGGTCGCCTGCATCCGGTCCAGGACGTAGTTCCAGCGCTCCTGCATGCGGTCGCGGTTGGCCTGGTTCAGGGTCGGGTCGTACAGCGCCGCACCCTTCAGCAGGCCGGCCAGCATCGCGCCCTGACAGATGTCCACCTTGTTGGCGTCCACGCCGTAGTAGGCCTGCGAAGCGGCCTGGATACCGGTCGCACCGCGGCCGTACCAGCTGGTGTTCAGGTAGCCGGTGAGGATGCCGTCCTTGTCGTCCGCGATCTTCAGCGTGATGATGAATTCTTTTGCCTTGCGGCTGAGCGTCTGCTCCTGGGACAGGTAGACGTTCTTCACGTACTGCTGGGTGATGGTCGAACCGCCCTGGGTCTCGCCGCCGGTCGCCATCTTGTAGACGGCGCGGGCGATGCCCTTGGGGTCGATGCCGCTGTCGGTGCGGAAGGTCTCGTTCTCGGCCGCGATCACCGCGTCCTGGGCCGGGCGGCTGATCTCCGAGAGTTCCACCCACTGCTTGTTGGTGTCGCCCTTGCGGGCCATCTCGGTGTTGTCGGCCCAGTAGTAGATGTTGTTCTGGAGCTTGATGGAGTCCTTGGCGCTCGGCACCGGGATCACGGCGTACGCCACGCCTATCGCGGCCACGCCACCACCGAAGAAGATCAGGAACAGGCTCAGCACCTGCTTCCAGGACGGCATCCACCGCTTGAAGCCGGACTTGCCGAAGCGCGGGTAGTCGATCAGCCGCTTCTTGCCCGGCTTGCCGTTGCGGCCGGCGTTCCGGCCGTTCGGCGGGCCTTCCGAGCCGCCGTCACCGCCGCCCTTGCGGCCCTGCTTGCGCATCTCCGCCCGGGTCATCCGGGGCTGCTGGGCAGTCTCGCGCGCCGGGCGGCGGCCACCGGGGCCGGCCCCAGGACCGGGGCGGCCGGGGCCGGACGCCGGCCCGCCCTGCTCGCCCGCGTAGTCGGGTGCGCCCTCGACGGGGCTGCCGTAGGCATACGGACGCCCGGCGGACGCCCGCCTGGAGGGCGGCTCCTCGCCCCCGGGGTTGGCCGACCTGCGCCGGTGTTCGCTCATTCTCTCCGCAGCCTCTCGGTCAGGGTGCACCAGGCGACAGAGTACGGGTCCCTGACAGGTCGCCAATCGGGCATTGGCAGCCAACCAGGACGAACCGGCCTCGATTCATTACATGCCCGTTGCCCAAAGGCCTTGTGATCGCGGTTACGCGTGCCCCTCTTGCTCCTTCCGTGACCCAGGGTTACTGTTGCCGATATATCGAGCCGATACATCGGCGCGACACATCGGCTCGGCATACCTTGCGGGCCGGACCGGCATCCGAAGAGCAGGACCCCGTTACGGAAGGAGGAAGGCGGTATGAGCCGACGCTCCGGCGTCCTCGAATTCGCCGTCCTCGGCCTGCTCCACGACGCCCCGATGCACGGCTACGAACTGCGCAAGCGGCTCAACGTCCTGCTGGGCTCGTTCCGGGCCTTCTCCTACGGAACGCTCTACCCCTGCCTGAAGAGCCTGGTCGCCCAGGGCTTCCTGGTCGAGGACAACCCGGACGTCGAGTACGTCCCGGCCACCGCGCTCAACGGCAAGCGGTCGAAGATCGTCTACCGGCTCTCCGCCGAGGGCAAGCAGCGCTTCGAGGAGCTGCTCGCCGAATCCGGACCTGACGCCTGGGAGGACGAGCACTTCGGCGTGCGCTTCGCCTTCTTCGGCCAGACCGACCGGGCCGTCCGGATGCGCGTGCTGGAAGGCCGCCGCAGCCGGCTCGAGGAACGGCTGGAACGGATGCGCAGCTCGATCGCCCGCACCCGCGAGCGGTTCGACGACTACACCCTCGAACTCCAGCGCCACGGCCTGGAGTCCGTGGAGCGCGAGGTCCGCTGGCTCAACGAGCTGATCGAGACCGAGCGCGCCACCAGAAACGGACGCAACTCCGCGTCCCCGCAATCTTCGGACGGCCATGGTCCGGCCGCCGGGTCCTCGGACCCGCCCGGGCCACCGTACGACCGCCCGGGGCGCTCCTGACCGGAGCGCTGAGCAGCACCGCGCCGGCCTTGCCGCCGCTCGCGGCGAGGCGTGGGCGCCCCGCGCGCCCGTCAGACAGTCAGAACAGATGTGGAACGAGGTGCCGCCACACCACGGCGACCCTCATGAGATTCAGGGAGCAACCGGAATGGGTTCGGTTCGCGTAGCCATCGTCGGCGTGGGCAACTGCGCCGCCTCGCTGGTGCAGGGTGTCGAGTACTACAAGGACGCCGACCCGGCCGGTAAGGTCCCCGGCCTGATGCACGTCCAGTTCGGCGACTACCACGTGAAGGACGTCGACTTCGTCGCCGCCTTCGACGTGGACGCCAAGAAGGTCGGCTTCGACCTGGCCGACGCCATCGGCAACAGCGAGAACAACACCATCAAGATCTGCGACGTGCCGCCGACCGGCGTCACCGTCCAGCGCGGCCACACCCTCGACGGCCTGGGCAAGTACTACCGGGAGACCATCGAGGAGTCCGACGAGACCCCGGTCGACGTCGTCCAGATCCTCAAGGACCGCCAGGTCGACGTCCTCGTCTGCTACCTGCCGGTGGGCTCCGAGAACGCCGCCAAGTTCTACGCCCAGTGCGCCATCGACGCCAAGGTCGCCTTCGTGAACGCCCTCCCGGTGTTCATCGCCGGCACCAAGGAGTGGGCCGACAAGTTCACCGAGGCCGGTGTCCCGATCGTCGGCGACGACATCAAGTCCCAGGTCGGCGCGACCATCACGCACCGCGTGATGGCGAAGCTGTTCGAGGACCGCGGTGTCATCCTCGAGCGCACCATGCAGCTGAACGTCGGCGGCAACATGGACTTCAAGAACATGCTCGAGCGCGAGCGCCTGGAGTCCAAGAAGATCTCCAAGACCCAGGCCGTCACCTCGCAGATCCGCGACCGTGAGCTGGGCGCCAAGAACGTCCACATCGGCCCGTCCGACTACGTCGCGTGGCTCGACGACCGCAAGTGGGCGTACGTCCGCCTCGAGGGCCGCGCGTTCGGCGACGTCCCGCTGAACCTCGAGTACAAGCTCGAGGTCTGGGACTCCCCGAACTCGGCCGGTGTCATCATCGACGCCGTCCGCGCCGCGAAGATCGCCAAGGACCGCGGCATCGGCGGCCCGATCCTCTCCGCGTCCTCCTACTTCATGAAGTCCCCGCCGGTTCAGTACTTCGACGACGAGGCCAAGGAGAACGTCGAGAAGTTCATCCGCGGCGAGGTCGAGCGCTGAGCGCTAGCGAAGCCTGCTCGCTGTGAAGGGTGAGCGCTGAGCGCAAGCGAAGCCTGCTCGCTGTGAAAGGTGAGCGCTGAGCTTTGAGCTCCTTGCATTGACGTTTCGTCAGGCTCGACCGGAGGGCCGTCCCGCATCTCGCGGGGCGGCCCTCCGGCGTGTTTCAGTTCCAGGCCTCGTGCCAGGTGACCGGCCCGACGATGCCGTCCACCGTCAGTCCGTGGCGCTGCTGGAAGGCCCGGCAGATCTGGGCCGAGGCGGGCCCGTACCAGCCGTCCGCCGTGATCGCCCAGGTCCGCCAGGCCAGCCGCCGCTGCCACGTCAGCACGTCGTCCCCGTGCATCATCGGCGACTGGAGCTTCAGGTACCGCCCCGGCCACGGCGGCGCCCCACCCGCCTGCCCGGACGTCCGCGCCGCCGGCGTCCCCCCGAGCGCCGGATCCGCCGACACCGTGCCCTCCGGATAGGCCGGCACCCCGTACCCGTACGGCGACCCGGGCCCGCGCCGCGCCCGGGACTTCCGGTAGACCCCGTCGCCCTCGGTGGACCCGGAGTCGTTCGTATTTCCCTCCACCGTGTAAATGGTGTCGGCGTCGTAGGCGTAGACGACTCCGGTGTGGTCGCCGCCGTCGGGGCCGAGGTAGAAGGGGCCGCCGAGGACGGGGTAGGGGGTCCAGCGGTTGTGGTCGCGCCACCAGGCGACGGCGGTCAAGCAGGAGGCCGTCATGGGCCAGAGGTTGTCCATGCCGGTGCGGTGGGCGGCCCAGGCTTCGAAGGTCGCGCACCAGGGCTGACCGTCGGACCATTCGAGGCCGGGGGTTTCCTCGCTGTAGCGCTGGCGGTTGTTCCAGGTCCCGTCGGGGTCGCGGCCTTCGTGGTGGCCGACCTGGCTGAGCAACAGGGTTGTGAACTCGTCTCGCATGGGAGCCTCCCGTCGTTCCGAGAGAGTTCTTCCCCGGTAAGTGCCCTACGACATCCGGGCGATGGCGCCAGCGGTGGTGCGGAGGTGTGCGGGGGGCGCGCGCCGCTCGAAGTTGGTGGAGGTTTCACGTGAAACACCGTCGGCCTCGTGGCACCCTTGGCGGGTGATCGTCGAACAGATCCCGCGAGAGGCCACCCTGCGCGGCCTGCTGCACGGCACCGGTTTTCGGCGCC
Organism: Kitasatospora sp. NPDC051984; assembly: GCF_044593455.1. Classification (NCBI taxonomy): domain Bacteria; kingdom Bacillati; phylum Actinomycetota; class Actinomycetes; order Kitasatosporales; family Streptomycetaceae; genus Kitasatospora; species Kitasatospora sp. NPDC051984. Next base: position 246,039 of record NZ_JBIUCB010000003.1, read on the forward strand.
TGCTGACGGTGCGCCTGCTCTCGCAGCTGTCGGACGGCGTCTTCCAGGTCTCGCTGGCCGCGTACGTGATCTTCTCCCCCGAGCACCAGTCCTCCCCCGCCGACATCGCCGCGGTGCTGGCGGTGATGCTGCTGCCGTTCTCGGTGATCGGCCCGTTCGCGGGGGTTCTGCTGGACCGCTGGCGGCGCCGGCAGGTACTGCTGATGGGCAATCTGGCCCGCTTCGGTCTGGGGCTGGTGACGGCGGCGCTGCTGCTCGGGCGGGCCCCGGACTGGATGTTCTTCGCGGCTGCGCTGCTGGTGACGGCGCTCAACCGGTTCATCCTGGCGGGCTTGTCCGCCTCGCTGCCCCGGGTGGTGGCCACGTCCGAGCTGGTCACGGCGAACGCCCTCTCGCCCACCCTGGGCACGGTGGCGGCGGCCTCCGGCGGCGTCGTCGGCTTCCTGGTGCACCAGGTGATGCCGCCCGGCCGGCACGCGGACGCCGTCCTGGTGACGCTGGCGGCGCTGCTCTACCTGTCGGCCGCGCTGGCCGCCCGGCGGATCGCCCCGGACGCGCTGGGCCCCGAGGTGAGCGACGAACTCCCGTCCCTGCGCCAGGCGTTGTCCACCTCCTGGCACGACCTGCTGGCGGGCCTGCGGCACCTGGTGCGGGACTGCCGGCCGGCCGTGCAGGCGCTGGGCGCGGTCACCCTGGCGCGGTTCTGCTACGGCGTGCTGATCGTGGTCGTGCTGATGCTCTCCCGGTACACCTTCAACAGCGCGGCGGACACCGAGGGCGGCCTGGCCAGCCTGGGCCGGGCGGTGGTCCTCTCCGCGGTGGGCTTCTTCGTGGCCGCGCTGATCAGCCCGTGGTGCACCCGGCGACTCGGCCTGGTCGGGTGGATGACGACCTGCCTGGCGAGCGCGGCGGTGTTCGTCCCGGCGCTCGGACTGACCTTCGACGAAGTCCCGGCGATGGCCGCGGCGCTGCTGCTGGGCGTGGTCACCCAGGGCACCAAGATCTGCGCGGACACCCTGGTACAGGAGTCGGTGGAGGACGAGTACCGCGGCCGGGTGTTCGCGATCTACGACGTGTTGGTCAACGTCTCGTTCGTCGCGGCGGCCGGGGTGACCGCCCTGGTCCTGCCGCTGGACGGCCGCTCGGTGCCGGTGGTGCTGGGCCTCGCGGTGCTGTACGCGCTCGGCGCGCTGCTGTACTTCCGCGCCGCACGCCGGTCCTGACGGGGTCTCTGCCGCTAGGGTCGTGGGCGCACGGCACGCTCTCGTCGCCAGGGGGAAGAACAGATGAGCACTCCACCGCCACCCGGCCCGTACGGCCAGCCCGGACCGTACGGCCAGCAGCCCGGCCAGCAACCGCCCGGGTACGGCCAGCCTCCCGCATACGGACAGCCGCCGGCGTACGGCCAGCCCTCCGGCTACGGTCAGCCGCCGGCGTACGACCAGCAGCCCGAGTCCGGCTACGGACAACCACCCGCGTACGGCCAGCCCCCCGCGCCGGGCCCGCAGCCCGCGTACGGGCAACCGCCGACCGGCGAGGGGCAGATGCCCGCCTGGGGGCAGGCGCCCGAAATGGTCATCACCGAGAAGGACAAACGCCGGGGCAACTGCCTGTTCCGCGGGTCCATCGTGCTCGTGGCACTGGCCGTCCTCGGCGTGCTCGCCATCTGGTTCACCCAGGACAAGGTGCCCCGGGTCGGCGACTGCCTGGACAGCAAGCACAAGGTGGTGGCCTGCACCTCGGCGGACGCCCGGTGGCACGTGCTGCAGAAGTACAGCACCGACAGCGTGGTCACCGCGAGCTGCAGCAAGACGCCGGGGGCCACCGACACGTACCACGCCCGGTACCGCCGGAGCGGGCACACGGTGAAGAACAAGCTGTGCCTGTCCCCGATGAACGGCCAGGCCCCCGGCAATCCCGGCCACCTGGGCTGAGCCGGCGTCAGTCCTTCGGCTGCGCCGCCCACCACTCGTGCAGCGCGGCGACCGCCGCCTCGTGCTCCATCGGGCCGTGCTCCAGGCGCAGTTCGAGCAGGTGCTTGTAGGCGCGGCCGACCGCGGGGCCGGGGCGCAGGCCGAGCAGCTGCATGATCTCGTTGCCGTCCAGCGCGGGCCGGATCGCGTCCAGCTCCTCCTGCTCCTTGAGGGCGGTGATCCGCTCCTCCAGCGAGTCGTAGGTGCGGGCCAGCGCGGCGGCCTTGCGCTTGTTGCGGGTGGTGCAGTCGGAGCGGGTCAGCTTGTGCAGTCGCTCCAGCAGCGGGCCGGCGTCGGTGACGTAGCGGCGCACCGCGGAGTCGGTCCACTCGCCGCCGCCGTAGCCGTGGAAGCGCAGGTGCAGCTCGACCAGCCGGGACACCTCGGCGATCAGCTCGTTCGAGTACTTGAGCTCGCGCATCCGCTTGCGGGTCATCTTCGCGCCGACCACCTCGTGGTGGTGGAAGGAGACCCCGCCGTCGGACTCGAAGCGGCGGGTGCGCGGCTTGCCGATGTCGTGCAGCAGCGCGGCGAGGCGCAGCACCAGGTCGGGGCCGTCGATCTCCAGTGCGATGGCCTGCTCGAGGACGGTCAGCGAGTGTTCGTAGACGTCCTTGTGGCGGTGGTGCTCGTCGCTCTCCAGGCGCAGCGCCGGGAGCTCGGGCAGCACGAACTCGGCGAGGCCGGTGTCGACCAGCAGGCGCAGGCCCTTGACCGGGTGTTCGGCGAGCAGCAGCTTGTTGAGCTCGGCCTGGACGCGTTCGGCGGAGACGATAGTGATCCGCTCGGCCATCGCGGTCATCGCGGCGACCACCTCGGGCGCCGGTTCGAAGTCGAGCTGGGCGGCGAAGCGGGCGGCCCGCATCATCCGCAGCGGGTCGTCGGAGAAGGACTCCTCGGGGGTGGCGGGGGTGCGGAGCACCCGGGCCTCCAGGTCGTCCAGTCCGTGGTGCGGGTCGACGAAGCCGCGGCCGGGCAGGTCGACGGCCATCGCGTTGACGGTGAAGTCGCGGCGGACCAGGTCCTGCTCGATCGAGTCGCCGTAGCTGACCTCGGGCTTGCGGGAGCTGCGGTCGTAGGCCTCGCTGCGGTAGGTGGTGATCTCGATCAGGAACGAGCCGTCCGTGGTGTCCTTGCGCGCGCCGACGGTGCCGAACGCGATGCCGACGTCCCAGACCGCGTCGGCCCAGCCCTTGACCAGCTTGAGGATCTGCTGCGGGCGGGCGTCGGTGGTGAAGTCGAGGTCGTTGCCGAGCCGGCCGAGCAGGGCGTCCCGGACCGAGCCGCCGACCAGCGAGAGCCGGTGGCCGGCCTCCTCGAAGCGGCGGGCGATCTCGTCGGCGACCGGGGAGACCCGAAGCAGTTCCTGCAGGCCGAGGGTCTGCGCCTCGGTCAGGCCCGGCAGGGCGATCCGGTCGGCGGAGCTGGAATGATTGGTGCTGGACGCATTGGCAGTGGACACGGCTCACAAGGGTACGTGCCCGCCCTGCCCCGCCGCCCTCCTGTTTCCTCCGCCCCACCGCTCCGGCCAGCTTCCGGCCCGCAACACTGCGTGCCGCAAAGCGTCGTTACCATGCCGGGTGAACGCTCCTTGTCGGAGACCGCCGGGGTCGGGCGGGGCCGCGTCGGTGCGTGGGTCGATCGAGACGATGACGATCAGGAACGGCGAGGACGCGCGTGGACGAGCGGACCGGGCGGGGCGCGGCAGGGGCCGGGCGCCGCGGACGGTGGACGGGCCGGCTGGCCAGGAGCACCGCCGCCCTGCTGGCAGGCGGGCTGGTCGGGGCCCTCGCGGCCGCCCCGGCGGCGGCCGGGCCGGGCACCCTGGTGACGGCGTCGGGCGAGTACCCGGCGGCGGTGCAGATCGACACGGTGCAGGTCGGCACCGGGGCGCCGCAGATCGTGCACGAGAACGACACCGTGACGATCACCGGCAAGGTCACCAACTCCGGTTCGGAGAAGCTGAAGTCGTCGAAGGTCATGGTCCGGGTGCCGAACCCGGGCAAGCCGATGCTGGCGACCCGCAGCGACATCGACATGATGGGCTCCTGGGGCTCGCCGAGCGCCAAGGACGGCACCGCGCTGGAGAACCCGGCGCAGGACGTCGGCGACCTGGATCCGGGGCAGAGCAAGGACTTCTCCCTGCCGGTGCCGGTGTCCGCGCTGGGCGCCAAGGAGACCGGCAGCTACGAGCTGGCGGTGGACCTCTGGGGCCGGACCGGCGACGACAAGGCGCACTCGCTGGGCATCGCCCGCACCTACCTGCCGGTCCAGGGCCGGACCACCGCCAAGCCCTCGCCGGTCGCGGTGGTGTGGCCGCTGACCCACGCCCCGGTGCTGGTCGCGCAGACCATGCCGGACCAGGACCAGACGCCGGTGCTCCGGGACGACAGCCTGGTGGGCGAGCTGACCGGTGACGGGCGGCTGAACCAGCTGGTCGAGATCGGCGGCAATATGCCGAACCTCACCTGGGCGATCGACCCGGACCTGCTGGACACCGTGCTCGCGATGACCAAGACGTACCGGGTGCAGAAGCCCGGCACCTCCGGCGAGTCCGCACGCGACGACAACACCGTGCCGGGCACCGGCCGCGACGCGGCGACGGCCTGGCTGGCGAAGCTGAAAACGGCGGTGTCGAAGTCGGGCTCCGAGGTGGTGTCGCTGCCGTACGCCGACCCGGACCTGGCGTCGATCGCGCACAACGGCGCCAAGCTGAACGGCATGGACAACGCGCTGCGCAAGGCCATGACGGCCGGGCAGGTCACCACCGAGGGCCGCCTCCAGGTGAACGCCCAGTCGGACGTGGCCTGGCCGTACCGGGGTCTGCTGGACCAGCGCACGGCGGCGGTGGCGAACGCGGCGGGCGGCCGGCTGGTGCTGGTCAACGGCGCGTCGATGCCGGAGTCCGACAAGCTGACGTACACGCCGGGCGCGGCGCGTCCGATCGGCAACGGGCAGACCGCGGTGGTCTCCGACGCCGTGCTGGCCTCGCTGTTCCAGGGCGACCTGGGCACCGTGCACGACCGCACCGCGGCCCAGCAGCGGTTCCTGGCCGAGACCCTGGCGATCGCCCACCAGGAGCCGGAGCACCCGCGCGGCGTCCTGGTGCTGCCGTCCCGCTCGCTGACCGTCGGCACCGCGCTGGCGCTGCGCGACTCGATGCAGGCGGCGTCCGGCAGCGGCGGCTGGGTGACCCCGGCCACCCTGCAGAAGGTCTCCGAGATGCCCGCGGACCCGGGCGTCAACACCGACGTCCCGAACGACTACCCGGGCGACGCGACCGGCGCCGAGCTGTCCTCCGCCGAGCTGACCGCCACCATGGGCATCCAGGACGGCGTGGACCAGCTGATGATGATCCTCACCCAGCCGGAGCGGGTCCGCGGCCCGTTCAGCGCGGCCATGGTGCGGTCGATGTCCACCAGCTGGCGCGACCAGCAGAAGGCCGGCGTCGACTACCGGGCCGGCGTGCAGCGCTACCTGGACAACCTGAAGTCCGCGGTCCGGGTGCCGAAGAAGAGCACCGTGACGCTGCCTGGCGACAACGCGACGCTGCTGATCAGCGTGAAGAACGACCTCACCCAGGCGGTCGGCAACCTGGAGCTGCGGCTCTACTCGAGCCAGCAGAACCGCCTTCTCGTGGGCGACAACCAGCCCGTGGTGCTGGACGCCACCACCAGCCGCACCTTCCGCTTCCCCGCCGAGGCGCAGGTCAACGGCCAGGTCAAGGTGAACGCCGAGCTGTGGACCACCGGCCCCAACCCGCGGCGCTACGGCGAACCGGTGGAGTTCGTCGTCGACGTCACCTCGGTGGCCAGTGGTGTGACGTACGTGATCGCCAGCGGCACCGCGCTGATGATCCTCGCCGGGCTGCGGTTCTACCTGCAGCGCAAGAAGCGCAAGGCGGCCGGCGAGATCGACGAGGACCCGGAGCGGCTGCTGTCGGACGCCGAGGGCGGTGACGACGGCGACGCGCAGGCCGACGCCGACGGGAAGCCGACCGACGCGCGGGCCGACGCCGGTAGGAAGCCGACCGACGCGCAGGCCGACGCCGACGGGAAGCCGACCGACGCGCAGGCCGACGCCGGCGGGAAGCCGACCGACGCGGAGCCCTCGTCCGACCGGGATGACAGCGATCGGGTCTCCGGTGATGAGAAGGTGGATCACTAGGCGCTTCACCCCCGGGCGCCAGTCCCCCCTCTCTGACGTGGATTGGTGGCATGAACGAGCGGAGCGAGCGAGCAACCCAGGACCAGGGCGGAGGTGGGCCCGAGGACCGCGCGGGCGGTCCACGGTCCGCCGCCGCCCCCGCCGACCCCACCGCCGACTGGTACGTCGCCGACACCTACGCCCGTGACCCGTACGCCGCCGAGGCGTACGGGGGCACGGACCCGTACGGCGAGGTCGACCTGCCGGACGCCGCGGGCGCCCAGGACGCCCCGGAGGCCACGGCGGCGGTGCCCGGCCAGCCGAGCCGCGAGTCCGAGGCCACCCTGCAGCTGACCGCGCCGGCGCCGCGCTGGGCGTCGATCGCCGCCGAGGTGGCCGCGGAGGCCGCCGAACCGGCCAGGTCGCGCCGGGACACCGGGACCGCCGAGTACGTCGGCGTGGAGACCCTGCTGTCGGCGCCCGAAGAGCCACCGGCGCTGGCACCGGAACCCGCGCAGGCCGTGACGATGGCCACGGACGTCGACACGCCGGACGACCCCGAGCCCGCCCCGGCGGCCCCCGAGCCGGTCCCCGCGGGGGGCGAGCGCCACCCGTACGTGCCGCCGATCGAGTTCGACCCGCCGCTGTCCGAGGAGGAGGCGGTGATGCGGGCCGACGCGGCCGTGCTGGAGGCCAACGCCGCCGCTGCCGCGCCGCCCGAGCCCGCCGCCCCGCCGGCCCCGACCGCCCCGCCCGAGCCGCTCGTCGACGGTGCCGGCAGCAAGGTCGCCGGGCTGCTGAACTCCAGCGCCATCATGGCGGCCGGCACCCTGGTCTCCCGCGGCACCGGCTTCCTGCGCACCATGGTGATCGCCGCCGCGATCGGCGTGGCCTCGATGGGCGACTCGTACAACGCCGCCAACACCCTGCCCACCCTGCTGTACATCCTGATCGGCGGCGGCGCGCTGAACGCGGTGTTCGTCCCGCAGCTGGTGCGCAGCATGAAGAACGACGAGGACGGCGGCACCGCCTACGCGAACCGGCTGCTCACCCTGGTGGTGACCGGCCTGGCGGGCGTGGTGTTCGTGGCGGTGCTGGCCGCGCCGGTGCTGGTGCAGCTGATCTCGCACGCGCTGATGCGCGACCAGCAGAGCGCCGACACCACGGTCGCGCTGGCCCGGTACTGCCTGCCGACCATCTTCTTCATGGGCGTGCACGTGGTGATGGGCCAGATCCTCAACGCCCGCGGCCGGTTCGGCGCGATGATGTGGACGCCGGTCCTGAACAACCTCGTGGTGATCTTCACCTTCGCGATGTACATCGGCGTGTACGGCACCTTCCAGCACACCGGGGTCACCCCGCAGGCCATCTCCCCCGAGGGCGTCCGGCTGCTCGGCATCGGCACCATGCTCGGCCTGGCCGTGCAGGCGCTGTCGATGATCCCGTACCTGCGCTCGGCGGGCTTCTCGTTCCGGCCGCGCTTCGACTGGCGCGGGCACGGCCTGGGCAAGGCGGCCCGGCTGGCCAAGTGGACCTTCCTGTTCGTGCTGGCCAACCAGGCGGGCTTCCTGGTGGTGACGCAGCTGGCCACCGCGTCCGGCAAGGCCGCCGAGCACGACGGCCACCTCGGCGTCGGCCTGGCCGCGTACTCCAACGCGCTGCTGATCTGGCAGCTGCCGATGGCCGTGATCACCGTGTCGGTGATGAGCGCGGTGCTCCCCCGGCTGTCCCGGGCGGCCGCCGACCAGGACGCCGGGGCGGTCCGCGACGACCTCTCCTACGGCCTGCGCACCTCGGCGGTGGCGATCGTCCCGGCGGCGTTCCTGTTCCTGTCGCTGGGCCCGGTGATCGGCTCCTCGATCTACGGCCTGGGCAACGGCGGCGCGGCCGCGCAGGGCACCACCGCGGTCGGCTACATGCTCTCCGCGTTCGCCCTCGGCCTGATCCCGTACTCGGTGCAGTACGTACTGCTGCGCGGCTTCTACGCGTACGAGGACACCCGCACCCCGTTCTCCAACACCGTCTGGGTGGCGCTCACCCAGGCCGGCACCGCGGTGCTGTGCTGGCTGGTGCTGCCCGCGCAGTGGGCGGTGACCGGCATGGCGCTGGGCTACGGCCTGTCCTACGCGGTGGGCGTGTTCGTCGCGGTGCCGAAGCTGAAGGCGCGGATCGGCGGCCTGGACACCGCCCGGATCACCAAGACCTACGTCCGGCTGGCGATCGCCTCGCTGCCCGCCGCCGTGGTCGGCCTGGCGATCGAGCTGTTCGCGCTGCGGGTGCTGGACGGCTGGCTCGGCAACGTGCTGACGCTGCTGGCGGCGGCCGTCGTCCAGGTCGCGGTGTTCCTGCTGCTGGCCCGCCGGATGCGCATCGAGGAGCTCAACGCGCTCACCGGAATGGTCCGCCGGCGGCTCGGCCGCTGACCCGGAACACCGGTCACAGGTTGACGGCACGTCACCCGGAGTGCTGACGATCCGTCGACGACCCAGTCCGCCTACGGTGGGCCGGAGTCGGGGCACGCCCCCGATTCCGGCCCATTCGTCTGCCGTTCGCACGGAAGTGGGCGAGTGGGCAACCTCCAGGCACTCTCAGCGGTCGTACAGGGGGGCCGGGAGTGGGCACAATTGACCTTGCAGCACGGACGTCCACTCCGGCAGCGGCTCGTCGACCGTCCCGGCTTGGCCCGGGACGACACAAGGGGAGGCAGGACCACGGTGGCTGACGGCACCAAGGCGATCGTCGACACGTCCGAGACGGACGGGGCGGCGACCGAGGCCGCGCCCGGAACCTCGCAGCGCGACACCGGATCCGACCGCGGCCCCACCGCGAAAGGCTCCGCCGCCCGCGCGGTGAAGAGCACCGCGAACGGCTCCCCGAAGGACGCCGCGAAGAGCACCCCCCAGGACGCGTCGAAGGACGGGGCGAACGGCTCGGCGAAGTCCCGGGTGAAGGACACCGCGGCCACCCCCCTGCGGCCCGCCCCCGCCGCACCCGCCGCCGAGGCCGGAAGCGACGAACCGCAGCAGCCGCTCGCCGAGGCCACCGCCCCGCTCTCCGCGCAGGAGATCGACGCCGAGCTGGCCGCCCAGGGCGCCGCCCGCACCGAACGCCCCTCCCGCAGCCGCGGCGTGCGCCGCCCGCTGCCCCCGGTCGAGCCGTCCGAGCCCGCCCCGGCCACCAGCACCGAGACCCTGGACGCCGACACCGCCACCCTGCCCACCGTGCTGCCCGCCCCGCAGCGACACAGCGGCGACAAGATCGGCGGCCGCTACCGGCTGGAGGAGTGCATCTCCGAGTCGGACACCTTCACCAGCTGGCGCGCCGTCGACGAGAAGCTCCGCCGCGCCGTCGGCGTCCACCTGCTCTCGGCCGGCCACCGCCGCGCCAAATCGGTGCTCACCGCCGCCCGCAGCGCCGCCCTGCTCGGCGACCCGCGCTTCGTCCAGGTGCTGGACGCGGTGCAGGAGGGCGAGCTGGTGTACGTGGTCCGCGAGTGGCTGCCCGGCGCCCGCGACCTGGCCGAACTGCTGGCCGACGGCCCCCTCGAGCCCTACGACGCCTACCAGATGGTCCGCCAGGTCACCGACGCCATCGCCGCCGCCCACCAGCGCGGCCAGGCGCACCTGCGGCTCACCCCCAAGTGCGTGCTGCGCACCGACGGCGGCCAGTACCGGATCAACGGCATCGCGGTGGACGCCGCCCTGCGCGGCCTGCCCACCGAGGACGCCGAACTGACCGACGTCCGTGCGATCGGCGCACTGCTGTACGCCGCGCTCACCCACCGCTGGCCCTACCCGGAGGACCGCTACGACCTCCAGGGGCTCCCCAAGGACCTCGGCTGCGTGCCCCCGGACCAGGTCCGGGCCGGCGTCCACAAGGGCCTGGCGGAGCTCGCCGCCCGGATCCTGTGCGAGCAGCCGCCGCAGCACAAGGCGCCGATCACCACCCCCGCCGAACTGGCCGCGGCCATCGCCGAGCTGCCCAAGATCCGCCCGCCGGAGCAGCCCGCCCCGCCCGCGCTGCGCGCCCTGCCCACCTCCCGGCCGCGCTACTCCCCCGCCGCGCCCACCCAGGCGATCCCCACCACCGCACCCGCCACCGCACCCGCCCCCGCACCGGCCCCCGCACCGGCCCCGGTCGCCCCCCGGCCCGCTCCGCGCCGCCGTCGCGGCCTGCGCCGGGTACTCAAGTGGACCGCCTCGCTGCTGGCCCTGTCCGCCGTCACGGTCGGCTCCTGGCAGGCCGTGGAGTACGTCAACAAGAAGGACAACGGCACCACCAGCCACAGTTCGCCCGCCCCCACCCCGAGCGGCAGCGCCCCCGCCGCCACCGGCGCGAAGCTCGCCATCAGCTCGATCGTCCCGTTCAACGCGTACGGCGACAACAAGGACGAGCACACCAGCGAGGTCCCGAACACCACCGACGGCAACCCGTCGACCGCCTGGACCACCCAGCGCTACAACGACCAGCTCGGCGACTGGCGGCCCGGCACCGGCCTGCTGATCGACCTCGGCTCGCCCCACCCCGTCAGCTCGGTGGACGTCCAGTTCATCGGCTCCACCAAGGTCGAACTGCGGGCCGCCCCGACCGGCGCCACCACCGCGCCGACCGCCGACGACAACGGCTTCAAGACCCTCAGCCAGATCGCCACCGGCTCCGGCAGCAAGGTCAGCCTGAAGCCCACCGCCCCGGTCAACACCCGGTACCTGCTGGTCTGGCTCACCAACCTGCCCACCGGCGACGACGGCGGCTACCGCGGCAAGATCGCCGAGATCCAGGTCAACGGATAGCCCCGACCGGCAGCCGGAACCCCGGCACCTCTTGATCCGCCCCGCCGGATCCCCAACGATGGTGACCCACGGCCGCCGGAGCGGACGGCCGGACCGCGAGGAGGGGGCGGATGGCCGAGGAGCCCACCGACGCCGAACTGCTCGCCCGGCACACGGCGGGCGATCCGGACGCCTTCGGGGTACTGGTACACCGCCACCGCGACCGGCTGTGGGCCGTCGCGGTGCGCACCCTCGGCGACCGCGAGGAGGCCGCGGACGCACTCCAGGACGCCCTGGTCTCCGCGTTCCGCGCCGCGGCCGGCTTCCAGGGCCGCTCGGCGGTCACCACCTGGCTGCACCGGATCGTGGTCAACGCCTGCCTGGACCGCGCCCGCCGCGGCGCCGTCCGCCGGGCCGAGTCGCTCGACCAGCACCCCGGCGGCCCGCCGGAGGCCGCGCTCGGCACCAGCGAGGGCGCCGAGAGCCACGCGGTGCGCTCCGAGACCCGGCGCGAGGTGGCCGACGCGCTGGCCGCGCTGCCCGCCGACCAGCGGGCCGCCCTGGTGCTGGTCGACATGCAGGGCTACCCGGTCGCCGAGGCCGCCGAGGTGCTCGGCGTCCCGGTCGGCACCGTCAAGAGCCGCTGCGCCCGCGGCCGGGCCCGGCTGCTGCCGCTGCTGCGCCACCTCGGCCCGGGCGGTGTTCCACGTGAAACCGATGCTGCCCAGGTTCCACGTGGAACCGCCGCCGCCCGCGTTCCGCAGGAGACCGATCCGGCCCGTGTTCCACGTGGAACAGGCCTCGCCCCAGGCCCCCGGGAGGCCCCCGGTGTTCCACGTGGAACACCGCCCGCGCCCCGAGCCGGGAACCCGAACCGGCCCGCCCCCGTCCCACCAACGGATCCCGCCACCGCGCTGGAAGGAGATGCGACCCCGCGATGACGCCGCACCCGCCTTCCGAGCACCCCGATCTGGACGTGCTGGCCGACCTGGCCGAGGAGCTGCTCCCGCCCGAGCAGGCCGAGCCGCTCCACCACCACCTGGCCGGCTGCCCGTCCTGCGCCGAGGACTACGCCGCGCTCCGCGGTCTCCCGGAGCTGCTGGCGGACACCCCCGCCCCGCCGATGCCGCAGGACGTCGCCGACCGGCTGACCGCGGCGCTGGCCGCCGAGTCCGCCGCGCGCACCGAGACCCACCCCGAGGACCGGACCGAGGCCCGCACCGACGACCGTCCGGAGCGCCCCGCCGCAGGCCCGTCCGGCCCGCCCCGCACCGGGGGGCCGGCCGGGTCCCCGCGCGCCGCGAGCGGCCCCGGCCGCCGCGAGCGCCGCCGCCGTCGCGCCCTGAGCCTGCTGCTCGCCACCGCCGCCGTGGCCGTGGTGGCCACCGTGGGCGGCGTGCTGCTCAGCCGGAACGCACCGAGCAGCACGGTGGCCACGGCCACCGGCGGCAAGGCCGTGCCGCAGCCGACGACCGCCGATGCCTCGCGCCCCAAGCCGAACGTCGCCGGCAGCGACGGCCCGAACCTCACCGCAGGCAGCGGCGGCCCGGACTTCACCGCCGACCAGCTCCCGGCCCAGATCCACGCACTGCTGGCCACCAAACCCGCCGCGGGCCTCTCCCCGGCCGACGCCGGCAACGGCCCCGCGGCCTGCGCCCTGAGCGCGGCCGGACACCCGGGCGAACCGCCACTGACCGCCGGAACGGGCAGCTACCAGGGCCGGCCGGTGCTGGCCCTGGTGTTCCGCCCGCCGGGCGGCAGCGGGCCGCTGGACGTCTACCTGGCCACCCCGGACTGCCCCGGTTCGACGATCCTGCTGCACAGCACCGTCCCGGCCCCCTGATTCCTCACCGTTCCACGCCGCCCACTCCCGGACCGTGGGTGGTTGGTGCGGTCGGGCCTGGGAATGCGGGAGACTGGTAAGTCGTTGTCCGGGGCGGCGGAGCGACCGCCCTCCCCCGCGCAAGCGGGACGCCCATGCGAACCAGGAGATGCAGTGAGCGACGTCCGTAACGTGATCATCATCGGTTCCGGCCCGTCCGGATACACCGCTGCGCTGTACACCGCGCGTGCCTCCCTCCAGCCGCTGGTGTTCGAGGGCGCGGTCACGGCCGGCGGCGCGCTGATGAACACCACCGAGGTGGAGAACTTCCCGGGCTTCCGCGACGGCATCATGGGCCCCGAGCTGATGGACAACATGCGCGCCCAGGCCGAGCGCTTCGGCGCCGAGCTGGTCCCGGACGACGTCATCGCCGTCGACCTCACGGGCGACATCAAGACCGTCACCGACTCCGAGGGCACCGTGCACCGCGCCCGCGCCGTGATCGTCACCACCGGCTCGCAGCACCGCAAGCTCGGCCTGCCGAACGAGGACAAGCTCTCCGGCCGCGGCGTCTCCTGGTGCGCGACCTGCGACGGCTTCTTCTTCCGCGACCAGGACATCGCGGTCGTCGGCGGCGGCGACACCGCCCTCGAGGAAGCCACCTTCCTGTCCCGCTTCGCCCGCAGCGTCACGATCGTCCACCGCCGCAACACCCTGCGCGCCTCCAAGGCCATGCAGGAACGCGCCTTCGCCGACCCGAAGATCACCTTCGCCTGGGACAGCGCCGTCGAGGAGATCCACGGCGACCCGAAGCTGACCGGCCTGACCCTCCGGGACACCAACACCGGTGACCTGCGCGAGCTGCCCGTCACCGGCCTGTTCATCGCGATCGGCCACGACCCGCGCACCGACCTGTTCAAGGGCCAGCTCGACCTCGACGCCGAGGGCTACCTCAAGGTCGAGGCCCCCTCCACCCGCACCAACATCCCCGGCGTCTTCGCCGCCGGCGACGTGGTCGACCACACCTACCGCCAGGCGATCACCGCCGCCGGCACCGGCTGCTCCGCCGCGCTGGACGCCGAGCGCTACCTCGCCGCGCTGACCGACGCCGAGGCCGAGACCGCGGCCGTCGCGGTCTGACGCCACACCGGGCCGAGCAGCCCTCCGGCCGGGGGCGGCGACCGTTTCCTCCCCGAAACAGAACCGCCCCCGCCGTTGTTATCCCTCTCGCATCTCTCCTCCGACCCCAAGGAGTTCCCGTGGCCGGCGCCACCAAGGAAGTAACCGACGCCACCTTCGCGGCCGAGGTCCTCAAGAGCGACAAGCCCGTCCTGGTCGACTTCTGGGCCACCTGGTGCGGCCCGTGCCGCCAGATCGCCCCGGTCCTGGAGGACATCGCGGCCGAGCACGGCGACAAGCTGTCCGTCGTCAAGCTCGACGTGGATGCCAACCAGGAGACCGCCGCGGCCTACAACGTGATCTCCATCCCGACGCTGAACGTCTACAAGGGCGGCGAGCTGGTGAAGACCATCACCGGTGCCCGCCCGAAGGCCGCGCTGCTGCGCGAGCTGGCCGAGTACCTGTAGTCCGTTCCGGACGGCCGTCGCCGAGGCGGCCCGCGCGGGGAACCCCCGTACGGGCCGCCTCGGCGTTTCCGTGGCCCCACGAGCCGTCGCAAGCCACCGCAATGCTCCACGAGGCTTCGTCAGGAAGCCCTGAGAGCACGGCGGCCCGCTCCGCGCCGACCGCCCGGAGCGGAGAACGCGTCCCGCAAACTCCCTCAGGCACCCTCAGGCACCCTCAGAACGGCCGCAGCGCCGGTTCCTTGCGCCGCCCGCCGAGCAGCCGCTCCAGCGCGCCCTCCATGTCACCCTTCCAGGACAGCGTGGAACGCGCCTCCAACCGCAGCCGCGGATACCGGTGGTGCGGCCGGACGGTCTTGAAGCCGACCGCCAGCAGGTACTCGGCGGGCAGCACGCAGCTGGGGATCTCACTGCCCTGTGCGCCGAACGCCTCGATCGCCCGGAAGCCGCGCCGGATCAGGTCCTTGGCCACCGTCTGCACCAACACCCGTCCCAGGCCCTGTCCCTGAAACTCCGGCAGCACCCGGGAGACCATCAGCTGCACCGCGTCCGGGGAGATCGGGCTGGTCGGGAACGACTGCCCGCGCGGCACGTACGCGGGCGGGGCGTAGAGCACGAACCCGGCCGGTCGGTCGTCCACGTAGGCGACTCTGCCGCAGGATCCCCAGTCCAGCAGTACCGCGGAGATCCAGCCCTCCTTCTCCAACTCGCCCTTGCCGCCGTCCTGCGCGGCCCGTCCGCTGACCGGATCGAGCTCCCAGAACACGCAGGAGCGGCAGGTGTTCGGCAGCTCCGAGAGGTTGTCCAGTGTCAGCGGAACGACCCTTCGCCCCACGCCCGTACCTCCTCCTCCACGCGGAAACCGGCCCTGGAGTCCAGTCTGCTCCGAGCGACGAAACGGGTGCACGTTTCACGTGAAACATGCACCCGTTGTTCGCCGTTCGGGCTCACCGTCAGGAGAGCTGCAGCCCCTGCTCGCCCGGCGCGAGGCTGTCCAGGATCCGGTTCAGGTCCTCGACCGAGGCGAACTCCAGCACCACCTTGCCCTTGCCGATCCGGCCGTCACGCTGCGAGGCCTCGACCTTGACCCGGGTCTCGAAGCGGTCCGAGAGCCGGTCCGACAGCTCGGTGAAGGCCGGCGAAACCGTCCGGCCCACCCGCGGACCGGCCTTCTTCGCCTTCGGGGTCTCACCGGCCATCAGCCCGGCGATCTCCTCGGTGGCCCTCACCGTCAGCAGCTCGGCCACCACCCGCTCGGCCAACAGCTCCTGGCCCGCCCCGTCCGGCACCATCAGGATCGCCTTGGCGTGCCCGGCGGTGACCGTCCCGGCCGCGACCTTCAGCTGCACCGCGACCGGCAGCTTCATCAGCCGCAGCGTGTTGGACACGTGCGAGCGGGACTTGCCGACCCGCCCGGCCAACTGGTCGTGCGTGCAGGCGAAGTCGCGCAGCAGCTGGTCGTACGCGGCAGCCTCCTCCAGCGCGTTCAGCTCGGCCCGGTGCAGGTTCTCCAGCAGCGCGTCCAGCAGCAGCTTGTCGTCCTCGGTGGCCCGGACGATCGCCGGGATCACCTCCAGGCCGGCCTCACGGGAGGCCCGCCAGCGGCGCTCACCCATGATCAGTTCATAGCGCTCCGGGCCGGTCTGACGGACCACCACGGGCTGAAGCAGGCCGACCTCCTTGATCGAGGCGACCAGTTCGGCGAGCTTCTCCTCGTCGAACACCTCGCGCGGCTGGCGCGGGTTGGGGCTGATCGAATCCAGCGGCAGCTCGGCGAACCGGGCCCCGTTCACCGGCGCCAGCGCCTGCTCCAGCACACTGCGGCGCTGGTCCCCGGCCAGCTCCCGCAGACTCTCCGCGGCGGCCTTGGCCGCCACCGTGCCGCGATCGGTGGGAACCACCGGCGCCGGCGGGGCGGCCGGTGCGGCCGCTCCCCCGGCCGCCGCCGGGGTCGCCGGAATCAGCGCCCCCAGACCCCTGCCCAGACCCCTGCGCGTGCCACTCACCGCTTGCCCTCCATCGAACTGTGCTGTGCCGTCGACGCGGACGGCTCCGCGCCATTGCGAGGCGGAACGACCTCCGCACCCGCCCGGTGGCGCCCCACCGTCGTCTTCGCGACCTCGGCCCGCAGCGCCAGCTCGCGCCCCGCCTCCAGGTAGGAGAGCGCGCCACTGGAACCGGGGTCGTAGGTGAGCACGGTCTGCCCGTAGCTCGGGGCCTCGGAGATGCGCACCGATCGCGGGATGGCGGTGGCCAGCACCTCCTTCTCGAAGTGCGTCCGTACCTCCTCGGCGACCTGCGCGGCCAGCCTGGTCCGGGCGTCGTACATGGTCAGCAGGATGGTCGACACGTGCAGCATCGGGTTCAGGTGCGCCCGCACCAGCTCCACGTTCTTCAGTAGCTGGCCCAGTCCCTCCAGCGCGTAGTACTCGCACTGGATCGGGATCAGCACCTCCTGGCCGGCCACCATGGCGTTGACGGTCAGCAGCCCGAGCGAGGGCGGACAGTCGATCAGCACGTAGTCCAGCGGCTGCTCGTAGGCGGCGATGGCCCGCTGCAGCCGGCTCTCCCGGGCCACCAGCGAGACCAGTTCGATCTCCGCGCCGGCCAGGTCGATGGTGGCCGGGCAGCAGAACAGCCCCTCGACGTCCACCACCGGCTGCACCACGTCGGCCAGCGGCTTGCCCTCCACCAGCACGTCGTAGATCGACGGCACTTCGGCGTGGTGGTCGATGCCCAGGGCGGTCGAGGCGTTGCCCTGCGGATCGAGGTCGATGACCAGCACCCGCAGGCCGTGCATGGCGAGCGAGGCGGCCAGGTTGACGGTGGTGGTGGTCTTGCCGACCCCACCCTTCTGGTTGGCGACCACCATGACCCGGGTGGCGGCGGGTCGGGGAAGCCCCTCCCCGGCGTACCCGGTGACGGGGACGACGGCGTGCGCGGCACGTGCGACGGGGGTTTCATCCACCTGATCGACGATCTCCGACTCCTGCATGGGGGCCAGTGTTTCACGTGAAACCGGAGCCGCGACAGTCACTGCCGGGTCCCGTTCACGGGTCCGGTTCAGCTCCTGATCAAGTACGCCGGTCAGCAGGAAGCGACGTTTCACGTGGAACACGATGCCCGGAATGTCGGTATCCGGCGGCCCGACACTCCGGGGTGCCGACAAGCCGACGGGGCGGGTGACCCGATCGCCACCCGCCCCGCAACTTCACCGCGTCCAACCGGGTCAGCGCCGCCCGCGGCCACTGCCGCCACGCCGGCCGGCGCCCTCGGCGCCCTTGCCGCCGCGACCGGCCCGGGCCGCCTTGGCCCGCCGGGTGGCCGCCTTGACGCCGCCGGGGCTCTCGCCGGCCTCCACCCGGACCACCCGGGTCTGGGTCTCCAGCACGCCCTCGCCGACGCCGATCACCGACCACTTCACCGCGCCGAGCCGGGTCAGCGCCGCCCGCGAGTCGGTCAGCTCCTGCTCCGCGGTGTCGCCCTTCAGCGCCAGCATCTGCCCGTAGGGCCGCAGCAGCGGCATACCCCACCCGGCCAGCCGGTCCAGCGGAGCCACCGCACGGGCGGTCACCACGTCCACGGCCAGCTTGCCGATCATCTCCTCGGCCCGGCCGCGCAACACGGTGACGTTCTCCAGACCGAGCTCACGGACCACCTCCTCCAGGAAGGTGGTGCGCCGCAGCAGCGGCTCCAGCAGCGTCACCGAGACGTCCGGGCGGGCCAGCGCCACCGGGATGCCGGGCAGTCCGGCACCCGAGCCGACGTCGCACAGCGAGACCTCGTTGGGCAGCAACTCGCCCAGCACCGCGCAGTTGAGCACGTGCCGGTCCCACAGCCGGGGCACCTCACGCGGACCGATCAGGCCGCGCTGCACGCCGGCGGTCGCCAACAGCTCGGTGTAGCGCACGGCCAGTGGCAGCCGATCGCCGAAGATCCGTCCGGCTGCCGCCGGCGCTTCGGCCAGCCCCTCCAGCGGCGCCTCAGGCTCCGTGCCGTCCCTGTCCATCTCTGCCTCTCCGCTCACCGTCGAATCCACCCACCCGTCCTGCACTGTTCCACGTGAAACATCAGTCCACCGCAAAGGCAACGACCCCGCCCGCGAGAGGCGGGCGGGGTCGGACGCCGTTCCGACGGCACCACCGGCATCAGGCCGGCAGTACGACCACACAACGCTGGGGCTCCTCGCCCTCCGACTCGCTGCGCAGCCCCGCGGCTGCCACCGCGTCGTGCACCACCTTGCGCTCGAACGGGGTCATCGGCTGCAGCTTGACCTGCTCGCCGGTGCGCTTGACCCGCTCGGCCGCGTCCGCGCCCAGCTCCGCGAGCTCGGCCCGCTTGCGCGCCCGGAAGCCCGCGACATCCAGCATCAGTCGGCTGCGCTCACCGGTCTCCCGGTGCACGGCCAGCCGGGTCAGCTCCTGGAGCGCCTCCAGCACCTCGCCGTCCTGGCCCACCAGCCGCTGCAGCGTCCGGTCGTCGCCCTCGCCGACGATGGAGACCAGCGCCCGGTCCCCCTCGACGTCCATGTCGATGTCGCCGTCCAGGTCCGCGATGTCCAGCAGACCCTCCAGGTAGTCGGCGGCGATGTCACCCTCGCGTTCCAGACGCGTGAGGGCGCTCTCACCGGCCGGCGCGGTCTCGACGGCGGAGGTGGTGCCATCGGTCACAGGTGGACTCCTTCAGCAATGAGGCCCTCGGATGGGGCCGGGAACGAGGGTCGGGACTACTTCTTCTTCGGCCGCGGGGTCTGGCCGCCGCGCTTCGGCTGCTGGCGCTGACCCTGCCGGTCGGCCGGCTTCGCCCCGCCCGCCTTCGTACCGGGCTGCTCGGCCTCGGTCGGCTCGGCGCTCGCCTCGTCGCCCGCCGGGCCCTGCTCCTCCGCGGCGTGCGCCTGGTGGGCCGCCGTCGCCTGGCGCTGGGCCTTGCTCTGCTTGCGCGGCTGCTGCCGGCGCACCTGCACGCTCTCCTCGGCCACCGCCTGGGCCTGGGCCTCGGCGCTCTTGGAACCGGTCAGCGTGGCCAGCACACCGCCGGCCTTCTTGACCGAGCCGTCCGGGTTGAGCCGGCCCTGCTTCTTCAGGCGGGCCTGCCGCTCGTCCCACGCCCGGCTGCCCGGCGTCGGGTTGTTGCGGATGACGACCAGCTGCTGGCCCATCGACCAGACGTTGGTGGTGAGCCAGTAGACCAGCACACCGACCGGGAAGTTGATACCCATCACGGCGAACATGACCGGGAAGACGTACATCAGCATCTTCTGCTGCTGCATGAACGGCGTCTTGACCGACAGGTCCACGTTCTTCGTCATCAGCTGGCGCTGCGTGATGAACTGCGACAGCGACATCAGCACGATCATGACCGCGCAGACGATCTGCACCTGGATGCTGTCCGCGCCGACGAACTTCGCCGACAGCGGGGCACCGAAGATGTGCGCGTGCTTGGCGCTCTCCAGCAGGCTCTGGTCGATGACGCCGATCGGCTTGTCGTTGGCGACCGAGGCCAGCACACCGTAGAGGGCGGTGAAGAACGGCGCCTGCACGAGGATCGGAAGGCACGAGGAGAACGGGTTGGTACCCGCCTCCTTGTACAGCTTCATCATCTCTTCGGACTGGCGCTGCTTGTCGTTCTTGTAGCGCTCCTGGATGGCCTTCATCTTCGGCTGGATCGCCTGCATGGCCCGGGTCGCCTTGATCTGCTTCACGAAGAGCGGGATCAGGCAGATCCGGATGACGACCACCATCATCACGATGGACAGGCCCCAGGCCCAGCCGCCGTCAGGATCGAAGACGTGGCTGAACAGCGAGTGGAACTGGACGATGATCCAGGACACCGCGTAGTAGAGGGGACTCAGAAAACCGAAGGTCACCGGTCAGACTCCTTGGACATCGGGCTTCGCCACCGGCTCCGGCTCGGCGGTCCCGCTCGTGGGGGTCATCAGATTGCGCAGCCGGCGGTGCCACACCGGATGCTTTCGCGGCGGAACATGGTCGACCCCACCGGGAGACCAGGGATTGCAGCGCAGGATGCGCCAAGCGGTCAGCCCGCTTCCCTTGATCGCCCCATGGACGCGCACCGCCTCGTACCCGTAGCGGGAGCACGAGGGGTAGTAACGGCACACCGGGCCGAGCAGTGGACTGATCGTCCACTGGTAGAGCCTGATCAGGCCCATCAGCAGGTACTTCATCGCCCTGTTCCCGTCGGGGCACTGCCGGCCGGATCCGACCTGAACAGGCGGCGCAGTGCCGCGTCCAGGTCGTGCCCGAGCTCTTCGTACGAGGCTGCCGCCGCAGCGGGCAGCGCCCGTACCACTATCAGGCTACCTTCGGGCACCCGGGACAGACGCTCGCGGACCAGGTGACGCAGCCGACGCTTCACCACGTTGCGGACCACGGCCGGACCAACGGCCTTGCTCACGACGAAACCCGCACGCGCCGAAGGAAGCCCCTCGGCGACGTGCGGGCGGGAGTCGCTGTTCCGGTCGGCGCCCTCATCGGGTGCCACCTCTCTGTGGAGGTGGACCACCAGCAGGGGCCGACCGGCGCGGCGACCGCGTTTCACCGCGGTCGCGAAGTCCTGGCGCCGCCGCAGCCGATTCTCGGTGGGCAGCACTGCAGACCCTTGGCGCGGATCAGGCGGACAGGGCGCTGCGGCCCTTGTTGCGACGCGCGGCCAGGATGGCGCGGCCGGCGCGGGTACGCATACGCAGCCGGAAGCCGTGGGTCTTGGCGCGACGACGGTTGTTCGGCTGGAAGGTGCGCTTGCTCACTCGGGGGCTCCTGGGGTGAATCGTAGGATGACGGGAGGTCGCTTGGCCGTCACCGTGCGTCCGCGCGATCTCCCCTTGCACTGGGAAATCCGGTCCCGGGGCCCAGATCTGCTGGACCGGGACCACCACGGCGCCCGTGCTGCGCGCGTCATGGAAGCGGGTGGACCCGCGGACATGCGGCAGCGGCCATCGACAACTCGACCTGGTTACGGTACGCGGCGGCGGGTCCGAGGGTCAAACCAGGTGGGTGGCGGCCCGTTGCCCACAGCCTGTGGACAACGACTTGAATCAGCTCTGCGCGCTGACTACCGTTGCAGGACTTGTCTCTTTTGTTCTGTGCTCGCGGCCGCCTTCGCGCCGCGCCCACCCCAACCACTCCCGACCTTGACTGACTGCCCCTGCCCGGGGAACGAGAAAGCGTGTACCAGTGGCTGATGTCAACAGCGATCTCGTCCTGATGTGGTCGAGGGTCGTCGAGCGACTGGTCAGCGACAGCGATGTCGTGGAGAAGGACAAGAACTGGGTCCGTCGCACCCAGCCGATGTGGATGATGCACGACACCGCCCTGCTCGCGGCGCCCAACGAGTTCGCCAAGCAGGTGCTGGAGGGCCGGCTGCTGCCGCAGCTGACCGAGGCCATCTCGCACGAATTCGGCCGGCAGGTGCGAATCGCCGTCATGGTGGACGCCAACGCCGCCCCGCCCGCCGAGCAGGAGCCCGAGCCGGAGCCCGAGGACGGCGCGGAGTGGCCGCACCCGCGGTCCGAACACGGCTACCCGTCCGAGCAGGGCTACCCGTCGGAGCAGGGCTACCAGCAGGCCGAACAGGGCTACCAGCCGCAGCCGGGCGCCTGGCCGGGCCGCCCCGGCGGCGACGACTACCAGCGCCCGTCCTACCCGCAGGGCTACCCGCCGGCCGAGCCCTACGGGGCCCCGCCGCAGGACCCGTACCGGGAGCAGCCCGACCCGAACGGCGGGAGCTGGGAGCCGCAGGCGGCGCCCGAGCGGCGCCCGGAGCCGGCCCCGCGGCGGACCAGCCGTCCGGGCCCGGACTCGGCGCAGGGCGACCTGTTCGGCGGCGCGCTGGGTTCCCCGGACGAGGACCGGCCGCGGCACGGCGGCTCCCGGCGGGGCGCGCCCCGCCCGTCCGACCGGCCGGCCCCGGTGGAGCGGCGACCCGCTCCCGGCGTCCCGGCCCCGCCCGGCGCTCCCCCGGCCGGCGGCTCCCGCAAGGACGAGCCGAACGCCCGGCTGAACCCCAAGTACCTGTTCGACACTTTCGTGATCGGCGCCAGCAACCGCTTCGCGCACGCCGCGGCGGTGGCGGTCGCCGAGGCCCCTGCCAAGGCGTACAACCCGCTGTTCATCTACGGCGAGTCCGGTCTCGGCAAGACCCACCTGCTGCACGCCATCGGGCACTACTCGCGCAGCCTGTTCCCGGGCACCCGGGTGCGGTACGTGAGCTCCGAGGAATTCACCAACGAGTTCATCAACTCGATCCGGGACGGCAAGGCGGACGCGTTCCGCAAGCGCTACCGGGACATCGACATCCTGCTGGTCGACGACATCCAGTTCCTGGCCAGCAAGGAGTCGACCCAGGAGGAGTTCTTCCACACGTTCAACACCCTGCACAACGCCAACAAGCAGATCGTGCTCTCCTCGGATCGGCCGCCCAAGCAGCTGATCACGCTGGAGGACCGGCTGCGCAACCGGTTCGAGTGGGGCCTGATCACCGACGTCACGCCGCCGGAGCTGGAGACCCGGATCGCGATCCTGCGCAAGAAGGCGATCCAGGAGCAACTCAACGCTCCCGCCGACGTGTTGGAGTTCATCGCGTCCCGGATCACCCGCAACATCCGGGAGTTGGAGGGCGCGCTGATCCGGGTCACCGCGTTCGCCAACCTGAACCGGGCGCCGGTGGACCTGGAGTTGGCCGGGATCGTCCTGAAGGACCTGATCCCGGGCGGCGCCGAGGACGCCGGGCCGGAGATCACCGCGCAGGTGATCATGCAGCAGACCGCCGCGTACTTCGGGCTGGGCGTGGAAGACCTGTGCGGATCCTCGCGCAGCCGGGTACTGGTGACGGCCCGTCAGATCGCCATGTACCTGTGCCGGGAGCTGACCGACCTGTCGCTGCCGAAGATCGGCGCGCAGTTCGGCGGCCGGGACCACACCACGGTGATGCACGCGGACCGGAAGATCCGCTCGCTGATGGCCGAGCGGCGGTCCATCTACAACCAGGTCACCGAGCTGACCAACCGCATCAAGAGCTAGCCGCAGGGCGGCAGTTGACGCATCCGAAGGGGAGTCGGGCCGAGTCGGCCGGGCTCCCCTTCGGCGTGCCCGCAGCGGGCCGCAGACGGGCCGGAGACAGGCCGCAGACGGGTCGGAGACAGGCCGGGAACGGGCCGGAGACGGGCCGCCCGGGCGAATCCGGGCGATCCGTGGGTGTGGAACGGCCGGCAGCGGGGCAGGAATCGACTCAGTGGCCCCGGGCGGCCGACCCGCCGCCCACCCGAACATCAGCGCAGCAATTCGAACGGTTCGGGTGCGTACTGGAGTTGTCCACAGGAACGGGTGGGATTTCCCCGTCCACAGGCTCCACCGGCCCGAGTTATCCAGAGGTTCCTCCACAGGCGGATCACGGCTACGCTCTTCGGCGCAGGTCAGACCCCTGTGGACTTGTGCACAACAGTTATCCACAGCCTGTGGAGAACTGAGGAGCCGTCAGGGTGTCCTCAGGATCGTCCACAGGTCGTCCACAGGAGATGGGGAGTTATCCCCAGGTTTTCCACAGCGGCGTCCACAGTTCGACAACATCAACTCCCTTGTCAGGCCTGGGTGTGAAAGGCGTCACGTGATGTTGATCGAAGCCCGTGGATAACCCGGGCAATTTCTGTGGATGAACCTGGGGATAACCTGTGGATACTGACAGTGCCCTGTGGATTACGCTCCGCTGTCCACAGCAGGCCTAGGTTGTCCACATCGGCCGTCCACAAGACCTGTGGACAAAAAACCGGCTCTGACCTGCGAAAACGTGGTTATCCACGGTATCCACAGGCCCTACTACTACTGCTACACCTAGAGACCTCGCGACTTGATCAACAGTGGGGGTGGCCCGAATCTGTGGACAACCGCGCCCCGACATCTGTTCGGCTTGCTTCCGCCCATCTGCCCCGACTGTCGGCCGAGTACGTCAGACTGTCCTTCGGCACCTGGAAGCCGAGCGGAGCGAGTCCGGTCGGCGGGGAGCCGGAAGACGATCAACAGCGCCGGTCGGCGATACGGGCCGACGGCGCGGCGACAGCAGCCAGGAGGCGGTTACCGGTGAAGTTCCGGGTGGAGCGTGATGTCCTCGCGGAGGCGGTGGCCTGGGCCGCCCGCAGCCTCCCCGCGCGGCCGCCGGTGCCGGTGCTGGCCGGCCTGCTGCTGACGGCGCAGGAGGGCAAGCTGGCGCTGTCCGGCTTCGACTACGAGGTCTCGGCCCGGGTCGAGCTGGAGGCGGACGTCGAGGAGGCCGGCACCGTCCTGGTCTCCGGTCGCCTGCTCAACGACATCTCGCGCAACCTGCCGAACCGCCCGGTGGAGATCTCCACCGACGGTATGCGGGTCAGCGTGGTCTGCGGAAGCTCGCGGTTCACCCTGCCGACGCTGCCGGTCGACGAGTACCCGGCGCTGCCGCAGATGCCGACCGCCACCGGCACCGTCCCGGGCGACGTGTTCGCCTCGGCGGTCAGCCAGGCCGCGGTCGCCGCCGGCCGTGACGACACCCTCCCGGTGCTGACCGGCGTCCGGGTCGAGATCAACGGCAGCGGGATCACCCTGGCCGCCACCGACCGGTACCGGTTCGCCGTCCGCGAGCTGCTGTGGAAGCCCGAGCAGGACGACATCAACGCCGTCGCGCTCGTCCCGGCCAAGACCCTGCAGGACATCGCCAAGTCGCTGGGCAGCGGCGACCACGTGTCGATCGCGCTGTCCACCGGCGGTGCCGGCGAGGGCCTGATCGGCTTCGAGGGCGCCGGCCGGCGGACCACCACCCGCCTGCTGGAGGGCGAGTTCCCGAAGTTCCGGTCGATCTTCCCGACCGAGTTCTCGGCGGTCGCCGCGGTGCAGACCCAGCCGTTCCTGGAGGCGCTCAAGCGCGTCTCGCTGGTGGCCGAACGCAACACCCCGGTCCGGCTGAACTTCGAGCAGGGCGTGCTGACCCTGGAGGCCGGCTCGGGCGACGACGCCCAGGCCTCCGAGCGGGTCGAGGCGGACCTCGAGGGCGACGACATCTCGATCGCGTTCAACCCCGGCTACCTGGAGGAGGGGCTCAAGGCGATCGACGCCGCCTACGCGCAGCTGAGCTTCACCACCCCGACCAAGCCGGCCCTGCTCACCGGCAAGCCCGCGGTGGACGCGGAGCCCGACGAGGCCTACCAGTACCTGATCATGCCGGTCCGCCTCTCCGGCTGACCGAGCCCGGACCACCAGGGGCGCGAGGGCCACCGGCCTCCGCGCCCCTGTGGCTGCCCGGACCTTCCCGATCAGCGGCGTAGGCTCGGGGAGCGCGGCAACGGCGCCGCCGTCAAGCACGACACCACAGTGAAGGACTTGTCATGGAGCTCGGCCTCATCGGTCTCGGCAAGATGGGCGGCAACATGCGCGAGCGCATCCGCCGCGCCGGCCACACCGTCATCGGCTACGACCGCAACCCCGACCTCGCCGACGTCGACAGCGTGGAGCAGCTGGTCGCCAAGCTCGAGGGCCCCCGCGTGGTGTGGGTGATGGTCCCGGCCGGCGGCCCGACCCAGGAGACCGTCGAGCACCTGGCCGAGCTGCTCTCCCCCGGCGACGTGGTAGTGGACGGCGGCAACTCCCGCTGGACCGACGACATCCAGCACGCCGAGCTGCTGGCCGCCAAGGGCATCGGCTTCGTCGACTGCGGCGTCTCCGGCGGCGTCTGGGGCCTGGAGAACGGCTACGCGCTGATGTACGGCGGCAACGCCGAGCACGTCGCGAAGGTCCAGCCGGTCTTCGACGCGCTCAAGCCCGAGGGCGAGTTCGGCTCGGTGCACGCCGGCAAGGTCGGCGCCGGCCACTTCGCCAAGATGGTCCACAACGGCATCGAGTACGCGATGATGCAGGCCTTCGCCGAGGGCTGGGAGCTGCTGGAGGCGGCCCCCGAGGTCACCGACGTGCGCGAGGTGTTCCGCAGCTGGCAGGAGGGCACCGTCATCCGCTCCTGGCTGCTCGACCTGGCGGTCCGGGCGCTGGACGACGACGAGCACCTGGCCAAGCTCAAGGGCTGGGCCGCGGACTCCGGCGAGGGCCGCTGGACGGTCGAGGCCGCGATCGACCACGCGGTGCCGCTGCCGGCGATCACCGCCTCGCTGTTCGCCCGCTTCGCCTCCCGCCAGGACGACTCGCCGCAGATGAAGATGATCGCCGCGCTGCGCAACCAGTTCGGCGGCCACGCGGTCGAGTCGAAGTAACCACCCACGGCCAGAAGGCGAGCGCAGTCCACCGTCATGCACGTCGCGCACCTGTCGCTCGCCGACTTCCGTTCCTACGCCCGGGTCGAGGTTCCGCTCGACCCGGGCGTCACCGCGTTCGTGGGGCCCAACGGGCAGGGCAAGACCAACCTGGTCGAGGCGATCGGCTACATCGCCACCCTGGGCAGCCACCGGGTCGCCACCGACGCCCCGCTGGTGCGCCTCGGCACCGAGCGGGCGGTGATCCGGGCCAACGTGGTCGCCCAGGGCGGCCGGAACACCCTGGTGGAGCTGGAGATCACCCCCGGCAAGGCCAACCGGGCCCGGCTGAACCGCTCCGACAACGTCCGCCCGCGCGACGTGCTGGGCGTGCTGCGCACCGTGCTGTTCGCCCCCGAGGACCTCACCCTCGTCAAGGGCGACCCTGGCGAGCGCCGTCGCTTCCTGGACGAGCTGCTGACCGCCCGCGCGCCCCGGCTGGCCGGGGTGCGCTCCGACTACGAGCGGGTGCTCAAGCAGCGCAACGCCCTGCTGAAGACCGCCGCGACGGCCCGCCGGCACGGCGGCGGCAAGGCCGCCGACCTGGCCACCCTGGAGGTCTGGGACGGCCACCTGGCGCGCACCGGGGCCGAACTGACCGCCTTCCGGATCCAGCTGGTCGCCGCCCTGCAGCCGCTGGTCGCCGAGGCCTACCGCCAGCTCGCCCCGGGCGGCGGGGAGACCGTGCTGGAGTACCGCTCCTCCTTCGAGGGCGAGCTGCCGACCAGCCGCGAACAGGCCGAGCAGCAGCTGCTGGACGCCCTGCAGGCGGCCCGGTCGCAGGAGGTCGCGCGCGGCCTGACCCTGGTCGGCCCGCAC
This sequence comes from Kitasatospora sp. NPDC051984, assembly GCF_044593455.1. Lineage (NCBI taxonomy): Bacteria > Bacillati > Actinomycetota > Actinomycetes > Kitasatosporales > Streptomycetaceae > Kitasatospora > Kitasatospora sp. NPDC051984. The sequence goes on from NZ_JBIUCB010000003.1 coordinate 273,431, forward strand.
CGCGACGAACTGCTGCTGCGGCTCGGCCCGCTGCCCGCCAAGGGCTACGCCAGCCACGGCGAATCCTGGTCGTACGCGCTGGCCCTGCGGCTCGCCTCGTACGAGCTGCTGCGCTCCGAGGGCGGCGAGCCGGTGCTGATCCTGGACGACGTCTTCGCCGAGCTGGACGCCCGCCGCCGCGACCGGCTGGCCGAGCTGGTGGCCGGCGGCGAGCAGGTGCTGGTCACCGCGGCGGTCGCGGAGGACGTCCCGAAGGCGCTCAGCGGCGCCCGGTACGCCGTCGCGGACGGCACCGTGACCCGGCTCACCGCGTGAGTCCCGGCGAGCCCGTACCCTGGACCGCTCGTCGGTGCAGTTGTCCACAGCCTGGGGATGGAGCGTGATGTCGGAGGGTTCGGAGCTTTCGGGTGTGGACCTGGCCCGGGTGGCGTTGCGCGCCGCCAAGGAGCAGGCCCGGCAGCGCGGCGAGCAGGTCCGCGAGCGCCGGGAGGCCAAGCGGACCGGACTGCGCAGCGGCGCCCGCGCGGACGGCCGCGACCCGGTGCCGCTGGGTGCCGCGCTGAACCGGCTGATCACCGAACGGGGCTGGGAGGCGCCGGCCGCGGTGGGCGGCGTGATGGGCCGCTGGTCGCAGATCGTGGGGCCGGACATCGCTGCGCACTGTGAACCCAAGTCGTACGCGGAGTCCGAGGCGGTGCTCACCGTGCAGTGCGACTCCACTGCGTGGGCCACTCAACTCCGGCTGCTGGCACGCCAGTTGGTGGCCCGGCTGAATCACGAGCTGGGGCACGGCACGGTCCGGGTGATCAAGGTGCTGGGCCCGGACGCCCCGGTCCGCGGTTACGGGCGGTTGCGGGCGCCCGGCAGCAAGGGCCCCGGGGACACCTGGGGCTGAGCCCGGCGGAGCGGATCGGGGCCCTCCGGAATCGCTGACGGCCCGTCCAGGCGCTCTGAGCCCCCCTGCCGAGTATCGGGACTCGTCCCGAGGGGATTCAGGGCGGCACATCTGCCCTCAGGGGCTGCCAAACGCCCCTCTCTGTCAGTCGTACCGGTAGACTGAAGCGCAAACACCGTTGCGTGGAGCAACAGAGTCGAAACGCCGTGGTCGCACACCTGCCCAGACAAGCGGGAAGGGGCGCGGCCCCGCTGTGCCAGAGAGGGCGCTTCGTGGCCGATTCCGGCAACCCCAGCCAGACCCCAGACCCGTCCGACAACAAGGCGTACGACGCCAGCGCGATCCAGGTGCTGGAGGGACTCGACGCCGTCCGCAAGCGCCCCGGCATGTACATCGGCTCGACCGGTGAGCGCGGCCTGCACCACCTGGTCTACGAGATCGTCGACAACTCGGTCGACGAGGCGCTGGCCGGCCACGCCGACACCATCGACGTGACGATCCTGTCCGACGGCGGCGTGCGGGTGGTGGACAACGGCCGAGGCATCCCGGTGGGCATCATGCCCGGCCAGGACAAGCCGGCCGTCGAGGTCGTCCTGACCGTGCTGCACGCGGGCGGCAAGTTCGGCGGCGGCGGCTACGCGGTCTCCGGCGGTCTGCACGGCGTCGGCATCTCCGTGGTGAACGCGCTCTCCAACCGCCTCGCGGTGGACATCCTCACCGACGGTGCCCGCTGGACCCAGGAGTACAAGGCCGGTGCCCCGACCGCCCCGCTGGCCAAGCACGAGGCCACCGAGGAGACCGGCACCACCGTCACCTTCTGGGCCGACCCGGACATCTTCGAGACCACCGTCTACTCCTTCGAGACGCTCTCCCGCCGCTTCCAGGAGATGGCCTTCCTCAACAAGGGCCTGACCATCTCGCTGACCGACGAGCGCGCCGAGCACGCCGACGAGGAGGGCAAGCCGCTCGCCGTCACGTACAAGTACGACGGCGGCATCGCCGACTTCGTCGCGCACCTCAACTCCCGCAAGGGCGAGGCGGTCCACCCCTCGGTGATCGACTTCGAGGCGGAGGACAAGGACAAGCGGATCTCCGCCGAGATCGCGATGCAGTGGAACTCGTCCTACACCGAGGGCGTGTACTCGTTCGCGAACACCATCCACACCCACGGCGGCGGCACCCACGAGGAGGGCTTCCGTGCCGCGCTGACCGGTCTGATGAACCGGTACGCGCGCGACAAGAAGCTGCTCCGCGACAAGGACGACAACCTCTCCGGCGAGGACATCCGCGAGGGCCTGACCGCGATCATCTCGGTCAAGCTCGGCGAGCCGCAGTTCGAGGGCCAGACCAAGGACAAGCTCGGCAACACCGAGGCCAAGACCTTCGTGCAGAAGGTCGTCAACGAGCACCTCGCCGACTGGCTGGACCGCAACCCCAACGAGGCCGCGGACATCGTCCGCAAGTCCATCCAGGCCGCCAGCGCCCGGGTCGCCGCCCGCAAGGCCCGCGACCTGACCCGCCGCAAGGGCCTGCTGGAGTCCGCCTCGCTGCCCGGCAAGCTCTCGGACTGCCAGTCCAAGGACCCGGCCGAGTGCGAGATCTTCATCGTCGAGGGTGACTCGGCCGGCGGCTCCGCCAAGCAGGGCCGCGACCCGCGCACCCAGGCCATCCTCCCGATCCGCGGCAAGATCCTGAACGTCGAGAAGGCCCGGATCGACAAGGTGCTGCAGAACACCGAGGTCCAGGCGCTGATCTCGGCCTTCGGCTGCGGCATCCAGGAGGACTACGACGCCGAGAAGCTCCGCTATCACAAGATCGTGCTGATGGCCGACGCCGACGTCGACGGACAGCACATCCGCACCCTGCTGCTGACCCTGCTGTTCCGCTTCATGCGCCCGCTGGTCGAGGCCGGGTACGTCTACCTGGCGATGCCCCCGCTGTACAAGATCAAGTGGGGCCGGGACGAGTTCGAGTACGCCTACTCCGACCGCGAGCGCGACGCGCTGATCGCGGCCGGCGTCGAGGCCGGCCGCCGGCTCCCCAAGGACGACGCCATCCAGCGCTTCAAGGGCCTCGGCGAGATGAACGCCGAGGAGCTTCGCGTCACCACCATGGACGCCGCCCACCGCCTGCTGCTCCAGGTCACCCTGGAGGACGCCGCCCGTGCCGACGACCTGTTCTCCGTCCTGATGGGCGAGGACGTCGAGGCCCGCCGCTCCTTCATCCAGCGCAACGCGAAGGACGTCCGCTTCCTGGACGTCTGACGTCCGCCAAGGATCGTTGAAAGGAAACTGACCACCAGTGGTCGACGACAACCGTCCGGACGGCGGCGAGCAGCCCGAGGACAGCACCACCCTTGCCCAGAGCGGACACCGGGTCGAGCTCATCGAGCTCGAGACCGAGATGCAGCGCTCCTACCTCGACTACGCGATGAGCGTCATCGTGTCGCGCGCCCTGCCCGAGGTCCGCGACGGCCTCAAGCCGGTGCACCGCCGCGTGCTCTACGCGATGTACGACGGCGGCTACCGGCCCGAGAAGGGCTACTACAAGTGCGCCCGCGTGGTCGGCGACGTGATGGGTAACTACCACCCGCACGGCGACACCTCGATCTACGACACCCTGGTCCGCCTCGCGCAGACCTGGTCGATGCGGATGCCGCTGGTCGACGGCAACGGCAACTTCGGCTCCCCGGGCAACGACCCGGCCGCGGCGATGCGCTACACCGAGTGCAAGATGATGCCGCTGGCGATGGAGATGATGCGCGACATCGACGAGGAGACCGTCGATTTCGCCGCCAACTACGACGGCCGCCAGCAGGAACCCACCGTCCTGCCCGCGCGCATCCCCAACCTGCTGGTCAACGGCGCCACCGGCATCGCGGTCGGCATGGCCACCAACATCCCGCCGCACAACCTGCGCGAGGTCGCCTCCGGCGCGCTCTGGGCGCTGGAGCACCCCGAGGCCTCCAACGAGGAGCTGCTGGAAGCCCTGATCGAGCGGATCAAGGCCCCCGACTTCCCGACCGGCGCGCTGATCGTCGGCCGCCGCGGCATCGAGGACGCCTACCGCACCGGCCGCGGCTCGATCACCATGCGCGCGGTGGTCGAGGTCGAGGAGATCCAGGGCCGCCAGTGCCTGGTGATCACCGAGCTGCCGTTCCAGGTCAACCCGGACAACCTCGCCCTGAAGATCGCCGACCTGGTCAAGGACGGCCGGATCGCCGGCATCGCCGACGTCCGCGACGAGTCCTCCTCGCGCACCGGCCAGCGCCTGGTCATCGTGCTCAAGCGGGACGCGGTCGCCAAGGTCGTGCTCAACAACCTGTACAAGCACACCGACCTGCAGACCAACTTCGGCGCCAACATGCTGGCCCTGGTCGACGGCGTGCCGCGCACCCTCTCGCTGGACGCCTTCATCCGGCACTGGGTCGCCCACCAGATCGAGGTCATCGTCCGCCGGACCACCTTCCGGCTGCGCAAGGCCGAGGAGCGCGCCCACATCCTGCGCGCGCTGCTCAAGGCACTCGACCAGATCGACGCGGTGATCGCGCTGATCCGCGCCTCGGAGAGCGCCGACGCCGCCCGCACCGGCCTGATGCAGCTGCTGGAGATCGACGAACTCCAGGCCAACGCCATCCTCGAGATGCAGCTGCGCCGCCTGGCCGCCCTGGAGAGCGCCCGCATCCTCAGCGAGCACGACGAGCTCCAGGCCAAGATCAACGAGTACAACGCGATCCTCGCCTCGCCCGCCCGGCAGCGCGAGATCGTCTCCGAGGAGCTCACCGCGATCGTCGAGAAGTACGGCGACGAGCGGCGCTCCACCCTGATCCCCTCCGACGGTGACCTCTCGATCGAGGACCTCATCGCCGAAGAGGACATCGTGGTCACCATCACCCGCGGCGGCTACGTCAAGCGCACCCGCTCCGACCTTTACCGCTCGCAGAAGCGCGGCGGCAAGGGCGTGCGCGGCGCGCAGCTGAAGCAGGACGACATCGTCGACCACTTCTTCGTCACCACCACGCACAACTGGATCCTGTTCTTCACCAACAAGGGCCGGGTCTACCGCGCCAAGGGCTACGAGCTGCCCGACGCCGGGCGCGACGCCCGCGGCCAGCACGTCGCCAACCTGCTGGCCTTCCAGCCGGAGGAGCACATCACCCAGGTGATGGCGGTGCGTACCTACGAGGACAAGCCGTACCTGGTGCTCGCCACCCGCGGCGGACTGGTCAAGAAGTCCCCGCTCAAGGACTACGACTCCCCGCGCTCCGGCGGCCTGATCGCGATCAACCTGCGCCAGGACGAGGAGGGCCGGGACGACGAGCTGATCGGCGCCGAGCTGGTCTCCGCGGACGACGACCTGCTGCTGATCTCCAAGAAGGCCCAGTCGATCCGCTTCAAGGCCACCGACGAGGCACTGCGCCCGATGAGCCGGGCCACCTCCGGCGTCAAGGGCATGTCGTTCCGCGAGGACGACGAACTGCTCTCGATGAACGTGGTCCGCCCGGGGACGTACGTCTTCACCGCCACCGACGGCGGTTACGCCAAGCGGACGTCGGTCGACGAGTACCGTGTCCAGGGTCGCGGCGGATTCGGTATCAAGGCTGCGAAGATCGTCGAAGGCCGGGGCTCGCTGGTCGGCGCCCTGGTGGTCGAGGAGACCGACGAAATCATGGCCATCACGCTCTCCGGAGGAGTGATCCGGACCAGGGTTTCCGAGGTTCGTGAAACCGGACGTGACACCATGGGCGTCCAACTGATCAACCTCGGAAAGCGCGACGCGGTGGTGGGCATGGCCCGCAACGCGGAAGCCGACGAGGAGGAGGGCGCGGAGCTCGACGCCGAGGCGACCGAGACCGCGACCGCCACCGAGCACGAGGCGGACGGCACGCCCGACCAGGGCTGACGCACGACCGCGACCGTGGTGCCCGTCCCGCTTCCGGCGGGGCGGGCATCGCGGGTTGACCGCAGGCCAACCGGGCAGGCGGAGCGAGCACAACACGGACCAGGCGGTTCGATCGGCCTGGCGGACGGTTCGGGAGGACCACGGTGAGCGGAGCCACGGGTGCTGGAGGTGCCACGGGCGGTCTGTCGGGCGGACCGGGCGGGACACCGTACGGTGCGCCGCAGCGCCCCGAGAACCCCGCCACGTCCACCTCGGTGATGCCCCAGGCCGGCCAGCCCGGCTACAGCGGCCAGAACCCGCCGGCCCCCAGCGGCCCGCCCGGCTTCTCCCAGCCCACCACGTACGCCAAGGGCCAGAACACGCCGGCGCGCGGCACCCGCACCGGCGGCCCGGGCCCGCAGGGCGGCGCCCCCGGCGCCCCGCGCCCCGCACAGGGCACCGGTGGCGGCGGCGGCACCGGCCGGGTCCGCAAGGCCCGGCTGCGGATCACCAAGGCCGACCCGTGGTCGGTCATGAAGGTCAGCTTCGTGCTCTCGCTGGCCGTCGGCATCATCGTCATCGTCGCCTCCGCGGTGCTCTGGATGACCCTGGACGGCCTCGGCGTCTTCGACTCCCTGACCAGCACCCTCAAGGACGTCACCGGCACCGACAGCTCCGGCGCGTTCAACCTGATGGACTACATCGGGTTCGGCAAGGTCATGATGTTCACCACCCTGATCGCGGTGGTCGACGTGGTCCTGATGACCGCGCTGTCCACTCTCGCCGCGTTCATCTACAACACCGCGGCCGGCTTCACCGGCGGCGTCGAACTCACCCTCGCCGAAGAGGACTGACCCGGCGTCAGATCACGGAATTCCCCGGGCCCCGAAGGCTGTTGAAGCCTTCGGGGCCCGTCGCCGTCTCCGGCGGCAATCGGGTGACCGGGCGGCGCGCCGGGATCGGCCGCACCGCAGCCGCGTGGACAAATGACATACACGAACGAGCACGGGGCCCACCGGCCGCGACAGCGGACACCGGGCGGCCCGGACGGGTACGGCCGGTCGAGAGGTCCGTGATGGCGGAGAACGCACAGCAACTGGTCCGAGCACTCGAAGGCCTGATCGGCCGTCGGCTCCCACTGCGAGTACGCACCTGGGACGGCTCCCAGGCCGGCCCGCCGGGCGCCCCCACCATCGTCCTGCGCAACCGCCGCGCCCTGCGCCGCCTGATCTGCGCCCCCGGCGAGCTCGGCCTGGCCCGCGCCTACGTGGCCGGCGACCTCGAACTCGACCCCGGCACCGACCTCTACGAGGTGCTGGACGCCGTCGCCGCGTTCGCCGAGGACCCGGACATCCGCACCCTGCGGCTCGGCCCCCGCCACTTCCTCGGCGCCCCCGGCCGCCGCCTGCTCGCCGCCGCCCTGCGCCTCGGCGCGCTCGGCCCGGTGCCCGCGCCCCCGCCCGAGGAGGTCCGGAGCCGCCGCGGCAGCCTGCACAGCCGCCGCCGCGACCGCGCCGCGATCAGCCACCACTACGACGTCGGCAACGACTTCTACGGGCTCGTGCTGGGCCCCACCATGGTCTACTCGTGCGCCTACTGGACCCCCGACTCCAAGAGCCTGGAGGACGCCCAGGAGGCCAAGCTCGACCTGATCTGCCGCAAGCTCGGCCTGCGCCCCGGCATGCGCCTGCTGGACGTCGGCTGCGGCTGGGGCTCCCTGGTGCTGCACGCGGCCCGCCACTACGGCGTCCAGGCGGTCGGAGTGTCCATCTCCACCGAACAGGTCGCGCTGGCCCGTCAGCGGGTCGCCGAGGCCGGTCTGGCCGACCGGATCGAGATCCGGCTCCAGGACTACCGGGAGATTCCCGACGGGCCCTTCGACGCCATCTCCAGCGTCGGCATGGCCGAACACGTCGGCTCGGCCCAATACCTGGTCTACGCCCGCCACCTGTACGACCTGCTCGCCCCGGGCGGCCGCCTGCTCAACCACCAGATCGCCCGCCGCCCGCTGGACCCGGGCGAGAAGTACCGGCTCTCCCCCTTCATCGACCGCTACGTCTTCCCCGACGGCGAGCTCTCCCCCGTCGGCGCCACCGTCACCCGCCTGGAGGAAGCCGGCTTCGAGGTCCGCGACGTCGAGGCCCTCCGCGAGCACTACGGCCGCACCCTCCGCGAATGGGTCGCCAACCTGGAGTCCCACTGGCCCGACGCCGCCGCCCTCGCCGGCCGCGGCCGAGCGCGGGTCTGGCGTCTCTACATGTCCGCCTGCGCCCTCGCCTTCGAGCAGAACCGCATCGGCATCAACCAGGTCCTCGCCGTCCGCCCCACCCCCGCGGGCGCCTCCCGCCTCCCCGCCACCCGCGCCCAGTGGCTCGCCGAGGCCGCTGAGCAGCACCGTCCGACGGGGGCCGCGGATACGGATTTGGGAGATCAGCCATCGGTCCGCTAATCTTTGAGTGCGGCAAGGGCCTATAGCTCAGACGGTTAGAGCGCTTCCCTGATAAGGAAGAGGCCACAGGTTCAAGTCCTGTTAGGCCCACCGGCGCGAAGGCCCCGATCACCTGGTGATCGGGGCCTTCGACATTTTCCCCGTAACCTCCGACCTCGACGGCTCGTTGAGCCCGGTGCGCAGAGGCGAAACACAGGGTGAGCTGACTCGAAACTGATGTGAAGTCGGGGATAGCCGGGCGACAGACCCGGTCATTGGGTGACGTGGGACACAACGCGACCTCTGCTCCGGCCGGCGGATGACCGGCCCCGCCCGCCCCGGGCACCCGGGCGGTTCCCCCGTCACGTCTTCTTTCACCCTGTGAGGCATCCCCATGTCCATGGAAGCCGCCCTGCTCGAATCCAGGACGCTCCGAAGCGGCCTGTGCGAGCGCACCGAAGTCCTTGACGAGGTCAAGGCCCTCGTCCTGCTGGCCGACGGGCTGCACGTCACCACGCGGATGGTCGCCGACTACTTCGGGGTCAGTGAGCCCGCCATCTACAGCTTGCTCCGACGGCACCGCGAGGAGTTGGAGAGCAACGGATTCACCGTTCTCAGGCCTGTGGAAAACCCCGCTGACCAGACATTCAAAACGAATGGCTGGCAGGTCAGCGGCCCGCAGAGCCGTCAGCAGGAGGCGCAGGCGGGCGACCCGGCTGCGCAGCCTGTGGACAACCCGGGAAACCAGAAGTGCAAAGTGAACTTCTGGCAGGTCGGCGGCCCGCAGAGCGGTCAGCCGCACACGCAGGCGGGTGGCCTGCCTGCGCGGCCTGTGGACAACCCCGCGAGCCAGAGTGACAAGACGTCACTCTGGCAGGTCAGCGGCTCGGAAGGCCTCCACGGCCACCCCTCCGGCGCGGGCCACCGTCCCACCGTCAGGGGCGCCGCCCAGCGCCCCCAGGGCGGCGGAAACGGCGTCGCGCTGTACTCCCGGCGGGCCGTGCTGAACGTGGCGATGCTGCTGCGGGACAGCGAGGTCGCCCGGGCCGTCCGCAGCAGGCTGCTCGATCTGATCGAGGGTGCCGCCCGTCCGGCGGCGGGGCCGGCGGCGGTGTACGCATTCCCGGCCCGGCCGTGGAAGCGGTGGAGCGAGTTGCGGTGGGACGAGGAGGAGGCGGTGCGGCGGGATCCGGCCGTGGCGGCGTGGCGGCGGCGGATCGACGGGCTGGAGCCGTTCGAGGCGTGCCTGCCGGCCGTGCCGCCGGCGGGGGAGGAGCCGGAGGACCTGCCGGGTGTGGTCGCCGAGCTGGCCGAGGCGCTCGGGTCGGTGGACCGGCGGTTGGAGGCGCAGGGCGTGGTGATCTCCGCGATCAGTGTGCGGATCGCCCGGCAGGAGTCGCGGCTGGACGCCCACGGCGGCCGGCTGGACGCGCTGAGCGAGGACGTCCGGGCGATCCGGCGGGATGTCGCGCTGCTGCGCAGGCGTCGCCGCGGATAGTTGCCGGGGTGTTCGAAGGGCCCGTCGGCGGTGCGGAACCGACGGCGGGTCCGACTCGTCGGTATTCGGGGGAGGCGGTGGGCTCGCAGTCCGATGACCGTACTGGTAGGGAAGCGTCAAAGGCGCTTGCAGATCGGCCGGTTGACGGTGGCGGGGGCCGCTTCTGAACCGGTTACCGGTGTGTATCATCGGCCCCAGGGCGGTCTTCAGCCTGACCGCTGGTTCGTGCCCTTACATCCAAGTAAGCAAGAAGGACGAGGTCCCGCGGTGAAGAAGCTTCTCCTGGTCGCCCTGGTCGCCCTCGGCGGCTTCTTTGTCTACCGTCAGGTCCAGGCGGACCGCGCCGAGCAGGACCTGTGGACCGAGGCGACCGACCCGGTTCCGGCCGGCCGCTGAGCTGACGCACGAGTCTTCCTCGGACCGGCCTGCGGAGCACAGGCCGGGGCCGGTCCGAAACCCGCGTGGGGCGCTGCCCGGGAGCGGGTAGGCTAGTGCCCGTTGCTCGGGGCCTTAGCTCAGTTGGTAGAGCGCTGTCTTTGCATGGCAGATGTCAGGGGTTCGACTCCCCTAGGCTCCACTTCGAAACGACTCCGCCCGGCCGCAGTTCTGCGGTCGGGCGGAGTCGTTTCTGCTGTCGGGTCCGGGGGCGTCAGCACCGCCCCGGTTCAGTGCGGCTTGCGGGGGTCGTGCGGCTTGGGGCGGTCGTCCTCGGACGGGGTGCCGGCCGGTGGCTGGCCGGGCGTGGTTCCCGTTCCCTGCGCGTCCTCGGGGGTGTCGTGCGGGACGGAGCCGTTCATGGTGGCCCCACCGACCGGGGCGCCGGTGGCGCTGCCCGGCCGGGGCGTGGCGGGCGGCGCGGTGGCGGGCTCCGGGGGCTCGGTCAGCCATTCGGGGTTGTTCTGCTTGCGGTACCACTGCCAGGCGGCGACGCCGACACCGATCGCGACGGCGCCGGCCACCGCGAGGCCGGTCGCCCAGCCGTTGCAGCGCTTCTTCTTGGCGTTCTTGGCGGCCAGCTCGCTGATCTCGGCAGCGCTGACGTTGCCGTGCAGTGCGGTGATCGCGGCGGCGCTGCGGGCCTGCGCCTCCTGGGCGAGCGGGACGATGCTCTCCCGGGCGGCCTGGAAGGTCTCGGCGACCTTGGGGGCGACCGTCGTCCGGGCCTGGCAGGCGGCCTGGCCGGCCGACAGCTTGGCGGCGAGCGCGGCCTCCTGGGCCCGGTGGATGGCCCTCAGAGCGGCCTTCTGGGTGTCCGGGGGGAGGCTGAAGAAGGCCTGCTCCAGGTGCGGGGCGAGGTGCTTGACGTACTGCACCCGGGCGGCCTGCGCGGCCTGGCCGGCCCCGCTGCGGGCCTGTGCTCCGGCGGCCGCGGCCTTCGGGCCGAGCGCCTCCAGCTTGGGGCCGAGCACCTGCCTGGCCTCCTCGGCGTAGTGCAGATAGGCCTCCTTCGCGGAGGCGGCGTAGGGCGCGACGGCGTCCTTCGCCCGTCCGGCGGTCTCGCGCGCGGTGTCCGTACGGCTCACGGGCTTCTCCTTCTCGGCGGGTGTCCGGCGTTCTTGTCCGGTATGCACCTTTCCACCTGATAGGAGATCATGCATCCTGCTTCCTCGCCGAGCACCTTCGGCTGAGCCGTCTGCGGCGATCATGGGATGATTCCTCGGATAGTCAGCTAGAAAGACAGGAAGGTACTCCCGTGGCCGAGGAACTCACCGCCACCCTGAAGACCAACCGCGGCGACATCGTGGTCAAGCTCTTCCCGAACCACGCCCCGAAGACCGTGGCCAACTTCGTCGAGCTGGCGGAGGGCACCCGCGAGTGGAAGAACCCGGAGACCGGCGAGGTGGCCGCCAAGCCGCTGTACGACGGCACCGTCTTCCACCGCGTGATCGACGGCTTCATGATTCAGGGCGGCGACCCGCTGGGCAACGGCACCGGCGGCCCGGGCTACAAGTTCGCCGACGAGTTCCACCCGGAGCTGTCGTTCGACCGCCCGTACCTGCTGGCCATGGCCAACGCCGGCCCGGGCACCAACGGCTCGCAGTTCTTCATCACGGTGGCCCCGACCACCTGGCTGAACCGCAAGCACAGCATCTTCGGCGAGGTCGTCGACGCGGCCAGCCAGAAGGTCGTGGACGCGATCGGCACCACCGCCACCACCAAGCCCTACGACCGCCCGGTCCAGGACGTGGTGATCGAGTCGGTCGTCATCTCGCGCGGCTGATTCGGACCCCTGCCGCCCTGCGGGGCGGCCCCGCGCGTTCCGGCGCGCAGTAGCCTGGACGGTCCCGGTGGTGCCCCGTTTCGCACGGCGGCGGCGCCGGGACCGTTTTCGTTGATGGAGGGACTGCGCCGATGCTTCCGGAGGAGCCCGTGCGGCCGACGCCCGTGGACAGCCAGGAGTCCGGCCTGCCCCGGTGCCACCGGCACCCCGAGCGGGAGACCGGCGTGTCGTGCGCGCGCTGCGGACGTCCGATCTGTCCGGAGTGCATGGTGCCCGCCTCGGTGGGCTTCCAGTGCCCGGACTGCGTGCACGGCGCGGCCGAGCGGCAGCCCCGGCAGCGGACGACGTTCGGCGGGGTGCTGGCGCTCGGCGACGGCGCGCTGGTCACCAAGGTGCTGATCGGCCTGAACCTGCTGGTGTTCCTGCTGACCGAGTACGTGGCCACGCAGTGGCAGGTCAAGCTGGGCCTGTTCAGCTGGGTGCCGCGGCCGGGGCTGGAGTTCGGCATGGCCGCCGGGCCGCAGGAGTGGTACCGGCTGGTGACGGCGATGTTCGTGCACGGCGGGCTGCTGCACATCGCGACCAACATGTTCTCGCTCTGGGTGCTCGGACCTCAGCTGGAGCGGGTGCTCGGCCGGGTGCGGTTCCTCGGCCTGTACCTGGTGGCGGGTATCGCGGGCAACGCGCTGTCGTTCCTGCTGGCGTCGGCGCACGGGCAGCTGTTCACGGTCGGCGCGTCGGGGGCGATCTTCGGACTGCTGGGCGCCACCGCGGTGCTGTTCAAGGTGAACCGGGTGCCGATGCAGCCGGTGATCGCGCTGCTGGTGGTGAACCTGGTGCTCACCTTCTCGCTGAGCAGCATGATCGACTGGCGGGCGCACGTCGGCGGTCTGGTGGCGGGCACCGTCATCGGCGCGGGCATGATGTACGCCCCACGGGCGCACCGGAATCTGGTGCAGGGGTTGACGACGGCCGCGGTGCTGGCCGCGAGCCTGGCCCTGGTGCTGATCGGAATGGCCCGTCTGCCGGGCTGACCGGGCCGGTCGGCGGTGCCGCAGTCTTTCCACAGGTGGGATGTGGTGGACGATTGGATTTCCCAGGTCTACGCGCGTTATCCTGCTGCGTTTCGGGTTATCCACAGGATCGGCGAAGTTTTCCCCAGTGTGGACAACCCTGTGGATAAACGTTCGGACGCTCCGTGACCGGCCGACGTCAGGGCATGCCGAACACCGCCTCGGCCCGGAGTCCGAAGCGGTGCGGGGCAGGCGTCAGGCCGAGAACCGCCCGGCGGGCGGCACCGGCCTCACTTCCACTGCGTGGAGACGGCGAAGCCCGCCGCGATGAAGCCGAAGCCGGCCAGGATGTTCCAGTTGCCCCAGCTGTGGATCGGCCAGGTACCGCTGGTCACGTAGTAGCTGACGATCCAGGCCAGGCCGATCAGGAACAGCACCAGCATCAGCGGCGCCACCCAGCTCCGGCCGGAACTGATCTTCACGGCGGTCGCGGAGGACGGCGGCGGCGTGTAATCGGCCTTCTTGCGGAGTCGAGACTTCGGCACGAGGGAGCTCTCCTGTCGATGCGCTGTGACCGCGCAGGTGGTCAGTGGGGGCGGGGTGGCACGTGTGGACCGGTCCGTACGGTCGCGGAGCTCCGCACATGCCACCGGCGTCCGTTAGCGTAGTGGCTCGCCGGGTCTGAGGGAGATAAGGGTACGGTGACTGATTCCACGATTTCTTCGCCGAGCCCGGTCGCGCGCCCGCGTCGGGGCCGAATTGTCGGACGTGCCCTGACCTGCACCGTCTTCGCGATGGCCGGGTTGCTGTTCTACGTGAGCGCACAGACCGCGCACGGAACCGATCTGCGCACCGACAACTCGCTGCTGGGGCTCAGCGACGTCATACAGCAGCGCTCCACCCAGAACCAGCAGCTCCAGGAGCAGGTCGCCGCCGACCAGGACCGGGCCGACGGGCTGGCCCGCGGGCAGGGGCAGAGCCCGGACGACGAGGCCCGGCTGACCGCCCTGCAGCAGGCCGCCGGGCTGGACGCGCTGCACGGGCCGGGGCTGACCGTCACGCTGGACGACGCCCCGCCGAACGCCACCGCCCGGATCCCCGGCGTCCCCGAGCCCGGGGTGAACGACCTGGTGATCCACCAGCAGGACATCCAGGCCGTGGTGAACGCGCTGTGGCGCGGCGGCGCCGAGGGCATCCAGGTGATGGACCAGCGGCTGGTCTCCACCAGCGCGGTGCGCTGCGTCGGCAACACCCTGCTGCTGCAGGGCCGGGTCTACTCCCCGCCGTACGTGATCCGCGCGGTCGGCAAGACCGATTCGCTGCGCGCCGCGGTGGACGCCGACCCGACGATCCGCAACTACCTGGGCTACGTGGCCGCCTACGGGCTGGGCTGGAAGGTCCAGGAGGCCAACGAGCTCAGCCTGCCAGGGTACGCCGGATCGATCGATCTGCGGGCCGCCTCCGCCCAGTAGGTCGCCACGTCGGCCCGTTGCGCCGATACCCGCCTGGGGCGGGCGGACGGGCGTCTACGCTTGTGCCGACCCGACCATCGAGGAGCACCATGTACGGCTGGATCTGGCGGCATCTTCCGGGCCCCGCGCCGGTTCGTGCGCTGATCGCGCTGCTGCTCGTCCTCGGGGTGGTCTACGTCCTGTTCCAGTTCGTGTTCCCGTGGGCCGAGCCGCTGCTCCCCTTCGGGAACGTGACGGTGGATCAGGGCGCCGGCGGCTGAACCGGCTCCCGGTTCGTCCGCCCTTCGACGCACGCACACCCCAGGAGTTAGCGATGACCTCCGCCGGCCACCCGCCCCGGATTCTCGTGGTCGACAACTACGACAGCTTCGTCTTCAACATCGTCCAGTACCTGTACCAGCTGGGTGCGGTCTGCGAGGTGGTCCGCAACGACCAGCTGACGGTGACTCAGGCCCGGCCCAGAAGCGGCGAGGAGGGCTACGACGGGGTGCTGCTCTCCCCCGGGCCCGGGACGCCGGAGGAGGCGGGGGTGTGCGTGGAGATGGTGCACCACTGCGCGCGGATCGGCCTGCCGCTGTTCGGGGTGTGCCTGGGCCTGCAGTCGATCGCGGTGGCGTACGGCGCCGTGGTCGGCCGGGCGCCGGAGCTGCTGCACGGCAAGACCTCCTCGGTGGTGCACGAGGACGGCGGGGTGTTCGAGGGCCTGCCCTCGCCGCTGACCGCCACCCGTTACCACTCGCTGGCGGTCGAGCCGGACACCGTGCCCGCCGACCTGGTGGTCACCTCGCGCACCGAGAGCGGCGTGATCATGGGCCTGCGGCACCGTGAACTGCTGGTCGAGGGCGTCCAGTTCCACCCCGAGTCGGTGCTCACCGAGGGCGGCCACCGGATGCTCGCCAACTGGCTGGCCGAGTGCGGGTTCCCGGAGGCGGTGGGCCGTTCGTCCGGCCTCGCCCCGGTGATCGGCCGGAGCTGATCCGGTGACCACCGTGCGCCCGGAGCGGGGCGTTCCCGAGGAGATGGACGAGCCGGACGGCTGGGGTGTCTACGAGCCGGCCCCGGAACAGACCCTGCAGCTGCGGCTGCCGCCCGACGAACCGGACCGGGGCGCGATATCCGGGCCGGACGTCCAGGACGGACAGCGGCGCGCCCAGGGGCCGGTGGGCCTGCGGGCGGGCACCGGCCGTCGGCGGGCGTCCGGGCGGGCCGCAGGGCCGCGTCCGAAGCGGCCCAAGGAACGCAAGCGGGTGGTCCTGGCCCGGATGGTGGGGGAGCTGTTCATCACCCTCGGTGTGGTGATGCTGCTGTTCGTCTCCTACCAGCTGTGGTGGACCAACGTGGTGGCCGACAACGCCGCCGACGAAGCGGGCAAGAAGCTGGAACAGCAGTGGGGGCAGCCGGCCGCCCCGCCGGCCGACGGCGCGCCGCCGGCGCCGGCCAAGTTCGAGCCCGGTAAGGGCTTCGCGATCATCCACATCCCGAAGCTGGACCTGAACTACCCGATCGCCGAGGGCACCAACAAGCAGCAGGTGCTCGACAAGGGCCTGGTCGGCCACTACACGGGCACCGCGATGCCCTCCGACCAGTCCGGCAACTTCTCGGTCGCCGCGCACCGCACCACGCACGGCCAGCCGTTCCGGGAGATCGGCAAGCTGGCCCCGGGCGACAAGATCGTGGTGGAGACGGCCACCTCCTACTACACGTACGAGGTCGCGGGCGGCATCCCGGAGACCCCGCCGAGCAACGTGACGGTGATTCAGCCGGTGCCCAAGGGATCACCTTTCACCGGACCGGGTCGTTATCTCACGATGACGACATGCACGCCGGAGTTCAGTGCCCGGGGAAGGCTCATCGTCTTTGGCAAGATGGTCGACGAACGGCCGAGGAGCCAGGGCCAGCCGGAGGCGCTGACCGGGCAACACTGAGCAGCGAGGCACGGCACCATGGGCACAGCCAATCTGGGCGGGCGACGGCGCGGACGGGTGGCTGCGGCCCTTGGCCTGATGGGGGAGATGCTGATCACCCTGGGGCTGGTGATGGCGCTGTTCGTCGGGTACTCGCTGTGGTGGACGGACGTGGTGGCCGCCCGGGCCGCCAGCCGGCAGGGGGACAAGCTGCGGCAGAGCTGGAGCGCCCCGGCGGTCACCGCGCCCGGGTCCGCCGCCCCGGCCCCCGCGCCGGAGTACGAGGCGGGTGACGGCGTGGGCTTCCTGCACGTGCCGGCGTTCGAGAAGGACGACCGGACCACGCTGATCCGGATGGGCACCAACACGGACGTGCTCAACGAGGGCGTGGCCGGGGTCTACGAGGAGCCGTACCGGTCGGCGATGCCGTGGGACGCCGAGGGCAACTTCACGATGGCGGCGCACCGGGACGGGCACGGCGCGAAGTTCCACGACCTGGACCGGCTCGCCGACGGCGATCCGGTGGTGGTGGAGACCCGGGACGACTGGTACGTGTACAAGGTCGCCGGGACGCTGCAACAGACGTCCAAGTACAACGTGGGCGTGGTCGCGCCCGTCCCCGAAGGCTCGCCGTTCACCGGCCCGGGCCGGTACCTCACGCTCACCACCTGCACGCCGGTGTACACCTCGCGCTACCGGATGGCGGTGTGGGCGAAGCTGGTCCGGGTGGACCCGATGGACGCCCGCCGCACCCCACCGCCCGAGCTCCGCTGACGCGCCGTCAACACGAAGGGGCCGCACCGTCCGAGGACGGTGCGGCCCCTTTCAGCGTGCGGTGCAGGTCAGGGCGTGCCCGGCTTGTCCGCCAGCTTGAGGTACAGCATCACGACGTCGTCCGGGGTGATCTGCGTCCCGGCGGACGGGGTGAAGTTGATGACGATGGCCTGCGGGTCCTGCGGGCCCACCGGCTGGTACTTCGTGATCCCGGCCGCGGCCAGCGCCTTGATCGCGTCGGAGAGCTTGAGGTTCTGCAGCGGCGGCACGGTCAGCTTGTCGGCCAGCTTGCCGACCGTGATGGTGACCTTGGTGCCCTTGGCGACCTGGCCGCTCTTCGGGTCCTGGCTGATGACCTGGCCGACCTTGGCCTGCTCGGTGGGGCCGACGACCTTGGTGACCACGTTCGCCGACAGGCTGAGGTCGGCGAGCGCCTGGGTCGCGTTGTCCTGGGACTGCCCGACCAGGTTCGGCACGGTGACCTTCTGCTGGCCGGAGGAGACCACCAGGGTGATGGTGGTTCCGGTCGCGGCCTTGCCGGACACCGACTGCGAGACGACCTTGTCCTGCTCGACCTTGTCGTCGGTGCTGTAGTTGACGGTGACCGTGAAACCCTTGCCGGTCAGCGCGGCGTTGGCGGCGTCCTTGGTCTGGCCGACGACGTCGGGGACGTCGACCTGCGCCGGGCCGGAGGACAGGTGCACCGTGATCTTGCCGTTGGTGGCGATCTCGGTGCCCGAGGCCTGCTCCTGGGTGCAGACCTGGTCCTTCTGGATCTTGGTGTCGGGGCAGGCGATCGCGTCGCCCGCGACCACGGTGAGCGAACTGTTCTGCGCCTTCGCCGCGGCCTCCGCGTCGGACAGCGTCTTGCCGACCAGGTTCGGGACGGTGGTCTTGGCGTTCGTTCCGCCGGTCTTCACCAGCGACTGCACCACGAAGAACGCGCCGACCAGGACCAGCACCGCCGCGACGGCGAGGATGATCCAGGAGGTGTTGCTCTTCTTCGGCTGCTCCTCGCGCCGCCGGCTGCTGCGGCCCTCGTAGCCGTCGTCGTTGCCGTCCTGGTAGCCGCCGTACTGCGCGGGCTGCTGGTGGCCGACCGGCGGCAGCATGGTGGTGGGGCCGCCCTGCTGGGGCAGCATGTTGGTCTGGCCGTACGGGTCGTACTGCCCGCCCTGGTCGTATCCGTAGCCGCCTGCGCCGGTGCCGTAGGCGGCCTGCTGGGCGGCGGCGACCGGGAGGCCGTCGAGGAAGCGCTCGATGTCGTCGCGCATCTCGTCGGCGGACTGGTAGCGGTAGTCGCGCTCCTTGGCGAGCGCCTTCAGCACGATCGCGTCGATCTCCGGGCGCACCTCGGGGTCGTACGCGGACGGCGGGGCGGGCTCCTCGCGGACGTGCTGGTAGGCCACCGCGACGGGGGAGTCGCCGACGAACGGCGGGCGAACCGTGAGCAGTTCGTAGAGCAGGCAGCCGGTCGAGTACAGGTCGGAGCGGGCGTCGACGGTCTCGCCCTTGGCCTGCTCGGGGGAGAGGTACTGGGCGGTGCCGATGACCGCGGAGGTCTGGGTCATCGTCATGCCGGCGTCACCCATCGCGCGGGCGATGCCGAAGTCCATCACCTTGACGTTGCCCTGCCGGGTCAGCATGACGTTGGCGGGCTTGATGTCGCGGTGCACGATGCCGGCGCGGTGCGAGTACGCGAGCGCCTGCAGGATGCCGATGGTCATCTCCAGCGCGCGCTCGGGCAGCAGTCGCCGCCCGGTGTGCAGCAGCTCGCGCAGGGTGGAGCCCTCGACGTACTCCATGACGATGTACGGGATGGAGATCCCGTCGATGTAGTCCTCGCCGGTGTCGTAGACGGCCACGATGGCGGGGTGGTTGAGCGAGGCGGCGGACTGTGCCTCGCGGCGGAAGCGGGCCTGGAACGAGGGGTCGCGGGCCATGTCGGTGCGGAGGGTCTTCACTGCGACCTGGCGGCCGAGCCGGGTGTCGTGGGCGAGGTACACCTCGGCCATGCCACCGCGTCCGAGGACGCCGCCGAGCTCGTACCTGCCGCCTAGGCGACGAGGCTCTTCCATATCTCCGACCCTCTCCCCCACCGGTCGGTGAGGATATGACGTAGTGTCCCCGCACGCTCTGTCTTGACGCGGCCGCCGCCGCGGTGGTTTCACGGTGCCGGCGTCCGCAGTCGATCGCCGCGGACTGGCTGCGGGTACACCCGCTGCTGGCGGATACGCTACCGGGCGAACCTGACCGGCCCCGTACAGGCGGCCACCTGAGACCAGACCGGTATCGACCAGGACCGTCCCATTGTGACAATTCCGGCCACCGATCGAGGATCGATGGCCGGAATGTGACGGATACGACCGACCTACTTGCCGAGTGCCGCCTGCATCATCGACTTGGCGATCGGCGCGGCCAGTGAGCCGCCGGAGATCTGCTGCGCCTCGCTGGAGCCGTCCTCGACCACCACGGCGACGGCGACCTGCTTGCCGTCCTGGCCCTTGGCGTAGGAGACGAACCAGGCGAACGGCAGGCCGGAGTTGTCCTGGCCGTGCTGGGCGGTGCCGGTCTTGCCGCCGACCGTCACGCCCGGGATCTTCGCGTTCTTGCCGGTGCCGTTCTGCACCACCGACTCCATCAGCTGCTGGAGCTTCTGCGCGGTGGCCGGCGAGACCGCCTGCGACATCTGGCGCTCGGTGTGGGTGGAGATCACGTTCCCGGCCGAGCCCTCCTGGGCGACCAGGTAGGGCTCCATCAGCGAGCCGTTGTTGGCGATCGCCGCCGCCACCATGGCCATCTGCAGCGGGGTGGCCCGGGTGTCGTGCTGGCCGATCGCGTCCATCGCGGTGCCGTCGGGCTTGGAGCCGGACGGGAAGTGGCTGGCGTCGGCCCGGACCGGGATGGTCACCTCTTTGTTGAAGCCGAACTTCTCGGCCTGCGCCCGCAGCTTGTCGCCGCCCAGCTCGGCGCCCATCTTGCCGAACACGGTGTTGCAGGAGATGTCCATCGCGTCCTGCACGGAGACGTTCGCGCAGACCTCGCTCGGGCTGGCGTTGATCAGCGCGGTGTTGGTGCCGGGCAGGATGTACTTGTCCGGGGTGTCGGTGAGGTCCGTCGGCTTCTGGTACTTGCCGGTCTCGAACGCGGTCGCCGCGGTGATCAGCTTGAAGGTCGAGCCGGGCGGGTAGGTCTCGCGCAGCGCCCGGTTCAGCAGTGGCTTGTTCGGGTCGTTGTTGAGCGCCGTCCAGGCGTCGGCGTCCTGCTGGGTGCCGCCCGCGAAGGTGCCCGGGTCGTACGACGGGGTGGAGACCAGCCCGAGGATCGCCCCGGTCTTCGGGTCGATGGCGACCGCGGCGCCCTTCTTGTTGCCGAGCCCCTCGAAGCCCGCCTTCTGCACCTTGGGGTCGATGGTGGTGACCACGTCGCCGCCCTGCTTGGGCTTGCCGGTCAGCATGTCCAGGGTGTTGCGGAAGAACAGCCGGGAGTCGGTGCCGGAGAGGATGCCGTCCTCCAGCTTCTCCAGCTGGCTGGCGTCGTACGTCTGCGAGGAGTAGCCGGTGACCGGCGCGTACATCGGTCCGTCGTTCCAGGAGCGCTTGTACTTGTAGCGCAGGCCGTTGACGAAGTCGGACTTGGTGACGGCCTGACCGCCGACGATGATGTTGCCGCGCGGGTAGGCGTACTTGTCGTACTTGGTGCGGTCGTTGTGCGGGTTGCTGGCCCACGCCGACGCCTGCACGCCCTGCACCCAGTTCACCCGGAGCATCAGGGCGAGGATCAGGACCAGGCAGAAGATCGACACCCGGCGGATCGGCTTGTTCACGAGGTCGCTCCCCTGCTCTCGTCCGGTGTGCCCGGGCCGGCGGTCCCGAGCCGCTCCGGTCCGGCCGGTTCCGGGATGGCGGCGGCCGGTTCGACGGCCGGCCGGCGGGCGGTGTCGCTGATCTTCAGCAGGATGGCGATCAGGGCCCAGTTCGCCACCACGGAGGATCCGCCCTGGGCGAGGAACGGCATGGTCATACCGGTCAGCGGGATCAGACCGGTGACGCCGCCGGCGACCACGAACACCTGCAGCGCGAACGCCGAGCTCAGGCCGACCGCCAGCAGCTTGCCGAACGGGTCGCGGGCCGCCAGCGCGGTGCGCAGGCCGCGCTGCACCACCAGACCGTAGATCATGAACAGCGCCATCAGGCCGGTCAGGCCCAGTTCCTCGCCGAACGAGCCGAGGATGAAGTCGCTCTTCGCCGCGAACTGGATCAGCCAGCTGCGGCCCTGCCCCAGCCCGGTGCCGACGATGCCGCCCGAGCCGAGCGACATCAGGGTCTGCCCGATCTGCTCGGAGGAATGCTCGGGCGGCTTCGGTGCGAACGCCGCCATCGGGTCGAGCCAGGCGTTGATGCGGGTCTTCACGTGCGACTCGGTGGAGGCCACCAGGGCCGCGCCGCCGAGCGACATGGTCAGACCGAAGACGATCCAGCTGGTCCGCTCGGTGGCGACGTACAGCATCACCACGAACAGGCCGAAGAACAGGAAGGAGCTGCCCAGGTCGGTCTCGAACACCAGGATCAGGATCGACAGCAGCCAGACCACCACGATCGGGCCGAGGTCGCGCCCGCGCGGCAGGTACAGTCCCATGAACTTGCGGCTGGCCAGCGCCAGGGCGTCCTTCTTGACCATCAGGAAGCCGGCGAAGAACACCGTCAGGATGATCTTGGCGAACTCGCCAGGCTGGATCGAGAACGAGCCGATGCGGATCCAGATCTTCGCGCCGAAGTCCTCCTGCCGGGACGGGAAGAAGGCCGGCGCGGCCAGTAGCACCAGCGCCACCACCATCGAGATGTAGGTGTAGCGCTGCAGGATCCGGTGGTCCTTCAGCAGGATCACCACGCCGATGAACATCGCCACGCCGAGCGCGGACCACATCAGCTGGTTCCCGGCCGCCGGGAAGTTGTTGCGCAGCAGCTTGCCGGCCTTGTCGAGCCGCCAGATCATCACCACGCCGAGCCCGTTCAGCAGCGTCGCCAGCGGCAGCAGCAGCGGGTCGGCGTACGGCGCGAACCGCCGCACCGCCAGGTGCGCGCCCAGCGCCAGTACGCCCATGCCGAGGCCGAACTTCAGCATGCCGACGGGCAGGCTGCCGTCCATCGCCAGGCCGACGTTGGCGTACGCCAGCATCGGGATCGCCAGGGCGAAGCCCAGCATCAGGAGTTCGGTGTTGCGCCGGTTCGGGGTGTCGCCTGCCGAGGACCGGCCGACGGCACGGCGCCGCCCGGTGCCGGGCGTGCTGCCGCTGCTCACGTCGAATGTGCTCATGCCTGTGAAAACCCCCGGGTTCGCCCGCGGCCTACTGCCCGGCGCAGGACACCGCGAGCTGCTGCTCCTGCTCGGTCAACGGCGGGGCGGACGGCGTGGCGTCCCCGGTGGACGGGGCGGCCTTGGACTCGGCGACCTTCTTGCAGACCTCGGCCTGCGTGCGCAACGTCTCGATCTGCTTCCGGGCGTCGTCGAGGCTGCCGGCCTGGATGTTCTTGGAGACCTGGTCGCGCTGGAACGCGGGCAGGTACTTCAGTTCGACGTCGTACTGCTGGTAGACCGAGCTGAGCTTCAGTCCGGCCAGGTTCTGGTCGAGGCCGCGGTAGACGGCGAGCCGACCGTTCTCGGCGCCGACGTAGTACTGGCTCTGGTTCCACCGCCAGGCGAAGAAACCGCCGCCGCCGAGCACCGCGAGCACCAGCACGCCGATCAGGGTGAACTTCAGGCCGCGCTTCTTCTTGCGCCGGCTCGGCGGGGCGTCGCCCTCGTACGGGTCGTGGCCGCCGTACTCGCCGCCGTCGCCGGACGGGAAGCCCGCCGGGTCGGCGTAGCCGCCGGGCTGGTCGTAGCCGCCCTGGTAGCCCTCGGCGGGGCCGAAATCGCCGGCCGGGGCGCCGTAGCCGGGCTGCTGGTCGTAGCCGCCGTGGTAGCCCTCGGCGGGCCCGAAGGCGCCCTGCGGGGGCTGCGGAGTGCGGCCGAGGCCGGCCGCGCGACCGGCGGGGGTGTCCAGCAGGTGCGGGTCGTGCATCGGGTGCGGCTGGGTGTCGGCGACCGCGCCGACCACCTCGGGGGCCTGGGTGACCTGGCCGCTGAGGGTGTCGGTGGCGCCGACGTCGATCACGTCGGCCACGATGCAGGTGATGTTGTCCGGGCCGCCGCCGCGCAGCGCCAGCTGGATCAGCTCCTGGACGGTCTGCTGCGGCGCGTAGTAGCTGCCGAGCGTCTCCTCCAGGGTCTGGTGGCTGACCGGGCCGGACAGGCCGTCGGAGCAGATCAGGTAGCGGTCACCGGCCCGGACCTCGCGGATCGACAGGTCGGGCTCGACCTGGCCGCGGCCGTCCAGGGCGCGCATCAGCAGCGAGCGCTGCGGGTGGGTCTCGGCCTCCTCGGCGGTGATCCGGCCCTCGTCGACCAGTCGCTGCACCCAGGTGTGGTCCTGGGTGATCTGGTCGAGCCGACCGTCCCGCAGCAGGTAGGCGCGGGAGTCGCCGATGTGCACCTGGCCCATCCGGTGGCCGTCCCACAGCAGCGCGGTCAGGGTGCAGCCCATGCCCTCCAGCTGCGGGTCCTGCTCGACCATCTGCCGCAGCCGGTCGTTGGCGGTCTGCACCGCGTCGCCCAGCAGGGTCAGCAGGTCGGCGCCGGGGTGTTCCTCGTCGAGACGGACGATCGACCCCAGCACCTCGGAGGAGGCGACCTCACCGGCCGCCGCCCCGCCCATGCCGTCGGCCACCGCGAGCAGCCGCGGCCCGGCATAGCCGGAGTCCTCGTTCCCCTCGCGGATCAGGCCCTTGTGCGAGCCGGCGGCGAAGCGCAGCACGAGACTCATGCTGTCCGGGCCCTCCTTCGGGTGGAGCTGGTCCTCATGCGCTGACTACTTCCGCAGCTCGATGACGGTCCTGCCGATTCGGATCGGCATCCCGATCTGGAGCGGCGTCGGCGTGGTCAGCCGCTGTCGGTCCAGATAGGTGCCGTTTGTGGAGCCTAGATCCTCGACGGTCCACTGCCCAGCCTGATCCGGGTAGATCCTGGCGTGACGGGAGGACGCGTAGTCGTCGTCCAGGACGATCGTGGAGTCGTGCGCCCGGCCGAGCGTGACGGTCTGGCCGTGCAGCGCGACGGTGGTGCCGGCCAGCGAGCCCTGGGTGACCACCAGGTGCGTGGGCTGGCCGCGGCGCTGCCGGGCCTGCTGCTGCTGGGCGGCGGCCGGCTGCCCCTGGGGCGGGCGGCCCGCACCGGGCGCGGCGGGGGTACTGGGCGTCGCGGCCCGGTGCCCGGAGCGCGCGGCGCCCTTGGTGGTGAACAGGTCGCTGCGGATCACCTGCACGGCGACGATGACGAACAGCCAGAGCACGGCGAGGAAGCCCAGCCGCATGACCGTCAGGGTCAGATCAGACATACCGGCCCGCTTCTACCCTTCGACCTGTCGGTAGACGATGGTGGTCGACCCCAGGACGATCCGGGAGCCGTCGCGGAGCGTAGCGCGCTGGGTGTGCTGTCCGTCCACCACGATGCCGTTGGTGGAGCCGAGGTCCATCACCATCGCGGGCGTTCCGGGGCGGATCTCCGCGTGCTTCCGGGACACTCCGGGGTCGTCGATCCTGATGTCGGCCTCGGTGGAGCGGCCCAGTACGACCGCGTTCTGGGTGATCTGGTGCCGGGCGCCGTTCACCTCGATCCAGCGCCGGGTGCCGGCGCCGCCGTGGCCCGCGCCGGGGAACGGCCGCACGTTGTTGCCGGGGGCCGGCGGGGCGGGCGGCATCGCGGGCGGGGCGGAGGGCGGCGGCGGAGCGCCGTACGGGGCGCCGGTGCCCTGCTGCCAGGGCGCGCCGGGAGCCGGCGGCGTCGGCGGGCGGCCGTAGCCGGGCGGGGCGGCGGGCGGCGCGGGCGGCCGCTGCGGCTCCTCGGCCGTCAGCGTGCGGCTGCGCACCCGGTACAGGCCGGTGTCCAGATCGTCGGCCTTCTCCAGGGCGACCTGGAGCGGGCCCATGAAGGTGTACCGCTGCGCCTCGGCGTACTCGCGGACCATGCCCGCCAGCTCGGTGCCGAGCTGGCCGGCGTAGGGGCTGAGCCGCTCGTGGTCGTGCGGGCTGAGTTCGACGATGAAGTCGTTCGGGACCACCGTGCGGTCCCGGTTCCAGATGCTGGCGTTGTTGTCGCACTCGCGCTGCAGGGCGCCGGCGATCTCCACCGGCTGGACCTCGGACTTGAACACCTTCGCGAAGGTGCCGTTCACGAGACCTTCGAGTCGCTGCTCGAACTTTTTCAGGACTCCCACGGGGCACCCCCTCTCAGGGCTCGGTCGGGCCGGCTCGTCGGCTGGAAAGCGGTACTTCCGTACTGATCGTATCCACGCCCGGCCCTTCCGTACGGTTCCCCGGCCAGGTCGCGCCCGGAGGGTACCCACTGGGGGCTCCGCTCACCCGTTCGGACCGGGTCGGGTTGCGGTCCGGTGGGAGCGGTGCGGGGGGCCCTCCGGAATGGATTCGCAGGTGGGGCTCGGAGCGTGCTAATGTTTTCCATGTCGGAAGGGGCGCCCGCAAGGGAGCCGAACGGAAGACCCGGAGAGATGCGCTAAGCTTCTCGAAGAGTCGAAAGAGCGACAAGCTCCCGAAGACAACACCCATGCGCGGGTGGCGGAATAGGCAGACGCGCTGGATTCAGGTTCCAGTGCCCGAAAGGGCGTGGGGGTTCAACTCCCCCCTCGCGCACAGCGAAGCCCCGCAGATCTCAGGATCTGCGGGGCTTTTTGTTGTTCCCGTGCCCCCGGGGGAATTCCCGGTGCATTTCAGGCGGGCAGTACGGCGTGCAGGCTGAAGCCGCCGTCGGGGGTCGGGCCGGCGGTGAAGGTGCCGCCGAGCAGGGCGGCGCGCTCGCGCAGGCCGATCAGGCCGTGGCCGCCGCCGGGCAGTGGGGCGGCGGTGGGCCGGCCGGCCGGCGGGCCGTTGCGGACCTCGACGTGGAGTTTCTCGCCGCCCCCGGCGACCCGGACGGTGACCGGGGCGCCGGGGGCGTGCTTGGTGATGTTGGTGAGGCCCTCCTGGACGGTCCGGTAGGCGGCCCGTTCGACCGCTTCGGGCCAGTCGCGCCGGCCGGGGTCGAGGCGGCGGGTGACGGGCAGGCCGCTGCCGTCGATCAGCCGGGGCAGGTCGGCGAGGGTCGGCTGCGGGGCGAGCGGGGTGCCGTTGCCGACGCCGGCGGCACGCAGCACGCCGACCATCTGACGCAGTTCGTCCAGGGTGCGGACGGAGAGCTCGCGGATGGTCCGGGCGCCGTCCCGGGAGGCCGGGTCGGTGCTGGCGACCTGGATGGCCCCGGCCTGGATGGAGATCAGGCTGACCTGGTGGGAGACCACGTCGTGCATTTCGCGGGCCAGCCGGGCGCGTTCCGCGGTCAGCACCCGCTCGGCGATCAGCCGGCTCTCGCGCCGGCGGCCCTTGGTGAGTTCGGTGACGCGTTCGGCGAGTTCGCGGCGGGTGCGGGTGAGCATGCCGAGCGCGGCCGGTCCGGCGCCGAGCATCGCGGACTGGATGGCGTACAGCGCGTTGTCCCGGCTGAGCGCGAGCAGGTCGGGAGAGAACGGCCAGTGGAAGAACTCGACCAGGGCGAAGGAAACGGCGCAGGTGACCGGGATCCGCGGCTTCGGGTAGGCCGCGGCGACCGCGTACACGGCGGTGAGCGGGGCCAGCCAGATTTCGTTGAAGAACGCCGCGGGCAGGGTGAGCAGGGCCACCGGCAGCGGGTGGCGGCGGCGGCCGAGCAGGGCGACCACGGACAGCGCGGACAGCGCGAGCTGCCAGGGTGCGGAGCCCTTGGCGACCAGTGCGGAGTCCACCGCGGCGGCCGCCACCGGGATCAGCAGCGTGGTGCGGGGGGAACGCAGCCAGGCCCAGCGGCGCGGGGCCTCGGCCTCGGCCTCGGCCTCGGCGGGAGCGTCGGTGTCCGCGTCGGCGTCGGGTACGGCCGTCGCGTCGGCGGAGGTCACTCCCCGTCCCGGGGTTCGCGGACCAGGCCGGCGCGGTGCGCGATGACGGCGGCCTGGACCCGGTTGGCGGCGCCGAGCTTGGCCAGGATGGCGCTGATGTGGTCCTTGACGGTGCCGGTGCCGAGGAACAGCCGGTCGGCTATCTCGGCGTTGGAGAGGCCTTCGCCGAGCAGCGCCAGCACGTCGAGTTCGCGGCCGGTGAGCCGGTGGGTGAGGGCGGTGGCGGTGAGGTCGGGGCCGCCGCCGTCGACGTAGCCGCTGATCACGGTGCGGGCGACGGACGGGGAGAGCACGCTGCCGCCGGACGCGAGCACCCGGACGGCGTGCACCAGCTGTTCGGGGGCGGTGTCCTTGAGCAGGAACCCGGCGGCGCCGGCCCGCAGCGCGGTGCCGATGTACTCGTCGGTGTCGAAGGTGGTGAGCATGGCGACGACGGGCGGGTCGGGCAGCGCGCGCAGGCGGCGCAGCACGCTGATGCCGTCCAGGTCGGGCATCCGGACGTCGAGCAGCACCACCTGCGGGGCGAGTGCCCGGGTCTGCTGCTCGGCCTGGCCGCCGGAGCAGCCGCCGACCACTTCGAGGTCGGGTGCGGAGCCGACGATCAGGCCGAGCCCGGAGCGGACCAGCACCTCGTCGTCCACGATCAGGACCCGGGTCGGCGGCATGTCTCTCCCTGGTGACGGGCTTGCACCCCCGCCGATCGGCGGGGGTGGGAATCCGCTACCGGATTCACGCAATTCTCATCTTCGCTGGGCAACCATGGAAATCGGGGTGAAGTGCGCAGACCGCGCGCGGATGCGCCCCGTAGTTCGATCGTCTGGAATGGTTGCTGTGTCCACTGTGAAGACGCCTGCCTCGGCCGTGTCCCCCGCCCGCGGCGAGGGGCCGGGGGCGCAGACGCGCTGGCGCCGGCGGGCTGCCGCCTCGACCGTCTGGTACCTGCGGCTGGTGGCGCTGCTGAACCTGGTGGCGGTGCTGTCGGTGCCGTTCCGGAACCAGGTGGAGCGGCACAACGAGGGGCAGTTCTTCACGCCGTACCTGGTGACCGCCGGCTTGACCGCGGCGGTGCTGTCGCTGTTCCTGGCGGTGGCGATGCGCCGCCGCAAGCGGGCGGCGTGGATCTTCAACACCGTCGCGGCGGGGCTGACGTTCGCCGTCTTCGTGGTGGCGATGGTGTGGGGGAAGCACTTCACGTCCCACCCGTTGAACTGGTTCTCGATGGTGCTGACCGGCCTGTTCCTGGTGGCGCTGCTGGTCTCGCGCCGGGAGTTCCCTTCCAAGGGCGACCGGTCCAACCCTAAGACCGCGGTGGCCGCGGGGGTCGGCGGCGTGCTGCTCGGCGGCCTGATCGGGTCGGTGCTGGTGCAGCTGACCAACGACATCAGCGGGGCGGGCTTCGGCACCCGGTTCAGCTACTCCGTGCACCGGATGATCACCGTGACGCCTTCGGCGAAGGTGGCCGACGTGGTCTCCGTGCCGACCTGGGTGAACTTTGCGATCAACGTGATGGGCGCGGTGCTGTTCCTGGCCGTGGTGTACGTGATGTTCCGCTCGCCGCGCGGCGAGGAGCTGCAGAGCGACGAGGACGAGCGGAAGCTGCGCGAGCTGCTGGACCGGCAGGGCGAGCGGGACTCGCTGGGGTACTTCGCGCTGCGCCGGGACAAGGCGGTGGTCTTCTCGCCGAGCGGGAAGGCCGCGATCGCCTACCGGGTGGTCGGCGGCGTGACGCTGGCGTCCGGCGACCCGATCGGCGACCCGGAGGCCTGGCCGGGCGCGATCGACGCCTGGCTGGCGGAGGCCCGCGAGCACGCCTGGGTGCCGGCCGTGATGGGCGCCTCCGAGGAGGCCGGCGTGATCTACGCCCGGCACGGTCTGGATGCGCTGGAGCTGGGCGACGAGGCGATCGTCGAGCTGGACGAGTTCTCGCTGGACGGCCGGGCGATGCGGGTGGTCCGGCAGGCCTACAACCGGGTCAAGCGGGCCGGGTACACGGTCCGGATCCGCCGCCACGAGGACATTCCCGAGGCGGAGATGGCCGAGCTGGTGGCGAAGGCCGACCACTGGCGGGACGGCGCGACCGAGCGCGGCTTCTCGATGGCGCTGGGCCGGCTCGGAGATCCGGGCGACGGGCGCTGCGTGATGCTGGAGTGCTTCGACGGGGAGGGCGAGCTGCGGGCGCTGCTGAGCTTCGTGCCGTGGGGCGTGCACGGCCTTTCGCTGGACCTGATGCGGCGCGACCGGGACAGCGAGAACGGCCTGATGGAGTTCATGGTGATCGAACTCCTGCAGCGCGCGAAGGAAGTCCAGCTGGAACGGGTGTCGCTGAACTTCGCCATGTTCCGGTCGGTTTTCGAGCGCGGTTCCAAGTTGGGAGCCGGCCCGGTGCTGCGGCTGTGGCGTTCGGTGCTGGGATTCTTCTCCCGCTGGTGGCAGATCGAGTCTCTCTACCGGGCGAATGCGAAATACCGGCCGATCTGGGAGCCGCGTTATCTGCTCTTCGAGAAGAGCGGCGAGATTCCCCGGATCGGCCTCGCCTCGGCCCGTGCGGAGGGTTTCATCACGGTGCCGAGCCTGCCGGCGCTGTTCCGCCGCAGGCACGTCGGCCAGAGCTGAGTTCACGGGCTTCCCGGCCCGCTGGGGCCGGGGACGGTGGTCCCTCCGCCGGGGGGCGGAGTGGGCCGGAGAAATCAGACCCCGGTATGACACGAGCAGGCTTCGAAGCTGATGCCGTTGGTTGGTCCGGTGCGTAGTGTCGAACACGAGGCGTAGAAGGAAGAGACGCGATACAGGACGGACGTCGGGACAATCCGCACGTCGTCGGGACGGGAGAACCGGTTCGTGAAGCTGAACACCCACGCGGGGGGCGTGCGGCCGGGGCTCGGGGCGGTATTCCGCCGGGCCGCGATCGCCGAGTGGGGGGCGCTGTACGGCGCCGTGAAGGAACGGGTGCTGCGGCGGAAATTCGCCGCCGTGCCGCTGGCGACCGCGGCGACCGCGCTGGTGCTGCTGTTCTCGATCGTCCAGCACCTGCCGGGCGGGGACCGGTTCGTCGCGGAGATCGGGGTGGTGAAGGCGGCGCTGCCGCTGGACGTGTCGCTGCTGCGCACCCCGCTGTCGCTGTACGTGCCGGCGCTGGACCTGCCGGTGTGGGGGGCACTGGCGCAGGTGTTCCTGGTGTTCGGCGTGGCGGAGGTCGTGCTGGGGCGGCGGCTGACCCTGGTGGTGGCGTACGCCTGCACCCTGGCGGGGACGCTGTTCGCCCGGATCGCGGTGGCGCTCGGCCCGCACCACCTGCTGGGCTTCCCGCGCTGGGTGGCGCACGTGCGCGACACCGGCCCTTCGGCGGCGGTGGTGGCGCTGGCCGTGGTGGTGGCGTTCCGCAGCCGGGCCTGGTGGACGGGCGGAGCCGTGGTGCTGGCGATGACGGTGGAGGCCGTGCTGCTGCCGAACCTGGCGGGCCTGGAGCACCTGGTGGCGATCAGCACCGCCGTGCTGATAGCGGTGTGGGTCGAGGTGTTCGGCGACTACTGGCCGCGAGTGCTGTCCGGGGTCGGCGCGGCCGCCTCGGTGGCCCAGGGCGGGGCCAGGGCGGTAACACCCTGACCCCATGGGGCGGTCAGCCGCGCGGCAGTGGCATCTCGAAGTAGACGACCTTGCCGACCGCCTTGCGGGCGGTGCCCCACTTCTCGGACAGCTTGCTGACCAGGTTCAGACCGCGGCCGTGCTCCGAGAGCGAGTCGGCGGGCTCCAGCGACGGCAGGTTGTGGTTGTCGTCGCTGACCTCGACCAGCAGCTTGTCGACCCGGATCAGCTGGAGCTGCACCTCGGAGCGGGCCACCCGGACCGCGTTGGTGACCAGCTCGGACACCAGCAGCTCGACGGTCTCGGTCAGCGCCGTCAGCTGCCAGGCGGCGAGCTGGTTGCGCACCAGGCTGCGGGCCCGGCCGACCTCCGCCTCGGTGACGCCCAGCTGCCAGGTGGCGACCTCGGTCGGCGGGACGCCGTCAAAGCGGGCCACCAGCAGCGCGATGTCGTCCTGGCGGTCGTCGGAGTGCAGGGTGTTCAGCACGGTGTCGCAGGCCTCGTCGGGGGTCTGCTTGGGGTCGATCAGGTTGCCGCACAGCGCGGCCAGGCCCTCTCCTATGTCGCCGCCGCGGACCTCGACCAGGCCGTCGGTGCAGAGCACCAGCATCGAGCCGTCCGAGACGTCGATGCGGGTGGCGACGAACGGCACGCCGCCGACGCCGATCGGCGCGCCGGAGGGCAGCTCGAGCAGTTCGCCGCGCCCGTCGGGATGGACCAGCACGGGTGGGACGTGGCCGGCGGAGGCGAGTTCGCAGGTGCGGTTGATCGGGTCGTAGACGGCGTACAGGCAGGTCGCGAGATGGTCGTCGCCGAGTTTCTGGGCCAGGTTGTCGAGGTGGCGCAGCAGCTGGCCCGGTGGCAGGTCGAGGGCGGCGAGGGTCTGCATGGCGGTGCGGAAGCGGCCCATCGCGGCGGCCGAGTGCAGGCCGTGGCCCATCACGTCGCCGACCACCAGGGCGACCCGGCTGCCGGGCAGCTGGATGGCGTCGAACCAGTCGCCGCCGACCTCGGCCTTGCGGTCGCCCGGCATGTAGCGGTGGGCGATCTGCACGCCGGGGATCTTCGGCGGGCGGGTGGGGATCATCGAGCGCTGGAGGGTGGTGGCGACCTTGGACTCGGCGCGGTGCAGGCGGGCGTTGTCCAGGGACAGCGCGGCGCGGGCGGCGATCTCCTTGAGGGTGTCGGCGTCGGCGCGGGTGAACGGTGCCCGGTCGGACAGCCGCAGCAGCTTGAGGATGCCGAGCACCGCGCCGCGGGCGGACAGCGGCAGCACCAGCATGGAGCGGCCGACCACGGTCGGCTCCAGTTCGGGGCCGCCCAGCGAGGCCGCGTAGTCGACCGCGACGTCCGCGGAGATCAGCGGCACCAGCACCGGCTGGTTCTCCTGCAGGGCCAGGCCGGGCGGGGTGGAGCGCGGCATGGTCCGCAGCGAGCCCTCGTCCAGGACGTGGTTCCAGCGCGGCGAGGTGGCGTTGAAGGTGCGGGCGACGCGGCGCAGCACGGTGCGGTCGTCGGGCGGGTCGGCGGGCAGTTCGCCGTCCGAGAGCAGGCCGTCGAGCAGGTCGACGCAGGCGAAGTCGGCGACCCGGGGGACCAGTACCTGGCACAGTTCGCGGGCGGTGGTGTCCAGGTCGAGGGTGGTGCCGACCTGGCTGCCGACCGAGGCCAGCAGCGCGAGGTCGCCGTCGTCGGGCAGGCCGCGGACCACCTCGACGCCGTCGGAGGCCTTGGCGGGGCCGGGCAGGGTGGGAGCCGGTGCGGGCGGGGCGGGGTCGATGGCGGGGCCTCCCGGGGTCGGGCCGTGGGCGGCGGCTTCGCGTGGGGCGGGGACGGTGCTGCCGGTCACCCGCGCGTCCTCCTGGGCGGCGGGCCCGGCAGCCTGTATCCGTACCCAGAGCGGGGCCCGGACACCCGTGCGCTGCGGCTCCGCCGGGCGGCGGGCGGCGCGCTCGCGCTGCTGGGCGGCCCGCTGCTGCGGGGTGGGGTAGCGGCGGCCGAGGCCGGTGGCGACCCGGGCGGTGCCGGACGGCCCGCCCGGCGAGGACTGGTGGGGCAGCACCGGCAGCAGCGTCGCCCCGTCCACCCGCAGCGCGGGCGGGCCGGCCGCGGCCAGGGCGGCCAGCAGCCGGCCGCGGCGCTGCGCGGAGCAGGACGGCAGCAGCGCGGCCAGCGAATCGGGGGCCGCCTCGGTGGGCGGTGCGAACGCGGCCGCGACCTGCTGGGGGCGGGCCGCGGCGGGCGCGGCGGCGTACGGGACGAGGCGCTCGCCGAGGGCGAGGGCGATCCGGGGGCCGGTGGCGCGCAGCGGACGGGCGTCGGCGGCCAGCACCAGCAGTGCGCGGCCGGCCGGTTCGTCCAGCGGGTAGGCCCACCACAGGATGTCGCGCCGCCGCTCCTCGCGGTCGTGCACCGTCATCGCGCCGGCCCACGGGCCGTCGGTGGCGAGGTCGTCGAGGGTGTCGAAGGCGTCGCAGCGGTGCTCGGGGGAGCCCGGGTCGTGGCGGGGGCAGACGGCGGGCAGCAGACCGTTCGCGGTGCGGCCGGCGGCGACGGCGGCGCGGTGGCCGAAGAGCTCCTCCGCGGTGCGGTTCCACACGGCGATCCGGCCGTCCGGGTCGACCAGCACGGCGGCCGCGCGAAGCAGCGCCACCACCCCGGCGGGGCGGCCGCCCGGGAGGTCCGCCCGGTCGGGTGCGGAAATGGGCTGGTCCACCATGGATATCGGTCTGCCCCTTTGAGTTCTTGCTGCTCCTCCTGGCCGGTGCGCGCGTCCTTGCACGCGCCATCCAATGAAGCACGGAGATGCCAATGGGAGGTAGTTAATCGGGCAGATTCGTCCGTATCAGTTGCGTGTCGTTGACGGCGCGCCCCCGGCGTGCTCCACCGTCACCCGGTCGGGCGGTGTGGCGACCCCGGTAGGGTGGCCCGGGTGAGCGTACCGAGCGTCGAGGTGTGGGCGGATCCGGAGCGGCAGGAGCTGGAGGAGCGGGTCGCGGCGGCCGAGCTGGCCTGGCTGACCCTGGACGTCGACGTGGCCACCCTACGGGTGGAGATCGACAACTTCGCGCTCGCCCACCATCAGCTGCTCGGCCCGCTGTACGCCGAGCTGGACGAGCTGGACGCGCTGATCGCCGAGTCGGTGGCGGCGCTCAGCGGCGACCCGGAGGACCTGCGGCGGGCCCGCGAGGCCCGGGAGCGGGTCGAGCCCGCCGAGGAACGCGGCCCGCGCGAGGGCGAGCCGGAGGCCCGCCGGGTGCGGCCCGACAAGGACGCCCAGCGGATCTACCGCGAACTGGCCCGCCGCGCCCACCCCGACCTGTCCACCGACCCGGCCGAACAGCAGCGCCGCTCGGCGTTCATCGCCCGGGTCAACGAGGCGTACGCGCTGGCCGACACCGAAGGGCTGGAGCGGCTCGCCGAGGAGTGGTCCACCGACCCGGAGTCCGCGCCCGCCGTCGACTCCCCCGACCGGCTGGCCTGGCTGCGCCAGCGCCTGGAGTGGCTGACCGGCCGGATCACCGCGCTGGCCACCGAGCAGGTCCGGCTGGAGCGCACCCCGATGGGCGAACTCCTGCTGCTGCGCCCCGACGAGCCGGAGCGCCTGCTGGAGGACCTCGCCGAACAGCTGCTGGCCACCGCCGCCGACCGGCAGGCCAAGCTGGCCGCGCTGCTCCCCGACAATGGCTCGAACGATCCGTACCGACCCCAGGAGACCCCCCCGATGTTCGCTCAGCTGCCCACCACCGACGTCGCCTCGGTGCCCGCCGACGCCCAGCTGCTCGACGTCCGCGAGCAGGACGAGTGGGACGCCGGCCACGTGGACGGCGCGCTGCACATCCCGATCGGCCAGGTGGTGGCCCGCCTCGACGAGCTGCCCGAGGGCCGGCTGTACGTGCTGTGCCGGGTCGGCGGCCGGTCCGCGCAGGTCGTGCAGTACCTGGTCCAGGGCGGCCGGGACGCGGTGAACGTGGACGGCGGCATGTTCGCCTGGGACGCCGCGGGCCGCCCGATGGTGAGCAGCGACGGCCAGGACGCCTTCGTTCTGTAACAGCAGTCCCTCCCGCCCCTGTTCGAACGCGTGCGCGGTGCGGCAGGATGGCCGCCGTGCGCGTCTGGTCCAAGCCCGCCCGGGCGGTGCTGGCGTTCGCCGGGGCGGGGCTGGGGGCCGGCACCCTGGCGTTCCTCGGCGTGCTGTTCCTGCAGGTGGCGCCGGAGAACTCGGTGTCCCGCGAGTACCGGGCGCAGCTGAACGCCGTGGCGTACCCGGAGTTCGAGCAGAACTGGCAGCTGTTCGCGCCCGACCCGCTGCAGCGCGAGGTCACCGTGGCGGCCCGGGTGCAGACCATCGCCGACGACGGCCGGATCACCACCCAGGACTGGCACCCGCTGACCGCCGGGGACTTCGCGGCGGTCCGGCACGACCCGGCGCCCAGCCACCTCGACCAGAACCTGCTGCGCCGCGCCTGGGACTTCTATACCGTCACCCACCCCGACGGCGACGGCCCGGCCGCCGCCGACTCGCGCGGCCGGCTCGCCGAGCAGTACCTGAAACGGATAGCCCTGCAGCGGATCGGCCCCGGCGGGGAACGGGTGCTGCAGGTGCAGCTGCGGGCGGACACCGCCACCATCGCCCCGCCGCCCTGGAGCCACGAGCAGGTCGACACCTCCGTGCACTCCCGCGAACTGCCCTGGTGGCCGGTGCGGGCCGAGGACTGGCGGGGCCTGGAGTGAGCCTCCTCGGCGCGATCCGGGCCGCCCTGCCGCGCCTGCTGACCACCCTCGCCCCGTACCAGGCGGCGGCGGTACGGATCGGCGTGGCCGGCACCTGGGGCGCCTACCTGCTGCGCGAGTGGCCGAACCGGCGGCTGCTGTACGGGGACCGCTCGCCCTGGTCGGCGGAGCTGAACGAGCGGCTGCTCGCCGACACCCACGCCTTCACGGTGCTGTCCTGGAGCGGCGGCCGCTGGTGGTTCGAGGCGGTGTACCTGCTGGCGCTGGTCTCGGCGGCGGCCCTCGCGCTCGGCTGGCGCACCCGGGCGAGCGCGGCGGCCTTCGCGCTGACCGTGCTGTCGCTGCAGAACCGCAACGCGCTGGTCGGTGACGGCGGCGACAACCTGGTCCACCTGCTGGCGATCTACCTGGTGTTCACCCGCTGCGGCACCGTCTGGTCGCTGGACGCCCGCCGCCGCGCCCGCCGGCCGGCCCCCGACCGGGCGGCCTGGGGCGAGCCGCGGGCGCTGGCCGACGCGCTGGCGGCGATGCTGCACAACTGCGCGATGCTGGTGATCGCCGCGCAGGTGGTGCTGGTGTACGCCACGGCCGGCTGGTACAAGGTGCAGGGCGCCCGCTGGCAGGACGGCACCGCCGTCCACTACCCGCTGCACCTGGGCTGGTTCACGCCCTGGCCGGGCCTGTCGGCGTTGCTCGGCGGCAGCCTGCTGCTGACCTTCCTGCTGACGTACGGCACGGTGGTGGCGCAGGTGGGTTTCCCGTTCGCGTTGGCGAGCCGGCGGTTGAAGAACGTGCTGCTGGTGCTGATGGGCGCCGAACACCTGGCGATCGCGGTGCTGCTGGGGCTGCCGTTCTTCTCGCTGGAGATGCTGGCCGCCGACGCCGTGTTCTGGCCCACCGGGGCGCTGCTGACCGTGGGACGCGTGCTGACGGGCCGGTGGCGGAAAAGTCGCTAAGCTCCCGTTATGTCCTGGTTCAAGGCGCTGCGCGACACCGCGCGGACCGGGCTGACCGTGGACTTCTCGCTCACCAACCCGCGCCGGTCGCTGCGCGCCGCGGTCGCCGCCGCGCTGGTGATCTTCCCGACCATGGCGATCTACGGGCCCTCGCACGCCGCCTCCGCCGCGATGGGCGCGTTCATCGCCGGCGTCGCGACCTTCCAGCGCTCGTTCCGGCCGCGCGCCTCGCTGGCCCTGGTGGCGGGCGCCGGGCTGGGCGCGTCGACCTTCCTCGGCTACCTCGCGGTCGGCATCCCCGGCGCGTTCCCGGTGCTGCTGGCGCTGTGGGCGTTCGGCGCGGGCATGGCCTGGGCGGTCAGCCCGACCGCCGGCGTGGTCGCCGCCAACACGCTGTCCGTGATGCTGGTGGTGGTGCAACTGCCGGTGTCGGCGTCCGCCGCGCTCGGCCACGCCGTGCTCTGTTCGGTCGGCGGCGGCGTGCAGGCGCTGGTGGTCACGCTGTGGCCGATCGACAGCTGGCGGGCGCAGCGCGACGCGCTCGCCGACATCTACGCCGGGCTCGGCGACTACGCCCGGAGCCTGCGGCAGGACCCGGTCGCGCACGTCGACCCGGAGCCGTTCATGGTCGCCCGGCAGGCGGCCCGGCTGTCCCCCCGGCAGGCCCGCCGCCGTCCGGCCGAACTGCGCGGCCTGCGCACCATCGCGGAACGGATCCGGCCCACCCTGGCCGCGCTCGCCGACCCGCGGGTGGGCGCCGCCGCGGAGGGCCCCGAGCGGGACCGGGCCCGCGAGGTGCTGGCCGCCGCCGCCGGGGTGCTGGACGCGCTGGCCCGGGCGATCCGCACCGGCGACCCGGTGCGGCTGCCGATGGACACCCCCGGCCTGGCGCTGGCCCGCCCCGGCACCGGCGAGGACCTGCTGCGCGGCGGCGCCCGCCGCTCGGCGCGCCGGCTGTCCGGACTGCTCGGCCGGGCCGCCGACCGCCTCGACCGGCAGGACCGCGCCACCGTCCCCAGCCCCGGCCGGGCCGGCCTGCGCCGCCCTTCGCTGGTCGAGGTGGTGCCCGGCGCGCTGGCCACCATCGGCCGGCAGCTGCACAAGCGTTCGGTGCTCCTCCACCACGCGCTCCGGATGTCCGCGGTGGTCACCTCCTCCTACCTGGCGGCCCGGCTGCTGGGCATCGAGCACGGCTACTGGGCGCCGATGGCCTCCGCCATGGTGATGCGCCCCGACTTCGCGCAGACCTTCAGCCGCGGCGTCGCCCGGATCGCCGGCACCGTCGCCGGCGTGCTGGTGTCCACCATCGTGGTGCAGGTGTTCCACCCCAACGACTGGGTGCTGGCCACGCTCGCCGTGATCTCGATGGGGCTCTCCTACATGATGCTGAGCACCGGGTACGCGCTGCTGACGGCCGCGATCTCCTCGTACGTGGTGTTCCTGCTCGGCCTGCAGCCCGGCCACCCGGTGCAGCTGGCCGTCGACCGGGTGGCGATGACGCTGCTCGGCGGCGCCGTCGCGCTCGGCGCGTACGCGCTGTTCCCGACCTGGCAGACCGCCCGGCTGCCGGAACGCCTGGCCGAGTGGCTGGCCGCCGCCGGGCGGTACGCGGCCGCCGTGTTCACCGCGTACGGCGACCCGGCGGGCGGGCACGCCGAGAAGGACGTGCGGCCCGCGCTGCTGGACGTCCGGGAGGCCCGCAGCGAGATGCTGTCCGCGCTGGACCGGGCCGAGGTGGAACCGGTGCGGCACTTCGCGCGGGCGCCGGAACTGAGCCGCAAACAGTTCGACCGGGCCCGCACGGCGGTCGGCATGCTGGACCGCTCCATCGTCCTGCTCGAGGCCCACCTGCCCACCGAGGACGCCCCGCCGCTGCCCGGCGCCGGCGCCTTCGGCGAGGAGCTGCGGGACGCCACCGCGATCGCCTCCGCCGCCGTCCTGCTCGGCGAGGCCGTCGACTTCGCCGCGCTGCGCGAGGCCCACCGGACCTGGGACTACCTGCTGGCCCAGCTGCCCCGCGACGACCGGATCGACGTCACCCGGGCCGGGTCCCGGCTGGTCATGCAGGCGCTCACCGAGCTGGAGCGGTCGGTGCGGACGCGCCCGAGGCCCGCCCGGGAGGAGCCCGTACCCTCGAGGGCGTGAGCGACACCTCGGTGCCCCAGCTGGGCGAGCAGTACGACGACGGACACCTCCCCGACGACCGGGAGATCGGCGTCGGACCGCACCCCGAACCGTGGCCCGACGACCCCCGGCTCGACCCCGAACTGCTCGCCGCCG
The DNA here is from genome assembly GCF_044593455.1 of Kitasatospora sp. NPDC051984. Taxonomy (NCBI): domain Bacteria; kingdom Bacillati; phylum Actinomycetota; class Actinomycetes; order Kitasatosporales; family Streptomycetaceae; genus Kitasatospora; species Kitasatospora sp. NPDC051984. Next base: position 312,090 of record NZ_JBIUCB010000003.1, read on the forward strand.
GCGACCGCCGCAACGTCACCGACCAGTACCGGTACTGGCGGCACGAGGCGATCGTCGCCGACCTGGACACCCGGCGGCACGGCTTCCACGTCGCCGTCGAGAACTGGCAGCACGACTTCAACATCGGCTCCGTGGTGCGCACCGCCAACGCCTTCCTGGCGGGCGAGGTGCACATCGTCGGCCGGCGGCGCTGGAACCGGCGCGGGGCCATGGTCACCGACCGCTACCAGCACGTCCGGCACCACGACTCGGTGGCCTCGCTGGCCGCGTACGCCGCCGAACGGGGACTGCCGATCATCGGCATCGACAACCTGCCCGGCGCGGTGCCGCTGGAGACCTACCCGCTGCCCGAGCGCTGCGTGCTGCTGTTCGGCCAGGAGGGCCCCGGGCTGACCGCCGAGGCGTGGGAGCACTCGACGGCGGTCTGCTCGATCGCCCAGTTCGGCTCCACCCGCTCCATCAACGCCGGGGCGGCCGCGGCGATCGCCATGCACGCCTGGGTGCGGGCGCACGCCGGGCCGGCCTGAGTCAGCGGAACGGCGGCGGGGGCAGGGGCGACGGGGTGTTCGGGGTGTTCGGGGCGTTCTGGGCGGGCGGTATGTCCTTGCCCTTGTGGTGACCAGGAAGTCCCAGGTGTCCGGACTGCGCCCGCCGCATGATCTCCGCCCGGGTGGTGGCCGGCTGCGCCGCCGCCGACCGGCGGTCCCTCAGCGGCTCGCCGAACAGGCCCGCGACCTCGCCCTGCGGCGAGCCGGCGGTCTGCGGGCTGCTGTCGCCGGGCGGAGCGGCGGCGGCCGTCGACACCACCGCCGCTCCGCCCAGCACACTGCCGACGGCGGCGAGCCGCACCGCCGCCCGCCGCGCGCCACCAGTGCCGCGGCCCGGCCGGGCGGCGGGTGGCGCAGTCGCCGCAGGCACGGGGCTCGTCCGGCTCGACCTCGCTGAACTCGATCAGCACGGGAGGGACCTGCCTTTCCTCGGTGAGTGGGACTCACCTTTCACGGAGGCAGCGGCAGGGACCACCTGATGTGCGGTCGGGCGGGGCGGAACGGGGTGAACTTCGGGGCGGTGGCGCGGCGTGGCACCGGCGGTTGATGGCCGATCAGGCCGGGGCGGTCACTCCCATTGCCAGCGGATGCCCACCTGGCCGGGTTGCTGGTCGGCGGTGAGGACGTGGGCACTGGCGGAGGCGCCGATCCAGAGGGGTTCGCGGTGACGGTCGGTCTCGGCGCCGGGGGTGCGGTCGAAGCGTTCGCACTGGACGGGGACGGCGGCGGGGTCGAAGTGGACCTGCAGGACGTACTCGCGCACGGGGTTGGCGAAGTATCGCCCGTAGTCGGTGGTGGGGCCGGAGTCGGGGATCCGCACCTCGTACTCGAGGATCGTGGAGTCGCCGAGGGCGAGCGGCCGGTCGAGGAGGAGTTCGGCGACCAGCAGGCCGCTGAGCGGGCGGCGGCGGACCCGGCCGAGGCGGGCGTGCCGGACGTTGGTGATCTCGGGGGTGTCGGTGCCCTCGTCGGCCTTGTGGACCACGACGTGCCGGGTGATGCCGTCCACGGTGGCGCGGACCACCTGACGCAGCCGCAGCAGGTAGCCGCGGCGGGAGGCGTCGACGTAGTAGGCGTCGTGGATGGACTGCCGCTCCAGCTGGCCGGTCGGCGGGGCGTCGAGTTCGGCGAACACCTCGGCGAGCTCGGGATGGCGGGGCCAGACCTGTTCGACCCGCAGGCCGTCGGGGGCCGGGCCCTGGGCGACCCAGCGGCCGCGCGGGCGGGGCGGGCCGAGCAGCGCGGTGAGCGCGGTGTGGCGCAGGCCGAGGAGCTCCTCCAGCAGGTGGACGGCGCGCAGCGAGGTGGCCCGTTCGGGCTGGCTGCGGCCGCGACGCCAGTAACTGAGCGTGGTGACGCTGACCCTGACGCCCTGTTTGGCCAGTGCGGCGCGGATCCGGTCGAGGCTGAGGCCGCTGTGTTCGATGGCGGCGTTGAGGACTTCGGCGAAACCGCCCTGGGCGGCGACGGGTGCGGGCACGGGGGTGGTGGGGGCTGCGGCGGGTACGGCGGCAGTGGCCGGTGCGGGGGCGGCGGTCTGTACGGGATCGGATACGGGTGCGGTGCTGCTGCGGACGGCGGCCGACGGGCCGGCCGGCGCGGCCGGTCCGGCCGGTGGCCGGTCACCGCCGTGTTCGCGCTGGCCGACCAGGCGGAGCCGGCCGGCGTGCTGTGGTTGCTGTGAGCCCATGCGACACCTTCCCCACCCGGCGGGTTCGGTGGGTTGCCCCGGCTCCGCGTTGCGTCGGAGGTGCGCCGCCGAGTGTGGGGGAACCCTAGCCAGGGTTGAGAGGCTACGTCATCAATCAGGACATATGACAGTGGTCACGACAAGTATTTCGCAGGCGGAGCGAACACGAAACACTCCTGACACACAGGTGCCGGGAGGGTCCGTGACAGGCCCCCCCGGCAACTCTGTTGAGGCGAGGTCAGGAAATGTTCAGTGCGGTGTCGTCGATGACGAAGCTGGTCTGCAGCGAGGCGTCCTCGACGCCGGTGAACTTCAGGGTGACGGTCTGTCCGGCGTAGGAGGACAGGTCGACGGTCTTCTGGACGTACCCGGTGTTCCTGTCGAGGTTGGAGTATGTGGCCACCGAGGTGCCGTTGGCCGACAGGGTGAGCTTGTCGTAGGCGCTGCTGCCGGTCTCGGCGGTGTCGACGTGCAGCCAGAAGCTGAAGCTCGCCCGGCAGCCGGCCGGGATCGCCACCGTCTGGGCGAGGGTGTCGGTGTGGGCCGCGCCGTAGCCGTTCAGCCAGGCCTTCCAGGAACCGCTGTGCGCGGCCTGCGAGGCGGAGTTGTCGACCACGCCCGTGGAGGTGGTCCACGGGGTGGCGGTGCCGGTCTCGAAGCCGGGGTTGCCGAGCAGCTGGGCGGCGGTGCAGCCGCCGGTGGGCGGCGGGGTGGTGCCGCCGGTGCCGAGCAGGGCGTTCGTCAGGCCGTCGGCGATCGGGGTGCCCCAGCCGGTGACCTGGTCGTAGCCGGCCTTGGCGGCGAAGTCCTGGTTGGAGCCGCTGGTGACGTCGTGCAGGGCGGTGCCGTACGCGCTGCTGTTGGCGACCGCGTACAGCTTCGGGTTGACCTCGCCCAGGGCGGGCTTGGCGGCGGCCTTGGCCTTCTGGTTGTACAGCGCGGCGTAGCCGGACCACAGCGGGGCGGCCGCCGAGGTGCCGCCGTAGACCTGCCAGCCGGGGCTGCTGGTGCCCTGGGTGTAGATCGCGAAGCCGCTGGCCGGGTCGGCGTTGGAGGAGATGTCGGGCACGGTGCGCATGGTGCCGGTGACGTTGGTGCCGGTCTGCCAGGTCGGCTTGGCGAACTGGGTGGAGACGCCGCCGCCGGCGGTGCTCCAGGCGCTCTCCGAGCTGTAGGTGGTGCCGGAGACCTTCAGGTTGGTGCCGCCGACGCCGGTGTTGTACGGGCTGGAGGCGGGGAAGTCCACGGCCTTCACGGTGGAGCCCGAGGTGGAGCGGGTGCAGTCCCGGGAGCCGTCGTCGCCGGAGGCCGAGAAGATCGAGATGCCCTGGGCGGCGGCCTGCTTGAAGGAGTTGTTCACCGCCGTCATCGAGGAGGCGGTGGTGTCCGGCTCGCAGGAGCCCCAGGAGATCGAGATGACCGAGACCCGGTTGTCCGAGACGATCTTGGCGGCCATGTCGATCTCGCCCTGGTCGGTGTTGGGCGCCTCGTAGACCAGCTGGGTGGCCTTGGGGGCGACACCGCGGAGGATCTCCGAGTCCAGCTCGACCTCGCCCTGGCCGCCGCCGGGGGCCGCGTCGTAGTTCGCGCCGTCCACCGAGACGGTGCTGACCGCCGGGCCCGACAGGCCGTACTGGCTGTCGTAGGTGGTCAGGTTGGAGGACTTGTAGCCGTCGAACTCCCAGAGTGCCACGGTGCTGCCGGTGCCGTCCGCGCCCATCTGGTTCAGGTGGTACGCGCCGTCGTAGCCGGCCGGGCCGAAGCCGTTGGGGGTGGCGTGCGGGGTGGCCGCGTCGGGCTTGGCGATCCGGGAGGTGCGCACGGTGTGGTCGTTGAGGCCGCTGACGCCCTCGACCACGCCGGCCAGCGAGGCCGGCACCGAGGCGGCGGCGTCGTTGGCGAAGAAGCTCCGGTTGCCCTGCTGCGGGTCGCTGTAGGTCGACTCGTGGGTACCGAACGCGGCGGCGACCGCCGAGGCCGAACCGGTGGCGTTGACCACCTGGCGGTTCGCGCTCACCGAGTCGACCTTCAGGCCCTGCGCGGTCAGGAACGTGCGCACCTGGTCCACGTCGGCCTGGGTCGGGCCGAAGCGCTCGTTGAACTGTGCGGGCGTCAGATAGTGCCCGAACTCGGCGGTGCCGGGAGTGGCCACCGCCGAGAGGAACCGGTCGAGTTCGGCGGTGTTGCGCAGCTTCAGCGCGACCGCCACGGATATCTTCCGGTCGGCCGGGACGTCTCCCTGCTTGTGGGAGCGCGCCACCGCCGGCGTGACGGTCTGCGGCAGCGCCACCCGGGCGCTGGCGTTGGGCGTCGGCGCCGCCTGGGCGGTACCGACGCCCAGGCAGACGGCGGTGAGGGGCAGGACAGCCAGGGCTGCGGCAAGGGCCAGCGAGCGGGGTCGCACGGGTTCCTCCGGAAGTCTGGGGGCGTTCCGGTTTTCGAAAACGCTCGCCAGAATCTCTCAGAGAACTCCCAGGAACTGGCCCATGCCTGGGCAATTGCTTACTAAAGAACAGTCAACTGTGGAACTGCGGAAGGCTTTTGTGAATGAACAGACTTCCGCCCGGGGAATTCAGTGAATAAGAATCAGGGGCGGCCCAGCCAGTGGCTGAGCGCGGCCCGCAGCTCGCCCCGGGTCGGATCGACACAGGCCCAGGCCGCGTAGCCGTCCGGACGGACCAGCAGCACCGTGTCGCGCAGCTTGCCGTGCGGGTCGGCGGGCGCGGCGGTGACCACCCGGTCGGACCACGAATCCGCCACCGACAGCTCGTCGTTGCTGATCAGCACGGCCTTCCCGGCGCGCAGCGCCTCGTGCAGCCGGGACGGGCCGCCGGGCACGTCCACCGCCAGGCGCAGGTCCGGGACGCGGCGGCCGGCCAGCGGGTGGGAGCCCTTCTCGGCGGGGTAGCTGTAGCCGATGCCGGAGATCTGCTTGGCGCCCAGCTCGGCCAGCGGGCCCAGCGCCCCGGCGGCCGCGCCGATCGCCGAGCGCAGCGCCCGGGTGGAGGCGTGCCGGCCGAGCGCCAGCCGCACCAGGGCGCCGGAGCTGCGCAGCACCGCCCGGCCGATCGGGTGCCGCTCGGTCTGGTAGGTGTCGAGCAGCGCGTCGGGGGCCCAGCCGCGGACGGCGGCGACCAGCTTCCAGCTCAGGTTGGCGGCGTCCTGCAGGCCGGTGTTCATGCCCTGGCCGCCGGCCGGGGAGTGGCAGTGCGCGGCGTCCCCCGCCAGGAACACCCGGCCGGAGCGGTAGCTGGTGGCCTGGCGCTCGTCGCTGTGGAAGCGGGAGGTCCAGCGGGGCTCGGACATGCCGAGGTCACGGCCCGTCACCTCGCGCAGCAGGTCGGCGAGTTCGGCGACCACCACCGGCTCGGAGTCGGGCACCTGGTGGTCGCGGTCCCAGCCGATCACCCGGTGCCAGCCGTCGCCGTACGAGGCCAGGAAGACGAAGCCGCGCTCGTCGGCGCCGGCCGTCAGCGGCTCCTCCGGCTCGTGCTCCAACTGGACGTCGGCCAGCATCACCGAGCGCACCACCGACTCGCCGGGGAACGGGATGCCCAGCAGGTCGCGCACCGCCGAGTGCACGCCGTCCGCGCCGACCGCGTAGCGGGAACGCAGCCGCTGCTCGCCCTCGGCGGTGCGGACGGTCAGCGTGACGCCCTGCGCGTCCTGCCGCAGGCCGGTCAGCTCGGCGCCGCGGCGCAGCTCCGCGCCCGCCTTGACGGCCCGCTCGCGCAGCACCCGCTCGGTCCGGGACTGCGGGGTGACCAGGGTGAACGGGAACCGGGTGGGCAGCGTCGAGAAGTCCACCCGGACCTTGCCGAAGGCCTGCAGCGAGGGCAGCGTCCGGCCGGTGGCGATCAGTTCGTCGGCCAGGCCGCGGGCGTCCAGCATCTCCAGGGTCCGGGCGTGCACCGCGAACGCCCTGGTCAGGTTGGACTCCTCGGCGCGCTTGTCGACCACGGTCACCCGCAGCCCGGCCGCGGCCAGATCGCCCGCCAGCAGCAGGCCGGTCGGGCCGGCCCCGACCACTACAACATCGGCGGTGAACTCCGTCTCGGACATCCGTCTCTCCCGTCGTCATCCCCCGTCTGCCGGTGCTCAACGGACCGGAGTCCCACGGCTTTCGGGTTCTCAGCGCGCTTTCAGACTGCCATCATCGCGGTCCCGTCCGGGGCTGTGAACCTCCTGACGGCGAACGGGCCCGGACGCCGTCGTGGTGGGACGGCTTCCGGGCCCGCTGCCTCTTGTGACGGTTACTTGCGGATCTCGACTGTGCGGAACCGGTTGGCGACGAACGCGGCGTCGCAGTACGCCGAGTTGGCGGCCGGGTTGGCGCCGGTGCCGTGCAGGTCGGAGAAGGCCGCGGTCTGGTTGACGTACACGCCGCCGGTGAGGTTGAGCGAGAGCGAGACGCCGGCGTCCAGGCAGGCGTCGATCAGGGCGGTCTCGACCTCGGGGTCGGTGGTGTACGCGCCGGCGGTCATCGCGCCGTGCTCGACCGTGGTGCGGTGCAGCAGTTCGACGGCGGCGGCGGTGGACTCCACGGCGACGGCGAACGCGATCGGGCCGAAGCACTCGGTCAGGAAGCGCGACAGGTCGTCCGGCTTGTCGGCGTCGGCCTTCACCAGGGCGGGCGTGCGGATGGTCGCGCCGGGGAACTCCGGCGAGGCCACCACCCGCGGCGCCAGGGCGAGTTCGCCGAGTTCGCCGCCGGCCGCGGCGGCGCTGCGCTGCAGCACCCCGGGGTTGACCACGGCGCCGAGGATGGCGGCGGCGCGGGCGTCGTCGCCGAGCAGGCCGTCGACGGCGGCGGCCAGGTCGGTCACCACCTGCTCGTAGCTGCGCTCGCCGTCCTCGGTGCGGATGCCGGTGCGCGGGATCAGCAGGTTCTGCGGGGTGGTGCACATCTGGCCGCTGTACAGGCTGACGGAGAACGCCAGGTTGTTCAGCATGCCGCGGTAGTCGTCGGTGGAGTCGACGACGACGGTGTTCACGCCGGCCTTCTCGGTGTACACCTGCGCCTGCCGGGCGTTGTTCTCCAGCCAGTCGCCGAAGCCGGTGGAGCCGGTGTAGTCGATCAGCTTCACCTCGGGGCGCACCGCCAGCACCTGGGCGATCGCGGAGCCCTCGTGCTCGGCGGCCAGGCAGACCAGGTTGGGGTCGAAGCCGGCCTCGGCGAGCACCTCGCGGGCGATCCGCACGGTCAGCGCCAGCGGCAGCACGGCCCGCGGGTGGGGCTTGACCAGCACGCCGTTGCCGGTGGCCAGCGAGGCGAACAGGCCCGGGTAGCCGTTCCAGGTGGGGAAGGTGTTGCAGCCGATCAGCAGCGCGGTGCCGCGCGGGACGGCGGTGAACTCCTTGGTCATCACCAGCGGGTCGCGCTTGCCCTGCGGCTTGGTCCACTGCGCGGAGCGCGGCAGCCGGGTCTGCTCGGCGTACGCGTACGCCACCGCCTCGACGCCGCGGTCCTGGGCGTGCGGGCCGCCGGCCTGGAAGGCCATGCCGTAGGCCTGGCCGGTGGTGTGCATCACGGCCTGCGCGAACTCGTGCGAGCGGGCGTTGATCCGGGCCAGGATCTCCAGGCAGACCGCGGCGCGGGCGGCCGGGCCGGCCTTCGCCCAGGCGGGGCGGGCGGCCTCCAGCGCGGCCAGCAGCGCGTCCGGCTCGGCGTGCGGGTAGGCGATGCCCATTTCGATGCCGTACGGGCTCGCCTCGCCGGTCACCGGCTCGCCGCCGTCGGGGTGGCCCGGCAGCTCGAACTCCCGTCCCAGCAGGGCGTCGAAGGCGGCCTTGCCGTCGGCGGCGGCGCTCTCGCCGTACGCCTTGGGGAACTCCGGGTACGGCGACCAGTAGTCGCGGGACCCGGCCGCGGCGACTGCGCGGTCGAGGGTGTCCTGGTGGCGGGCGATCAGTTCGGCGACCGGCAGGGGGGTCGCAGCGGCCATGGTGCGCTCCTCACGGGGGCGGGGCGGGACACAGCTCAGCGTAACCGAACGATCGGTCGGTGCAAGAGGTTCTCGGCAGGGTCCGCCGCCCGCGCCGGATCGGGTCCGCCGCCCGCGCCGGAGCGGTCCGGTACGGGCGGCGGCTCGGTCGGTTACGGAATACCGAGCTGGAAGATGACGTAGCCGGCGAACCAGCCGGAGGACAGCGCGGCGACACCGAGCACGGTGGCCAGGTTGCGCAGCCGGACCCGGGCCAGGGCCACCGCGAGCGGGATCAGCAGCGGGAAGATCGGCAGCACGAAGCGGGACAGCGTGCCGAACATCTGCTGGCTGCCGAGCACCATCACGAGCGTGCCCAGCGTGTAGACCGTCAGCACCAGCGGCGGGCGCTTGGACAGCAGCGACACCAGCAGGATCGGCAGGGCGAGCAGCACCACGACCGCGATCAGGTCCTCGGTCGGGTAGGCGAACAGGTAGTTGGTTTCGCCGCGCAGCACGTTGGTGGCGGCCCGCAGGGTGTAGCGGCCCCAGTCGAAGAAGTGCAGCCAGCCGCCGCGCTGCAGGGTGATGTAGCCGTCCAGGTGACCCATCCGGTAGCCGACCCAGCCCAGGTAGCCCAGACAGCCGATCGGTGGCAGCACGATCGCGGTGAGCGGCCCCACCACGCCGTCGGAGCGCTTCCACAGGGCGATCGCGGCGGCCAGCGCCACACCGGCGATCAGCGGGACGGAACTCGGCCGGGCCAGGCCCGCCATGAACGTCACCACCGCGGCGCTCACCCAGTTGCGGTCGACGGCGAAGTAGCAGGCCCAGGCGGCCAGCGCCACGAACACCGACTCCGAGTAGACCGCCCACTCCACGCCGGAGCCCGGGAACGCCGCCCACAGGCCCGCCGCGATCACGCCCGCCCGGTGGCCGTACAGCCGCGACACCACGGCGAAGATGCCGGCCGCCGCGATGAACGAGGCGACGATCGACACCAGCATGCCGGCGCCGTACAGGCCGAGACCGGTGTTCGACACCAGCCGGATCAGGCCCGGATACAGCGGGAAGAACGCGGCGGAATTCTGCTTGATGGTGAAGAAACCCTGCTCCGGAATCAGCTGCGGGTCGTAACCGAGCTGCGCGACCTTCTGGTACCAGAGGCCGTCCCAGGTGCCGAGCACATCCCACGGGTGGGTGCCGCCGCCGAAACGCGGGTCGGTGGTCCGGTAGTGGCCGCTGGTTTCCAGCAGCCACATGAAAGCGGCGAATCCGGCGAGTTTCACCGCGCCGAACAGGGCGAGCGCGGGCCCGAAACGCTGCGCGGTGCGGCGGAATCCGTAGCCCGCCCCGGGGTCGGCCGCCGGTTCGTCCGGCGTCTCCTCCGGTGCCCGGCCGTCGGCCTCGACCGGGGTCTCGTCCTCGGTCGTGATCCCGCTCTCGGCGGAGGTCGGTGGACGACCCGCCATCCCTTGCCGGACGACACCCACGGGCCGCCTCCATCCTGTGCCATTTCGGGCCGCCGGGGGCGGCGGTGCGGATAGTGTAAGGCTGCGTCAGACCTGGCCACAGGGCCTCGCGGACGGGTGCGTCGCCCCCGGATCGGCGGCGCCCGGGCCGCGGTCGAACCACCCCTGGTGGGGGCCGTACCAGCGCCGATCCGCGGCGTGGGCGACGGCTGCGAATCAATGCGGAGAATTCCCGCGGGAAACCCGGCACGTATTGGCAAATCCGACCGACTTGACCCGCTATTCCTGATCTTTTGGGCCGATATCGGACGGCCGGGAACCGCACCCCGGCTGACGGGGCGGTGTGCGCGGCGCGATACTCGTTGCCATGGCCGAAAACCTCACGCGCGCCTCCTACACGGTCGAGTCGCTGCTCGCCGTCACGGTGCGGGTCTTCAACGAGCGCGGTTACGACGGCACCTCGATGGAGGACCTGTCCCGGGCCGCGGGGATCTCCAAGTCCTCGATCTACCACCACGTGCGCGGCAAGGAGGAGCTGCTGCGGCTGGCCGTCGGGCGGGCGCTGGACGCGCTGTTCGGCATCCTGGAGGAGCCGCGGGCGGTCGAGGGGCGGCCGGCCGGCCGGCTGGAGCACGTGGTGCGCCGCACCGCCGAGGTGCTGCTGGCCGAACTGCCGTACGTGACGCTGCTGTTGAGGGTCCGGGGGAACACCGTGACCGAGCAGTGGGCGCTGGAGCGGCGGCGCGACTTCGACCACCGGGTGGCCGAGCTGGTCCAGCAGGCCGTCGAGGCGGGCGAGCTGCGGGCCGATGTGGAGCCCCGGCTGGCGACCCGGCTGCTGTTCGGCATGATCAACTCGGTGGTGGAGTGGTACCGCCCCGGCCAGCGCGACTCGGAGGGACTGCCGGACGCCGTCGTCCAGCTCGCCTTCGACGGGCTGCGGGCCCGCTGAGCCGCCTCAGGGCCCGTCGGTGGGGATGTGGTCGGCCTCCTCGAAGATCAGCATGGTGCGGGTGCTGAGCACCTGCGGGATCGACTGGATGCTGCCCAACACGAGCTCGCGCAGCTCCCGGTTGTCGGCGGTGTGCACCAGCATCAGCACGTCGTAGTCACCGCCGACCAGCGCGATGTGCGCGACCCCGGGCAGCTGCAGCAGCTGCTCGCGCACGGTGCGCCAGGAGTTCTGGACGATCCGCAGGGTGACGTACGCGGACGCGGTCTGCCCGGCCCGCTCGTGGTCGACCCGGGCGGTGAAGCCGCGAATCACGCCGTCCTCGACCATCCTGGAGATCCGGGCATAGGCGTTCGCCCGGGACACGTGCACCCGCTCGGCGACCGAGCGGATCGAGGCGCGACCGTCCTGCCGCAGCAGCCGCAGGATCGACCGGTCGACACGGTCGAGTCTGGACACCTGTTCAGCCGACATGGCCCCCCACCCCTCGCGATTGGACGTGCTGGCCCCAGCAGACCGCCCTTTCGGCCGACTGTCCACCGTCTTGACGGGGATATGGTCAAGATGAACAGACGACCGAACAATCGGTAGGGAGCCCCCACCACCCCGGAGGTGCCCCACATGACCGTTCTGGACCACAGGGATCAGGCCGACCCGGGCGTCGTGCCCGGCTGGCTGCCCGGCGCCACCGCGCCCCGCACCGACCCCGCCCCGCTGCTGCCCGACGACGAACCGCTGCGCGTTCTCGGCACCCCCGCCGCCGACAAGGCCGACCCGGCCCTGCTGCGCGAGCTGTACCGCCGGCTGGTCGCCGGCCGCCGCTACAACCAGCAGGCCACCACCCTCACCAAGCAGGGCCGGCTCGCCGTCTACCCGGCGTCCACCGGCCAGGAGGCCTGCCAGATAGCCGCCGCGCTCGCCCTGCGCGAGGACGACTGGCTGTTCCCCTCCTACCGCGACACCCTCGCCGTGGTCGCCCGCGGCGTCGACCCGCTGCAGGCGCTCACCCTGCTGCGCGGCAGCGCGCACACCGGCTACGACCCGCGCGCCACCCGCACCGCCCCGCTGTGCACCCCGCTGGCCACCCAGGTCCCGCACGCGGTCGGCCTCGCGCACGCCGCCCGGCTGGCCGGCGACGACACCGTGGCGCTGGCCATGCTCGGCGACGGCGGCACCAGCGAGGGCGACTTCCACGAGGGCCTGAACTTCGCCGCCGTGCTGCACGCCCCCGTGGTGTTCCTGGTGCAGAACAACGGCTACGCCATCTCCGTCCCGCTGACCAGGCAGTCCGCCGCGCCGACCCTCGCCCACAAGGCCGTCGGCTACGGCATGCCCGGCCGGCTGGTGGACGGCAACGACGCCGCCGCCGTCCACCAGGTGCTCACCGAGGCCGTCGACCGGGCCCGCAGCGGCGGCGGCCCGACCCTGGTCGAGGCGCTCACCTACCGCGTCGAGGCGCACACCAACGCCGACGACGCCACCCGCTACCGGCAGTCCGAGGAGGTCACCGCCTGGCAGGCGCACGACCCGATCCGGATGCTGGAGGACGCCCTGCGCGAGCGCGGCCTGCTGGACGAGGAACTGGTCACCGAGGCCGGCGAGGAGTCCGAGGCGATGGCCGCCCGGATGCGCGCCGAGTTCCATACCGACCCCGACCTCGACCCGATGTCCCTGTTCGCGCACGTCTACGCCGAACCCACCCAGCAGCTGCGCGAACAGGCCGCGCAACTGGCCGCCGAGCTGGCCGCGGAGGCCGAGGTGCACACCCGATGACCACTGCCACCCGCGAACAGTCCGGACTGCGCACCGGCACCATGGCGCAGGCCCTGAACACCGCACTGCGCGACGCGATGCGCGCCGACGCGTCGGTGCACGTGCTCGGCGAGGACGTCGGCGCCCTCGGCGGCGTCTTCCGGATCACCGACGGCCTGACCGCCGAATTCGGCGCCGACCGCTGCCTGGACACCCCGCTGGCCGAGGCCGGCATCCTCGGTACCGCCGTCGGCATGGCCATGTACGGGCTGCGCCCCGTGGTGGAGATGCAGTTCGACGCCTTCGCGTACCCCGCGATGGAGCAACTGGTCTCGCACGTCGCCAAGATGCGCAACCGCACCGCCGGAAAGCTGCCGCTGCCGATCACCGTCCGCATCCCGTACGGCGGCGGAATCGGCGGCGTCGAGCACCACAGCGACGCCTCCGAGGCGTACTACGCGCACACCCCCGGCCTGCACGTGGTCACTCCCGCCACCGTCGCCGACGCGTACGGGCTGCTGCGGGAGGCGATCGCCTCCGACGACCCCGTGGTGTTCCTGGAGCCCAAGCGGCTGTACTGGGGCAAGGCCGAGTGGGACCCGGCGGCCGGCGTGGAGCCGATCGGCAAGGCCGTGCTGCGCCGGCCCGGGACCTCTGCTGTGCTGGTCACCTACGGTCCGTCGCTGCCGGTCTGCCTGGAGGCCGCCGAGGCGGCGAAGGCCGAGGGCTGGGACCTCGCGGTGCTGGACCTGCGCTCGCTGGTGCCGTTCGACGAGGCCACCGCCTGCGAGGTGGTGCGTTCGCTCGGCCGGGCCGTGGTGGTGCACGAGGCGAGCGGCTTCGGCGGGGCCGGGGCGGAGATCGCCGCCCGGCTGACCGAGAAGTGCTTCCACCACCTGGCGGCGCCGGTGCTGCGGGTCACTGGGTTCGACATCCCGTACCCTCCGCCGATGCTGGAGCACCACCACCTGCCCGGGGTGGACCGGATCCTGGACGCCGTCGCCCGGCTCCAATGGGAGGAGTGATGGCGATGCCGGTGGTCCGCGAGTTCACGCTGCCCGACCTCGGTGAGGGACTCACCGGGGCCGAGGTGGTGCGCTGGATGGTCGAGGTCGGCGAGGTGATCGCCGTCGACCAGCCGGTGGTGGAGGTGGAGACCGCCAAGGCGGTGGTCGAGGTGCCCTGCCCGTACGGCGGGGTGGTCACCGCCCGGTTCGGAGAGGTCGGGCAGGAGGTGCCGGTAGGCGCGCCGCTGGTCACGGTGGCCGTCGCCCCCGGGCACGTGCCCGAGGACGAGGAGCCCGCGCCCGAGGCGGAGCGCCCGCTGGTGGGCTACGGGGTGGCCGAGACCCGCCGGGCCGGCCGCCGCCGGGTCGCGCCGGGCGGCGGCGCCGTCGAGGCGCCCGCGCTGCCGGTCGCGCCGGTTGCCGTGGCTGCGCCCCCCGAGGCGAAGGCCCCCGCCGTGGCGGCGGCTCCCGCCGTGCTGGCGGTGATCTCGCCGCTGGTGCGCCGGATCGCCCGCGAGCACGGGCTCGACCTGACGAAGGTGCCCGGCAGCGGACCGGACGGGCTGATCACCCGGCGGGACGTCGAGCGGGCGATCGACGGGACGGCGCCGGTTGCCGAGACGGTGGCGGTTCCACGGGGAACGGACGAGGACGAGCTGGTCCCGCTGCGCGGGCTGCGCCGCACCGTCGCCGAGAAGCTGACCCGCAGCCACCGGGAGATCCCGGCGGCGACCTGCTGGGTGGACGCCGACGCGACCGAACTGATGGCACTGCGAAGCCAGTTGAACCAGGTGCCGGGCCCGAAGGTGAGCGTGCTGGCGCTGCTGGCGCGGATCTGCCTGGCCGGTCTGGAACGCTTCCCGGAGCTCAACTCCAGCGTCGAGGGCGAGGCCGTCCGCCGGCACCGCGCCGTCCACCTGGGCTTCGCCGCGCAGGGGCAGCGCGGGCTGGTGGTGCCGGTGGTGCGGGACGCCCAACTGCTGGGCACCGAACGGCTGTCGGTCGAACTCGCCCGGCTCACCGAGGCGGCCCGGGACGGGTCGCTGGGCCCGGCCGAGCTGACCGGCGGGACGTTCACGCTGAACAACTACGGCGTGTTCGGGGTGGACGGCTCCACGCCGATCCTCAACCACCCGGAGGCGGCGATGCTCGGGGTGGGCCGGATCACGCCCAAACCCTGGGTGCACGAAGGCCAGTTGGCGGTCCGTCAGGTCACCCAGCTGTCGTTCACCTTCGACCACCGGGTCTGCGACGGGGGCACCGCGGGCGGGTTCCTGCGGTTCGTCGCGGACTGTGTGGAGCGCCCGGGGATGCTGCTGCGGGGCCTGTGAGCCCGCCCTGGGTGCGGCTGGTTCGTACCGGCCGCACCTGGGGCGCTCCGGCCGGGGGAAGGGTAGCGGGTGGACCCGTCGGATGTCCGGAATTTGCCGGATTCGACGGATCTGGTGCGCGGACGGTGACACTGTGCTGGCGGCGTCAGCAGACCGTCGACCGGAAGCGGAACGATTCCCTTGGCTACTCGTCAGCTCGAACTCGGCAGTAGGCCGCTCACCCCGGTGCCGGCCGTCCCGGCGAAGCCCACCTGGCCGCCGACGGTGCCCGCGCCGGCCGTGCCCGCGCCACCGGCGCCGGCCCGGCCCGCGCCCGTCGAGTCGCTGTTCGCGCCGGCCGCGCCGCTCAACTGGGTGGGCCCGGGCGACCGTTGGGCCCGGGCGTGGGGCGTGCCGGCGGCCCGGCCGCAGCCGGTGGTGGCGGTGGAGCGGACGGCCGGGGCGGTCCGTCCGCCGGACCCGGCGGAGCTGGCCCTGGTCCGGGCGGTGCTGGCGGCGGTGCAGCCGGTCGCGGACCGGGCGATGGCGCACTTCCACGCGCTGGTGTTCCTGCGCCACCCGGAGCTGCGGGCGATGTTCCCGGCCGCCATGGACGAGCAGCGCGACCTGCTGTTCCGGGCGCTGCAGCAGTGCGCCCGGGACGCCGACGACCCGGCGGCGCTGCGCGGGTACCTCGTCCCGCTGGGGCGCCGGCACCGCACGTACGGCGCGCTGCCCGGGCATTACGCCGCGGCCGAGGAGTGCCTGGTGCAGGCGCTGGCCCGGTACGGCGGCGATGCCTGGGACGAGCGGGCCGAGGCGGCCTGGCGGCGGCTGCTGGCGCTGGTATCGCGGCTGCTGGTCGAGGGGCTGGAGGAGCAGGCGCGGTCCGCCCCGCCGTGGTGGCAGGCCGAGGTGGTGGGGCAGCGGCAGGCGGCGGAGGACGTCGCGGTGCTGACGCTCCGGCCGGACCAGCCGTACCCGTTCCGGGCCGGGCAGTACGCGCCGGTGGAGACGCCGTGGTGGCCGCGGGTGTGGCGGCCGTACTCGTTCGGTTCGGCGCCGCGGGCGGACGGGCTGCTGACGCTGCACGTGCGGGCGGTGCCGGCGGGCTGGGTGAGCAACGCGCTGGTGCACCGGGCGCGGCCGGGCGACGTGCTGCGGCTGGGCCCGGCGGAGGGCGGCATGACGGTGGACCACGCGGCGGGGGAGAACCTGCTCTGCGTGGGTGGCGGCACCGGGATCGGGCCGATCGGCGCGCTGGTGGAGGAGGTCGCCGCGCACGGGGCGGCGGGCCGTCGGGTGGAGGTGTTCTACGGGGCGCGCCGGGAGTCCGGGCTGTACCGGCTCGCCGAGCTGCGTCAACTCGCTTCGCAGCACAGTTGGTTGACGGTCCGCCCGGTGCTGTCGGAGGGAGACGGACCGACCCTGCCGGAGGTGGTGGCCCAGCACGCCCCGTGGCCCGGCTACGCGGCGTACCTGAGCGGCCCGGCGGCGATGGTGCGCGGCGGGGCGGCGGCACTGCGGCGCTGCGGGCTGCCGGCCGGGGCCGTCCGGCACGACCCGGTGGGGGAGCCGGCCTGAGCGTCAGCCGAGGTCGTCGGCGAGCAGGGCGCGGACGCCCTCGATGTTGGCGGCGAGGTAGGCGCGCAGGCTGGGAGGGACCACGTTGACCGAGGTGACGCCCTCGCGGGTGAACGGCACCCGGACGATCTCGTACTCGCCGTTGGGCTGCTCCACCTCGGGGCCGTGCCGGCGGGCCGGGTCGGAGTCGGTGAGCCGGCAGACGAAGAAGTGCTGCACCTTGACGCCGTGCGGGTGGGCGGGGGTGCCGTCGTCGTGGTGGGAGTGCGCGACGGTGTCGACGAAGGCGGGCACCACGTCGGTGATCTTCCCGCCGAGTTCCTCGTCCACCTCGCGGTGCAGGGCGGCGACCACCGTCGGGTCGCCGGGCTCGACGCCGCCGCCGGGGGTGATCCAGTACGGGTGCGGGGAGCCGGGGCGGACCCGGCGGATCAGCACCAGCGAGGCGGGCGCGTGCGGGGCGGCCGGATCGAACTCCAGCAGGATCGCGCGGGCGGTGCGCTTGACGACAGGACGGACCGGGCCCGACATGGCTGTTACCTCCGGGGCACGAGCGTTGTGCGGGAGTCTCCCGCACACCGGTGGCCGCGAAACTCGCAGACGGGATCGAATCGGTGGATTTCGTTCCACCCGGCTCGACCACCTCGCCCGGCACCGGCCCGCCGCGCTCGGCCCGGCCGCCGCCCCCCGGCTGCCGCCCGGCCGCGCGGCCTGGTGGGGGCGATGTTCCCGGCGTTCGTACGCTGACGGGCCGCCGCGTTGTTCACCATTTGAAAAAGCACGCCTTGTCCACATCGCCGCCAAACCTGGACGATGAGGTCCGAACGGGGAATTGGGGACAGAGAACCGACAGCGAACCGACAGAAGCCCGACCCCACCGCTCGACCCTCGGCGTACCGGGCGGGCAGAACGAGAGGTACTGGCGCATGCACAGCACGGTCCAAGCCCACATGGCGATGCGCCTCGTGGTGTCGAGCGAGCTCTCCTTCCGGATCCTGGCCGACCTGGAGTACGACGGCGGCGACCCGTTCGCCGTCCGCTGCACCTTCCACCTGCCCGGCGACGAGCCGGTTACCTGGGTCTTCGCGCGCGAACTGCTGGTCGACGGGCTCAGCCGGGCCAGCGGCGAGGGTGACGTCCACATCCACCCCGTCGGCGAGGACCTCGCCGAGGCCGCCGTGGTGCTGCGCTCCCCCGAAGGCGACGCCCGGATGCGCGCCGATGCCGCGCCCCTGCTGGCCTTCCTCGCCCGCACCGACCTGGTGGTGCCGATCGGCCAGGAGACGGCCGGCGGCGACCTCGACCAGGAGCTCACCAGCATCCTGTCCGCCACCGGGCACGAGAACGCGGGCTGAGTGCTCGCAGCGGAGCTGAGACCGCGGCGCGGTGCTCGCAGCGGAGCTGATACCGCGGCGCAGTAAGGGAGTTGAGCCCGCAGCGCGGTTTGTGATCATGCTTTGAGATGACCGGCCGTCGGACAGCAACGGGGCGCTGTCCGGTGGCCGGTCAGCCGCTCTTCCGCGGCGAGCTCAGTCGTCGTCGCCGAAGGCCAGGTGCAGGCCCCAGGAGACCAGGCTGATGATCAGCGAGCCGAGCAGCGCCGCCCAGAAGCCCTTCACGTGGAAGTCCAGGTGCAGCTGGTCCGACGCCCAGGACGTCAGCCAGAGCATCAGGGCGTTGATCACGAAGGTGACCAGGCCCAGCGTGAGGATGAACAGCGGCAGCGAGAACAGCTTCACCAGCGGCTTGATCGCGAAGTTCACCACACCGAAGATCAGCGCCACCGCGAGCACGGTGACCGTCTTGTGCTGCCAGTCGCCCCCCGCGAGCGTGATCCCGTTGACGATCCAGGCGGCAATCCAGATCGCCACCGCGTTGATGAGCGTTTTGATCACGAAATTCTTCATGCTGCGGATGGTGACAGCCCGCCCGGCCGGGCGGAAGCTCTCCCGAACAACCGTGATGTGGAGTGTTGTTGAATGGGCCCGGACCGAGAGGGGGCCGTGGCCCGATGAAACTGTTCCGGCTGGACGAACTCGACGCCGAACGCGCCGCCAATGACGGCGCGTACCTGCGCTTCCTGAAGCAGCCCACGATGTCCGCCGGGCTGTACGCGCTCTCCCCCGGCGACACCGACCCGCAGACCCCGCACGCCCAGGACGAGATCTACCTGGTGGTCAGCGGCCGGGCCGAGTTGACCGTCGGCCGGGAGACCGCCACCGTCGCCCGCGGCAGCGTGGTGTTCGTCCCCGCCGGGACGGAACACCGCTTCCACCACATCACCGAGGAACTGCGGGTGCTCGTGGTGTTCTCCCCGCCGGAGGACTGACCGTGGCCACCCGCACATCATGAGGAGCAGCCTGTGAAACTCACCGACGAACTGTGGACGGCCATCGAGCCGATCTACGGCCGCATCCTCGACCACCCGTTCCTGGCCGGCCTGACCGACGGGACCCTGCCGCGCGCCGCGTTCCGCCACTTCGTCGTCCAGGACTCGCACTACCTGCGCGACTACGCCCGGGCACTCGCGGTGTGCGCCGCCAAGGCCCCCGGCGAGGACGAGGTGCTGGCCTTCGCCAACGACGCGGTCGGCGCCATCGCCGCCGAACAGGAGATGCACGCCGACTTCCTGCACGCCTTCGGCGAGGACGGCGCCGCCGCTGCCGCCGAACCCGTGCTCCCCACCACCCGCGCCTACACCAGCTACCTGCTCGCCACCGTCTACGGCGGCTCCTTCGCGGAGGCGCTCGGCGCGGTGCTGCCCTGCTACTGGATCTACGCCCGGGTCGGCGAGGAACTGCTGCGCCGCTCCTCCCCCGAACCGCTGTACGCCAAGTGGATCGCCGCCTACGGCGGGGAGGAGTTCCAGGCCGTGGTGCGCCGCGTCCTGGACCTCACCGACCGGATCGGCGAGGACCTCTCCGCGGCCGAACGGCGGCGCGTGGTCGAGCATTTCACCACCACCTCGCGGTACGAGTGGATGTTCTGGGACGCCGCCTGGCAGGGCGAGACCTGGCCGGTGTGACCCACTCGGTCTCCGGGCCCTGAGGGTTCTCCCGGGGCCCGCGTCAGGGGTCGATCTCCGGGTTCTCTCCGGGCCCGGAAGCCTCGTTTCGGCCTTCCGGGCGGCCTACGATCGAAGTGTCGAGATCGAGGGAGCGGGAACGCAGCCGGAACTACCGGCACCGACCCCGAGGGGAGAAGGTACGGACATGGCCGAGTTCTGGAAGTCGCTGCCCTCGTGGGTGCGCAACGTCGTCGTCCCGATCATCCTGCTGGTGATCGCCTGGAAGGTCTTCTGGACCATCGTGGGCACCGTGCTGGGAATCATCGGCTTCGCGGTCAACGTCCTGGTGCTGGTCGGCATCGCCGCGGCAGTGGTGATCCTGATCAAGAAGGCCGCAAGGAACTAGGGCCTGTCCGGCCTAGCACTGTCCGCCCAGTAGTTGGGCGAGATGGTGACCGAGGTCCCGGTCCGGGGTGAACCCCTGGAGCCGGGACTTCGTGGTGTCCAGCACCACCGGCCGGGCCAGCTGGTCCAGTGCGTAACCGGTCACGCCTTCGCGCCGGCCGATCGCCAACTGGGCGATGCGGTACGGGACATGGAGCAGCCGGGCGTTCCTGCCGTGGGCCGCCAGCACCCGGCGCAGCGCCTCGTCCCGCCGGTACGGGGCGGCGTCGGTGATGTTGTACGCGCCGGGCGGCCAGCCGGACGCCGCCAGGCAGGCCGCGGCCAGGTTCTCCACCGCCGTCAGGCTGAGCGGCACGTCCTTGCCGGGCAGCGCGAGCACGCCGCCGCGCACCGACGCCAGCAGCCGGGGCACCAGGTGCGGGTCCCCGGGCCCGTACACCGCGCGCGGGCGCAGCACCACCGCGCCTGCGGCGAGGGCGAGTTGGTCCGCCTCGGCCTTCGTCCGGCCGTACGCGTTCAGGTGGCCGCCGGTGGTCGGGTGCTGCTCGGTCACCGACGTCCGGTCCGGGCGCGGGTCGTAGACGCTGGCGCTGCTGACGAACACGAACGGGCGGCCGCCGGCCGCCGCCAGCAGGCGGGCCGTCGCCTCGACGTTGACGGTGCGCTGGAGCCGCTCCTGCGGGGAGCCCGGCGGGTGGTCGCCGACGGCGGCCGCGCAGTGGATCACCGCGTCGGCGCCGGACAGGTCGGGAACGTCGGCGGCGGTGGCGTCCCAGGGCAGGTGGGTGCCGTGCCGGGCCGGACGGCGGCCGAGGGTCAGCACCCGGTGGCCGCGGGCGGTGGCGAGGGCGGCCAGGTGGGCGCCGCAGAAGCCGGTGGCGCCGGTCAGGGCGAGGGTCATCGGGGGCACGGGGCGGCTCCGGGCGGGGTCAGCCGGGTCGGCGGGCTGGGGTCGTTCCCAGCAGGCAGCTGCGGTAGGACGGCAGGGCGCTGCGGGGGTTCGCGGTGGTGCGCAGGACACGGGGGCGGTGCGGGGCCAACGCCGCGAGCAGGTCGGCGAGTTGGGCGCGGGCCAAGGCAGCGCCCGGGCAGGCGTGGCGGCCCAGGCCGAACGGGGCCTGGGCGGCGAGCGCGGGGTCGCCGGTGGGGGTGTCGCGGTGGGCTTCGGCGGCGTGCCGGGCGACCAGCAGCAGGCGGTCGCCCCGGCGGACGGGGTGGCCGAGGACGGTGGCGTTGGCGGCGGCCGCCCGGGGCAGGACGGGGGAGGCGGCGGTCAGCCGGAGCAGTTCGGCGGCCAGCGCCGGGGCGTCGGCGGCGGCCTGCTCCCACCGGTCGACGCGGGCGCACCAGGCGGCGGCGCGGGGCAGTGCGGCCAGTGTGGTGTTGACGGCGGCGACCGCGAGCATCGCGTCCCGGGGGTCGGGCAGCAGTGCGGTCAGCTGCCCGGCGGCCCGGCGGGCCCGGCGTTCGGCGCCCGGGCGGGGCAGCAGCGTGGGCAGGTGGGCGCGGGCGGTGGTGGCGGCGGCCCGTTCGGCGGCGGCGGCCAGCGCGAGCGGGTCGGCGGTGCTGCCGGTGAGGGCGACGGCGGTGGCGCCGGCCAGCCGGCGGACCACCGGGACCAGGTCGACCGGTCCGGCGGCCAGCTCGGCCTCGAGCCCGGCCAGTACGGGCTGCCAGTGCGGGCGCAGCGCGGCGATCCCGTCGGAGCCCAGCAGGTTGGCCAACTCGCGCCGGGAGCCCCGGTGTTCGGGGCCGCTCTGGTCGAACAGCAGGCCACCGCCGGTGAGCCGGGCCGCGGTGCCGCCGGTGGTGTGTTCGGCGGTGCGGTCCAGCGGCACCCGGGTGAGGATCTCCCGGTAGGCCTCCGGGTGGTGGACCAGCACCGTCCGGCCCAGCCGCAGCACGGGGCGGCGCCGGGTGGCCGCGAGCAGCGCGAACAGCACGGGGTGGCTGCGCAGGTAGACCGTGCGGTCGGCGGCGCGGGCGGTCAGTCGGTGTGGTCGCCTCAACGTGCCCGCCCCGCCCGCCCGTTGGCCAGCCGCGAGGCGCAGTAGCGGGCGGCCGCCGCCCGGTCGGGCTTGCGGGAGCGGCCGGTGAGGGGGACGGGGCCGAGCAGCAGGGCGTCGGGGCGGGCGGAGCCCATCCGGGCCAGGGGGTCGCGCAGGGCGGTGCGCAGGCGGTGCGGGTCGGCGCCGGGGCGGGGCTGGACGAGGGCGATCAGGCGTTCGTCGCCGTCGGGGTCGGGGATGCCGACGAGCACGGCGAGTTCGACGTCCGGGAGGTGCAGCGAGGGCTCGTACAGGCCGGGGTAGATGTTCTCGGCGCGGCGCAGCACCATGTCCTTGAGCCGTCCGGCCAGCACGATCCGGCCGCGCGGATCGAGCGTCGCGCGGTCGCCGGTGCGCACCCACGGGTCGGGGTCCTCGCCGAGGTAGCGGTCGCGGGCGGCGGGGGCGGCGAGCAGCAGTTCGCCGTCGTCGGCGAGCCGGGTGCGGACGCCCGGGAGGGGGTGGCCGAGGAGGTCGCCGGGGCCCTGGTGGGCGCGCTTGTCGCTCTCCTCGACGGCTGCCGCGGGGAAGAGTTCGGTGAGCGCGTACACGCCCCAGGCCTCGGTGGCGCCCGCGTTCTTGGCGCGGCGCAGCAGGGCGGCGTCGGCGGGGGCGGAGCCGGTCCAGACGCGGCCGGTGAGGTGGGTGAGGGGTCGCAGTTGCGGGGGCGTCAGGTAGGTCTCTTCGGGGGCGAGGCGGTCGATCTGGCGTTGCAGAACGCGACTTCGGCGAGCGGGGAGGGCGACGGTGGCGCCCGCGGCGAGGGCGGGGATCAGGACGAAGGTGGTGCCGCCGAGCACGGTGCGGCCGGGGCGGGGTCGGACCAGGGCGTCCACGGCGCGCATTCCGGCGTCGAGCGAGGCTCGGGTGTGGACGACGGCGCGCGGGGCGGAGGTGGTGCCGGAGGTGAACACGATCACCGCGTCGCCGTCCCCGTCGTACGGGGCCGGGGGCGGACCTGGGTGTTCGCCGAGGGCGCGGGCGCAGCCCGGGTGGCGGGGGCCGACGGTGGCCACCGGGGCGAGGGCGTGCAGCGGAGGCAGTTCCAGCCGGGCGCGGCGGGCCAGCGGCCGGGCCCAGCCGGCGACGGCCTGCGCGGCGGCGTCGGCCAGGATCAGCGCGGGCGGGGCGAGCGCGAGCCGGGAGCGCAGTACGTCCGGCCCGGCGCCCGGGTCGAGGACGGCGACCCGCAGTCCGAGGCGGTGCGCGGCGAGCAGCACGGCCAGCCCGCGCGGCCCCGGGCGGACGGCGACTCCGAGGGTGTCGCCCGGCCGCAGACCGTGCCGGTGGTGCAGGGCGGCGGCCAACTGATCTGTCGCGTTGGCCAGTTCGGCGCCGCGGGCGAGGACGCGCGGGGCGCCGCCGCGGGTCGTGCCGAGCAGGACCGGGCGGGAGCCGGCGTCGCGCAGGGTGCGGTCGAGCTGGTCGAGCATCGGAACTCCTTCGGCGGTGGGGGTCAGCGGACGTCGACCGAGCGGTGTCCGGCGCCGCGTTCGAGGTACCAGCGGGCGGTGCCGCGCAGGCCGTAGGCGCGGATCCGGCGGGTGGAGTTCTGCACCACCATGTCGGGGCGGTGCACGATCGCGGTACTGACCCGGCGGACCTGGTTGATGAAGGCGCGGTCGGTGGGGGACGGGCGCCGGGGCATGCCGCCGGACTCGAGGTAGAGCCCGGCGGTGATGGCCATGTTGTTGCCGGCGTGCATCCGGTACGGCGTCAGGTACCCGTGTCGGCGGCGGTGCGCGGGGCGGATCCGGCCGAAGAACGCGCCGAGCGCGACCAGGACGCGGAACACGGTGCGCCCCACCGGGCCGTGCTCGTCGCGGCGGGCGGTGACCTTGCCGCAGACCAGGCCGCCGCAGCCGAGCATCCCGGCCCGGGCGGCCGCCGTCCAGCCCGGTTCGGGCAGGCAGTCGGCGTCGGTGCGGGCCAGCAGGGTGGCGCCGTGGTCGATGGCGTACCGGAAGCCGGTGTCGACGGCGCAGCCCACGCCCTTGGCCGGTTCGACCAACAGCCTTACCGGGAACGGGGCTTGATCGGCGAACGCCCGTACCTGCGCGCAGGTGTCGTCGGTGGAGCCGTTGTCGACCACCAGCAGGGTGAAGTCCAGGTCGCGCTGGCCGGCCAGGGCGCGCAGGGTGCCGCCGATCCTGGCCGCCTCCTGGTAGGCGGGGACGAGCACCCAGAGTGCCGTCACGACTTCTCCCAGACCATCGTCATCAGGCTGACCCCGCCGCCCAGGCCGACCATCAGGACCCGCTCACCAGGCTCCAACTCGCCAATTGTCCGGTCGAGTTGGACGCCGATGGTGGCCGAGGCCAGGTTGCCGAGCTCGGGCACGGTGACCACCAGCTTGTCGGCGGGCACCCCCGTCAGCTCCACGAACCGCTCCAGGTACGGCAGCGTGACCTGGTGCACCAGCACCCGGGCGTAGGCGTCCCAGCCGAAGCCGGTGCGGGTCGCCACCCGGGTCAGGATGTCCGCCCCGATCCGCTCGAAAACCCCGCGCAACTCCTTGCCGCCGCCCCGGAAGTAGCTCCACTCGTCGCCGCGCGGGTGCCGCGAGCCGCCGCCCGGGATGCCGCCGACCTCCCAGTGCTCGGACGCCGTCTCGGTCTCGATGTCGAGGATGCCGCCGCGCTCCACCCGCTCCACCACCACGGCCGCCCCGCCGTCGCCGAAGGTGTAGCCCGCGAAGCCGTCGCGGAACTCCGCCAGACCGGACGGGTCGCGGCGCATCGCCCGGCTCGGCGTCTCCCCCGTCACCACCAGCGCCCGGCTGGCCCGGCCGGCCAGGATCATCGCGCGGGCGGTGTCGATGCCGTTCAGGAAGCTGTTGCAGGCGTTGGAGACGTCCAACGCGTGGGCGCGGGAGCCGAGTTCGGCCTGCACCAGGTGCGCGGTGGCGGGCTCGCAGACGTCCCGCGAGGCGGACGCGAACAGCAGCAGGTCGATGTCCCCGGGCCCGATCCCGCGCGCCGCGAGCGCCCGGCGGGCCGCGCCCAGCCCGAGCGTGGAGGCGTACTCGTCGTCGCGCGCGAAGTGCCGGGTGCGGATGCCGGTCGCCTTCTCGAACATGCCGTCGGGCAGCGGCAGCCCGGCGCCGGCGGCCACCTCGTCCTGCAACTGCCGTGAGGTGACGGCCTGTTGGGGCAGGTACGAGCCGGTCGCGGTGATGCCGATACGAGGCAGGAGGTCCATGGCTCGATGCTGGCGCGGGCCCGGCGCGCGGGCGTGAGTACGGGTACTCACCCGGGGCTGAGATGTGTGGAGGGCGGGCATGGGGCCGCCCGGGGAGGTTGTTCCCTCGCCCGGGCGGAACTCAGCTGTCGCTGAGGTGAGTTACTTGCTGTCGGCCTCGATCGGGATGACCTGCGCCGGAGCGGCGGCGGCCGGGGCAGCGGCCTTGGCAGCCTCCGCGTTCTCAGCCGCCGGGGACATCGCCGTGAGCAGCTGGCGGGCCAGGCCGAGGCCGGTCCCGCCCATGGTGAGCGCCTTGGCGAACATCTCGGACATGCCCTCGGCGCCGTTCAGCAGCACCATGTGCTCGACGTTGCCGAACGCGTCCGCGCCGGCCCGGACGATGGCCGGCCAGTTCTCGGCGAGCTGCTGGGCGACCACCGCCTCCTGGTTCTCGGCCAGCGCCGCGGCGCGGGCCTTGATGCCCTCGGCCTCGGCCAGGCCCTGCGCCCGGGTGGCCTCCGCCTCGGCGAGACCCTTCGCCCGGGCCGCCTCCGCCTCGGCCAGACCCTTGGCGGCCTCGGCGGCGGCCTGCGCCTCACCGGTGGCCCGGGTGGCCTCGGCCGCGGCCAGACCGCGGGCCTTGGTGGCCTCGGCCTCGGCCGCGGCGGCGACCTTGACCCGGTTCGCCTCGGCGGCGGTCTTCAGCTCGGTCTCCCGGGACAGTGCCTCGGCGGCGGAGATCCGGGCGTCACGGTCGGCCTCGGCCTTGGTGCGGGTCTCGTACGCGCGGGCGTCGGCCGGCTTGCGGACGTCCGCCTGCAGCTGCTGCTCCTTGCGGTGCGCCTCCAGCTCGGCGACCTTGGTCTCCTGGACCACGACCTCCTGCCGGGCGGCGGCCTGCGCGAGCGGGCCGGCCTGCAGCGCACGAGCCGCGGCGGTGTCCATCTCGGCCTGGTAACCGGCCTGCTGGATGCCGGAGTTGCGGGTTGCCTCGGCCTTGCGGGCGAACGCCTCCTGCTCGGCCTCGGTGGCCCGTCGGTCCGCCTCGGCGGCGGCGATCCGGGCGTCGCGCTGGACGGCCGCGGCGTGCGGCGCGGCCAGGTTGGTGATGTACCCGGTCGGGTCCAGGATCTCCTGGATCTGCAGCGAGTCGATGATCAGACCGAGCTTCTCCATCTCGATGCCCGAGGCGGAGCGGGTCTCACCGGTGAGCCGCTCGCGGTCGCGGATCATGTCCTCGACCGTCAGCCCACCGACGATGGACCGCAGGTGGCCGGCGAACACGTTGTGCACCCGCTGGCCCATCATCTTCTGCTGGTCCAGGAAACGCCGGGCGGCGTTGGCGATCGACACCGGGTCGTCGCCCACCTTGAAGATCACAACGCCCTTGACGTGCACGGGAATTCCCTGCGACGTCACGCACTCCACGTCCAGCGCGGCCTCGTTCAGGTCCAGCGAGAGCCGGCGCACCGCCTGGACGCCCGGCACCACGAAGGTGCCCCGCCCGGTCACCACGCGGAAGCCCAGACCCTCGCCGTGCTTGGAACCCGAGATCACCAGCGCCTCGTTGGGTTCCGCCACGCGCCACATCAGCTTGAAAAGAACGATCAGCAGAACGAGGCCTGCGACGGCGCCGCCTGCGATGCCGACCAACATCGGCAATCCCCCCTTAGGAGCACACCGGTCCCGTGCTGCGCTTGGGTCGTGCAGAACTGGCGCGGAAACCGGTGGCAGCCGCATTCTCCGCCGTTCCGGATCAGGGGGGAAGGGTCTGGACCGTGGGAACTCTCACTGTCTCAAAAGTGTTGCGGCAGGTTTGTGGAGGCCGTCTGACGTGCAATCAAAAGGGCTCCACGTACACCGTGCGCGGTGGCTGATATTCGACCACCACCACCATGGTGCCCGGCTGCAGCGGCTCGCCCGGTGTGGCGCGGTACGCCAGGAACGCCTCGGTGCCCAGCCGTTCGGGCACGTGCACCATCACCTCGCCGACCAGGCCCGCGCCGATCCGCCCTGTCACCCGCCCCGTCAGTCCGATCACCTGCACGATTCTCCCACCTCGTACGTGGCGTGAACAGCGCGGGCCCACGCGGGAGTTGCCCGCCGGGGGAGGGCCGGGCGCGGGAGTGCGCCCTGGACCGGCGCCGTGACGTGCCCTACGGTGAGGAACCGAACGCAGGCGGACGACGCCTGCGCGGAACGGGAGCTCGGAGCACCGGGCTGAGAGGGCGCTGACGGTACGCGGGCCCGCGTACCACCTGCTGCGCCGACCGCAGGAACCTGACCGGGTAATGCCGGCGTAGGGAGTTGAAGGTCCGATGACCGCATTTTCCGAGTACCCGTCTGCCCGCGAGTCGGCCGCCACCGGGTACCCCACCCCCGCCTGGCGCAAGGCCTACCGCCAAGGCAGCCGCCCCGACCTGCGGGTCCCCTACCGCGAGGTCCACCTCACCGACGGCCGCACCGTCCCGCTGTACGACACCTCCGGCCCGTACACCGACCCCGACCTGCCCACCGACGTCCGCCGCGGACTGCCCGCCCTGCGCGACGGATGGATTCGGCAGCGCGGCGACGTCGAGGAGTACCAGGGCCGCGAGGCCCGCCCCGAGGACGACGGCATCAAGCACACCGCGCCGCGCGGCGGCGACCTGCGCAACCTGGACGCCGTCTTCCCCGGCCGCCCACGCCGCCCGCTGCGCGCCAGGGACGGCGAATCCGTCACCCAACTCGCCTACGCCAAGCGCGGGTTGATCACACCCGAGATGGAGTTCGTGGCGCTCCGGGAAGGCCTCGAACCGGAGTTCGTCCGCGAGCAGGTGGCCCGCGGACGCGCCGTCATCCCGGTCAACGTGAACCACCCCGAGAGCGAACCGGCCATCATCGGCACCGACTTCCTGGTGAAGATCAACGCCAACATCGGCAACTCCGCCGTCACCTCCTCCATCGAGGAGGAGGTGGAGAAGATGACCTGGGCCACCCGCTGGGGCGCCGACACCGTCATGGACCTCTCCACCGGCCGCAACATCCACACCACCCGCGAGTGGATCCTGCGCAACTCCCCCGTCCCGATCGGCACCGTCCCGCTCTACCAGGCACTGGAGAAGGTCGACGGCCGGGCCGAGGAACTCAGCTGGGAGGTCTACCGGGACACCGTCCTCGAACAGTGCGAGCAGGGCGTCGACTACATGACCGTGCACGCCGGCGTCCTGCTCCGGTACGTGCCGCTCACCGCCCGCCGCAAGACCGGCATCGTCTCGCGCGGCGGCTCCATCATGGCCGCCTGGTGCCTGGCCCACCACCAGGAGAACTTCCTCTACACGCACTTCGAGGAACTCTGCGAGCTGCTGCGCGCCTACGACGTCACCTTCTCGCTCGGTGACGGCCTGCGGCCCGGCTCCATCGCCGACGCCAACGACGAGGCCCAGTTCGCCGAACTCACCACCCTCGGCGAGCTCGGCCGGATCGCCCGCGCCAAGGACGTCCAGGTGATGATCGAAGGCCCCGGACACGTCCCGATGCACAAGATCCGCGAGAACATGGACCTGCAGAAGGAGATCTGCGACGAGGCCCCGTTCTACACGCTCGGCCCGCTCACCACCGACGTCGCACCCGGCTACGACCACATCACCTCCGGCATCGGCGCCGCGATGATCGCCTGGTGGGGCACCGCGATGCTCTGCTACGTCACCCCCAAGGAACACCTCGGCCTGCCCAACCGCGACGACGTCAAGACCGGCGTCATCACCTACAAGATCGCCGCCCACGCCGCCGACCTCGCCAAGGGCCACCCCGGCGCCCAGGCCTGGGACGACGCCCTCTCCGACGCCCGCTTCGAATTCCGCTGGGAGGACCAGTTCAACCTGGCCCTCGACCCCGAGACCGCCCGCGAATTCCACGACGAGACCCTCCCCGCCGAGCCCGCCAAAACCGCGCACTTCTGCTCCATGTGCGGCCCGAAGTTCTGCTCGATGAAGATCAGCAAATCCATCAATGAGAAGTTCGGCGGCGGCGAGGCCTCGCGGGAGTACGACGAGGCCGCCGTCGAGGGCATGAAGGCCATGTCCGAGGAGTTCAAAGCCCAGGGGAACAAGGTCTACCTGCCGATGGCGGACTGACGCCCTTGATCGTACGGCTGGCTGTGACCGGGATCCCGGACACAGCCAGCCGGCGGTTGTCGGGCAGTCAGACACTGACGGCTGACGAGATGTCCCCGTCGGTTGGCTGGTCCTGGGCGGCCCCTTGAAGGAAGTCGTACTCCCGGGCGTAGAACTCGCCGGCCTCCTGGATCTCCGGGTCCCTGCTTCTCAGTGCCCGGTCGGTGAGTTCACACAGCAGTGGCCACGCTTGGATGCGCGCGAGAAGGCCGCCGAGGCGCCAGTACTCGTACTCGTCCTCGCTGTCCAGGTGTTGCCGGACCAGCGGCGCCAGCTCGGGAATCAGACTGTGGTTGGCGAGATGCTCGATCGCCTCGCAGGCCCATCCATGGGTTCGGTCCGAGACAGCCAGGCTCACCAGTTCCGGTAGAAGAGTCAGCGTGTCGTTGGAGAACCCGTCGAGATAGCGCAGCGCGGATGTCTAGTCCCAGCCATGCTCTCGGAGTGCGTGTCGCAGAACACCGGCTCGGTCGGTGGCCTTCTGGTAGAACTCGGCCTGCACGCGATGAAGCTCTGGACGAGCCGCAATAACAGTGGCCCAGAGTTCTTGATCGGACGGAGTAGTCACAGGTCTGCCTATGACTCGGGCTCGACTGCGGAAACGGTGGACGAACGCTTGGGTGGACGCCCGTCAAGGAGGACGGTCTGTATCTGATGATGCCCCACAAGACTGACCATGCGCGAGATCAATTGCAGCCCATACACTCAGATCAGCATTCTGAATGCTTCGCAGAAATGTCGAAAGCTGGGTGATCCATTGATATCAGGCTGCATGAGCGGTGCAACCGCTCGAGCAAGCTCCATCTTTCGTAGCCCGCCAGCGAAGTATCCGTAATCCTGGAGAAGTTTCTCAAGCCTCTCCCAGGTGCCGCCCTTGATGGAATCGGGCTCTCGATATTGCGATTTCTTCTCGAAAGCCTTCGGCAGCCTTGGATAGGCCGCACGGAGGGCATCCGGATCTCCGAGTATCCAGGCTTCGATCTCCTCGCAAGCAATTCTGGCCTTAACGTGTCCCCCGGCAGCAGGCTCCGCCCCGACGAGCATGTTCAAACCGTCCACCTTGCCGACCATCTCAATCAGTCGGCTCTTCAGGGCCAGGCAGTCATCGTCGTCGCGATCAACGAGAATCAGAAATCTAATATTGCCCGCCGCTGCCCAGCTCGCGTATCCAGAAAGGCGCTGTGGAAGCTTTCGAAGCAAGTCATCCTTTCCTTGGAATACGCGAAGCTCGTAATCCCTTCCCTGCTGCGCGCCCGGAGTCATGATTGGGGCGAGATTCTGAATCAGAGCCTCTGCGCTTGGCTCTTCGAGAAGAATTTCCAGCATCGGCCCATCACCGCGCCAGCGCTGGACTCAAAGGGTCTCCATGGTTGAAGTACCCTTCCATCCAGAGATCGCCTAGCAGCGCCCCAGAGTCGACGTGGGAGCGAACGGCCTGGCTATCTGACGCGCGAAACGCCTTCGTGTATCCGGTTTGGTCGCGATAGAGAACTCGAAGCTCGTTCGGCCTGATGCCATTGACAAGAAACGGCGAGTGAGTCGATACGAATACCTGGCCCCGCTCGGCGGCAGCTCGACATTCTTCAGCCAGCTCGACCAGAAGGCGAGGGTGCAGGTGATTCTCGGGCTCTTCGATTCCGATGAGACTGGGCGGCTCCGGATCGTAAAGTGCAATTAGATAGGAAAGCATCTTCAATGTCCCGTCAGATGCCCATCGTGACTGTACGGGATCGGCAAACGGCGCATCTTTAACCTGCAAAAGAAGCCTGCCATCATCTAGTGGACGGGTTTTCACTTCCTGTAGCTGAGGCACGCGAGCAGCGAGGATCCGGAGAATCTCCTTGAGACGCTCCGGATGTTGCTCGTCCAGGTATTGCATCACATTGGGAAGGTTGTCGCCGGTCCTCGAAAGTCGCTCCTGGGGGCCGGACTCAGGTGTTCCACGCGCATCATCAGCGGAGATGTATGAAAGGTACCACCCCGTGATGAATTGCCGGAGAGCATTGACGCGAGGGTGCGCGGCCAGCTGACCCAGGGTACTAACCGCGAGAAGATCCGGTG
Organism: Kitasatospora sp. NPDC051984; assembly: GCF_044593455.1. Classification (NCBI taxonomy): domain Bacteria; kingdom Bacillati; phylum Actinomycetota; class Actinomycetes; order Kitasatosporales; family Streptomycetaceae; genus Kitasatospora; species Kitasatospora sp. NPDC051984. Next base: position 343,187 of record NZ_JBIUCB010000003.1, read on the forward strand.
AAGTCAATCTTTCTGCGACTCGCCTGTCCTGTTCCTCTGGGGTCTCGCCGGCGATGACTGTCCCCTCGCCGTACTTGAAGTCAAGAAATGTGTACGGCTTGCCATACTGCTTTCCTCGGCGCCACTTCAGCGACTCCGATGCAACTACTGGACCTTTAGCTCCATCTTCGATCGCAAGGTGATAGGTGATCGGCGTCAGACCTGGCTCGCGATACTTGATTTCGAACTCGACGGCTCCCGACGAGCCGCGTGACCTGATTTCCCGCCCGCGTCCACGGCGGTCCCATGCGCGACGGAGTCCATCATCGAAGCATTCTGACAGAAAGGCGAATACATCGAAGAGGGTGGATTTACCGCTGCCGTTTGGCCCGGCGAATACAGTCAGGGGCGTGATCTCCGTCAGCTCCAAGTCGCGAAGGACCCGATAGTTGCGCACCCGCAGACTCTCGATCCGGGCGAGTCCATGCTGCGCGGTGGTAGCTGCCATCGATGAGTTCCATTCGCCAGAGAGACGGCTGGTTCGGTTGTTAGCGGCCCGGCCTTGGCTAAGAGCTCAGTCGCGGCTGGGGCGGACGTACTCACTCTAGTCACTTGCCGACGGGCACGGTGATGGTTTCGACTACGGCAGGCAGTTTGGATCGCTTATGGCCGGACCGGACCCATGCTCTGTCAAGGTTGTGTTGGACCGGAGTTGGACAGCCTTGATGCGCGCCCGCCAGCCGGCCCAGCCCAGGTCTCTGCCGCGGTAAGTGCGCGGCGACCGCCCGGTACGTGTCGACGCCTTCAAGCGCCACAGCACAACGTCTCGGGTCGTACGGTCAGCGGCAGGTTGGGTACCTGGAAGCGTAACTGGTGGTCGATGTGGGACGCACCGATCGTGGGAGATGGCACTTGTGGGCAGCCACATATGCGGGCTTCAGGCCGAAGTTCTGCTCGATGAAGATCAGCCGGCAGATCCGCGACCAGCACGGCACGGGCCTCGATGCTGCCGCCGAGGCCGGCATGGCCGAGAAGTCCGCCGAGTTCGCCGCCCGCGGCAACCGGGTCTACCTGCCCTTGGCGGACTGACACCGCGCAGGACGGGCGCTGCCCGGGAGAGCCTCGACGGCTGCCCCGGGTGGCGCCCTTTCCGCGTTCCGGGAGCGCCTCGGCGGCCCGTGCGACCCGTCGGAGCCCGGCCCCGGGCAAATCTTCCGATCGACCTGTAAGAAGTGCGGGCCGAATCGCACAGACAGGGCATCAAATGCCTAACTGGGGAGCGCGGGTGAGCGGTGATGCGGAGGAGTTCCGTGCGCTGTACACGGCCCACTACGTGGCGGTGTTGCGGTATGCCTGGCGAAGGGTCGGAGCCGAAGCCGCCCCTGACATAGCCGGTGAGGTGTTCGCCGCCGTATGGCAAGGGTTCGACCGAGTGCCCCGGGGCCGGCCGTTGCCCTGGCTGTACGCGATCGCCCGCAACATGGTGGCCGGCCATCACCGCGCCCGGGCGCGCGCCGACCACTTGCACGCCCTGGCCACCGCCGCCGATGACCTGTCGGCGCGCGACGTGGGGGTCCAGGTTTCCGAACAGGACGCGGTCCGCCGGGGTTGGGCCGCGCTCAGCGAGAACGATCGGGAACTGCTGGCGCTGATCGGCTGGGAAGGGCTGTCCATCACCGAGGCGGCAGCCGCCCTCGGGTGCTCCCCCGCCACCTGCTCGGTGCGGCTGCACCGTGCCCGTGCGCGGCTGCGCCGCCGGCTCGCCCAGCAACCCGTTGTGAGCGACCACGACAAGGAGGACATGCCATGCGTGTGACCCGAGAGGTGCGTAGCCTCATGCGGCCGGCAGACCCGGCCGGGACCGAAGTGGACCTGGAGCGGGCCGAACGGGAGCTTCGACGCATCACGGCCCACCCCCCGCTCTTCACGGGTGTGCCCCGCAGGACCGCCCGACGGCCCCGCCGGCTGGTGATCACGGCTCCGCTCCTCGCGGCCGCCGTGGTCGCGGCAGTCATCGTCGTCGGCACCGACCCCGACGAGACCGGGCCGGCACCTGTCGTCGCTCTCCACACCGGCACGACCGCCGACGCGATCGGCCTGCTGGACCGGATCTCCTACGCGGCCGCCGAGAAGCCCGACCTGTCGGTCGGGGACGGGAAGTACGTCTACGTCGAGAGCAAGGTCGCCTTCACGAGGACCAGCGGTGGACCGGGCACCGGTTCCCCGTGGGCGTGGTCGATGCAGCAGCCGCACACCCGCCAGGTCTGGTTGTCGGTCGACGGGAGCCGACCCGGACTGCTCCGTGAGGACGTGCCGAAGAGCCTGTGGGACAAGATGCTCCACGGCGACGGTCGGCACGACCTCGCGCCGAACCCTGCGCCGAGTGTGAACGCGCCCACCTACCGCTACCTCGAATCCCTGCCGACGGATCCGACGGCCCTCCTGCAGCGCATCCACGCGGAGACCGGCGGCATGGGCACAAGCCCTGATCAGGAGGCGTTCACGGCGATCGGCGACCTGGCGAGCGAGTCCCTGCTCCCCCCGAAGCTCGCCGCCGCCCTGTACCGGGCGGCACAGCAGATCCCGGGCGTGGTGCTCGCCACGGACGTGGCGGATGCCCTCGGCCGTCACGGTGTCGCCGTAGCCCGCCTGGATCCGGTGACCGGCAGCCGGACGGAATGGATCTTCGACGAAACCACTCTGGACTTCCTCGGCGAGAGGAGCGTGCAGGTGAACCGGACCGCGGACAGCCCGGAGCCCGGCACCCTGCTGGCCACCACAGCCGTGCAGACACGCGCCGTGGTCGACCGGGCCGGGACCACCCCGGCGGCCGAGGCCAGCTGAGGGCCGTAGCAGGCAGACGCTGCTCGGGGCGAGATCGCCGCTTCCCCGCGCAGCGTCCTGGCATCAAGGAAGGCAGGTCTCCCGCCCCCGGCGGGCGGCTGCCCGAGCTGTAGCCGACAGCACCCCGAGGCGTGGCGTCACTTCCCGCTGTCGCCGAAGACCATGCGGTGGCCGCGGGCCGTGTCCATGTACTCGCGGACGCGGTGGATCAGGCCGTCGCGGAGCTCGAAGACCAGGCAGTAGTCGTTGGCGTAGTGATTGCCGTTGGCGAGCGTCGCGGTCATGGTCTCCTCGACGACGACCCGGTCGCCGTCCGCGTGGAACCCGCGGAACGCGACGTCCACGTCCCGGACGAACAGGCGGCCGAAGTCCTCGGCGAGGAACCGGGCGATCGCAGCCCTGCCGATCATGTGGCTGGGGCAGTCCAGTGCGACGGCCGTCGCGTTCCCGGCCGGCGCCAGCCACTCGGCGTCCTCGGTGAAGACGGCGGAGATCCGGTCCGCGTCGTGGCTGGCGAACGCCTTCCACGCGTGCTGAACGATGTCGCGGCTGCGTTGAGACATGACCGCGAGGCTAGGCGGCCGCGCGCGGCGGGACCGGCGGATTTCGGACATGGTCACCCGGCGGGCAGGGCCGGTGTCTCGCTGCCCAACTGCCCTGCCATCATGGGCGGATGCTGCGCACCGAAGCGGACCTGATCGCTCTTCTCCGCCGGCTGGACGCCCCGGAGTCGCCGGAGTTCCCGCCCGGCTACGACCACAGGGCGACCAGGGCGCTCTTCGACCGCCTGGTGGAGCGGCTGGAAGCCGACTTCGCCGCCCCGTGCTGGGCCGACCGGCACGTGCAGGACGCCAGTCTGCACGGAAGGGTGGAGATACCGGCGAGTGCGACCAAGCTCGGCGAGCAGATCGTCGTCTCGGTGAGCAACTTCGGATCGATGGCGGTGATCGCTGCCGAGAACCCCGGCGTCCACACCGACACCGCCGAGGCAGTCGAGGAGGGAGCGCTCGCCCCCGCCGACCTGGAAGCGGTCGAACGGGCGCTCACCGAACTCGGTTACGTCGTACTCCCGGAGGAGCTGCTCACGCGACCGTACGACGGGGTGAACGAGGGATTCGCTTCGTACTACGGGGACGGTCTCCCCTGTGAGTGGTGGATCCGCTACTTCGACTACCTCTGACCGTGCTCGGCGGCCCGGGGACTCGTCGGCCGTCGCGAGGGCCGACCGGCCGGTAGCGTGGTGACGGCTCGCGATGCGCACTCCTGGAGGACGGATGAACCCCGACCATCTCGCCTTGATCGACGAGTTCCGCAGGTCGGCGCCGTCCAACTTCAAGATCGAGTTCTCGGGTGACGTCATCATCATGCAGGCGTCACCCTCTGCGATCCACGAGCGGAACCTCGCCGTCGTCCGCCGCCAGTTCGAGGCACACGCGCCGGTCGGGTATCTCTCCACCGGGAACATGGACCTGGTGTCGCCCCAGGTGACCAAGCTGCGGAACCCGGACCTGACGTACCTTCCGGAGGCCGCCATGGCCACCACGGCGAACCAGGTTCCGGCCGACCTCGCCCTCATCGCGGTGGAGATCGTCTCGCCGTCGAACCCGGAGAACGACTGGGTCGGGAAACTCCGCGACTATCCGCTGATGCAGATTCCGATGTACCTGCTGGTGGACGCCTCACAGAAGACTGTCACCCTCTTCCGCGAACCCGAGGCCGGCCGCTACCGGATGCGGGAGGACGCCGCCTTCGGCGAAACCGTCCACATTCCCACACCCTTCGGTTTCACCCTCGACACCACCGTCCTGCTGCCGTACTGAGGCCCGTTGCACCCCATGGTGTTATCTGCATTCTGCAGACATCCGAACTAGAATGCAGGCATGACAGCCCTCACGATCCGGGATGTCCCGGACGACCAGATCCAGACCCTGAAGGTTCGTGCGGCCCAGGCCGGGAAGTCGCTCCAGGCCTACATGCAGGAGCTGATCGCCCGAGAGGCGTCCAAGCCGACCATGGCCGAGATGATGGAGCGCCTGAACCGGGAGACCACCGCCGACGTCAGCGCCGCGGATGTCCTCGCCGTGATCGATGAGGGGCGGGTCGGGCGTTGATCGTCATTGACTGCTCCGCTCTGGTCGTGGTTCTGACAGCCCACGGCCCCGATGGCGAACTTGTCCGCGGCCGGGTGGCATCAGCTGCGGAGGTATACGCGCCGACCCTGCTGGACTACGAGATCCAGTCGGCCCTGCTCGGCATGCAGCGAGGCGGCAAGCTGACCGAGAGGGAGACGGAGAGGGCTGTTGCCGCGTACCGGATGCTTCCTCTCGCCAAGCGGGAGACGCTGCCCTTCTGGGACCGGGTGAGGAAGCTGCACGCCAACCTCAGCGCCTACGACTCGCAATACGTCGCCCTGGCGGAAGCCCTGGGCGTGCCCTTGATCACCTGTGACGCCAGGATCGGCCGCAGCGGTGCTGCGAAGTGCGAGATCGAGGTCTACGGCTAGGACCATCGTCACCGATGGGTGGCGGCGGGCCCCGGCAGCTCGCGTCGGGTGCGCAGCGGGGAGCGGAAGACCGGGACCCAGACGGTGGCCAGCACCGCCGTCGCGAGCCACAACGTCGTTCGGACGGAGGTGAGTTCGGCCAGCAGGCCGGCCAGGGCGGCGCCGAGGGCGAGGGAACCGGTGAGCAGGACGCGCATGGTGGCGTTCATCCGGCCGAGCAGGTGGTCCGGGGTCACGCTCTGACGGAAGCTCACCGTGATCACGTTGTCGATGCCGATCTTGCAGGTGATGACCAGCCAGGCACCGGTCGCGAGCCAGAGCGCGGCGCCCCGTCCGGCCAGCGCCGGCAGCACTCCGCACGGCGCGACCGCCAGGCCCATCAGCCACAGCACCCGTCCCGCGCCGAAGCGGCGGGCCAGCCGGCGGGCCGCGACCGAACCGATGAACACGCCGAGCCCGCCGACCGCGAAGAACAGGCCGACGACACCGGCGGACAGCCCGAGTTCATCGACGAACAGCACCGGCAGCATCGTCTGGTACAGCTGGATCGACAGGTTCGTGCCCGCCCCGGCGAGCGCCACGGCCCGCAGGACCGGGTGGCCGAACACGAAACGCAGGCCCTCGCGGATCTCACCGCCGAGCCGCCCGTCGCGTCGCTCCCGCGGGGACGGCTCCGGCCGCCGGATCCGCAGCAGCAGGAGCGCCGAGACCAGGTAGCTCGCCATGTCCACCACGATCACCACCGGGGCGGACAGCGCCGCCACCAGGAAGCCGCCCGCGCTGCGCCCGCCGATCTGGGTGAGGGCGTCCACCGTCACCAGGTGGGCGTTGGCCTCGGTGAGCCGGTTGCGGCCGACCAGTTCGGGCAGTTGGCTCAGCGCGGCCACGTCGAAGAACACCGTGGCCGCGCCGGACAGCAGGACCACCGCGTACAACTGATGGATCGTCAAGCAGCCGAACAGCCAGGCGAGCGGCACCGATCCGAGCAGCGCGGCCCTGGCCAGATCGGCGGCGATCATCGTGGGCCGCTTGCGGATCCGGTCCACCCAGGCCCCGGCCGGCAGTCCGATCAGCAGGAACGCGAGGGTGCTCAGCGTCGCCAGCAGCCCGACCTGTCCGGGGGAGCTGTGCAGCGCCAGCAGGGCGGTCAGGGGGATCGCCAGCGAACTCACCGCGGTGCCGAGCTTGCTCGCCACCGCGGCGCCGAGGAGCAGCCGGAAGCCGGGGTTTCGCAGGGCCGACGGATCCGGGTCGGACGGCGGGGCGGTCGGCGCGGGGCCGAGGCGGGAGCTGGTCATGGAGCGAGGTTCCCGGCGGGGCCGGGCGGCGGGCGAGGAATTTAGGCTGCACTGAATCCTGCGGGGCCGACGACCGCGACCACCACCGCAGCCATGACCTGCCACCGCGAAAGGGCGCGCACATGCTGGATGTGACCTTCTCCGTCCGCGACCTGGCCCGTACCCGGTTCGCCCTCTCACCGCTGTGGGAAGTGGTGGCCGGCGTAAGGGTGTTGAAGCATCCCGCCGAACACCCGTTGCACCGCCCGTGGAGCACCCGGGCGCACCGCCGCCTCGCCGATTCAGGGCTGGACTGGCGCCTGCTCGCCGACCTGGTCCCCGACCCGCCCCGGCTGATCCCGGCCTTCCTCGCGCCGCCGCCCACCACCTCCGTCCCCGACCTGCGGCTCGAGCTCTCCGTCCTGCGCGCCACCCCGCCCGAACTGGTCCGCTCGGGCCTCGACGGCCCGCGCGCGCCGCGCTCGGAACGGATCGACCGGCTGCGGGCCGAACCGCGGCGCGGACTGGCCGAACTCGCCGAACTGATCGACGCCTACTGGGAGATCGCCCTCGCGCCGCACTGGCCCCGGATCCGCGCGCTGCTCGAGGGCGACATCCTGCACCGCGCCCGGCTGTTCGCCGAACACGGCGCGGACCGGCTGCTGGGCGACCTCGGGACGGACATCACCTGGGACGAGAACACCCTCTACGTCGGCCACCGTCACACCCGGGGCACCGGCCACCTCGCCGGACGCGGCCTGCTGCTCGTCCCGTCGGTGTTCGTCTGGCCCCGGGTGTTCTCGCTCATCACCCCGAACTGGCAACCGACCCTGCGCTATCCCCCGCGCGCCGTGGCCACCCTCTGGGAACGCCGCACCGCCCTCCCCGACCCCCTCGCCGCCGTCCTCGGCCCGACCCGCGCCCGCCTCCTCGCCGAACTCGACACCCCGGCCTCCACCACCGCCCTCGCCGACCGCACCGCCCTCACCCCCGGTGCCGTCTCCCAGCACCTCACCGCCCTCCGGAACGCCGGCCTGCTCGCCGCCCACCGCACCGGCCGCTACGTGCTGTACAGCCGCACCGAAGCGGCGGAAATCCTGCTGGCCGCGGCGGCAGGCGGTCAGGGTCGGGGCACTTCCCTTTGACCGGCCCTTGGCGGGCGCGGCATCGCTGTATTCAAGGTAGATGTCGGCCTTGCCGAGGCCCGGGCGATCGCGGCGGTGCTGCCGGGCGAACCCGCCGCCGCCCGCCTCTGCTCCCGGCCGCTTCGGTCAGCCCCCGTCCCGCTCGGGGGCCTCGGTCTCGCCGCGGTCGCCCGTCAGACCGCCCGGTCCGGGGCTGGTGAAGTCGGGCGAGGTGTAGCGCGGTCGGCCGTCCGCGTCCGCGAGGCGCTCGGGTCCGGGGCTGGTGAACCGCGGTCCGTCGCCGCGTTTGCGCCCTTGATCGTCCGTCAGGCCCTCCGGTCCGGGGCTGGCGAAGTCGGGGCTGCTGTGGCCCGGCCCGGTGAATCCGGCCGGTCGCGGCGCGCCCTGATCGCCCGTCAGGCCGCGCCGCCCGGGGCTGGTGAAGTCGGGCGCGGTGTAGCGCGGCCCGTCGGGGCGCGGCCGGCCGTCGGCGTCGGTGAGCTGCTCGGGTCCGGGGCTGGTGAAGCGCGGTCCGTCGGTGCGCTTGCGCCCCTGATCGTCGGTGAGGCCCTCCGGGCCGGGGCTGGTGAAGTCGGGGCTGCTGTGCCCGGGGCCCGTGAACCCGGCCGGGCGCGGCCGGCGCTGATCGTCCGTCAGCCCTTCGGGCCCGGGGCTGGTGAAGCCCGGGCTGCCGTACCCGGCCCGGCTGTAGCCGGGGCTGAGCAGGTCGGGCGGCGCGGTCCGGGCGCGCGGGACGCCGGTGTCGGGGGTCGCGAGGTGGTGGGCGAGCAGCCAGGGCAGCAGGGCGCGGTCGCGCAGCGCGGTGTGCCAGGCGGCCCGGGCCGCGGCCAGCTCGGCCTGCTGGTACGGGTCGGCGCCGAGGGCCCGGGCGGCGCCGCGGCGCGCGGTGAGGACCAGCCCGGCGCCGCCGATCAGCAGCGCGGCGGCGGCGACGGCCAGCGCGAGCAGCCCGGCGGTGACGGCGGCGCGCCCGAACGCCAGCCCGGGCGCGGTGACCCGCAGCAGCCAGCCGAGCACCAGCAGGATCAGCCCGGTCGACCCGGCCAGCAGCGGCGTCAGCACCGTCAGCGCGGGGAGCAGCCCAGCGCCGACGATTGGCGGCGCGCTGTCCGGGCGCTGCTCGGCGGCCGCGGCGGCGGCGCGCAGTTCCAGGTAGCGGGCGTACTCGGCGGCGGCGGGCGCGGCGACGGTTTCGGCGTCCGCGAGGGCCCTGGTGTAGAGCTGTTCGGTGTTGAGGTGCACGCCGGGCTCGGCCAGGGCCTGCCGGACGGCGGGGTCGCGCAGCGCTTCGTCGAGCAGCCGGCCGAAGTCGGCGCGGTCCTCGGCGAGCAGGCGCGGCGGGTGGCTCATGGGTACCCCGTTCCGCGAGGTGGACGGAAGGTCACTGGCCTCGATGGTAGGCGTGCGCGGGAGCGCGCCGACAGGCTCTTTCCGGAACTTCGGCGCGCCCAGTTCCCTTGCGCCATCGAGCAGTTGTTCAGTTCAGCGGCAGTTGTGCGACCAGCAGCCGGCCGTCCATGGTGACGCCGCCGTCCATCGCGATGGCCAGTTCGTCGGCGTAGATGTACGGGCCGGGCACGTGCGGCGGGACGCCGTCCTCGGGGTGGTCGCCGGTCAGGTAGGGGATCGGGCTGTGGCCGTGCACCACCCGGTAGCCGCCGTACATGGCGAGCAGTTCCTGCGCGGCCATGGTGCCGGCCTGGCCGCGGAACGCGAACCGCTTGGTGAACTTGCGGAAGGCGTCCCACCATTCGTCGATGCCCTCGTCGGCGAGCAGCGCGTGCACGGCGTCGTTGACGTCGGCGATGGTCTCGCCGTACTCCAGGTACGCGGTGGTGTCGGAGTGCAGCAGCAGGTGGCCGTCCTCCAGCGCCATCGCGGGCAGCCGGGACAGCCAGCTGATGTGGTGCGGCTGCAGGCGCTCCAGGTCGTGCTGCTGGCCGCCGTTGAGCCGCCAGGCGGCGAGGAACGAGGCGGTGCCGGCGGTGGACTGGACGGCCTCGTCGCCGTAGCGGGCGGCGCCCAGGAAGAGCAGTTCGTGATTGCCCATCAGGGCCCGGCAGTAGCCGCCGGCCGCGGCCGCCTCGGCGGCCAGCTGCATCACCAGGTCGATGACGCCGATGCCGTCCGGGCCGCGGTCGGTGAAGTCGCCGAGGAACCAGATCCGGGAGCGCCCGGCCGACCAGTGGCCGTCGGCGTCGATCAGGCCCTGCTGGTGCAGCGCGGCGAGCAGTTCGTCGAGGTAGCCGTGCACGTCGCCGATGACGAACAGCGGGCCGGGGCCCTCGCCGGGTTCGGGCTGCGGGTACGGGAAGTGCACCTCGACGGGGGGCACCGCCTCGATCGGCGGGCCGAGTTCGATGGTCGGCGGGTCCTCGTGCGCGTAGTGCCCGGGTGCCTGCGGGGCGGCTTCGCCGAACTGCCCGGCGGGGGCCCAGTGCTGCTCCAGGTAGTGGGCGCCGCCGTAGGTGCTGTGGGTGTCCTCGTACTGGTAGCCGGCGGGTTCGGCCGGCTCGAACCAGGAGCCTTGGGGGAGCACGTCGAGGTCCTGGCGGGAGCGGATGCCCGAGTGCGGGTGCTCGGGTTCGCGGAAGAGGTCCTCGGGTGTCATTCGCCCATCATAGGAAGCGCACTCTCCCGCCGTCCTCACCTGGTCGGTATCCGTTTTCCCGGTTGACCCGCCGGGCGGCGGGCCGGCCGCCCGGTCTGCCCCGGTCCGGGATGGTCCGGACCGCCGGCCGACGCGGGCGGCGCGCGCTCACACCTCGCCCGGCGGGCGGGGCGGACTGACCGTGGTGCGCGGGCTGCGGCGCTGCGAGGAGGCCCGCACGATCAGCTCGGTGGGCATCAGGGTGCCGGGCGGCGGGCCCGTCCCGGCGGTGCGGTAGCGCGGCGGGAACAGCCGCCCGGGGACGGAGCCCGATCCCGCGTCGACTCCTTCGATCGCGTCGATCAACAGGTTGACCACGGTGGTGCCGATCCGACGGGGCTTCAACGACAGGGTGGTGATCGGCGGTTCGGTGTTGGCGTACACGTCGGACTCCGAGCAGCACACCAGCAGCAGGTCGTCCGGCACCCGCAGTCCGTAGCGGCGGGCGGCGGCCAGCAGGTCGGTGCCGTTCGGGTCGAACAGTCCGTACACCGCGTCCGGGCGGTCCGGGCGGGCCAGCAGCCGGTCGGCGGCGACCGCCCCGGCGGCCGGGTCGTGCGCCGGGTACGCCTCGTACACCGGCTCCTGGCCGACCCGGTCGCACCAGGCGAGGTACGCCTCGGTGGACAGCCGGGTGTAGGTGTCGGTGGACGTGCCGGTGAGCAGGCCGATCCGGCGGGCGCCGGCCTCGCTCAGGTGCTCCAGGATGCCGAGCACCGCCGCCTCGTGGTCGTTGTCCACCCAGGCGGTGACCGGGCAGTTGCCCGGTTTGCCGTCGGAGACCACCGGCACGCCGGACCGGTAGAGCTCGGTGACCAGCGGGTCCTGGTCGGGCGGATCGATCACCACCGTCCCGTCGAGCGCGATGTTGCTCCACACGTCGTGCCGGGACGACGCGGGCAGCACCACCAGGGCGTAGCCGCGGCCCAGCGCGGCGCTGGTGGCGGCCCGCGCCATCTCCGCGAAGTAGGCGAACTCGGTGAAGGTGAACGGCTCTTCGCCGTACGTGGTGACGGTCAGTCCGATCAGGCCGGACCGGCCGGTGCGCAAGGTCCGGGCGGCGGCGGACGGCCGGTAGCCCAGGCGCTCGGCGACCTCGCGGACCCGGCTGCGGGTCTCGTCGGGGAGCCGGCCCTTCCCGTTGAGGGCGTCCGAGACCGTGGTGATGGAGACTCCGGCGGCCGCCGCGACGTCCCGGATGCCTGCCCGTTCCAGGCGCCGTGAGGCGGTGGCTCGGCGACCGTTCTGATTGGCTGCTGCTGTCATGGCGGACCGATCGTATGGCGCGTCACGGCGTTCTGTGACCGGATCACTACCCGGCGTCAAAGAACCGTTTCTCCATGGCCGGATCCGGGGTGCACCCTTCGACAGCTGCGGTTTTCCGCCTCCAATACCTCTGACATGTGCCAAAGGAACCCGGCAGAATGGCTGATCTGCACCCGTAACCCGGACGAGCATCTCACCCGCACGGGTGAGGGGCGGTCGGTATCGTTCACGGCACCCGACCGGGGAGTGATCGGCGCCGCCGCCGACGAAGAGAAACGGAGAACCCCGTGGTTCAGCGTGAGCACGGCCCCCGGCTGCGGCCGAGCCTGGACAGCATCCCCAGCTACAAGCCCGGGAAGCCCGCCGGCGCGGACTCCTACAAGCTCTCCTCCAACGAGAACCCCTACCCGCCGCTGCCCGGCGTGCTGGAGGCCGCGGTCGCCGCCGCCGGCGACTTCAACCGCTACCCGGACATGGGAGTCGGCGCGCTCACCGCCGAACTCGCCCAGCGCTTCGGCGTCCCCGCCGAGCACATCGCCACCGGCACCGGTTCGGTCGGCGTCGCCCAGTCCCTGGTGCTCGCCACCGCCGGCGAGGGCGACGAAGTCATGTTCGCCTGGCGCTCGTTCGAGGCCTACCCGATCATCACCCGGATCGCCGGCGCCACCCCGGTGCCCGTCCCGCTCACCGCCGACGAGGCCCACGACCTCGACGCGATGCTCGCCGCGATCACCGACCGGACCCGGCTGATCTTCGTCTGCAACCCCAACAACCCGACCGGCGCCGCCCTGCACCGCGAGGAACTGGTCCGCTTCCTGGACGCCGTCCCCGCGCACATCCTGATCGTCCTCGACGAGGCCTACCGCGAGTTCATCCGCGACGAGGACGTCCCGGACGGCATCGAGCTCTACCGCGACCGCCCCAACGTCTGCGTGCTGCGCACCTTCTCCAAGGCGTACGGCCTGGCCGGCCTGCGGGTCGGCTTCGCCGTCGGCCACGAGCAGGTCGCCGGCGCGCTGCGCAAGACCGCCGTCCCGTTCGGCGTCAGCCAGCTCGCCCAGGACGCCGCGGTCGCCTCGCTGCGCGCCGAGGACGCCCTGCTGGAGCGCGTGGAGGCGCTGGTCGCCGAGCGCGTCCGGGTCACCGCCGCGCTGCGCGGGCAGGGCTGGACGGTGGTCCCCTCCGAGGCCAACTTCGTCTGGCTGCGGCTCGGCGAGCGCACCCTCGACTTCGCCGCCGCCTGCGCCGAGGCCGGCGTGGTGGTCCGCCCGTTCCCCGGCGAGGGCGTCCGGGTCTCGATCGGCGAGACCGAGGGCAACGACCTGTTCCTGGGCGCCGCGGAGGCGTTCCGCAAGGAGCTCTGACGAAGCCGCAACGGGCGGGGCGGGCAACGCGGTTGCCCGCCCCGTCGGCATGACCGGCCGGCGCCCGGCGCGGGTGAACCGGGGACGGGACTTTGCTGGGAGGTTCCCGGGAGTCCGGTCAAGAGCTGGTGGTCCGCCGGACAACCGACGGGCAACCGGCGGGTGATGTGCGCCGACTTGTCCGGATCGCCGGTCCCAGCGGGCGCCCAGGAACCGCACAGGGCGGCGAAAGAGCGCGGGGCGATGCTTCTGCGCCATGAAGGTGCTTCCGCGACGGCGTGGTGCCGTCCTCGTCAACTCCGCGCTCGGCGTGGCCCTGCTGGGCGGGGCCGCACTGGCGTACACCACCCTGGACAGCGGGACCAGCAAGGCCGCCGCCGGCTCCAAGGTCCGGACCGCGACGGTCGCCAAGGGCGCGGTCCAGGCCACCGTGTCCGGATCGGGCACGCTGTTCTCGCCCTCCGACGCCGGTCAGGACTTCACCACCGGCGGCCGGTTGACGGCGGTGAAGGTCGCGGTCGGCGACACGGTGAAGAAGGGCCAGGTGCTCGCCACCGTCGACACCACCACCGCCCAGCAGCAGGTCGACCAGGCGCAGTCCGCGCTGACCGCGGCGCAGGCCAACCTGACCAAGGCCGAGGCCGGCGAGACGGTCACCACCACCGTCCCCGGCACCGGCTCGTCGGGCGCCGGTAACGGCGGCAACGGCGGCTCGTCCGGCCGCGGCGGCTCGGGCTCCGCGGCGGCCACCCCGCAGCCGCAGCCGAGCACCACGACCACCGTGAAGGTCGACCAGGCGCAGGTCGCGCAGGCCCAGCAGCAGGTCGACAACGCGCAGAACACCCTGACCAACGCGCAGACCGCGCTGGCCGGCACCACGCTGACCGCCACCACCGACGGCACCGTCGCCGCGGTCACCGGCAAGGTCGGCGACACCGTCTCCGGCGCCGGATCGTCGGGCTCCGGCAGCTCGTCCACCACCAAGTCCGGTGCCGGCAGCGCCAGTTCCAGCACCACCCCGACCGGATTCATCGTGCTCACCAACCCCTCCGGGATGGAGGTCACCGCGAACTTCTCCGAGCTGGACTCGCTGAAGCTGAAGAAGGGCCAGACGGCGACCGTCACCCTGAACGCGCAGTCCGACACCAAGCTCGCCGCCACCGTGCTGTCGGTCAGCTCGCTGCCCTCCAGCTCCACCAACGGCGCCGTGCAGTACGGCGCGACGCTCCAGATCACCGGCGACACCGCCGCGCTGCGCACCGGGCTGAGCGCCACCATCTCGGTGGTCACCGGCTCCGCCGACAACGCCCTGTCGGTGCCCACCGCGGCCCTCCAGGGCACCGGCTCCACCCGCACCGCGACCGTGCTGCACGACGACGGCTCCACCGAGCGCGTGCAGGTGACGGTCGGCATCGAGGGCGACAGCACCGTGCAGGTCACCGAGGGCCTCACCGAGGGCGAGAAGGTCGAGCTGACCGCCACCACCGCGGGCACCGGCAACGGCTTCCCGTCCGGCAGCTTCCCCGGCCTGAACGGCGGCTTCGGCGGTGGCGGCTACGGCGGCGGGGGCGGCGGTTCCCGAGGCGGCAACGGCGGCGGCGGCAACGGCGGCGGCAACGGCGGCGGGGGTTCGCGCGGATGAGCCCCGGCAAGCCCCCGGTGATCCAGATCCGCCGGGTCCTCAAGTCCTACGGCCACGGCGACGCCGTCGTGCACGCCCTGCGCGGCCCGCTCGGCCCGGACGGCGAACCCCTCGGCGTCGACCTGGACATCGCCGAGGGCGACTACGTGGCGGTGATGGGCTCCTCCGGCTCCGGCAAGTCCACCCTGATGAACATCCTCGGCTGCCTGGACGTCCCCACCGCCGGCCGCTACCTGCTCGACGGCACCGACGTCGGCCACCTCGACGAGGGCCGGCTCGCGCTGGTGCGCAACCGCAAGATCGGCTTCGTGTTCCAGTCGTTCAACCTGGTGCCGCGCACCACCGCCCTCGCCCAGGTCGAACTGCCGCTCGCCTACGCGGGCGTGCGGGCCGCCGAGCGGCGCCGCCGGGCGCTGGCCGCGCTCACCCTGGTCGGCCTGGCCGAGCGGGCCGGCCACAAGCCCAACCAGCTGTCCGGCGGCCAGCAGCAGCGCGTCGCGGTGGCCCGCGCCCTGGTCACCGCGCCCGCGATGCTGCTCGCCGACGAGCCCACCGGCAACCTCGACAGCCGCTCCACCGAGGAGGTGCTGGGCATCATCGACGGCCTCAACGCGCGCGGCCGCACCGTGGTGGTGATCACCCACGAGGACGAGGTGGCCCGGCACGCCAAGCGGGTGGTCCGCCTGGTCGACGGCGCGATCGTCTCCGACGTCCGGCAGGCCCCGGTCGACGGCCCGCCGCCGGCCCCGGCCGCGGAGGTGGTCGCGTGATCGCCTGGCAGATGATCCGCTTCGCGGTCGGCGGCCTGGCCGCCAACAAGGTCCGCTCCGCACTGACCATGCTCGGCGTGCTGATCGGCGTGGCCTCGGTGATCCTGCTGCTCGCGGTCGGCAACGGCTCCTCGGTCGCGGTGAAGGAGTCCATCACCTCGCTGGGCACCAACTCGCTGACCGTCTCCACCGCGGCCTCCCGCGGCTCCGCCACCGCCGCGAAGAAGCTCACCGTGGAGGACGCCAAGGCCCTCGCCTCGGCCACCGACACCCCGGCCATCAAGTCGGTCGCCCCGGTGGTCACCACCAGCGGCACCGCGCTGTACGGGAACATCTCCTACCAGCCCGGCCAGATCGTCGGCAGCTACCCGGCGTACTTCGAGACCGCCAACCAGAAGATCGCCGAGGGCGACTACTTCTCCGCCGACGACGTGCTGAACTCCCGCAAGGTCGCGGTGCTCGGCTCCACCACCGCCAAGGAGCTGTTCGCCACCGAGGACCCGATCGGCAAGAAGATCACCATCGGCGGCACCCCGTTCACCGTCACCGGCGTGCTCGCCACCAAGGGCTCCACCGGCTTCAACGACCCCGACGACGTGGTGATCGCCCCGCTGCCGACCGTGCAGAACGCGTTCACCGGCTTCGGCTCGGTCAACCAGATCCTGGTGCAGGCGTCCTCCGCCGACACCACCACCGAGGCACAGGCCGACATCACCCGGATCCTGATGGGCACCCACGCCATCAAGGACCCCACCAAGGCCGACTTCCGGATCAGCAACCAGACCTCGCTGCTGAGCGCCCGCGAATCCACCACCAAGACCTTCACGGTGCTGCTCGGCGCCGTCGCCGCGATCTCGCTACTGGTCGGCGGCATCGGCATCACCAACATCATGCTGGTCACCGTCACCGAGCGGACCAGGGAGATCGGCATCCGCAAGGCGCTCGGCGCGCCCCGCGCGGTCATCCTCGGCCAGTTCCTCGCCGAATCCACCCTGCTGTCGGTGATCGGCGCCGGCCTCGGCGTGCTCGCCGGGATCGTCGGCTCGCACTTCTCGGTGGTCGGCATCAAGCCGGTGGTGATCCCCGAATCGGTGCTCGGCGCTTTCGCCATCGCCGTCGCCATCGGCCTGTTCTTCGGCAGCTACCCCGCCAACCGGGCCGCCTCGCTGCGCCCCATCGACGCCCTCCGGCACGAGTAGAAGGAGCCCTTTCATGTCGGACGAGCAGGAGCTGCTGGCCACCGCGCCGGACGCCCGCGACATCACCGCCGAGCTGGCTGCGCCGCCGCGCCGGGGGCTCCCCTGGCCCACCCTGGCGCTGGCCGGCGGCCTGATCGCCGTGCTGTCCTTCGCCGGCGGCGTCTGGTACCAGAAGGACGACAACACCGGCGGCAACGGCACCGCCCGCGCCTCCGGAGGCCAGAACCCGGGACAGCAGAACGGTGGCCGCCGCGGCGGTCAGAACGGCCCGGGCGGTCAGAACGGCCCGGGCGGCGGCGGCTTCACCCGCGGCACCGTCAAGTCGGTGGACGGCACCACCGTCTACCTGACCGACGCCAACGGGAACACCGTGAAGATCACCACCGGCGACTCCACCAAGGTCACCACCACCAAGGAGGGCAAGGTCGGCGACCTGCAGCCCGGCCAGAACGTCACCGTGATGGGCAGCAAGGGCGCCGACGGCTCCTACAGCGCCACCCAGCTCACCGAGGGCGGCGCGGGCGGCTTCGGCGGCTTCGGCGGCCGGGGCGGCGGCGGTGGTGGCCAGGGTGGCGGAACGGCCGGTACCGGTTCGAGCACAACCGGCTGACCATCCCGTTCTTCGTCCATTTGGCGTAGCCTGCCCGGGCTAGGGTCTGTCTGACGATGCTCGGTCGGGTGCACCCGGCGGACCTCGTCCGACCGTCCCGGAAACAGCCCGGGCCGGCCATTTCGTCCCGGCCCGGGAGGCGGAGCAGATCTTGTCAGGCGCATTGCAGTCGAGCCAGCCCGGGGCGACTCCGGCGGGCGGTGAACCGTTCCTGCTGGTGGTGGACGACGAGCCCAACATCCGCGAGCTGCTGTCGGCCAGCCTGCGCTTCTCCGGCTTCCGGGTGGCCTCCGCCGCCACCGGCCAGGAGGCGCTGGACGCGATCGCCGCCGAGCGCCCCGACCTGGTGGTGCTCGACGTGATGCTGCCCGACCTGGACGGCTTCACCGTCGTCCAGCGGCTGCGCGACCAGACCCAGCGGCCGGGCAGCCCCGAGCACGTTCCGGTGCTGTTCCTGACCGCGAAGGACGGCACCGGCGACAAGGTCCAGGGCCTGGCCGTCGGCGCCGACGACTACGTCACCAAGCCGTTCAGCCTGGAGGAGCTGATCGCCCGGATCCGGGCGATCCTGCGCCGGGCCGGCGGCCCCGCCGACGACGGCCGCCTGATGGTGGCCGACCTCGTCCTGGACCCGACCGCGCACGAGGTCACCCGCGGCGGCCTCCCGGTCTCGCTCTCCCCCACCGAGTTCAAGCTGCTGCACTACCTGATGGCCAACGTCGGCCGGGTGGTCTCCAAGGCGCAGATCCTCGACCACGTGTGGGCGTACGACTTCGGCGGCGACCTGTCCATCGTCGAGTCGTACATCTCCTACCTGCGCCGCAAGCTCGACTCCGGCCCGGCGCACGGCCCCAAGCTGATCCACACGGTGCGCGGCATCGGCTACGCGCTGCGCCGCCCGCCGAACAGCTGAGATGGCCCGCTTCTCGCTGCGGGTCCGGCTGCTGGTGCTGGCGGTGCTGCTGGTCACCACCGGCCTGGTGGTCAGCGACGCCTGGGTGCTCGGCACCGTCCGCGGCCAGCTGGTGGAGCGCACCGACCAGCAGCTGGAGCGGTACGCCGAACCGCTGGCCCGGCGCGCGCCGACCCGCCAGCAGACCCCGATGTCGGTGTTCAGCCCGCAGGCGCTGAGCCGCCGCACCGGCCAGGCGCTGCCCAGCGAGTACGTGGTGCGCTACCTGGCCGGGGACGGCACCGTGCTGTCGGTGCTGCGCCAGCCGCTGACCGACTCCGAGCCGGCCCCGCAGCTGCCCGCGCTGACCTCCGCCGCGCTGGCGCGCCGGGAGGCCGAGCCGTTCACCGAGAAGGTGCCGCGCGGCGGCGAGTGGCGCTCGATGGTGCTGCCGCTGCAGCGCACCACCGCGGGCGACTTCGGCTCGCCGCGGTACGTGCAGGTCGCGGTGCCGCTGGACGACGTGCAGTCCACCATCAGCCACCTGCGCACCACCTTCTTCACCATCGGCGGCGCCGTCCTGGTGGGCCTGGCCGGCCTGGGCGCGGTCGCGGTGCGGGCCGGGCTGCGGCCGCTGCGCCAGCTGGAGGCGGGCGCGCAGCGGATAGCCGACGGAGACCTGTCGCACCGGATGCCGGAGCTGCCGGCCCGCACCGAGGTGGGCCGGCTGTCGGCGGCGCTGAACCGGATGCTGACCGACATCGAGACGGCGTTCGCCGACCGCGCCGCCTCCGAGCGCCGGATGCGCCGCTTCGTCGCCGACGCCTCGCACGAGCTGCGCACCCCGCTGGCGGGCATCCGTGGCTTCGCCGAGCTGCACCGGATGGGCGCGCTGGACGACGTCGACCGGGCGATGGACCGGATCGAGTCGGAGGCGGTGCGCCTCGGCGCCCTGGTCGAGGACCTGCTGATGCTGGCCAGGCTGGACGAGGAACGCCCGCTGAACCTGGCCCCGATGGACCTGCGCACGCTGGCCGCCGACGCCCTGCACGACCTGACCGCGCTGGACCCGGGACGCCCGGTGGCCCTGACCGGTCCGCACGGCGAGGGCGCCCCGCAGCCCGCGCCGGTGCTCGGCGACGAGGCCCGGCTGCGCCAGGTGGTGAGCAACCTGGTGGGCAACGCGGTCAAGCACACCCCGCCGGGCACCGCGGTGCGGATCGGGGTGGGCCGGGTGGACGACAGCTGCCTGCTCGAAGTCGCGGACCGGGGGCCGGGGTTGGCGGAGGAGCAGGCGGCGCTGGTGTTCGAACGCTTCTACCGGGCGGACGCGTCCCGGGTCCGCCGGGCCGGCGAGGCCGGGGGAGCGGGTCTGGGTCTGGCGATCGCCTCCGCGCTGGTGTCCGCGCACGGCGGCGAGCTGGCCCTGCGCACCGCGCCGGGCGCCGGCGCGGCCTTCAGGGTGGTCCTGCCGCACCAGGGCTGAACCGGGCTGAGGTAACGTCAGTGAGGTCGGTGTCAAGCGCCGTTCGGTACAGCGTCGGCGCCCCGCTCCGGCTTGTGGGCGGCCGAACCGGCGGCAGATCATTTGAGTTGTCGGAGAACACCCCCCCCGTGCGAATGCACTGATAAGCATCATGGATACTGCTCTTGTGAACGTGTTCACGTTCACAAGCGGACAAGCTTGGGCAGGTTCGGCGCGTTACCGTGCTAGATGTGCCTTTTTTGTTCGGTTTGCACATCCTGTGAGAGAGGGCGCAGTGGACCTAGCAGTCGCTCACGAGACCATCTCGCGATGGCAGTTCGGCATCACCACCGTCTATCACTTCCTCTTCGTCCCGCTGACGATCAGCCTGGCCTCGATCGTGGCCGGACTGCAGACCGCATGGGTGCGCACGGGCAAGGAGAAGTACTTCCACGCCACCAAGTTCTGGGGCAAGCTCTTCCTGATCAACATCGCCATGGGCGTGGTCACCGGCATCGTCCAGGAGTTCCAGTTCGGCATGAACTGGTCCGACTACTCCCGCTTCGTCGGCGACGTGTTCGGCGCCCCGCTGGCGATGGAAGCGCTGATCGCGTTCTTCTTCGAGTCCACCTTCATCGGACTGTGGATCTTCGGCTGGGACAAGCTGCCGAAGAAGATCCACCTCGCCTGCATCTGGATGGTCGCGATCGGCACCGCGCTGTCCGCGTACTTCATCCTGGCCGCCAACTCCTGGATGCAGCACCCGGTCGGCTACCGGATCGACCCCGTCACCGGCAAGGCCCAACTCACCGACATCGTCCGGGTGCTGACCCAGAACACCACCCTGGTCCAGGTCTTCCACACCCTCACCGCCGCCTTCCTCACCGGCGCCGCCTTCGTGGTCGGCATCGCCAGCTACCACCTGTGGCGCGCCAAGCGGGGCAAGGAGACCGACAAGCGCAAGACCGCCTCGATGCGCACCTCGCTGCGCGTCGGCCTGGTGCTCGCCGCGGTGGCCGGCCTCGGCACCGCGATCAGCGGCGACACCCTCGGCAAGGTGATGTTCGAGCAGCAGCCGATGAAGATGGCCGCCGCCGAAGCGCTCTGGGACACCCAGGCCCCCGCCCCGTTCTCGGTGTTCGCCGTCGGCGACGTCTCCAAGGGCCACAACTCGGTCGCCCTGGAGATCCCCGGAATACTGTCCTTCCTCGCCCACAACGACTTCTCGTCCGAAGTCCCCGGCATCAACGACACCGCCGCCGCCGAAGCCGCCCAGCACGGTGGGAACCCGACCGACTACATCCCCAACATCTTCGTCACCTACTGGGGATTCCGGCTGATGATCGGCTTCGGCATGACGTCCTTCGTCGCCGCGCTGATCGGCCTGTGGACCACCCGCCGCAAGTTCTGGCTGGCCCCCGAGCACCGCACCGGCGAGGACGAGCCGCCGAAGCTGATGCTCACCAAGAACCGGGAGATGAACGTCTTCTTCACCCGGTGGAGCTGGCGGATCGGCATCCTCACCATGGGCTTCCCGCTGATCGCCAACAGCTTCGGCTGGATCTTCACCGAGATGGGCCGCCAGCCCTGGGTGGTGTTCGGCCTGATGTTCACCCGCGACGCGGTCTCCCCCAACGTCAGCGTCGGCACCCAGGTGCTCGGCCTCACCACGCTGACCGCCCTGTACGCGATCCTCGCCGTGATCGAGGTCAAGCTGCTCGCCAAGTACGCCGCCGCCGGCCCCAACACGGACGAGAAGCCGCCCGCCAAGGACCCGACCCTGCGCGGCCCCTCGGACGAGGACTCCGACCAGCCGCTCGCCTTCGCGTACTGAGGACGGATCACATGCACCTGCACGACTTCTGGTTCATCCTGATCGCCGTCCTGTGGATCGGCTACTTCTTCCTCGAGGGGTTCGACTTCGGCATCGGCATCCTCACCCGGCTGCTGGCCCGCAACACCGCCGAACGCCGCGTCCTGATCAACACCATCGGCCCGGTCTGGGACGGCAACGAGGTGTGGCTGCTCACCGCCGGCGGCGCCACCTTCGCGGCCTTCCCCGACTGGTACGCCACCCTGTTCAGCGGCTTCTTCATCCCGCTGCTGATCATCCTGGTCTGCCTGATCGTCCGCGGCGTCTCCTTCGAGTACCGGCACCAGCGCGAGAGCGAACGCTGGCAGCGCAACTGGGAACTCGCCATCTTCTGGACCTCCCTGCTGCCCGCCTTCCTGTGGGGCGTCGCCTTCGCCAACATCGTCCGCGGCGTCGCCATCGACCAGGACAAGAACTACGTCGGCACCTTCTGGGACCTGCTCAACCCGTACGCGCTGCTCGGCGGCCTCACCACCCTGGTGCTGTTCACCTTCCACGGCGCGGTGTTCGCCGCGCTGAAGACCGCCGGCGACATCCGGCACCGGGCCCGCGTCCAGGCCACCGTGCTCGGGCTGATCACCGCGGTGCTCGCGGCGGTCTTCCTGATCTGGACCCAGGTCCACACCGGCAACGGCTGGAGCCTGGCCGCGCTGATCGTCGCCGTCCTCGCCCTGCTCGGCGCGCTCGGCGCCAACCAGGTCGGCCGCGAGGGCTGGGCCTTCGGCTTCAGCGGCGTGACCATCGCCGCCGCCGTCGGCATGCTGTTCCTGGCGCTGTTCCCCGACGTGATGCCGTCCACCCTGAACGAGGCCTGGTCGCTGACCGTCACCAACTCCTCGTCCTCGCCCTACACGCTCAAGGTGATGACCGTCGTCGCGGTGATCTTCACCCCGCTCGTGCTGCTCTACCAGGGCTGGACGTACTGGGTGTTCCGCCGCCGGATCGGCGTCCAGCACATCCCCGCCGCCGCCCACCACTGAGGAGCACACCCCTGATGGAACGCCAGCAGCGGATGCGTCCGATCGACCCCCGGCTGCTGGCCTACGCCCGCACCACCCGCGCCTTCCTCGCCGGCTCCGTACTGCTCGGCGGGGTGGGCGCGGCCCTGCTGGTCGCCCAGGCCGCGCTGATCGCCGACCTGGTGGTCCGCTCCTTCCAGCACGGCCAGTCCCCGCTGTGGGGGCCGCTGCTCGGCCTCGCCGCCGTCACCCTCGGCCGGGCACTGGTCGCCTGGCTGACCGAACTCACCGCCCACCGCTCCGTCGCCACCGTCAAGTCCACCCTGCGCCGCCGCCTGCTCGACCACGCCACCGCACTCGGCCCCGGCTACCTGACCGGCCGCCGCACCGGCGACCTCGCCACCCTCGCCACCCGCGGCGTCGACGCCCTCGACGACTACTTCGCCCGCTACCTGCCGCAACTGGCCCTCGCCGTGGTCGTCCCACTGGTCGTCCTGACCCGGATCCTCGGCGCCGACTGGGAATCCGCCGCGATCATCTGCGTCACACTGCCGCTGATCCCGCTCTTCATGATCCTCATCGGCTACGCCACCCAGGCCCGCACCGACCGCCAGTTCGCCGGCCTGTCCCGGCTCTCCCACCACTTCCTCGACGTGGTCGCCGGACTCCCCACCCTCAAGGTCTTCGGCCGGGCCAAGGCCCAGGCCACCGCGATCGGCCGGATCACCGAGGACTACCGCCGCGCCACCCTGCGCACCCTGCGCCTCGCCTTCGTCTCCTCCTTCGCGCTGGAACTGCTCTCCACCCTCTCCGTCGCCCTGGTCGCCGTCTCCATCGGCTTCCGGCTCGTCAACGGCACCCTCGACCTGGAGACCGGCCTGCTGGTGCTGGTCCTCGCCCCCGAGGTCTACCTGCCGCTGCGCCAGGTCGGCGCGCTCTACCACTCCAGCGCCGAGGGCCTGGCCGCCGCCGGGAAGATCTTCGAGGTACTGGAGACCCCGCTGCCCCAGCCCGGCCGCCGCCCCGCCCCCCAGGTCGCCGGCGCCGACATCCGGATCGAAGGACTCACCGTCCGGCACGACGGCCGCACCCAGGACGCCCTGCACGAGGTCTCGCTGGTGGTACCGGCCGGACGCACCACAGTGCTCACCGGGCCCAGCGGCGCCGGCAAGACCACCCTGGTGGGCGCCCTGCTCGGCTTCGTCCGCCCGGACGCCGGACGGATCCTGATCGGCGACCAGCCGCTCGCCGACACCGACCTGGCGAGCTGGCACGCCCAACTCGCCTGGGTCCCGCAGCACCCCCACCTGTTCGCCGGCACCGTCGCCGAGAACGTCCGCCTCGCCCGCCCCGACGCCACCGAGCCGCAGCTGCGCGCCGCGCTCGCCGCCGCCCGGGTCGACTTCGCCGACCCCGACACCCCGCTCGCCGAGAACGGCCACGGCCTCTCCGCCGGCCAGCGCCAACGCCTCGCCCTGGCCCGCGCGCTGCTCGCCGACCGGCCGCTGCTGGTGCTCGACGAACCCACCGCCCACCTCGACCCCGTCACCGAGGCCGCACTGCTGGAGACCCTCGGCTCGCTCCGCCGCACGGTGCTGCTGATCACCCACCGGCCCGCGCTGATCGCGCTCGCCGACCACCACGTGCGGCTGCCGGGCGCTCCCGTTCCGGTCGCCGCTCCGGTCGTTGCCGAGCCCGCCGTCGAGGTCGCGCCCCGGCCCGCGTACCGGGACGAGGCGGTGGACACCGCCGAACCGTCCTCCCGGGTCCCCGGGCTGTGGCTCGCCGTGCTGCTGGGCTCGCTCGCCCTCGGCTGCGCCGTCGCGCTGATGGGCACCTCCGGCTGGCTGATCTCCCGCGCCTCGCAGATGCCGCCCGTGCTGTACCTGATGGTCGCCGTCACCTCGGTCCGGGCGTTCGGCATCGGCCGCAGCGTGTTCCGCTACGCCGAGCGGCTGGTCTCGCACGACGCCGTGCTGAAGGCCCTCGGCGGCATCCGCACCGCCGTCTACCGGCGCCTGGAGCAGCTCGCCCCCGCCGGGCTCCCGCAGTTCCGGCGCGGCGACCTGCTGTCCCGGCTGGTCGCCGACGTGGACGCGGTACAGGACCACCACCTGCGCTGGCGGCTGCCCGCCGCGATCGCCGTCGTGGTGTCGCTGGGCGCCTCCGCCGCGCTCGCCGCCTTCCTGCCGCTGGCCGGCCTGGTGCTCGCCCTCGGCCTGCTGCTCGCCGGGGCCGCCGTCCCCGCGCTGGAGCGCCGGATCTCCGGCCGCACCGAACGCCGGCACGCCCCCGCCAAGGGCGAGTTGGCGACCGCCGTGCTGGACACCCTGACCGGCACCGCCGAACTGACCGTCGCCGGCGCCCTCCCGGACCGGCTGCGCGCCACCCGCGGCGCCGACGCCGCGCTGACCCGGCTGGCCGGGCGCTCCGCCGCCTCCGGGGCGGTCTCCGCGGGCCTGGTGGCGCTGGTGTCCGGACTGACGGTGGTGGCCGCCGCCGCGGTCGGCGTGCGCGGCGTCGCCTCCGGCGCGCTGCCCGGCGTCTGCCTGGCCGTCGTGGTGCTGACGCCGCTCGCCGCGTTCGAGGCCGTCGCCGGGATGCCCACCGCGGTGCGGTTCCGCGAGCGCGCCCGGGCCTCCCGGGAACGCCTCGCCGAGGTGCTGGCCTCGCCCCCGCCGGTCACCGAACCCGCCGCGCCGAAGCCCCTGCCCGTCGAACAACTGCCCATCCGCGTCAGCGACTTGACCGCCCGGTGGCCCGGCGCCCCGCGCGACGCGCTGCGCGGCGTCGACCTGGAACTGCGGCCCGGCCGCCGGGTCGTGGTGGTCGGCCCGTCCGGCTCCGGCAAGACCACGCTCGCGCACGTGCTGCTGCGGTTCGTCGAACCGTCCGGCGGCTCCGTCCGATTCGCCGACACCGTGGACACCCGCGAACTGACCGGCGAGGACGTCCGCCGGGTGATCGGCCTGTGCGCGCAGGACGCGCACGTCTTCGACAGCTCGGTGCGGGAGAACCTGCGCCTCGCCCGCCCCGACGCCGACGAGACGCAGCTGCGCGCCGCACTCGCCCGGGCCCGCCTGCTGGACTGGGTGGACGGCCTGCCCGACGGCCTCGACACCATGGTCGGCGAACACGGCGCCCGGCTCTCCGGCGGCCAGCGCCAGCGCCTCGCCCTGGCCCGCGCGCTGCTTGCCGACTTCCCCGTGCTGATCCTCGACGAGCCCGCCGAACACCTCGACGTGGCGACCGCCGACGCGCTCACCGCCGACCTGCTCGCCGCCACCGCGGGCCGCACCACCCTGCTGATCACCCACCGGCTCGCCGGCCTCGACGACGACACCGTGGACGAGGTGCTGGTGCTGGACGACGGCCGGGTGGTGGAACGCGGCCGCTGGTCGGCGCTGGCGGACCGTCCCGACGGGCGGCTGGCCGCGATGCTGGCCCGCGAACGGGACGGCGAGGCGCGCCGGGTGGCCGTCTGATCCGTCCCGCTTCGCCCGGAATGCACACTGGTGGCATGGATCAGCCGGCCGCCGAGAACGGCCCACCGCGCATTCCCGAGATCTCCTCGCTCGGGCTGGACGCCCTGGTCACCGAGGTCTCGGAACGGCTCCAGTCCGCCGCCGCCGTGGCCGACCGGATGCAGCGCCTGCTGGAGGCCGTGGTCTCGGTCGGGGCCAACCTCGACCCGCACACCACCCTGCAACGGATCGCCTCCGGCGCCGCCGAACTCGTCGACGCCCGGTACGCCGCGCTCGGCGTGGTCAACCCGCACGGCGGCGGCCTGCTGGACTTCATCCACGTCGGCGTCGACGACGAAACCGGCCGGCGGATCGGCCGGCTGCCCGCCGGGCGCGGCATCCTCGGCGCCCTGATCGACGACCCCCGGCCGCTGCGGCTGACCGACCTGACCACCGACCCGCGCTCGGTCGGCTTCCCGCCCGAACACCCGCCGATGGTGTCCTTCCTGGGCGTGCCGATCCGGGTCCGCGGCGAAGTGTTCGGCAACCTCTACCTGACCGAGAAGCAGGGCGGCGGCTCGTTCACCCCCGAGGACGAGCAGGTGGTGCTGGCACTGGCCGCCGCCGCGGGCGTCGCGATCGAGAACTCCCGGCTCTACGAGGAAGGGCGGCGCCGCGAACGCTGGATCACCGCCGCGGCGGCCGTCACCACCTCACTGCTGTCCACCGACGAGGCCCGGATCGCGCTGACCGTCGCCGCCGAACAGGTCCGCGAACTCGCCGAAGGCGCGCTCGGCATGGTCCTGCTGCCCGCCGGCGAGGGCCGGATGCGGGTCGCGTACGCCTCCGGGGAACGGGCCGACTACCTGGCCGGCGAACTGCTCCCCGAGCACGGCCTGACCCCCCGCCTGCTGTCCGGCGAAGCCGTCCACCTGGACGACCCGACAGTCGCTCCCGAGGTTGCTTCGGACAGTCAGTTCGACCGTCTGGCAAGGGAGTTCGGCCCCTCCATGGCGGTGCCGATGGTGTCCTCCCGGCGGGTCCTGGGCGCGCTCTGCGTGTGGCGCGGAGCCGGCGCCGCGCCGTTCACCCGCACCGAACGGAAACTCGCCCAGACCTTCGCCTCGCAGGCCGCGCTGGCCCTGCGGCTCGCCGAGTACCAGCTCAACCAGCAGCGCCTGGCCGTGTTCCAGGACCGCGACCGGATCGCCCGCGACCTGCACGACCTCGTCATCCAACGGCTGTTCGCCACCGGCATGATGCTGGAGACCGCCGCCCGCCGGGCCGTCGTCCCCGAGGTCCAGGAACGCATCGGAAAGGCCGTCGACGAACTCGACGCCACCATCCAGGAAGTCCGCACCACCATCTACGCCCTCCAGCACGGCGACACCGACGACGAACCCGACACCCTGCGCACCCGCGTCCTGCGCGAGGGCAGCCAGGCCGCGGCGGCACTCGGCTTCCGGCCCAGCATCACCTTCACCGGCCCCGTGGAGAGCCTGGTCGGCGAACAGGCCTCCCGCCAACTCCTCGCTGCTCTGCGGGAGATGCTCTCCAACACCGCCCGCCACGCCCGCGCCTCCCGGGTCGCCGTCGAACTCGACGCCACCGTCCACCTCGGCCCCGACGGCCGCCCCGTCGCCCCCGACAGCCCCGGCCTCCCCGGCATCCTCCTCACCGTCACCGACGACGGCATCGGCATCCCCGACGGCGGCCGCCGCTCCGGCCTCCGCAACCTCACCCGCCGGGCCGAGGCCCTCGGCGGCGACGCCTGGCACGAACCCGGCCCCCACACCAAGGGCACCCGAGTCCGCTGGACGGCCCGGCTCTGAACCTAGTGGTGACGTGGCGTCAGAGCAGGGTTTCGATGACTGCGGCGACGCCGTCCTGGTCGTTGCTCACGGTGTGGCGGGTGACGGAGGCGAGGACCAGGGGGTGGGCGTTGGCGACGGCGTAGGACTGGCCGGCCCAGGCGAGCATTTCGAGGTCGTTGGGCATGTCGCCGAAGGCGATGACCTCGGTGGCGTCGATGTCGTGCTGGGCGCACCAGCGGGCGAGGCTGCTGGCCTTGGTGACGCCGGGGGCGCTGATTTCGATCAGCGGGATGGGGCTGGAGCGGGTGACCTCGGCGAGCGGGCCGACGATGGTGCGGGCGCGGTCGAGGAACTCGTCGGGGGAGAGGTCGGGGTGCTTGCCGAGCAGCTTGAACAGGCCGTCGACGCGGCCGGAGGCGAGGAGTTCGGCGGCCGGGCCGACCGGGTGGTCGTTGTCGGACTCGCCGAAGAAGACGGTGTACTCGGCCTCCCGGGCGAAGCCGTCCGGGAACTCGAACGCGAAGGCGGTGCCGGGGAGTTCGGCGCGCAGCCGGTCGACGACGGTGAGCGTGTCGGCGCGGTTCAGCGGGCAGGTCTCCAGCAGTTCGCCGCGCCGGACGTCGACCACCGCGCCGCCGTTGG
The DNA here is from genome assembly GCF_044593455.1 of Kitasatospora sp. NPDC051984. Lineage (NCBI taxonomy): Bacteria > Bacillati > Actinomycetota > Actinomycetes > Kitasatosporales > Streptomycetaceae > Kitasatospora > Kitasatospora sp. NPDC051984. The sequence goes on from NZ_JBIUCB010000003.1 coordinate 371,545, forward strand.
AGCAGATCGCCACGCCGTGGCCGCCGATGTGCGGGCCGAGGTGGCGCATCCAGCGCGGCGGGCGGCCGGTGACGAACACCACCTGCACGCCGGCGGCCTCGGCGGCGGCCAGCGCGGCCGCCGTCCGGGCGGAGACCGTTCCGCCGGGGCACAGCAGGGTGCCGTCGAGGTCGGTGGCGATCAGGCGGGGGCGCGGGGAGGCGGTCATCCGTCCATCTTCGCGCACTTGTGCGGGAAGCGGACCCGCCCCGGCGGGGCGGGTCCGGGGCGGTCAGGCGGCGACGTTCAGGGTGAGCGCCGCGGTGTGCAGGGTGCCGCCGGTCTGGAACTGCAGGAACAGCCGCCAGTCGCCGGGCTTCGGCAGCTCGGCGTGGAAGGACAGGGTCGGGCCGCCGCCCTGGGCCGTGACCTTGGTCTCCGGGTGGAGGTGCGCGAACGCCTGGTCGCCGGCGTGGAAGGCGGTCAGGTGCGCGTACGTCTCCAGGTAGGGCTCCAGGTCGGTGACGGGCTTGCCGTCCTTGGCGACGGTGACGGTCAACTCCCCGGCCGCGCCGGCCTTCGGGGCGCCGGCCACGGTGACGGTGTAGCCGTCGACGGTGCTGGTCGTGGCGGCGGCGGGCAGCGGTTCCGGGGTGGACTGGCCGGCGACGGCCGCGGTGCGGCTGAGCACCAGCCCGGTGCCCTTGTTGCTGCCCGCGCCGGGGACGAACGAGGCGTACATCCGCCAGTCGCCGGGCTGCAGGGCGGCCAGCGGGGCGGTCCAGGTGCCGTCGGCGGAGCGCGTCGGGTGCAGGTGCTGGAAGCCGGACAGGTCGGAGCGGATCGCGTAGAAGTGCATCTCCTTGGTCTGCTCCGGCTCGTACGCGGTCAGCACCTTGCCGTCCGGGCCGGTCACGGTGAACCGGTACTCGTTGCCGGCGAGGGTGCCGTCGAGGCGGTATTCGCCCTGTTCGGAGGCCAGCCCGTCGGTGCTGTGGGCCATGCCGGGCATGCCCGCCATGCCGTCCGGGCCGTGGCTCATGCCGGGCATGTCGCCCGACGTGTCGTGCCCGGTGGCGGAGGGCGCGGCGCCGTGGTTCATGCCGGACATCGCGTCGCTGCCGCAGGCGGTGAGGGTCAGCGCGAGGGCGGCGGCGGCCGCGGCGGTGAGCAGGGTGCGGCGGGTGGTCGTGGTGGTTCGGGTCATCGGAGTTCGCTCCAGGGTGCGCGCGCAGCGGTGGTGCGCGGTCGCGGACAGGACGCGGCGCCCGGCGGCCCCTTCTCGGGTACGGCCGGGTGGCGCCCTCACCTGCGGGCGACGCAGACCCGGATCAGCAGTTCCCGCCCACTGTCGGGCGGTGCCCGGCCGCCCTCGGCGCCGCCGGCGCGCAGCGGTCCGGCCGCGGACGGCTGCGGGTGGGTCCACGGCACGGTGGCGGACGGGCCGGCCGGCGGCAGCTGGTCGCGGGCCGGGGTGGAGACGCAGTCGACCATCGCCCCCTCGTGCGCGCCCGGCGCACGGACGGCCACCCGGCCGCCCCCGTCCATGACGTGCGCTCCCATGTGCGGGGCCGCCGCGGTCGCCGTCTCCCGGTGGCACCCGGCGGCGCTCGCCGGGCTTCCGTGCATCAGGAACAGCCCGAGCAGCAGGGCGCACAGCACCGCCCACCGGGCGACCGTCCGCCCGGCCGGGTCCGTCGCCCGCCCGGTCCGCTCCATCCGCACCACGATACCCCCTCCCCGTATACCTGCAGGGTAAGTGCGCGAGCGACCACACCCCGCTGCTGCCCCGCTCCGGTGCTGCTCGGTGCCGGCTCGGTCATGTTCTCCGCCCGCTCGCCGCGCCTGATCGGCCGCAGGTCAACTTCCTTCACCCCGGCGTCGATTCCGGTGTTCGGGGCGGAGGGACGACCGGCGTTCCGGTTCGCGTGTTCGAACCGGGCCGCCTAGAGTTCCGGCGGACAGGCAAGCGGACGGATCGGGGAGAACGTGGCGGGCAGGCGGGCGACGGGCAGTGCGGGCGCGACCAGAGAACCGGCGGCCGGGGGAGCCGAAGCGGCGTACTGGCGGGCGATGGCGGAGGCCGACGAACGGGAGGCCAGCCGCAAGCGGACCGTCCGCATCACCGCGCTGGCCACCGGCCTGGTGGCGGTCGGCGCGATGGTCGCCGTCGCCGTGATCGTCACCGATCGTGCCGACGATCCGTCAACCACCAAGGCCGCCAAGGCCGGTGTCGTCGCCTCCCCCGAAGCCAAGCAGTCCGCGAAGGCCCCCGCCGGCCAGGGCGGCTCCGGCCAGGGCGGCTCCGCCTCGGACACCGCCGGTTCGGTACCCGGGCTGAAGCTCGGCAGCGCCGCGAAGGTCGGCGCCGCCGACGGCCGCGACGGCAAGGCGCTGCAACTCACCGGCACCGGCGACGCCTACGCCGAGGCCGCCGACGCCACCGTGGACACCAGCAAGGACTTCACCGTCTCCGCCGTGGTCCGCAACGACGCCGCCAGCGCGTCGAAGGCGGCGCTGTCGCAGAACGGCGAGCAGTTCTTCTCCTTCTACCTGGGCCGCGAGGACGCCGGGGCCAACAAGAACCGCTGGGTCTTCAAGGTGCAGACCGCCAACGAGACCGGCAAGAGCGCGCTGGCGGTGTCCACCGCGACCGCCACCACCGGCCACTGGACCACCCTGACCGGCGTCTACAACGCCAAGGCCAAGAGCATCTCGCTGTACGTGGACGGCGTCCTCGCCCAGACCACCGCGGCCCCGTCGATCGTGGCCGGCACCGGCCCGCTGGAGCTCGGCCGGGCCCGCTACAAGTCGCAGTGGTCGGACGCCTGGAACGGCTCGGTCACCGGCGTCCAGGTCTGGAAGAAGGCGCTGACGGCCGACCAGGTCGCCAAGGCCGCCACCGGCAAGTCCACCGAGACCCCGGCGGCGAACCTGCTCGGCTCCTGACCGCCTTCTGACACGGAGAGGGGGCCGGCGGACATCCGCCGGCCCCCTCTCTTCGTCGCTCAGCCCAGGCCGTTGACCTTCTTGTACTCGAGCGCGTACGCCAGCTTGCCCGGCTTGGCGTCCGAGTACGGCTTGCTCAGCTTGTCGAACTCGCCCTTGTTGGCGGCCTTTCCGGCGTTCCACTGGGCCAGCGCGCCCAGGTCGGCGGCGGTGAAGCCGCTGTTGACCACGCTGCTCTTCGGCAGCGCGGCCATCGTCTGGGTGGTGCTCTTCACGGCGGCCAGGTAGCTGGTCAGGTCCGAGCGGTTCCAGCCGGACAGGTCGACCGGCTTGGTGTCGCGGAGCCAGCTGCCCCAGTAGAACTCCTGGAACGGCACCGAGTTCTGGGTGTAGCCGATGTCGCGGCCGAAGTAGAGCAGGCTGCGGTAGGTGTCGTCCTGGAAGTTGGCCAGCCCGACCGAGGTCGGCAGCTTGTTGATCTTCACCGGGTTGCCCTGCGGGTCGTTCAGGTACACCCACTTGTTGGCCTGCATCTGCGCCCAGAAGTCCTTCTGGGTCAGCGTGGACAGGTTCGCCAGCACCTTCAGCCGCACGTGCAGGTTCGCGCCGCCGTCCGGGGTCTCGTAGAAGGACGTCAGCGTGTGGTGACCGTCCGTCAGGAACGGCTCGCCGCCCGGGCCGATCACCACGGTCTTCATCGCGGCCTCGCTGTCCGCGGTCTCCCCGCCCACCGGCAGCGTGCAGGTGAACGAGGACGGGTCGTCCAGCCGGGCGTTCGGCTTCGCGGCGACCGCCTCGATGCGGCCGTCCGCCTCGCACCAGTCGCTGAACTTCTTGTTGATCGCGTCCTTGCCGAGCGTGTACCGGCCGAGCTTGTAGTACACCTCGTCGTAGCCGAGCGACGGCTGGGTCGGGTGGACGTCCCCGATCCGCACGTCCAACAGCTCCCCGGGCTTCGCGCACAGGTAACCGGCGAACGGCGTGTGCCGGTTGTCGTGCCCGCAGAACGACGGACGCTGCCCCGGCGCGCCGGGCGCGGCCACCGCGCTCGGCGCCGTCGCGGCACCACTGACCAGGGCCGCACCGACCGCCAACAGCGGTACCGCGGAAGGAACTCGGAATCGCATGACACTCCCTGCGCGCATGACTGGATGTGGCCGTGAGCGTCCCAGCGGCGGGCCAACACCCGGCAACCCCGCCGTGGCTTCCCGGAGAACGCGGATGAACGATCCCCGGCTCAGCCGCCGGGGCCGGTTCGAGCCGGCGAACTGTCAACGGGAAGAGGACGCGGGCGCGTTGGACGTTTCCTGTGCCCCGCGTCACCTGAACGTGTCAGGGCCGGTTCAGATCGAGATCAGCCGAACTTGGCCGCCGCAGAGCTGCGTCATGTCGTCAATGTCCGAGGTGAGCATCGCGACCGGCCCCGGCTGCCGCAATGCCATCTCCGCGACCGTCGCGTCGATCGCGTACTTGTGGCCATGCAGGCCGGCCTGCTTCAGCAACGTGGCAGAGGCTCTCGCAGTCTGCTCGGTGACGGGCTCGACCTTGACCCGGGAGAGCGTCCAGTTCAGCCGGGCCTCGTTCACCCGTGCGTGGGTGACCTCCACGATGGTGTTCGCGCCGACAACGAAGTCGGCTCCCATGGAGTGGAACGCCTGGAGCATCGCCAGCACGCCGCGGTCCTGCGTGATCCATGAGGACAACCCTTGCGAGTCGAGCACGACCGTCTCGAAGCGTTCGATCACGCGGCGCTCGCCGAGCCCGCGGACTCGGCGGAGCCGAAGATCCTGGCGTGAGCCTCGGCCATCTCCTCGTCGGTGAACGCCCCCTGCTCCTCCTGGTAGCGACGAAGGTCGTCCGCGAGCAGTTGGTGCCGAATCTGCCGGGCGACTGCCTCCGCGACATACCCGGAGACGTTGTCGGTGAGCTTTCTCAGCTCCTCCACCTGCTCCGTCGGAAGCGTGACGGTGATGCGCGTGGTTGCTGCCATGGGGGGAGCATACTGCGGTATGCGCCTGGATGGCCCCCGGCTCTCGGGCGATCTGACGACGGGCTCTCGCCGCATCCGAGAGGGAGCAACCCTGCGCGCAAGGCGCTTGCGGCGGTCCTGGTGAACCAGGGACTTCGCGCCACGAGCAGGGGCGGCCAGGTCGCGGTCTAGGAGACGGTGAAGGCGCAGCTGGACCCGCCACTCGGAGGCATCCTGCGACCGTTCAGCCGCATGCGTGTCCACCGGAACGAGAGCGAATGCCGATCTAGGCCATGCCGCACATGGGTCGCTACTGATCACAGAGAACCAGCCTCGGTCACGGGTGGCCGGGTCGACCCGGCACACGCCGTGTCCTGGAGAACCTCTGCCGACGGCCGCCGGCAGCGAGTTCGCTGAGACGCTCACCGATCACGGAAACGCCCGGGCGGGGCTCCTGCTCGTAGTACCAGGGCTTGCGCCGGCGCAGCAGTTCCTCGCCGTGCTCGTCCCAGGTGAATCCGGGCTTCCGCAGCAGCTTCCGGAACACCTCGTCGACGGTCTCCGGGTGGGCGGCGGCCAGGCGGCGGAGCGGCAGCGGTGCAATCGACTCCTCGCGCAGGTACACGCGCAGCAGGTCCTGGTGCTGCCTGCGGCCAGGGAGGGCCGGATCGGCGAAGAGGTCCCGCAGCATCCCGTAGTCCGCGTAGAAGTTGAGCCCGTCGACTTCGTCGTAAATGACACCGACCGTTTCCGATTCCGCGAGTCCTCGCGGCAGTTCGAAGGCCGGGAAGGCCAGGCCGGGGAGCCGCCTGCCCCGGGCCCGGTCGGGATGCTCGGCGGCGGCGGCTTCCTGCCGGTGCCGGTAGTAGGCGTTGAGCCGCTCCTCGGTTTCGGCAGGGGGAAGGACCAGTTCGTCGCTGCCGCAGAACTCGATGAACGCGGTTCGGTCCTCCCGCATCGAGCGCCAGCCCTGCTCGATCTTCTCGGGGTTGCGGAAGACCAATGGGGGGTGTTCGGTAGCCAGTTGGAGCGCCGCCCGGGCGATCTCGGTGGCGCTGGACTTCGGGTAGGACGACATCGTTCCGGAGATCAGCCACGCCCCGTCGACCGAGTGGACGGGCACCAGGCAGGTGTGCAGGAATCCCCCCTTGGACACTCCGCGGAAGGCCACCCGCCCGACGTTCGAGTACGTGCGGTACTCCAGGTCGTCGATCAGGTTCAGCAGGACGACGGCGTCCCCATCCTTGCGCCGGATCTCGAAGATGCCCTCGACGGGGTCACGCCAGCCGAGAAGCATCTCCCGATCCGCCTCGGTCAAGCCCCGTCGTCCGGCGACGAACCGGTCCACCACGGTCGAACCGTCCGGCAAGCGGTACCGCAGGATGAAGTTGTCGATGATCCGGATCGCATCGCCTTCCTCCAACTGCCGCTGGGGCCCGGCGGCCTCCAGGAGGTGGGGCGTCAACCACCGGTCGAAGCGCGCGCTCTGGGCGAAGGCGACGAGTTCACCCTTCAGTTCGGAGCTTCGCTCGATCAGGTCCCGCAACGATGCCTCATCCTCGTTCCGTACCACGACAGCCATGCAGGCCCTCTCGATCTCGAAGGTTCCGGCGCTCACTGCGTCCAGTAGTAGCGGTACGCCTCGACCCACTCCGCTCCGTCCGGAGCCGGTTCCGGCAGCTGAAGGTCCAGCAATCCGATCGTCTGCCGGAACTCACCGCGGGTGCACAGGGCGACGATCCTTCCGTCCAGTGAGAGGTCGATGCCGCGCACGGTCACCTCGGCGCCCAGCACCGAGGTGCTGAACGGCACCGACAGGTTCTCCTCGACGGCGGTGAACAGAGCCGACAGCTCCTCGTGCTCGTCGTAGGTGTCGACCGTCGCTTCCTCGACCAGCGCGGCCAGTTCTCGCCGGCTCAACGTGCCCATGGCGCCACGCTAGTGGACCTGCTCGTGCCGACTTGCGGGCGGTCCGAAGTCCCGCCGATCCGCGCGCGTATCGTCACTGCATGCGCTTGAGTTCCGTTATCCTGCCCATCCACCGGTGGGGCGAGGGACAGAAGATCTGGCGGCGGGCCGAGGAACTCGGGTTCCACGCCGCCTACACGTATGACCACCTGTCGTGGCGGAGCTTCCGGGACGAGCCGTGGTTCGGGGCGATCCCGACCTTGACCGCTGCGGCGACAGCTACGCAGAGTATGCGATTGGGTACCCTCGTGACGTCGGTCAAGCCTCGTTCACCCATCGCACGCTGACCTTGGCCGACCCTCCCGCGAGTGGTAACTGAAAAACTTTCAGAAGCGGCTCATCTCATCCAGGACCCGCTCTGCAAGCTCGGTGATCGCCTTGACCTTCGGAAGGTCATTGGCCACATCCCGGGCTTCGATCCCGGGTGCGTCCAGATCCGCGTACTCCGCCTGGTTCCGGCGTCGGCGCATGCGGTCGAAGGGCCGGAGAATCGCCCCGAGGGGCGGATCGAGTTGCGCGCCGACAGCTTCCAGAACTGCGATGTGACCCCCTCGGCTGGTCGGACGCAACCCCTGGTTCTCCAGGACCGCGACCAGTGCCTTGCGTGCCGCGTCGTACAGCAGTTGGTAGGCGCCGATCGCATCGAAGGAGACGACGGCCTCGGCGGCTTTGAGATGGTTCGACGCCTGGGCCAGGAGCTTGTCGGCCTGCTCCCTGCTCGCTGGTACGCGCTCCAACTCCTTGCGCGCCAACATGCCTTCGACCGCGGCGCGGCCCTGCTGCCACTTCATCCCTTGTGCTTCCTTTCGAACGCCTCGAGCTGAACCGTCGGCCGACGTCTGACGCCTGAGAGGAACGGGTCCGTGCCCGGCTCCTGCCAACGGGCGGGCGAGACCCGGTGAACGTTGACTTCTCGGTAGAGCAGTCGCTCCGCCTTGCGCGCAGCCTCGTACAGATCGTCCTCGTCGGGGTTGCCCACCACGAGGACATCGACGTCGTTGGGCACCCCACCGTGCTCCCCGGTGTAACGTGCCGCCCAGGAGCCGTAGATGTGGGCTTCCTCCACGCCAGCGAGCGGTAGCAGCAGATCTCCGAGCACGGCGATCGGACCGTAGGTGAGGGCGAACAGCTCGGTCAGTGGGCCTGCCAGCCGCCCGGTGGTGTTGGCCCGCAGGAGGCGGAGGTTCCCATGCCGTCGCGCTGTGATCAGTTCCGCTTCAACCAATCGATCCGCCTCGCGGCTGGCTGTTGCAGACGAGACGCCGAAACGCGAGGCGAGCTCCGCGAGCGATGCCTCTTCTCGCGGATGCAGATACAGCCAGGCCAGCAACTCGCCCTGGAATGGGGTGCGCAGGAGCGGTAGCAGCGCCGGCGGGGGAGTTTGCATAAGTTGCAGGATAGCTTGCTCCTTACGCAAGCTCCACCATGGAGTCGCGATGTCACCCTTGCGGGCGATGAGATTCGCGCGCGATGGCGGGCGCTGCCTCGCCGTGGCTCGAGCGACGGCTCTCGTGGCAAACGGACAGAGTGTGTCAAGTCGGCGCCAGTTTCGAAAATTGGGCGACCACAAGTAATTTTAATTCGTGAAATTCTGATCACATTTTGTCGATCGACCTTTCGGTCAGAGCTGCGCGCTAGGCTCAATCGGAGACCTGTTTGAACGCATTCACATGTAAGGTGCAACTTGTCGACGGTAAAGCTCCCGCCGCTTCCGGATGGCCCGTCCTACATGGTCATCACTCCTCGTATGGCGGATCTTTGGCTCGCCCACTGCAACCCCGAGCATAATCGCGTTCTCTCTGACACTGTCTATGAGCGCTATGCGCGTGCCATGGCAAAGGGTGAATGGAGGACGACGCACCAGGGAATCGCTTTTGATACCACCGGGCGACTGCTCGACGGGCAGCATCGGCTGATGGCGATCAAGATTTCAAACGTCTCGGTCGAGATGCTGGTGATTCCAAACTGCCTTGTTGAGACGTTCGACGTGCTGGATGCGGGTCACCGCCGCCAAGCGGCTCAACTTCTGAAGATCCCTCACCGTGTGACCGTAGCGGCTGCAGCTCGAATCATCGGCCATCTCTACAAGATGTGGGATCCCGTTACTCTTTTCGATGGCTTTTATGACAGTAGGGCGTCGACTTCTGACATTCTGAAGGCAGTGGCCGCATGGCCTGAGCTGATTAGTATGGCGCCTCGTGCATCTGCCTGTTACAGGGCTGCGGGAATCAACCAGCCCACGCATCTGGTGGTTCTTGCTCAGGCTGCACGCACGGAATATGCGGACCGGATCGACGATTGGGCCAAGGGTCTTGAGTCCGGTGCAAATATGGATCAGAAAGATCCTCGTCTCGTGCTGCGAAACCGATTCTTTCGTGACCGGGTTCTCCTGGGGACCAGTGCCGGCCGAAAGAGTGCCTACAACCTTATCGCCAAGTCGTGGAACAGTTGGGCTCAAGGAAACCTCATGGGAACGCTCAAGGTTCTGGACGGCGAAGGTGTGATTCCGGTGATCGGAACGGAGAAGTTCAGGCCCTGATGATCAGACCCGCCCTGCCCAGGCGGCGGAGATCAGGGAGCCAGGGCGATGGCGCTTCCGCCCAGCGCTGTTGAGTGCCGCTCTGGCATCGTTCGATTCGTGCGTATCGTCGTTGCATGCGACTGAGCACGGTGATCCTCCCCATCCACCGGTGGAGCGAGGGGCAGAAGGTGTGGCGGCGGGCCGAGGAGCTCGGGTTCCACGCGGCCTACACGTACGACCACCTGAGCTGGCGGAGCTTCCGGGAGGAGCCCTGGTTCGGGTCGGTGCCGACGTTGACGGCGGCGGCGTGTGCGACCGAGCGGATCAGGCTCGGGACGTTGGTGACGTCGCCGAACTTCCGGCACCCGGTGACGCTGGCGAAGGAACTGATCACGCTGGACGACGTGTCCGGTGGGCGGGTGACGCTCGGGGTGGGGGCCGGGGGGTCGGGGTTCGATGCGACGGCGCTCGGGCAGGAGGCGTGGTCGCCGAAGGAGCGGGCCGACCGGCTGGGTGAATTCCTGCCGCTGCTGGACGAGTTGCTGAGGGAGGACGCCACGACGCGGGAGGGCGCGTACTACTCGGCGGTGGAGGCCCGGAACATCCCCGGCTGCGTACAGACGCCCCGGGTGCCGTTCTACGTGGCGGCGACGGGGCCGCGCGGCCTGCGGCTGGCGGCCGAGTACGGCCAGGGCTGGGTGACGTACGGGGACGCGAAGGCGCCGGCCGACGTGCCGGCGGAGCAGGCGCCCGCGGTGATCGCCCGGCAGATCGCGAAACTGACCGAAGCGTGTGAGCAACGCGGCCGGGACGTCGGCGAGTTGGAGAAGCTGCTGCTGCAGGGATCGACCGCCGAGCAGCCGTTGCAGTCGGTGGACGCCTTCGTCGACTGGGCGGGAACGTACCGGGAACTGGGGATCACCGAACTCGTGGTGCACTGGCCCGTCCCGGACTCGATCTTCGCGAACGATCCCGCCGTCTTCGAGCGGATCGCCACCGACGGACTGCGGCAACTGGGTTGAGCGAACGTCGGTAGGAAGGGGGCAGGACCGGTCAGGGGTCGCCGCAGGCGTGGTCGGAGGGGAGTCCTAGGCTCGTCGCAGCCCGGCGCGCGGCCGGGGCGGTGGCCTCTGAAGGGGGTACGGATGAGCGGGGACAACAGAGGTCCCGGGCAGCAGCCCGGCGGGCAGTGGGGACAGGGACAGCCCTCCGGTCAGGGGCAGTGGCCGGGGTACGGGCAGGCCGGTGCGCCCGGCGGCGGCTGGGGGCAGGGCCCCTGGGGGGCCGTGCCGCTCGCGCCCCAGCCGGGCGTCATCCCGCTGCGCCCGCTGTCGTTCGGCGAGATGTTCAGCGCGGTGTTCGACACCGTCCGCCGCTACTTCAAGGCGCTCTACCTGCCGTTGCTCGCACTGGTCGGTATCGGCGCGGTGCCGGTGACGGTGGTCGCGCTGTTCTTCGTGGGCGACCTGCGCGACGCGATCGAGCGCCTGCCCGACGACGGGAGCGCGCCGACCTGGCAGCAGCTGTGGGACCTGGTGAGCCCGGTGGTGCTGCTGATCCTGGTGCTCGGACTGGTGCTGTTCGCCCTCAACGTCGTGGTCGCCCCGCTGGCCACCGTGGTGCTGCGGGCGGCGACGCTCGGCCGTCCGATGACGGCCGGTCAGGCCTGGAAGGAGGCGCTTCCCAAGCTGTGGCCGGCCGTGCTGTCCCAGGCCGCGGTGCTCGTGCCGATGTTCCTGCTGGAGGTCCTGGCGTTCGGCGGCCCGGTGGCCCTCACGGTGCTGAACGACAACCCGCTGCCGGTGCTGCTCCTGCTCGTGCTCCTTCCGGCCGTCTCGATCGGCAGCGTGTTCGTCACCGTCCGGCTGACGCTGCAGGTGCCGGTGCTGGTGCTGGAGGAGACCACGCCGATCGGCGCGATCCGCCGGGCCTGGCGCCTCAACGCGGGCAACTGGTGGCGCAGCCTGCTGCTGGGCTTCATCGTGGCGTTCGCCGGACGGGTCGCGGCGAACATCGTGACGGCTCCGCTCGGGATCGTCCTCGGGGCCATCATGCCGACCAGCACCGTCGGCGCCTCGTCGCAGGAGCCCGCGCTCCCCAGCAGCGGTGTGCTGACCACGCTGGTGGTGCTGGGCGCGCTGACCATGCTGCTGATCGCCGCGATGACGGCGCCGCTGACGCCGCTCGCCAACGGCGTGATGTACATCGACCGCCGGATCCGTACGGAGCGCCTCGACATCGCCCTGGCCGAGGCCGCCGGCATCCGACTGACCGACCCGGCGGCGCCGTCCGCTCCGCCCGCGCCGTCCGCTCCGTCCGCTCCGCCCGCGCAGCCGGGCCCGCAGTCTACCCCGCAGCCGGGCTCGCAACCCGCTCCGGCAGCCCCGGCGGCCCCTGCGGAACCGCCCGCGGGGCCCGCGTCGACCGCGTCGGAGGAGCGGTCCGAACCGTCCTCCGATGCCCCTGCGGGGCAGCCTGCTCCGTCCACGAAGGATGACTCGGGCACGAGCTGATTCGGACGGGGGTTGCGGTTCGGTCACGGCCTGTCCGATTGGCTCGGGATTGCGGCAAATCGGCCTGGCAACCGTGTTGTTGACGACTGCACAGGGCTCTCATAATTCGTGCACCGCACGGTGACACCTGTGTTCGGGCCGACCGGGGGGACAGCCCGTGGGGGCCGTGCGGTCGTCCACGCGCACCCTGGGGGGAGACCCTTGTCCGTTTCCGAACCGACCCCTGGTCAGGAGCCGGCCGCCGTGCCTGCCGACCGGCCGGCGGCCACCGAGCCCAACCCCGTCACCCCGGCCCCGGCCGAACCCGAGTTGGCCGCCGAGCCTGTTACTGAGCAGCCCGGCCCCGAGCAGCCCACCGCAGCCCGCGGGCTGCCCCGGGCGGCCGGCGTGGCCCTCGCGGTGGCCGGCCTGCTGGCCGTGACCGCGACCAGCGCGGCCGTCACCGTCGCGGTCGGCAAGCCCGACCCGGCCACCCGGGTGGCCGCCGCCCCGGCCGCCACCGCGAGCGCCTCGGCCAGTGCGAGCGCGAGCGCCTCGCCCAGCCCCTCGCCCACCCCGATCGCCACGCCGAGCGCGGTGCCGCGCCCGTCCAGCACGCTGCAGGGCAGCGTCTCCGGCGGCAAGCACTCCGGTGACCTGCGCTACTTCCTGCTGCCGGTGCCGGACAACGCCGACCCGTACGGTTCGGTGGACGGCGCGATGCTGAGCATGGACGACCTCCAGGCGCAGTACAAGGACAGCGTCGACATCAAGGAGGTGCTGGACTCCTGGGGCTTCAAGGACGCCGCCGGCCGCACCTACCGCCTCCGGGACGGCAAGACCGAGGTGCGCTCGGAACTCAAGCGCTTCGGCCGCACCGACCGCGCGCAGGGCTTCGCCGACCACTCGGGCTACGGCGACAACTCCTTCGACATCGACGGGGTGTCCAACGCCAAGGGCTACGTCTTCAAGCCCAAGGAGCAGGCGTACACCGGGGCGCTGATCGGTATCGGCGTGGTCGGCGACGTGGTCTACGAGATCACTGTCGAGGTGCAGGGCGACCCCGACAAGGCGCTGCTCTTCGACGCCATGAAGCGCGAGCGCGACCGCCTCACCAACGGCTGACGGCCGTCCCGAACTCTCTTTCCAGGAGTATCAGTTGAGCACCGAGTCCACGGGCGCCGCGGAGCCCGGGGCGGCCGCCGCCGGGCCGTCCGAACCCCCGACGGCCACCCCGTCCACTACCGCCTCCGCCGACGCACCCGCCTCCGTCGACGCACCCGCCTCCGCCGACGCGCCCGACGCGCCCGACGCGCCCGACGCGCCCGACGCGCCCGACGCACCCGCCTCCGCCGAGGCGTCCGACGCACCCGACGCCCCGTCCGACGCCCCGTCCGGCGCGCCGACCACCGAGGGCTTCGAGCACGTCGAGGTGCTCGCCGGGGGTGAGGAACCCGCGCGCAAGAAGCGGAAGTTCGGCGTGGGCGCGATGTTCCTGACCGCCGTGGTGGCCGGGCCGGTGATCGGTGGGGTCATCGGTTACGGCATCCAGGCCTCCCGTCCGGCGACGCCGCTGCCCGAGCTCGCCGCGGTGAAGCTCAGCTACCCGGCCGAGCGGATCGACGCCAAGGCGCTGGCCGCGGCCGGCCCGCAGCCGCTGAACATCGACGGTGACCTGCGCGAGCTGCTGATCAAGCGTCCGGACGGCACCGAGGACGACAGCATGGGCAGCAACGGCTGGATGTCCGCCGCGGACGTGGCGAGGACCTTCGGCAACAGCGCCGAGCAGTTCTCCACGCTGCTGTCCGGTGGGTTCCGCCGGCAGGCGAACGTCAGCTGGATCGCCGGTGACGTCAAGTACCGGGTGAGCCTGCGGCAGTACCGGCCGGAGTCGGTGCACGAGGTGATGTCCGGCATGAGCCCGCGCCGCTCCGATCTGAGCCTCTCGAAGTTCGCAGGCAACGACGAGAGCATGGTCATGGTCTCCACGAAGCCCTACAAGTACGCCCGCAGCAGCGAGGAGTACTACTGGGGCGGGGCCGTGGCCCGGAAGGGCACCGTGCTGATGAGCATCGAGGTCTTCGCCAAGAACCCGGTCGACCGGAGCCAGCTGGAGGACATCGCCAAGCGACAGTGGGAGCGTCTCGCGTGACCGACATCGAATCCCCCGAGCCGGCCGCACCCGCGCAGCCGCCCACCGCCACCCCGCCGGTCGACGCCACGTCCGCCGCCACCACGGTCACCGAACCGGCTGCCGCCGCAGTCGAGTTCACCAAGCCGGACGCCGCGCAGGACGCCGCGCTGGACGCCGAGCCCGCGACCGCCCTGGCCGCGAAGCCGCGCCGGATCGCGCTCAAGGCGGCCGCCGCGGTGGTCGCGGCGGCGCTGGTCGGCGTCGGCATCGGCGAGGCGATCATCAAGGTCCACTACAAGGACACCCCGGCCGCGCCCACCGCGGCGGCCCCCGCCCCCTCGGCGAGCCCGGCCCAGGAGTGGGGTGCGAAGTCCAACGGCAATCACTTCGGCAGCCTGCGCGACCTGCTGCTGCCGATGCCGTCCAGCTACCACCTGGGCCCGGACTTCGGCTCGATCGGCAACGACAACGAGCTGCGTGACGCGGACCTGGACAGGGCGCTGAAGGAGACCATCGCCGACGTCCCGGAGAAGTACCGGAAGGACGCCGAGAACGCGCTGTCCTCGCTGCACATCCAGGGCATCGGCGCGCGCAGCCTGGTCACCATGGACAACCAGACCTCGGTGATGCTGGTGCTCAGCCAGTTCAACCAGCAGGCCGTGGAGGCGGAGAACAACTCGTACGGCAAGTGGTTCACCGACAACGAGCTGTACCGGCAGGGCCCGGGCGTGGCCGGCCACTCGGAGGCGCACTGCGCGCTGCCGACGCTGAAGGCCGGTGAGCAGCTCGACTTCCTGCAGTGCTACGCCGGCGTGGGCGACCTGCTGGTGCAGATGAGGGTCTCAGGGGTCGCGCCCCTCGACCAGAACAAGGTCGTCGACCTGTTCCGTCAGCAACTCGACCGACTGGCCATCCCGGGAGCCACCGCATGAGCACCGACATCACTCCGAACCCCGGTCCGGCCGAACCGTCCGAACCGATCGTGCCGGTCACCCCCGACGTCACCCCCGACGTCACCCCCGACGCCGCCACCACCGGGAACGGCGAGGCGCCCGGCGCCCTGGACGCCTTCGTCCCGGCCGGCCAGGGCGAGTCGCCCGAGCAGCCGAAGCGTGACCGCAAGCGGCTGTGGCAGGTCGGCGGGGCGCTGCTGCTGACGGTGGTGACCGGCGCGGCCACCGCCGTCGCGGTGACCCTGCCGGACCGCACCGACCTGCCGGGTCTGGCCACGCCGAACGACGGCCGTTACGTGTTCCCGCAGTTGACGATGCCTCCGCTGCCGGTGGGCGCCTCGGCGCCGTCCGACTACAAGATCAAGACGCACGCCGCGGACCTGCGGGCGCTGCTGCTGCCGCTGCCCAACGGCGCCGTCGGCACCGGCCCGTCGGCCGCCCCGAGCGGGTCCGCGTCCGCCTCCCCGAGCGCGAGCGCGTCCGCGAGCGCCTCCGCGTCGGCCGGCGCTTCCGCGAGTGCGCCCGCGAGCCTGCCGCCGGTGGCGGGCCGCTGGGTGCCGTGCGACCGGGACATGATGCTGGCCAACGACGACCAGTACGCGCAGCGGCTGGTCAGCGACGCCTGCCGCGGCGCGGCCGCGCAGGGCTGGACCACCAAGGACGGCACCCGCACCGAGCTGCGGCTGATCCGGTTCGGCTCGGCGGACGAGGCGACCAACTTCTTCTCGTTCGCGAACCAGCTGGACGCCACCAAGGACATCCACTCCACCTCCCTGGACGTCGCCCACACCTACAAGGTGGCGCTCGGCAGCGTGAACGTCCGGCTCTCGGACGCGAAGGCCGGCGACGTGCCCACCGGCCGGCTCGGCTGGCTGCAGTGCGGCGACGTGGTCGCGCTGGTCCAGATGACCAATCCGAACGGCGTCCCGGACCAGGCGTTCCGGCAGATCCTGCTGCTGCAGAGCAGCCTGATGGTATGAAAAACCTGTACGGACAGGTGAGTTGACGAAGCGACGATTCCCGGCCCGCCCCCGCAACCCCTAGGGGGCGGGCCCGGAGTGTCATCCCGTGGGCGGACGGAAGCTCAGCTTGTCAGCGCATTCCGCGCCGGGGGTGGCGGCACTACGTTGATGACCGTGTCCACAGTCATCAAGACGGACGGCCTCACCAAGAGGTTCCCCCGGGTCACCGCCCTCGACCGGCTCACCGTGGAGGTGCAGCCCGGCGTGGTCGGACTGGTCGGAGCGAACGGTGCGGGCAAGTCCACCCTCATCAAGATCCTGCTCGGCCTGTCCCCCGCCACCGAAGGCACCGGACAGGTACTCGGGCTGGACATCGCCACCCAAGGCGCGGAGATCCGCGAACGGGTCGGCTACATGCCCGAACACGACTGCCTGCCGCCGGACGTGTCCGCCACCGAGTTCGTCGTCCACATGGCCCGGATGTCCGGCCTGCCGGCCGCCGCCGCCCGCGAACGCACCGCCGACACGCTGCGCCACGTCGGCCTGTACGAGGAGCGCTACCGCCCGATGGGCGGCTACTCGACCGGCATGAAGCAGCGCGTGAAGCTCGCCCAGGCACTCGTCCACGACCCGCAGTTGGTGCTGCTGGACGAGCCGACCAACGGCCTCGACCCGGTCGGCCGGGACGAGATGCTCGGCCTGATCCGCCGCATCCACACCGACTTCGGCATCTCGGTGCTGGTCACCACCCACCTGCTGGGCGAGCTGGAACGCACCTGCGACCACCTGGTGGTGATCGACGGCGGCAAGCTGCTGCGGTCCTCCTCCACCGCCTCGTTCACCGAGGCCACCCAGCTGCTCGCGGTCGAGGTCACCGACCACCCCACCGACCACACCTTCGACGCCGAACAGGTGCTGCGCGAACGCCTCACCGCCGCCGGACTGACGGTGCGCGCCGACAGCGGCCGCATCCTGCTGGTGGAACTCGCCGGCGACGAGACCTACGACACCGTCCGCGACACCGTGGACGACCTCGGCCTCGGCCTGATCCGGCTCGAGCAGCGCCGCCACCGGGTCGCCGAGATCTTCAGCAGCAACTCCGACGGCGACCAGCAGCCCGCCCGGTCCGAGACGCATGACCAGCAGGCCGCGGCCGTGCCGGCAGGAGGCGAGCAGGCATGACCACCCCCGCCAACACCCACAGCGGCGTCATCCACGACATCGGCTACCGCCCCTACACCGGTCCCCGGCTGGGACGCGGCTACGCCACCCGCTCGCTGTACGTGCAGAGCCTGCGCGCCGCGTTCGGCCTCGGCCGCTCCGGCAAGTCCAAGGTGCTGCCGTTCCTGCTCCTCGGCGGCCTGGTCGCCCCGGCGCTCGCGATGCTCGCCATCGCCACCTTCGCCGGCCTGAAGCAGATGCCGCTGGACTACGCCCCGTACCTCGCCAACTTCGGGGTACTGACCCAGATCTTCCTGGCCGCGCAGGCCCCCGTGCTGATGTCCCGCGACCTGCGCCACCACGTCGTACCGCTGTACTTCTCCCGCCCGGCCAGCCGCACCGACTACGTGGCAGCGAAGTTCGCCGCCATGTTCAGCGCCCTGCTGATCATCCTGACGCTGCCGCTGCTGGTGCTGTTCATCGGCTCGATGCTCGCCAAGTTCCCGTTCGGCGACAACCTGGTCCACCTGCTGTACGGCCTGTTCGCCGCCGTCCTGTACGCGCTGCTGTACGCCGCGCTCGGCCTGCTGATCGCCGCCCTCACCCCGCGCCGCGGCTTCGGCGTCGCCGCCATCATGGGCACCCTGATGATCACCAGCGCGATCTCGGCGATCGTCCGCGGCCTGACCGGCGGCTACGACCCCGTCCCCAAGGAGTCCGCGGCCTGGGCCGAGCTGATCTCGCCCAGCGCCACCGTCCAGGGCCTGGTCAACAAGGTGTTCAACCTCGGCGGCGACGGCCCCGAGCGGCTGGCCGCCCCCGGCTCCTTCGGCGTGCTGGTGTTCGCCACGGTCATCGTCCTCCTCACGGCCGGCAGCTACGCGCTGACGCTGCGCCGCTACCGGAACGTCTGAGAGGCAGCCATGGCCGTCATCACCATCGACAAGGTCTCCCGCTGGTTCGGCAACGTGGTCGCCGTCAACGACGTCACCATGAACATCGGACCCGGCATCACCGGCCTCCTCGGCCCCAACGGCGCCGGAAAGTCCACCCTCATCCACATGATGAGCGGCTTCCTCGCCCCCTCCTCCGGCGCGGTCACCCTGGACGGCGCCCCGATCTGGCGCAACCAGCAGGTCTACCGGCAGATCGGCCTGGTCCCCGAGAAGGAGTCGATGTACGACTACCTGACGGGCTGGGAATTCGTCCTCGCCAACGCCGAACTGCACGGCCTCGCCGACCCCGGCGCCGCCGCCAAGCGGGCCCTCGCGCTGGTCGAGATGGAATACGCCCAGGAACGCCAGACCGGCACCTACTCCAAGGGCATGAAGCAGCGCGTCAAAATGGCCTCCGCCCTGGTCCACGACCCGGCGGTACTGCTGCTCGACGAGCCGTTCAACGGCATGGACCCGCGCCAGCGCCTCCAGCTGATGGAACTGCTGCGCCGCTTCGGCGCCGACGGGCGCACCGTGCTGTTCTCCTCGCACATCCTCGAAGAGGTCGAGCAACTCGCCCGCCACATCGAGGTGGTGGTGGCCGGACGGCACGCCGCGTCCGGCGACTTCCGCGAGATCCGCCGCCTGATGACCGACCGCCCGCACCAGTACCTGGTGCGCTCCAGCGACGACCGCCGCCTGGCCGCCGCGCTGATCGCGGACGGCTCCACGGCCGCCATCGAACTCGACGCCACCGCCCTGCCCCACAGCGGCTCCGCCGCAGGGGCCCTGCGCATCCAGGCGATCAACTTCCAGGGCTTCACCACCCTGCTGCCCAAGGTCGCCCGCGAGGCCGGCATCCGGCTGTACACCGTCTCCCCGGCCGACGAGTCGCTGGAAAGCGTCTTCTCGTACCTGGTCTCGTCCTGAAGGGCCCCCGATGAACACCACCGTCGCCAGGCTCACCGCGCGCGGGCTGTTCGGCCGCCGGCGCATCCTGATCCTGCTGGCCGTCCCGGTCCTGCTGCTGGTCATCGCGGTGATCGCCCGCAACAGCACCCTCGACAAGCTGGAACTCGCGCACAGCATCCTGGGCAACCTCGCCCTCGGCACCCTGGTCCCGATCACCGGACTGATCACCGGCACCGGCGTCATCGCCACCGAGATCGAGGACGGCTCGATCGTCTACCTGCTCGCCAAGCCGCTGCCGCGCTGGAAGATCGTCACCACCAAGCTGGCCGTCGCGATCGGCAGCACCTGGCTGCTCGCGACCGTCCCGACCTACCTGGCCGGGCTGATCCTCTACGGCGGCGCCGACAACGTCGCCCTCGGCTACGCCGTCGGCACCCTGGTGTCCGGCGCCGCCTACAGCGCGCTGTTCCTGCTGCTCGGCGTGGTCACCCGGCACGCCGTGATCGCCGGCCTCGCCTACGCGCTGATCTGGGAGAGCCTGATCGGCAACTACGTCGAGGGCGCCCGCACCCTGTCCGTCCAGCAGTGGGGCCTGTCGCTGACCAAGGCGATCGCAGCCGACGGCACCGTCACCGCCCCGGTCGCACTGACCACCGCGGTGTGGCTGCTGATCATCGCCGCCGTCGGCGCCACCGCGCTGGCCTCGGTCAAGCTGGCCGGCCTCACCCTCAACGGCGAGGAGTAGGCCGGAGGAACGCGAAACGGCGGGGACGGCACGCAGCCGTCCCCGCCGTTCGTCGTTCCCGAGTCGTCAGATCGTCAGATCGTCCGGTCGCGGCCCGCGCCCCAGCCGGCCACCGCCGCCACCGCGGCCAGCGCCAGCATCACGATCAGCGTCGCGTCCCAGCTGCCGGTCAGCTGCTTCAGCGCACCGCCGCCGACCGGACCGGCCGCCGCCACCAGGTAGCCCACCGCCTGGCTCATCCCGCCGAGCCGGGCCGCACCCAGCGCGTTCTCGGTCCGCAGCACGATGAACGCCAGACCCAGGCCCAGCGAACCGCCCTGCGCCAGACCCAGCACCGCCGCCGAGAACCACGCGCCCGACACCGGCGCCAGCAGCAGCCACGCGATGCCCGCCGCGTTCAGCCCGGCCATCGCCAGCGCCAGCCCGCGCTGCCGGGTCATCCGGCCCGCCGCCAGCGGCACCAGGAACGCGCTGACCACCTGCACCAGGTTGCTGAACGCGAACACCAGACCGGCCTCGCCGCGCGCCATCCCGTGGTCCGACAGGATCGTCGGCATCCACGCCACCAGGGTGTACACCAGCAGCGAGGAGATCCCCATGAACGCGCTGATCTGCCACGCCAGCGGAGACTTCCACGGGCTGACGGTGACGCGCTGCTCCGCCGTCGCCGGGGCCACCCGCAGCGGCACGGTCGGCTCCCGGCGGGCCTTCAGCACCTGCGGCAGCCAGGCCAGCCCGGCGACCAGCGCCAGCACCGACCAGGCGCCCAGCGACGCCTGCCAGCCACCGCCGAGGGCGTGCTCCAGCGGCACCGACAGCGCGGCCGCCATGGTCGCGCCGACCAGCATGGTGGTCGAGTAGACGCCGGTCATCATGGCCGCCCGGTGCGGGAACTCCCGCTTCACCAGGCCCGGCATCGACACGTTCAGCACCGCGATCGCCACACCGATCACCATGCAGCCCGCGTACAGCGTCCACACCGACGGCAGCACCCGCAGCAGCACACCCGCGCCCAGCGCCAGCACGGCGCCCAGCACCACCCGCTCGGTGCCGAACCGGCGGGTCAGCCGCGGCGTCAGCGGCGCGCCCACACCCTGGAACAGCACCGGCACCGTGGTGATCATGCCGCTCGCCGCCGCCGACAGTCCGAAGGTGCGCTGGATCTCCGCCACCATCGGCGAGACCGCCGCCAGGCAGGCCCGCATGTTCAGGGCCACCAGCACGATGCCCACCAGCAGCAGGGCGGGGTGCGCGAACTTGGCGGTTCGGGTACCGACCTTCGGATCGAGGACGGGCTGCACGGCACGGGTGACCGACGACATGGCGGGGCTGACTCTCTGTGCGGGTGGAAGAAGAAGCAGAACGGGCGGGCGGCGCGGCGCTACTTGCGCGCGGCGATCTCGGCGAGCAGCTGCTCCACCGCCGCCGTCGGTTCCGCCAGCAGGGCCCGACAGGCCGCCTCGGCCCGCTCCGGGTCACCGCTCTCGATCGCGTCGACCAGCGCCGCGTGGGTGCCGATCGCCACCTCGGGCATGTCGTGGTCGCCGAACGCCGCGCGCATCGACTCCCGCACCGAGGCTCCGAAGTACCGGTACACCTCGGTCAGCGCCGGGTTGTGCGCCGCCTCCACCACCGCCGTGTGGAACTCCAGGTCGTGCTCGACGGTGGCCTCCCGGCCGGCCCGCTCCGGGTGCGCGGCCATCACCTCGGCCTCCCGGGCCAGCGCGGCCCGCATCCGGGCCAGGTCGTCCGGGGTGTGCCGCTCGGCGGCCAGCCGGGCCGCCTCGGTCTCCAGCGCGGCCCGCACCTCCAGCACGTCCCGCACCCCCGACCGCTGCACTCCGCGCAGCACCGACGCCGGATCGCTGGTCGAGCGGACGAACGTCCCCTCGCCCTGCCGGGAGACCAGCATCCCCGCGTGCACCAGCACCCGGATCGCCTCCCGCACGGTGTTGCGACCCACCCGCAGCCGCTCGGCGAGCTCGTGCTCGGTCGGGATCCGCGACCCCACCGGCCACGCCCCGCCCGCCAGCTGCTCGCGCAGCTGCTCGATCGCCTCGTCCACCAGTGAACGCCGCCCGGCCGCCTGCAGTCCCTCCACGCCGGGCTCCCTTCTCGCTCACTGTCGGATGTCGGTCATCCTACAACTCCTTGCCCGGTCATCCTACAACTGCCCTGGCGTGCGAAAACGCCGCATCTGCGAGAAGAGAGGGGGAGATTGGCCGACCCCAGCCTGGTGGTGCTCGACGTATTCCGGATGCCGCGGCTCGGCCGGTGGCGCTGTCGGGGGCCAGGCTGCCGACGGTGATCATTGCGACCAGTGCGAACCGCATCACGCTCTGTCACCGCAGCGGGCTGCGTCCTGGTGGAAGATCCAAGGGTTTCCCCAGGATCAATTGGGAAAAGAGGGCGTAATCCTCCTGGCCCGGAGAAAGCGGAGTCAGTAACTCAGGGTGAATTTCTGCGATAATTATATTGATGCGTTCACCATGGGTCCCGCGCTGATAGTGTCCTTTTCGGCGCCAGCGCGGTGCTGGCGCGGTAAAGTTCCAGTGGGGGTACAAGATGAACGCAGTTCGACGTCGTATAGCCGCTGTGGCCCTGACGGCCGCCTTCGGGATCGGAATTCCGCTCGCGGCCGCCCCGAGTGCACTCGCCGACAATTCCGGCTCGTGCAACTGGAACAGCGTCTGTCTCTTCGCTGACAGCGACTTCTGGGGTGGCCTGTGGCAGCGCGACGCGTACTACAACACCTCCGACCAGAGCTACAACCTCGGGGACGCCGGGTTCAACGACTCCACGTCCTCGTGGATCAACAACGGTCAACACGACGCCAAGTGGTTCTGGGGGGCGAACCTCAGTGGCGGCAGCGAGTGCATGAACTCGTCCTCGCGCAACACCTACGTCGGCTGGTACAACAACGACGAGGCGAGCTCCGTGCAGGTCTACACCGACCAGTGGGCCTGCTGATCCAGGCCTGATGGGTCCGGCGGGCCGCGTCGACGGGGCGGCCCGCTCTGCACAGGGGCGGAATGGGAAATCAATTGGCAAGTGTCATCCTTTCAGGTGTCCGTCGGACATACGCCTCAAGCGGCGGAGACGTCCACGCGGTAAATGACGTAGACCTTGAGGTCGCCGACGGCGAGTTCATTGTCCTGATGGGTACGAGTGGATCCGGGAAAACCACTCTGCTCAACCTGATCGGCGGTCTGGATCGGGCTTCGGCGGGCCGGCTGGAGGTGTTGGGAGAAGACCTCGCCGGGTTGTCGGAGGCGCGTCTGGCGCGCCTGCGGATGATCTCCATCGGATTCGTGTTCCAGGAACTCAACCTTCTTCCCGAACTCACCCTGCAGGAAAACGTCGCGCTGCCGTTGGAGGGCTCGGGGGTGACTCGTGCCGAGGCTCGCCGTCGGGCCGATGAGGCGCTCGTACGGGTCGGCCTGTCGGGGCTCGGGCCGCGATTTCCCGACGAGGTGTCGGGTGGACAGCAGCAGCGCGCAGCGATCGCGCGTGCCGTGGTGGGTGAGCGCCGCCTGATGCTCGCGGACGAGCCGACCGGTGCACTGGATTCTGCCACCGGCGCTCAGGTCATGAAGACTCTGCGCGATCTGTGTGATTCAGGGGTGACGGCAATCGTGTCCACTCACAATCCGGCCAATGCCGAGTATGCGGATCGTGTCGTCAGGATGCAGGACGGGCGGATCGTGGAAATCACCGCCGGAAGCTCGTTCACATCCGGGCAGTCCGCATGAAGAAGGAGCGCGAGACGACATTCTGGCTGGCCTGGCGCCTCGTCATCGGCCGCGGCTGGCGTCGGTTCTCCCTGATCGCACTTTTCACCGTCCCGGTTCTGCTGTCGACAGTGGCCATGCAGGTCATCGGGATGCTCAACCTGTCCGGCCCACAGAAAGCTCAGTCGCAGCTCGGTCAGGCCAATCTGTCGGTGGTGCCGGCGGTCACTGGGAAGAATCAGCCCGATCTTGCTTCGGCGCTTCCCGCCCCGGTGGCCCCTGGTGAGATGCTTCGGGTTCAGTCGTTCACCTCGCTTCCGGTGGTGATCTCCGGAATTACCCGGAAAATTCCCTACCGCGAGACCGACTGGTCGAATTCGATGACGTCCGGCCTGATGCGCACCGTGTCAGGGCGGCTGCCGAGTTCGGCCGATGAGATCGCTGTTTCCCGCGCACTGGCCTCGGAAAGCCACCTGTCGCTGGGTGACACCATTCGCTATCCCTGGGCCCCGGAATCGGCGAAACCCGCAAGAATAGTCGGCACCGTTGAGGACCCGACCGGCTATCAGGCGAAATTCGCGGCCGGGGGCCCGGGCTTGTTCGCCCAGTGGGACGACCATGTCCACACCGGTCTGCTTGGTCTCTCGACAAGCTGGCTGGTGAAATCCTCCTCGGCGACCGAGGCGATAATTACGGCCACAGCGCGGGCACAGCACTGGCAGGTGACCACGCGGAGCGCCGCATCGTCCTCCAAGACCCTGCTTGAGGCACAACCAGGGCTGCTGGCCGTGCCTGGACTGGCGATCGTCCTGTTCAGTGCTGCCGCGGCGTTCAGCATCCGTATGCGGCGCCTGAAGCGCCAGCTGGCCATGCTGTCAGCCATCGGCTTCAGCGGGGACCGGGTGGTGCGTCTCGCGCGTTCGGGCGGAGCCGTGGCCGTGACCATCGGCACCGCCACAGGTGTCGTGGGCGGAGTGGTGTTGGGGCAAGCGGCAAGGCCGCTGGTACGGGAGGCGGTTCAGCGGGATCTGAGCTCGTTCTCCATCCCGCTCACTGCTTTGGCGATTCTCACGTTCGGTGCAATCACCAGCGGCGTCGCGGGAATCTGGCTGCCCACCAGGTCCGCCAGGACCTCGTCGGTGAAAGAACGCCTCACCCGTGCGCCCCGCCCCGGAGGCCGGTCACGCCGCCACACGATCGTGGCCGTCGCCGGCGCAGTCGGAGTTCTCGCCGTTCTGTTCTCCGCGACCCAGGGCACCGGGGTCGTCGGACCGATCGGAGCCATGCTCATTGTGCTGGCCACCCTGGCAGCGGTGCCGGATGTCCTGCACACCCTGGGCCGACTCTCGACCAGGCTCCCACTGGCGGGCCGATTCGCTCTGCGCGACCTGGCACGGGAACGCCGCCGGCCGGTCGCGGCTATCGCCTCCAGCGCGCTGGCCGTGGTCCTGGCGGTCAGTACCGCCTCCTTCGTCGGCTCCCAGACTGAGCAGGACCGCAGGACACACGTCGGCTCGCGCCACGTCAACCAGGTCGAACTCCCCCTGCGCAACACGGAACCCTCGGCGGCCATCCTGTCGGCCATCCGCGGGGTTGTCGGCGACGCGACGCCGGTGGAGACCCTGCAGGCCGCCGTACCGGCCGAAGTGCATCCTGCTGCTGAGGGAAACCGCCTTTCGGTCCCACCGGTTCTCGTCCGGATCGGCAACGGCCAACTCGGCGATGTTCGGGTGGTGGACACCGCGGAGCAGTTTCGTGACCTCACCGGTAGGGCGCCGACCCCACGTGAGTGGAAGGCCCTCACCGAGGAAAACGTCCTCGTGTTGGCCCCCGGCCGACTGAACGGGAGTACCGAGGTGACGCTGAGCGTGCCACCGGCCGATCCCGGCAGCGCTCCACCCGCACCGGTGCCCGCCGCCGCAGTCCAGGCCGACCCGGTCGATCAGGTCACACTGGCCCAGACAAAGGCACTTCTGACCAGCGCCGGGACCCGGGCGAAGGGGTTCAGCACCTTCACAGTCGGTTACCGGGCGACTCTGGAGACCAGTGCAACGGCAGACCTTGAGAATCGACTCGGGCGCGCTGTCGAACCTCTGGGCATCCCCACGTCCGACATCCACGTCGAACGGGGGTACCAGCCACTGCTTCCAGCACGATGGTCAGTCACCCTCGCGATCGGCGCAGCCATCGCTCTGCTGTCGGCGATGACGGCAGTGGGAAGCTCCGCACAGGAGATCCGCCCCCGCATGCTTCTCCTGCGCGTCGTTGGTTTCGCCGGCGCCATCCAGCGGCGGATCCTCGCAGCTCAGGCTGCGGTCATAGTCGGCCTGGCGATGCTCATCGGCATTCTCGGCGGCTGGCTGGTGGCTGGGAGTCAGCTATGGCCGCAGAACATCGAGGTCTCCATGCCCTGGCCCACGATCGTCGCTACGGCACTCGGTGTGATCGGGCTCTCCTCGGCCTTCGCTGCCACGCTGCGGCCACACGTCGACTCTCGACTCAGGGAACGTTGAACGGCCTGTCATCGGCACAGTCTCGCTGGGTGTCCGCGCGGATTCCGCGTGGACACCTCTGTCTCTCGGCGGCGGGTGGACTTTCCACCTGCCGCCGAGGCTTCCGACGGACGAAAATCGTCCTGGCCGTCCGGCTGAACGAGGCCGCCCATCACCCGTGCTCTCACCTGTGGCGGCCGGCAAGCCCGCCAGGCTCAGCGCCAGATACATGAGAGCGACCAGGCCAGCGACGCTGTCACGTGTCATGTGAGACGCGTCCCTGCATGGGCGGCCGCGCCGGGGCTGTCGAGACGCTGAAGTCACCTGTCTCACACGGGAGAACGGGAACCCCTGGTGTGGACACGTCGTTCGAGTGCTCGGAGTGGAGACCCAGGCCGTGACTTTCGAAATGATCCCTTTATATGCTCCGCTCTCTAGCTTCATCCGTCGGCCCAGCGGACGGACTGGTTGCTGAGGCGCCCGACGGCCGCCTCCGGTGAAGGGTGTACGTATGGCAGGCCAGAGGGCGGGGGCGTCCGACGCGGATGCCGGCTGGTGGGAGAACGATCCGCCGCAAGGTGGCACCTACCAGCAGGACGCGCCCCGTCGCGACGACGCGCCGTCCACCGGAGTCCCGCGCCGCCGCGCGGCGAGCCACGACGACGCGCCGGCCGCCGGCGGCCGCGCCGCGTCCCGCCGAGCCCAGGGCCGCGGCTCCGCCGCCACCCCGCCGCGCTCCGGCCGCCGCGCCGCCCCCGCCGCCGAGCCCGAGCCCGAGACCGAATCGGCGGGCGGCTCCGGCCACGGCGGCCGGGCCGGCTCCCGCCGGGCGGCGGCCGCCCAGGGGCGCCGCAAGCCCCGCCGCACCAAGAAGATCATCATCTGGTCGCTGGTCGGCACCAGCCTCGTCGTGGTCGGCACCGGCGGCTACTTCTACTGGCGCCTGAACGGCAACATCTCCGCCTTCGACCGCGAGGGCATCGCCAAGGACCGCCCCGCGGCCGCCGAGCCCGACTCCCAGGGCCGCCGGCCGATGAACATCCTGCTGATCGGCTCCGACTCGCGCGACGGCGCCAACAAGGACCTCGGTGGCGGTCAGGAGGGCGGCGCCCGCTCCGACACCACGATCCTGCTGCACGTCTACGCGGACCACAAGCACGCCGTCGGCGTCTCGTTCCCCCGCGATGCCGTGGTCGACATCCCCAAGTGCCTGCTGCCGAACAAGAACTGGACCAAGCCGCAGACCAACGTCAGGTTCAACGGCGCCTTCTCGGTCGGCGGCACCGAGCAGGGCAACCCGGCCTGCACCCAGAACACCGTCGAAGCCCTGACCGGCCTGCGCGTCGACCACACCATGGTGGTCAACTTCGAGGGCTTCGCCGCGATGACCAAGGCCGTCGGCGGCGTCGAGGTCTGCCTGCCCAACGCCATCCACGACTACGACCTCAACCCCAACCTGCCCAAGAAGGGCGGCAAGGAGATCTACCCCAAGGGCATACAGAAGGTCGAGGGCCAGGCCGCCCTCGACTACGTCCGCCTGCGCCACGGCATCGGCGACAACTCCGACGTCGGCCGGATGAAACGCCAGCAGGCCTTCCTGTCCCAGCTCATCAAGTCGGTCAAGACCAAGGGCATGAGCCCGACCAACCTGCTGCCGCTGGCCGACGCCGCCACCAAGTCGCTCACCGTCGACCCCGACCTGGCCGGCGTCGACAAACTGCTCGACCTGGGGATGTCCCTCAAGGACATCGACCTGCACGACATCAAGTTCATCACCACCCCCTGGCACTACCAGGGGGAGAAGATCGGCCTCAACCACCCCGAGGTCGACCAGCTGTGGGCCGCCCTCAAGGCCGACCGCACCCTCGACGGCCAGGACGCCGGCGCCGGCGAGAGCCCCGCCCCGAGCGAGTCCGCTGCCCCGTCCACCAGCGCCCCGGCCGCCCCGCCCGCCAACGGCGCCGGCATCAAGGTCGCCGTCCTCAACGGCAGCGGCGCCTCGGGCCTCGGCAACAAGGCCGCGACCGCCCTGAAGGCCGCGAACTTCACCGTCACCAGCACCGGCAACGCCACCAGCCAGAACCACGCCACCACCGTGGTCCAGTACGGCAGCGCGAGCCAGAAGGCCAACGCGCAGGCCGTCGCCTCGCAGTTCCCCGGCGCCACCGTCGAAGCCGGCTCCGGCGCGGGCATCACGGTGACCCTCGGCAAGGACTACGCCGCGAGCGCCGGCGGCGACGGCGCCCAGGGCGGCGGCAACACTCCCGCCCCCGGCCCGCTGCCGACCAGCGTCACCAACGACGCCCGCTCCGCCGACGACGACCCCTGCGCCAACGTCAGCTACGGCTGACCGGCGGACCCGCGGCACACGAAAGCGCCACCGGCACCCGGCCGGTGGCGCTCTCGCCGTTCCTGAGGCGTCAGCCGTTGAGGCCGAACACCCGGTCCAGCACCACGGCGACGCCGTCCTCGTCGTTGGAGACGGTCACCTCGTCGGCCACCGCCAGCAACTGCTCGTGCGCGTTGCCCATCGCCACCCCGTGCGCGGCCCACCGGAACATCGGTATGTCATTGGGCATGTCACCGAACGCGATGGTCTCGGCCGCCGTGACACCCAGCCGCCGCGCGGCCAGCGACAGACCGGTCGCCTTCGTCAGACCCAGCGGAAGCAGCTCGACGATGCCGTCGCCCGCCATCACCACACCCACCAACTGACCCGCCACCGACCATGCCGCCTCGGCGAGTTGATCGTCCGTCAACTCCGGGTGCTGGATGTACAGCTTGCTCACCGGCGCGGCCAGCAACTCCTCCGGCGCGACCTGCCGCACCGGCAACCCGGTGGCGATCCGCAGCCGGTAACCCGGCCCCGCCACCACCTCGCCGTCCAGCCCGTCCTGATTGGCGGCGACCGCCAGCGGACCCACCTCGGCCTCGATCTTGGCCAGCGCCAGCGCCGCCAGCTGCCGGTCCAGCGTGACCGAGGTGAGCAGCTTGTGCGCACCCGCGTCGTAGACCTGCGCGCCCTGCCCGCAGACCGCTATCCCGGTGTACCCGATCTCGTCCAGCACCGGCTTCGTCCAGCCCGCCGAGCGGCCCGTCACGATGATGTGCTGCGCCCCGAGCGCCGTCACGGCGCCCAGCGCCTCACGGGTGCGGGCGGAGACGTTCTCGGCGCCGGTGAGCAGCGTCCCGTCGAGATCGGTGGCGACCAGCCGGTAGGGCAGGGCGTCGGTGCTCATGCGCGAAGTGCTCCAGGTGCTCCGGGACGACGGGACGGACGGGACGGGCAGGCGGTTACTTGGCCGCGGGCTCCAGGACGGCCTTCCCGCCGAGGAACGGCCGCAGTGCCTCGGGCAGCACCACCGAGCCGTCGGCCTGCTGGTGGTTCTCCAGCAGCGCGACGATCACCCGGGGGACGGCGACCAGGGTGCCGTTGAGGGTGGCGAGCGGACGGACGCCGTCCTTGTCGCGCATCCGGATGGAGAGCCGGCGGGCCTGGTACTCGGTGGTGTTGGAGGTCGAGGTGACCTCGCGGTACTTGCCCTGGGTGGGGATCCACGCCTCGATGTCGAACTTGCGGGCGGCGGACGCGCCGAGGTCGCCGGAGGCGACGTCGATCACCCGGTAGGGCAGCTCCAGCGCGTTCAGGAAGTCCTTCTCCCACTGGAGCAGGCGGCGGTGCTCGGCCTCGGCGTCCTCGGGGGTGGTGAAGACGAACATCTCCACCTTCTCGAACTGGTGGACCCGGATGATGCCGCGGGTGTCCTTGCCGTAGGTGCCGGCCTCGCGGCGGAAGCAGGACGAGAAGCCGGCGTAGCGCAGCGGCAGCTTGTCGCCGTCCAGGATCTCGTCCATGTGGTAGGCGGCCAGCGGGACTTCACTGGTGCCGACCAGGTACCGGTCGTCGTCCTCGAGGTAGTAGACGTTCTCGGCGGCCTGGCCGAGGAAGCCGGTGCCGTCCATCGCGGCGGGGCGGACCAGCGCCGGGGTGATCATCGGGGTGAAGCCGGCCGCGGAGGCCTGCGCCATCGCCATGTTGACCAGGGCCAGTTCGAGCAGCGCGCCCGGACCGGTCAGGTAGTACGAGCGGGCACCGGCCACCTTCGCGCCGCGCTCGGTGTCGATCGCGCCGAGCAGCTGGCCGAGTTCGACGTGGTCGCGGGGCTCGAAGCCCTCGGCGGCGAAGTCGCGGGGGGTGCCGATCTCCTCCAGGGTGACGAAGTCCTCCTCGCCACCGACCGGAGCGGCCGGGTCGATCAGGTTCGCCAGCGAGCGCTGCAGCCGCTCGGCCTCGTCCTTCGCCTCGCTCTGCGCGGCGTCGGCGGCCTTCACCTCGGCGGCCAGCTCCTTGGTGCGGGCCAGCAGGGCGGCCTTCTCCTCGCCCTTGGCGGCGGCGACCTGCTTGCCCAGCTGCTTCTGCTCGCTGCGCAGTTCGTCGAATCGGGTGCCGGCGGCGCGGCGGCGTTCGTCGGCGGAGAGCAGGGCGTCGACCAGGTCGACGTCCTCTCCGCGGGAGCGCTGCGAGGTACGTACGCGGTCCGGGTCGTCACGGAGCAGGCGAAGGTCGATCACGGATCAAGCCTACCGGTGGCCGGTGGTCCGGTTCCGGCCATCGCAGGGCTTGGG
This sequence comes from Kitasatospora sp. NPDC051984, assembly GCF_044593455.1. Classification (NCBI taxonomy): domain Bacteria; kingdom Bacillati; phylum Actinomycetota; class Actinomycetes; order Kitasatosporales; family Streptomycetaceae; genus Kitasatospora; species Kitasatospora sp. NPDC051984. The sequence continues at coordinate 402,074 of NZ_JBIUCB010000003.1, forward strand.
CGGGTATGTCGCACTCTGTCCGGAAATCTGGCATCCTGTGCCCGGCCATCGGCGCGGGGGGTGTGGGCAAGCGCTCCGGGGGCTGGGGATAACTCCCGCCAACTGTGGATAACCTCGGTGGACAACTCTTTCGAGGTCCGGTTATCCACAGGTGTGCGCCTGAGCCTGTGGACAGGGGAAAACCCATGGTCCGTGGGCCATCGAACCAGCATTTCCAGGTTTCAAACCTCGATACGGCTTCCCGAGTGAGGGAATTCGCTCGCTCGCACAGGTGATTTGTCGGCGCAGGGGTGACTCTGGTCCGATTAGTCCTCCCTATGCCCCTAGCTGATGATCTGACCGGGCCTGGGGGTGTCTTTACCGGTTTGTCGACTCCGGCCCGTCCTGTGGATAACTTCACAGCAGCTGGGGACAACCGCCCCTGTGGATGCCGGCCACCGCCCTGTGGATGAACCACCCCGCCCCGCACCCCGCACCGACGGCCCCCGGAGCACCGTCGGTGAACACCCGTCGGCCGGGCAGGTGACGTTCGGGCGTGTCGAAAATGAACGGAACGGGGCCCGGTGCAGCCCCGCCCCGGCCGAAATCGCGTTCTTGCGGTGCGGCGTGGTGTTGGGCATCGGAGTCCGCCCGTCGGGCGTCGGAGTCCGCCCGTTGGGCGTCGGAGTCCGCCCGTCGGGCGTCAGAGTTCGCCGCGGCCGTCCAGGCAGCGGGACAGCCAGTCCGCGGCGTTCGCGAAATCCAGGTCCGAGGTGCCCCGCCGGAGCGGGGTAGCGGTGCCCCGGTCGGCGCGCGGGTACGAGCCGAGAAAACGCACCTGCGGGCACATCCGCTTCAGACCCATCAGCGCCTCGCTGACCCGCCGCTCGCTCAGGTGCCCCTCGCAGTCGATCAGGAAGCAGTAGCTGCCCATGCCCTCACCGGTCGGCCGGGACTCGATCCGCATCAGGTTGATCCCGCGCACCGCGAACTCCTGCAGCAGCTCCAGCAGCGCACCCGGGTGGTCCTCCGGCAGCCAGACCACCATCGACGTCTTGTCCCAGCCGGTCGCCGAGGACACCCGCCCCGGCCGGCCCACCAGCACGAACCGGGTGGTCGGCGCCGCCGCGTCCTGGATCTCGTCCGACAGCACCCGCAGCCCGTACAGCTCCGCGGCGAACGCCCCCGCCACCGCCGCGTCGTACCGGCCGTCCTGCACCAGCCGGGCACCCTCGGCGTTCGACGCCGCCGACTCCCACTGCGCGTCCGGCAGGTTCGCCGCCAGCCAGTGCCGCACCTGCGGCTGCGCCACCGGGTGCCCGGTGACGGTCTTCACGTCGGCCAGCGCGGTGCCCGGGCGGACCAGCAGACCGAACGAGATCGGCAGCAGCACCTCGCGGTAGATCATCAGCGCGCTGCCGTTGATCAGCTCGTCGCTGGTGGTGGTGACCGCGCCGTCCACCGAGTTCTCGATCGCCACCATGGCGCCCGCGGCCTCGCCCGCCCGCACCGCGTCCAGTGCCGCCGCCACCGACGCCACCGGCGTCAGCTCCCGCGTCCCCGCCTCCGGCAGGGTGCGCAGCGCGGCCTCCGTGAAGGTGCCCGCGGGCCCGAGATAGGTGTAACGGGTCGCCGACATGACCGCCTCCGAACGAACAGCGTGATGCGAACTGCGAGATGCGAGCTTCCACGGGCCCACAGGGCTCGGTCTGCCACCTTAGCCACTTCCGCGGCCCCGCCGTGCCGCCGTCCGACGGCCGGGCAGCCGGGCCGAACGGCCGTGCGACGGTGCGCGGTCAGCCCTCCAGCAGCGGCTGCCCCACGTACCCGCCCTCCGGCGCGCCCGGCGGCACCGCGAACAGCGCGCCCGCCTCGTGCCGCAGGAACCGCGACAGGCCGTCGCCGCGCGCCAGCCGCTGCTGCACCGGGACGAAGCCGCGCGCCGGATCGGCCTGGAACGCGGCGAACAGCAGACCCGCGTCGGGCGAGCCGTCGGCCAGCAGACCGTCGTGGAACGAGAACCCGCGGCGCAGCATCGCCGCCCCGCCGTTGGAGTCGGGCGCCGCCACCCGGACGTGCGCGTCCGGGGCGATCGCCAGGGTGCTGTCCGGGGCGGTCGCCGCCAGGTCGACGGGGGTGCGCTCGCCGGCGTCCGGGCCGCCCGACAGCGGGGCGCCGTCGCTCTTGCGGCGTCCCACCAGGCGTTCCTGACGGTCCGTCGGCAGCGACTCCCAGTCGTCCAGCAGCATCCGGATCCGGCGCAGCACCACGTAGCTGCCGCCGGCCATCCAGTCGGGGCCGGTGGCGAACACCTTCGCGGCGAAGTCGGCGTCCTGCGGGCGCGGGTTGTTGGTGCCGTCGACCTGGCCCATCAGGTTGCGGCCGGTCATCGGGCGCGCGGTCGCACCCGGCGTGCGGCCGAAGCCCGACATCTGCCAGCGCGGCACGGCCACCCCCGTGGCCAGCCGGCGCAGCACCCGCAGCGCGTGCACCGCGACCAGCGCGTCGTCCGCGCCGATCTGCACCCACAGGTCGCCGTCGGAGCGTGCCGGGTCGAGCGCGTCGCCGGGGAACGCGGGCAGCGCGGCCAGCGCGGGTGGGCGACGGTCGGCCAGGCCCAGCTTGTCGAACAGGCTCGCGCCGAAGCCGAAAGTGACGGTCAGCGCGTTCGGGCCCGCGTCCAGCGCGATCCCGCTTCCGCCGTCCCAGCCCGGCTCGCCGACGGCCATCCGGGCCGCGGCCGCCGACCAGTCCCGCAGCAGGCCCGCCACCCGGTCCCGCCCGGCCCCGGCCGCCAGGTCGAACGCCACCCACTCCACCCGGGCCTGCCCGGGCTCCACGATGCCGCCCTGCCTGGGGCCGTGGAACGCCACCCGGGCGCTCCCCGGCAGCGTCTTCTTCTCCCGCGCCGACGCCCGCCCGCCCCACGCCCCGCCGACGGCGCCCACGGCCAACCCCGCCCCGGTCCCACCGAGCACGGCCCGCCGGGAGAGTCCCGCTATCTCCGTCACTGGCCCACCTTCAGCTGCTGGGTGGCCGTCACCTGGTCGATGTCGGACGACCGGACGGTCACCGAAACCACCCACTGCCCGGCCAGCGGCAACTGCGCGGTCCCGCTCCACGCACCCGTGCCCTCGGCCTGGAGCGTGACGGGCAGCGGACCGAGGTCACGGTCGGGAAGCGTGAACGCCAACTGCAACTCGGGAACCTCGACCGGCTTTCCCGCGCCGTCGGTCAGCTTGAGCGTGACCGCATTCGGCCCCGTCCCGACCGGGTTGACGGTGATGGTGGCCGTGCCCTTGGCGTTCGGAGTGCGGCCGCCGGTGTCGTACGGCAGCTTCAACTCCTGCGTCTTGCCGGGCACCGCGGACGCCCCCGCCACCGGAGCGCCCCCACCCGCCCCGGGCTGCGCGGCAATCGCCTGCGCGACCCGCCCGGGCGGCGAGTTGGTAAGCATCGTGGTGACCACCAGAACCAGGGCGGCGACGCTCGTCTCGACCACCACACTGCGCCGCAGCCCCGCCCGCACCGGCGAACCCTCGGCCGCACGCCGCCGGTGCGCCTTCGCCAGCACCGCCTGCTGGCGGGCGAGCTGCGCGGCGCGCTCGGCGTCGGTGTCGTCGGTGGCGGCCTGCGTCTCTCCGGGGGTGGGGGTTCCGGCGGTCGTGTTCGGGGCTGCGTCGGTCGTGTTCGGGGCTGCGTCGGTCGTGTCCGGGGCTGCGTGGGTCGAGATGGTCTGCGCGGAGATAGTCTCTGCAGGGATGAACTCGGGCGCCTGATCGCTTGTGATCGCGCCCGAATCAACTTCGGTCACGCCCGAGATGGTCTGCGCGGAGATAGTCTCCGCAGGGATGAACTCGGGGCCCTGATCACTTGTGATCACATCGGACACGATCTGCGCGGAGACAGCCTCCGCGGGCGCGGTCTCGCCGCCGGCGGCACCCGACGCCGCAGCCCTCTCGTCCGCACCGCGCAGCCGCGCCGTCCAGGAACGCGAGATCCAGGCGACGCCGAGCATCGACGCCACGCAGCCGACCTTGAGCAGCAGCAGCCGCCCGTACTCGGTGTCCACCAGCGCGCCCCAGCTGCCCAGGCCGCGCCAGGACTGGTAGACGCCGGTGCCGGCCAGTACCGCGACCAGCCAGAACGCCAGCTTGGAGAAGCGTTCGACGGCGGTGGCGGGCAGGCCGTGGCGCAGACCGGTGACGAGTACGGCGAGGCCGCCGAGCCAGCCGGCCATGGCGAGCAGGTGCAGCGAGGCGAGCGGCAGGGCCAGCGGGACCTGGATGCCGACCGAGGAGTGGTCGGCGCCGACCCAGGTCGCCGACAGCGCGATGGCCAGGGCGAGCCCGGCCAGTCCCAGCGCGAGCCGGGTGTCGCGTTGCGGGCGCTCGGAGGCGGCCCGCTCCAGCTGGCGCAGCTCCGCCTCCTCCGCGTCATCGTCCTCGTTCGGCGCGGAGCCCGGCGCGGAGCCCGGCGCGGAGCCCGTTACGGAGCCCGTTACGGAGCCCGGCGTGGAGTCCGGCAGGGATCCCGGCGCGGGCGCGGGCGCCGGCGGCTTCGGCTGGAGGCCGAGTTGGCCGACCAGCAGCGAGAGGAAGACACCGGCGGCGGCGAGCAGCAGCAGGCGGGCGGCGAGTGCGGTGCCGATCCGCTCGTCCAGGGTGGCGCGGACCAGCGACAGGTCGAAGGCCTGGCCGAGGCCGGTGCCGCGTTCGTAGGGGCCGCGCAGCATCAGCACGGCGACGGTGGACAGCAGCAGCGCGACCCAGCCGCTCATCAGCAGCCGCTGCACGCCGCGCACGGCCGCGCCGGCGGGCCAGATCAGGATCACGAACGCGGCGGCGCCGGCCAGCAGTGCGAACGCGCCGTAGGCGACGGTGCGGGCGGTGCCGTAGGCGAAGCCCACCGCGCCGTCGGCCTTGGCGCCCTGGACGGCGGCGGCGTTCACGGTGGTGTCGGAGGCCGCGCCGATGGAGAAAGTGAACGCACCGCCGATCGGGTGGGAGTCCTCCGAGACGGCCCGCCACGCCACCGTGTAGGTGCCGTTGCCGAGCCCCTGGCGGAGCGTCACCCGGGCGGTGGCGGCCTTGCCGTCCACATGGTCGGGCTTGCCGTCGTCGACGGCGGTGCCCTTCGGGTCGAGCACCCGCACCGAGTCCGCGGACAGCGACACGCCTTCGCTGAAGCGCAGCGTGACCGCGGCGGGCGCGGTCGGGACCACCGAGCCCTGCGCCGGGTCGGTGCTCTCCAGGGTGGCGTGCGCGGACGCCGCCGTCGCCCCGCCGAGCACCAGGGCGAGTGCCGCCACCAGCACCGCCAGCAGGGCGCCCAGCCGCCGCCGTTTCGCCGCCGTGATCACCTGTGCGCCTCTTCTCGTCACCGTGCCGTCTGCTGCCATCGCCGGGACCCTAACTTCCCGGACGGTACGTCAGTGGCTTCACCGGAATCTTGACCACGACGGTGCCCGCCTTGGCGAACTCCAGGTCCAGTTCCAGTTCGTCGCCGAGGGCCGGCTGCTTCGCCCAGTCCATGATCATCAGGTGGGTGCCGCCGCGGGCCAGGTCCAGGGTGCCGTGCGCGGGCACCGTCAGCTCGCCGACCTCCTCCATGGTCTTCTCGGTGGAGCGGTGCATGGTCACCGATCCGGCGCTCGGGCTGGTCACCTTCACCAGCCGGTCCGCACCGCCGTCGTTGCGCACCGTCAGGTAGCCCGCGCCCATCCCGCCGGGGGTGGCCGGCAGCGGTATGTACGGGTCGGCCACCGACAGCTGCGGCGGCGCGGCGGAGGCGCCGTCGGAGCCCGAGGACTGGCAGGCCACCACCACGGTGCCCGCGGCCAGGGCGGTCGCCAGGCCGGCCCCGATCAGCGCGGTGCGGCGGAACGCGCGGCTCACACCGCCACCCCCTTGGCGAGCAGCTCCAGGTCGTGCCGGTAGGTGTCCACCGAGGTGCCGGCCATGTACAGCAGGTGTGCCTTGTCGTCGGTCGGCAGGAACGCCAGCACCTGCGCGCCGTGCGTGGAGGTCACCGAGCCGTTCGCGGCGACCACCGGGTCCTCGACCATGATGCCGAGCGGCTTGGCGGCGGCCTTCACCTGCGCCAGGTCGCCGGTCAGCCCGATGAAGTCCTTGCCCATCGAGTCCAGCCAGGTCCGCAGCACCTGCGGGGTGTCGCGCTGCGGGTCGGTGGAGACGAACACGATGTCGATCTTCTGCCGCTCCTCCGGCGTCAGCTTGGACATCGCCACCCCGATGTCGCCCATGGTGGTCGGGCAGACGTCCGGGCAGCTGGTGTAGCCGAAGAACAGCAGCACGGTTCGCCCGGCGGTGCGCGCCTTCAGGTCGTACGGCTGCCCGGAGGTGTCGTTCAGCACCAGGTCGGGCTTGTCGAAGTGCTTGCTGAGCGCGGTGCCCTGGTACTGGCTGGTCGAGGCCTGCTTGCTGACCTTCGCCACCCCGTTGCCCTCCCCGCCGCCCGAGGAGGACGAGGAACAGGCGGACAGCGCGAGCGAGGCGCCGAGGACGAGGGCGGTGGCCGTCAGAAGCCGGGGGCGGGTGCTGCGGAGGGGTGCCAAGGGACTTTCCGTTCCGTGCAGGTGGGCCGTGCAGGTAGGCGGTGCGGGAGAGCGGTGCGGGAGAGCGGTGCGGGAAGGCGGACAAGAGGCGGTGCGGAAGGGTGAGGACCGGGCGGGGCCGCGGGGTGCGGCCCCGCCCGGCGGGGTCAGTTCGCGGAGCGGCGGCGCAGCCCGGCCACGCCGAGCGCCGCGCCGATCACGCCGACCACGATGCCGACCACGCCCAGGGTGCGGGCGGTGGAGTCGGAGGACTTCGCGGCGGGGGCGGCGTCCTGCTTCGTGGTGGTGTCCGTCGAGTGGTGGTCGCCGGCCGCGGCGGCCTTGGTCAGGCTGAGCACGGGGGCGGGCTTGGCCGGCTCCGGCTGCCCGTCCTTGCTGTCCTCGATCCAGCGGACCACGTCGCCGTTGTCGTAGGTCTGGAGCGCCTTGAAGGTCAGCTTGTCGGTGTCGGTGGGCAGCGCGCCCAGCGAGACGTTGAACTCCTGGTACTGCCCGGGGGCGATCTTGGTGCCCGCGTCGGCGGTCCAGGTGATCTTGGAGACGGCCTCGGTGATCTGCTGGCCGTGCGAGTCCAGCGGCTTGTCGAGCTTCGACTTCTCCAGGCTGGCCGTCCACCCCGGCAGCGGCTGGGTGCGCACCGACGCCATCGGGTGGTCCAGCGGCAGGTTGATCTCCAGCTTCACGGTGGAAGCGGTGTCGCTCTCGTTCGGCACCCGGAACGCCACGGCCGTGTACCCGCCCTGCTGGGCGCTGCCCGGCTGGACGGACACGTGCGCGGAGGCGGGAACGGCGGACGCCAGCAGAGCACCGGCCGCCACCACGAGCGCGCCGACGGAACGACGGGCGGTACGGGCGGAAAGCGAACGCATCAGGGGACTCCTGGGGAGGAAGAGGCCACGCGACAACGCGCGGGCCACGTGGGGACAACGGGAAGAGGGGACCCGACCGCCCCGCTCACGAAGCGGGCACGGCGGCAGGCAGCGATGCGCGCCCGAACCCCGGCCTCCTGGCCCGGCTCAGCGCGCGAACGCCACCGCGGGTGGTCCCCTGCGCAGCACGCAGTGCCGCAGTGCCGCCGCCACCGGCAGCCGCCAGTCCTCCGGCCGTCCACTCCGCCGCGCCCGCACCGGGCGCGGCCCGTCCACCAGCAGCGCCACCAGCAGCGCCACCGCCGTCCGCAGCGGCGCCGCCCACTCGCGGGCGGTCAGCGCCACCGTCCGCACCAGCCGCCACAGCGCGGCCTCGCCGCGCCGCAGCCACCAGCCCGCGACCACCGCCGCCGCCAGGTGGGCCAGCACCATGCCGGGCGTCAGCCCCAGCCAGCCCGCCGCGTGCGGCATCGCCGTCGCGTACGCCTGCGGGTCCAGGCCCGCGGCGCTCACCACCTGGTCCGCCGTGGTGGTCGCCGGGACGACCGTCAGGCCGTCGCCGGGGGTGTCGTTGCACAGCAGCCGGCCCGCCACGGACACCAGGGCGTCGGGCCCGCCGTTTCCGGCCATCGACGCGTGCGGCATCGCCATGCCGCCGCCCAGACCGTCGCCGAACCGGTGGAACAGCAGGTGCAGACCCAGTTGTCCGGCGCCCAGCGCCGCCGCGATCGCCCCCAGCGAGCGCTCCCGCCCGCCGAGCAGCGCCGCCGCCGCGCACACCGCGGCGAAACCCGCCGCCAGCGTGTCCGGCGCCACCGCACCGCCCGCCCGGGCGTGCCCGAAGGCCGCCACCAGCGTGCACACCAGCGCGAACGGCACCGCGCGCAGCACCCGCAGATCCCAGGCAGCCGTTGAGACCCGTGCCGCGGGCAGGGCGGAGCCCCGGCGGGCGGCGGCGGTCGGGTCAGTCATGGCCGAGCCATCATCTCACCGCCTACAGCCGCTCCCGGGGCAGGCCCCGGAACCCGCCGGGAATGGCGCGAACCCGACCGGCGCACGCACCCGCCCACGCGCCGATCGGCACACCCGGCAGGGGCAGTCCATCCGCCGAACGGGCGGTACCGGCGAGTGCGGACGGTTCGCCGCGCGCCGTCGAGGAGATAGCTAGTTGTATGTGGAGCCGCAGCCAGGAGGGATCTCCCGTGGACATCTGGTGGACTCTGCACCTCAAGCGCGACCCGGCCAGCGTGCCGCTCGCCCGCCGCATCCTGCTCGGCGCCATGGACTCCGCCGGAGTCGACCCGCAGGACGCCTTCGACCTCGGCCTCGCCCTCACCGAGGCCTGCGCCAACGCGGTCGAACACGCCGGGCCCGGCCACTTCGGGGACACCTTCCAGGTCACCGCCGCGCTCAGCGGCGACCGCCTGCGGATCGAGGTCGCCAACACCGGCCAGTCCCCGGTCGCACCCACCGCCTCCCGCCCGGGCCCGCGCCGCCGTCCCGCCGCCGAACGCTCGTCCACCGAACGCTCGTCCACCGAACGGCCCGCCGACCGCCCCGCGCCGCGCTGCCGCACCCGCCGGGGCCGCGCCTCCGTCCCCGCCCGGGTACTGGCCACCCGCAGCCCCGCCGCCGACCGGCCCGCCGCCCCCTACGACACCCACGTGCTGCCCGCGCTGCGCCCCGCCCTGCCGGCCACCGACCCCGGCGTGCTGCCCGACCTGACCGCCGAGTCCGGCCGCGGCCTGTTCCTCATCCACGCCCTCGCGGACCACGTCCAGCTCCGCACCCACCCGCAGCGCGGCGCCACCGTCAGCTTCGACAAGATCCTCAGCGCCCCGCTGCTGCGCACCGCTTCCTGACGGCCCACCGGACGTTCTCCCCACCCTCCTCACCCTCTTCGCCCGAAACCCGCCGGTCAGCGGCTCGGGCGCTCCCTGGGACGCAATGTCGAGAACCGGGCTGCGGCTCCGTCTCCGGAACGATGGGACGAGACCGCCCGCACCGAGAGGAGCCGTCCGCCGTGACGCACATGCTGCAGATGCACTTCAGCCAGTCGGACACCGACGTTCCGCCGATCCCCTCCTGGGACCCGGCGGCGACCGCCGCCCACATCGCCTTCATGCGCCGCTCGGTCGCCGAGCTCACCGCCAGCGGCGAACTCGTCGAGGCCCAGGGCCTGGCGATGCCCGACACCGCGCGGATCGTCCGGGCCGGCGACGGCGGGCCGTCCGTCGCCGAGGGGCCGTTCCCGGCGGACAAGGAGTTCCTGTTCGGCTGGTGGATCGTCGACTGCGCGAGCGACGCCCGGGTGCTGGAGATCGCCGCCGCGCTGTCTGCCGCGCCGGGCCACGACGGCAAGCCGATGAACATGCCGATCGAGGTCCGCGAGGTGTTCTCGGAGCCCCCGGCGCAGCCCTGACCGGTCGCGCGAATTGCCGGGTATGTCCGGTCGGCGGACGATGGTGATCATGATGCATCAGATGCGCGCCGAGACCGGCACCGGCGGCGCCACGGACTCCGTGGTCAGCTGGCACATCGTCCGCAACGCGGACGTCACCGCCCTGTGCGGCAAGACGCTCGACACCGCCGCCCCCGTCCAGGACGCCACCCGCTGGACCCTCGACCCCGACCACAACTGCCACACCTGCGGGGCGCTGTTCCTCCGCGAGACGCCGTACTTTCCGGACGAACACACCGACTGATCTGCCGGATGAGACGCCGAACGGCCGGCCCCGGGTGCGGGGCCGGCCGTTCCTACTGGGGTCCGAGGGGCGCTCAGCCGCCGCTCTTGCGGCGGAAGGTGCGCTTGCCGCCGGCCGCGCCGGTGGTGCCGTGGATCTTCGAGTCGCCGCCGGGGCCGCCGCCGGCGCCCCGGCTGTTGCCGCCCTTGCGCTGCAGCGCGGCCAGGAACTTGGCCTTCTGGTCGTCCTGGACGGGTGCCTCGGCGGCGGTGTCGGCGGTGGCGTCGGTGGTGGCCTCCGGCGCGGGCTCGGCTGCCGGGGCGGTGTCGCTGCTCATTTCGGGACCTCCTGGACGGGAGTGGGGTGTGCTGCAGCACACCCTCCCATGCCGACCGGGGCCGCTGTCGGCCGACACCGGGGTCGGTCAGTCCCGGTGCGCCCTGCCGAGGTGGTGGGGCTGCCGCTCGTCGCGGTACTGCAGGCCGCCCATCATGAACAGCAGGGCGAGGGTCGGGAAGCCGAACGAGGCGATCACCAGTACGAAGAACTGCCAGACCATGGGACTCTCCTGTCGCGAAGCCTCGGCGAGTTGCCATATTTCACCCAATTATGTCCGAATCGCCGTGCGGGAGGCCGAACGGAAGGGTCGAACAGCCCCTGTTCGAACGACGGGTGGCCGACGCAGACTGAGAAGCATGCGGGTACAGCTGGCAGTCGACGCGCGCCGCCCGGACCGGGCCTGCGAGGACTTCGTGGTGGCCACCCCGGAGGTTCTGGTGCTGCTGGACGGCTCCAGCGCCCCGGACACCCTGGACTCCGGCTGCGGCCACGGCATCCCCTGGTACGTGCGCCGCCTCGGCGCGCACCTGGTCGCCCGGCTCACCGGCCACCCCGACCGGGACATCGCCGACTGCCTGTCCGACGCCATCGCCGACACCGCCGCCCTGCACGGCGACAGCTGCGACCTGGCCAACCCCAACACGCCCGCCGCGATGGTGGTCGCCGCCCGGCTGCGCGGCGACGCGCTGGAGTACCTGGCGCTCGGCGACTCCCTGCTGGTGCTGCACCCCAAGGCCGGCCCGCCCCGGGTGATCGGCGACAACCAGCGCTTCCACGGCGGCGAGGAACTGCGCCGCCAGGTCTGGTCGACCGTTCCCGGCACCGCCGAACGCGCCGAGCTCTACCTGCGGTACGCGATCGCCGTCCGCGCCGCGCGCAACAGCGGCCACGGGCCGTGGATCGCCGCCGCCACCCCGCAGGCCGCCCAGCACGCCGAGACCGGCGTGGTCGGCCGCGCCGACCTGCACGGGGTGGCCGCCCTGTCGGACGGCGCCGCCCGCTTCACCGAGCGCCTGGGGCTGGGCAGTTGGGCCGACGCCGTCCGACTGCTCGCCGAGGCCGGCCCCGCCGAACTGATCGCCCAGGTCCGCACCGCGGAGCGCACCGACGCCGACTGCGTCCGCTGGCCCCGCGGCAAGGCCCACGACGACGCGGCCGCGCTCTACGCCCGGCTCTGACGTCCGGGGCCCGTCCGGTCGGTCTCGCCGGGCGCGCCGAGACCGACCGGACAGACCCGGGTCAGCGACCGGCCGTCAGGTACACCGCGCGGGCCGCCGACCCGTCCGGCGCGGTGTATCCGGCGACCACCTCGCCCGGCGCGGGCTCTCCGGTGGGCCGCAGTTCCCGGCGCAGCGTCACCGCCACCTCGCCGTCGACGGCCGCCACCGTCACCGTGTCGTCCACCGCGTCGCTCTCGCTCTGCTTCTGCGGTACCGCCCGTCCGTGCAGCAGTTCGGTCAACTGGGCGCGGACCACCGGGTCCTGCTCGCCGTCGTAGAACCAGCGGGTGCCGAGTACGCCGTGTTCGGCGGTCCCGATCAGCGCGCCCTCGGGCGCCCCGTCCAGCGGTGCGCCCCGGTAGGCCATCGGCACCAGGTAGGAGGCCTGACCGTCCGTCACCACCATCAACTCGATGCCGACCTCGCCCGCCGGGTCGTCCAGCCGGAATCCGCCGGCCCGTTCCAGCGTGCCACCGCCGGGGCGGTACCAGTCCTGCTTCGGCAGCCAGTCGGCCAGCAGGTCCAACTTGCCCGGGTTCATGGTGGTCTGATGGATCGTCGCCATTGCCGTTCCTCCCTCTCTCGCGGTGTCCTTGCGGGGCCCAGCCTACGAATCGCGCCCCGTGGGCAGTGAATTCGCCGGACTGCTCCGGTGCTGCCCATTCGGATGAATGCGGCGCGCACTGCCGCTGGTTCGTGGTCGCCCGGTGCTAGGAATTGCCCTGCGCTCGGGACCGGGCCGAGAAAGCACCTCATGGCCGCAGGGGAATCGTGCGGCCTTGCGCACAGAACGGAAACGCCTCATGGCCCTCGCTTTCCGCAAGACGCTCGCCATTGCCACGATGGGGCTGGCCGCCTCCCTCCTGCCGACCGGCGGCGCCGGAGCGGCCGACACCAGCCACGCGACCACGCGCACCCCCGGCACCTACTGCCTCGCCAACGCGTGGAACACCCCGAACGTCGGCACCAAGCCGTGCGACGGCAACGACCAGGGCCAGCACTGGACCGTCACGGGCGAACAGATCTCCCTCACCAATGCGCGCGCCTACTGTCTCGCCAACAAGTGGGGCGCCCCGGACATCTCCACCAAGCCGTGCGCCTCGGGCGACCCGGGCCAGTACTGGACCATCGCGGGCCAGCAGATCTCGCTCACCCTCGCCCCCGGCTACTGCCTCGCCAACGCCTGGGGAACCCCGAACATCTCCACCAAGCCGTGCGACGTCAACGACAAGGGCCAGCACTGGGTGGTCTTCGGCGACCAGATCAGCCTCGCTCTCGCCTGACCTGCCGGCACAGCTTTCCGGACAGACCCAACACGCCGTCCCGCCGGGGCAGTTGCCCATCGGCGGGACGGCGGTTTCGTGCCGGTGACGGTTCAGCGGGTCAGCGGTTCAGCGGGTCAGCGGGTTACGGAGAAGGGCACCGACGGCAGCCGTTCGCCGTTCGCGTCCTTGCCGGGGACGTCGTCGCCGACGACGGTCAGCCGGCCCCCGGTGTCCATGATGCTGCGGGGCATGCGGCCGCCGGCGGTGGTGCTCTGCGGGAGGTCGAGCGGCTGCCAGCCGCTGGGCGTCAGCTGGGCGCCGATCGGCTGGTAGACACCGTTGCGGGAGGTCTCGCCGACCACGGCCACGCCGGCCCGGGTTCGGGTGAGGCCGTGCAGGTGGCCGGCGCCGATGCCGGTGTCCTGGTGGGTCCAGCCGGTGCCGTCGTAGTGGGCGACGAGGGTCCGGGGGTTGCGGTCCGGGCCCTCCTCGGTGCCGGACGCCCAGATGTTGTGCGGGCCCACCGCGACCAGCTGGGTGAGTTCGCCGTAGCGGGAGTCCAGGTCGGGGGAGGAGACCCGCTGCCAGCCGCGGCCGTCGTAGTGCAGCAGCAGGGGACGCGGCCAGCCTTCGGGGGTGCCGATGGTGCCGGCGGCCCAGACGTCGGAGGGGCCGGTGGCGGTCACCGCGTTGAGCGTCCAGTAGTCGGTGTCGAGTTCGGGGGCCGCCACCCGCTCCCAGGACGTTCCGTTCCAGTGCTCGATCAGGCCGAGGAAGGTCAGGTGGTCGTCCGGCTGGTAGTAGCCGACGCCCCACGCGTCGTTCGGGCCGCCGGCCGCCGCGACGCCGCCGAACCCGGCCGCGAAGGTGTGCTCGGGGGCGGGCGCGTTCTGCACCTGCCAGCGTCCGTCCTGGTAGCGGCCGGTCGGGATGCCGCCCTCGGGGGTGGTCTTGAGGCCGGTCACCCAGGTAGCGCCGGTGCCGTCGTCACCGACGGTGCGGGCGTTCAGGCCGTCGGGGAGGGGGAGTTCGCGCCAGGCCGCGTCGGCGCCGCTGCGGGTGAAGGCCACCGGCTCGGTGGACCTGCCCTTGCCCTCGCCGAACATCCGGAAGCCGACCGCCCACGCGGTGCGGCCGTCGGTCCGGGCCGCCTCCTGGAGGTTGGCGTTGCCGGCCGGGAAGTCGTTCGAGACCCAGGCCCGCGCCCTCGGGTGGTCGGCGCCGGTGTCCTGTGCGCCGGCCGGCGCGGCGGTCGCGAGCAGGGTGCCGGTCAGCAGAAGGGTGGTCAGGGCGGTGCGTCGCTTCACTGGTTCTCTCCTTCGTTGTGGGAGATCTGCGGTGCCTGTACGGGGTGCTGGTCGGCCTGTCGGATCAGGTCCAGGACCCGGGGTTCGGCGACGAAATGCGCGAGCTGCTTGTCCGTCACCGGTGCCGAACTACTGGCGCGGTCATCGGGGTTGATGAAGATGGACACATCGCTGTTGCCGAAGTGGAAGGTCGCGGAGGTGGCCGTCACCGTGCCGTCGCCCTCGGGCATCACCCGCAGGGTGACCGGCGTACCGTCCGACAGCTCCATCACCAGGCACGTCCCCTTCGTCTCCAGGCCGGCCGGCAGGCAGAGCCTCTGCCCCGAGCCGGCCTGGGCGGGAGCCACGGAGAACCGGATGAAGTGCTCGCCGTGCGAGGACGTCGCCAGGTAGCCCGACACGTCGTCGGACACCAGCCGGATCTGCCCGATCTCCGGCGGCAGCAGGTCCTGCAGCACCCCCGCCGTCGCCTGCCGGTACGCCTCGATCCGGAGCCGTTCGGCCTCGCTCTGCGGGGTCGGCGGCGCGGTGGGGGCGACGGTGGGGGTGAGCGTGGCGGTCGGGAAGACCCGCGGCGGCGCGCCCCCCACCTGGGCGCCGACGGGACCCGTGCCGTTCCCGGTGCCGGGCAGGACGGCCGCCAGCCCCGTCACCGCCAGGGCCGCCGTGCACGCGGCCGCCCCGCCGATCGCCAGCCGCGACCGCAGCCGCCGCCGGCGTCCGTCCCGCACCGCCCGGGCGGTCAACCCGATCGGCTCGGCCAGGTCGTCCGTGACCCGGTCCATCGCCTCTTTGACGAAGAGCGCCTCCGGCGCCTGGTCATGCATGGTGGTGCACTCCTTCACGGTCTCGATCCGAATCCACGGGGGCGCTCATGCGGGTGTGTACGGGCTCGGTTCGCCGAGCTGTTCGCGGAGCCGGGCCAGCGCACGCGAGCACTGGCTCTTGACGGTGCCGGTGCTGCAACCGAGGAGGTCGGCCACGGTCTCCACGCTCAGGTCCTCCCAGTAGCGCAGGACGACCATCGCCCGGGCCCGCGCAGGGAGTTCGGCCAGCGCGTTCAGCAGTGTCACCCGCAGGTCGGAGTCCGCGTGCGGGGACACCTCGGGCGACCCCGCGAGCGCCCCGAGCCGGCGGGCCACCGACCACTTGCGCTGCTCCGCGAGAAAGGTGCGGGTCAGTACGGTGCGGGCGTAGGCGTCGAGGTTCTCCATCCGGGACGCCCGCCGCCAGTGCGCGAACAGCTTTGCGAGCGTCGCCTGCACCAGGTCCTCGGCCCGGTGCCGGTTCCCGCACAGCAGGTACGCCGTCCGGTACAGCTGTCTTCCCCTCGCCGCCGCGTACTCCTCGAACGCCAACTCGTCGTGTCCGCGCATCCACCCCTCCTGGCTCGCGTCTCTCACCCGTCCTCAATGCGCGAGCCCGGCGAAAGGTTGAGCCCGAAGACGCGGAAAACCCGCGTGCCCCGTCCGAGGACGGGGCACGCGGGTTTTCGGGCTTGTGGGTGCTTCAGGGGTGAGGAGTTGTCAGTTCTCGTCGGCGGGGATGGTGCCGAGGCGGCCGGCCTGGAAGTCCTCCATGGCCTGCTGGAGTTCGCGGTGGCTGTTCATCACGAACGGGCCGTAGTGGGCGACGGGCTCGCGGATCGGCAGGCCGCCGAGGAGGACGACCTCGAAGTTGTTGTCGCGGGAGTCCTGCTTCTCGTCGGCGCGCAGGGTGATCGAGTCGCCGTCGCCGAAGACGACGGCCTGGCCCCGGTGGAAGGGGCGGTGCTCGGTGCCGGCCGAGCCGTTGCCGGCGAGGCCGTAGGCGAGGGCGTTGAAGTCGGCGCGCCAGGGCAGGGTGATCTGGGCACCGGGGCTGATCGAGGCGTGGATCATGGTGATCGGGGTGAAGGTGGTGCCCGGGCCGGTGTGGCCGTCCAGCTCACCGGCGATGACGCGCAGGAGCGCGCCGCCGTCCTCGGTGCTGAGCAGCTTGACGCTGCCGCCGCGGATGTCCTGGTACTTCGGGGTGATCATCTTGTCCGAGGCGGGCAGGTTCACCCAGAGCTGGAGGCCGTGGAAGAGGCCGCCGGACTTCACCAGGGACTCCGGCGGGGTCTCGATGTGCAGGAGACCGGAGCCGGCGGTCATCCACTGGGTGTCGCCGTCGGTGATGGTGCCGCCGCCGCCGTGCGAGTCCCGGTGGATGAACGTTCCGTCGATGATGTAGGTGACCGTCTCGAAGCCGCGGTGCGGGTGCCAGGGGGTTCCCTTCGGCTCACCGGCCGCGTAGTCCACCTCGCCCATCTGGTCCATCATGATGAACGGGTCGAGGAACTTGGTGTTGATCTTGGCGAAGGCGCGGCGGACGGGGAAGCCCTCGCCCTCGTAGCCCTCGGGGGCGGTTGCCACGGTGAGGACCGGCCGGGCGGTGCTGTGCAGCGGGTCGGGCGTGGTCACGCGCGGCAGGGTCAGCGGGTTCTCGACGGTCACGGCGGGCATGTCGGCCTCCTTCGGCGGGTCTGTGGCCTACGTCCACCACAGTAGTTCAACTCTCAACCACTCGCAAGGTTGAACGTTGAACTATGTGGCCCTATTCCGGCCCGGAGAGGGGCGGGAGGAGGGGTCAGCCGTACATCCGGCGCATGGTGAAGTCGACCATCTGCTCGACCGCGCGGGCGTCGAACACCATCCGGTGCTCGCCCTCCATGTCCAGGGCGAAGCCGTAGCCGGTGGGCAGCAGGTCGAGCACCTCGGCGCCGGTCACCGAGAAGTACTTGGAGTCCTTGCCGGCGTACCGCTTCAGCTCCTTGAGCGAGCTGAACATCGGGATCACCGGCGTCGGGGTGTTGTGCAGCGCCAGGAAGCCGGGGCGGTCGCCGCGCGGGCAGTACACCTTCGAGGTGATGAAGATGGCCTGGAAGTCCTCCACCGGCATCGCCCCCGTGGTGAAGGCGCGCACTGCGTCCGCCAGCGAGGGCGGCGAGGGCTCGGGGTAGAGCGACTGCTGGGCGGCCTGCGGGTCGCCGTATCCGGCGCCCGGCATGCCGGACATCCCCTGCTGCATCTGCTGCTGGTAGGGGTCCTGGTAGGCGTTCTGCTCGTAGCCGTACACGGGGCAAGGCTATCGGGCCGGGCCCCGCTTGGGGGCGGGTGATCCGCACAATCCGGTGGTGGGCCGCATTGTGGGACGTGACCACGTTCATAGGTGCTTCACGGTGGAGGGGTTGAACAAGTTACCGCTGGGTAGCATCATGGGGCGTACTGGTGGGTAAGCGGTGCGCCGTAAGCGGCTCGCCCGTGGAAGACGAACCGGAGATACGGTCATGGGTCACTACAAGTCCAACCTGCGGGACGTGGAGTTCAACCTCTTCGAGGTGTTCGGCCGCGACCAGGTGTACGGCACCGGTCCGTTCGCCGACATGGACGTCGACACCGCGAAGAACATCCTCAGCGAGATCTCCCGGCTGGCCGAGAACGACCTCGCCGCCTCCTTCACCGACACCGACCGCAACCCGCCGGTGTTCGACCCGGAGACCAACACCGCTCCGATCCCCGAGACCTTCAAGAAGAGCTACCAGGCCTTCATGGACGCCGAGTGGTGGCGCCTGGGCATCCCGGAGGGCATCGGCGGCCAGGTCACCCCGAGCTCCCTGGTCTGGGCGTACGCGGAGCAGGTCCTCGGCTCCAACCCCGCGATCTGGATGTACTCCTCCGGCCCGGCCTTCGCCGGCGTCGTCTACGACGAGGGCACCGAGGAGCAGCAGAAGGTCGCCCAGCGCATGGTCGAGCGCCTGTGGGGCGCCACCATGGTGCTGACCGAGCCCGACGCGGGCTCCGACGTGGGCGCCGGCCGCACCAAGGCGATCAAGCAGGAGGACGGCTCCTGGCACATCGAGGGCGTCAAGCGCTTCATCACCTCGGGCGAGCACGACATGTCCGAGAACATCATCCACCTGGTGCTGGCCCGCCCCGAGGGCGGCAAGCCGGGCACCAAGGGCCTCGGCCTGTACATCGTGCCGAAGTACGACTTCGACTGGGAGACCGGCGAGCTCGGCGAGCGCAACGGTGCCTACGCGACCAACGTCGAGCACAAGATGGGCCTCAAGGCGTCCAACACCTGCGAGATGACCTTCGGCGCCAAGCACCCGGCCAAGGGCTGGCTGCTCGGCGAGACCGTCGACGGCATCCGCCAGATGTTCAAGATCATCGAGTTCGCCCGGATGATGGTCGGCACGAAGGCCATCGCCACCCTGTCCACCGGCTACCTGAACGCGCTGGAGTACGCCAAGGAGCGCGTGCAGGGCGCCGACATCTCGCAGTTCATGGACAAGACCGCGCCGCGCGTCACCATCACCAACCACCCGGACGTGCGCCGCTCGCTGCTCACCCAGAAGGCGTACGCCGAGGGCATGCGCGCCCTGGTCCTCTTCACCGCCTCGGTGCAGGACGACATGCTGGCCGCCCGCCTGCGCGGCGAGCACGACGCCGCCGCCGAGCGCCTGAACGACCTGCTGCTGCCGATCGTCAAGGGCTACGGCTCGGAGAAGTCCTACGAGCAGCTCGCCCAGTCCCTGCAGACCTTCGGTGGCTCCGGCTACCTGCAGGAGTACCCGATCGAGCAGTACATCCGGGACG
The DNA here is from genome assembly GCF_044593455.1 of Kitasatospora sp. NPDC051984. NCBI lineage: Bacteria > Bacillati > Actinomycetota > Actinomycetes > Kitasatosporales > Streptomycetaceae > Kitasatospora > Kitasatospora sp. NPDC051984. The sequence continues at coordinate 420,936 of NZ_JBIUCB010000003.1, forward strand.
CCAAGATCGACACCCTGTACGAGGGCACCACCGCCATCCAGGGCCAGGACTTCTTCTTCCGGAAGATCGTCAAGGACGGCGGCCAGGCGCTGACCGCGGTCAACGAGCAGATCCAGAAGTTCCTCGCCTCGAACGAGGGCGGCGCCGGCCTGGCCGCCGAGCGCGACCTGCTCGCCAAGTCCGCCGGCGACCTGGAGGCCATCGTCGGCAAGCTGATCGCCGACCTGACGGCCGTCGAGCAGGACGTCAAGAACATGTACAAGGTGGGCCAGAACACCACCCGCCTGCTGATGGTCTCCGGCGACGTCGTGGTCGGCTGGCTGCTGCTGCGTCAGGCCGCCGTCGCGCTCGCCAAGCTGGAGGCCGGCGCTTCCGAGAAGGACGTCCCCTTCTACCAGGGCAAGATCGCCGCGGCGAAGCACTTCGCCCGCACCGTGCTGCCGACCACCGCCGCGCAGCGCCAGATCGCCGAGGCCATCGACAACGAGCTGATGGACCTCGCCGAAGAGGCGTTCTGATCGAGCGTCGGCCGGCCGCTCACCCGACCGCCTGACCCACCCTCACGCCGCGGGGCCCGGTTCACCACCGGGCCCCGCGGTGTTGTGTCGCGCCATGCTCACTGTTGTGTCACCGTTGCGGACTTCACACGGTCCTGTCCGTGTACGGGCATATGCTCAGGGGGCGGGCCTGTTAACCCCCATCAGGCCCGGCCCGCCCTCAACCCAGGAGCAACATGTCGACCGCCGCCCGCACGGCCCACTTCGACCGGAAGCACACGGACGACCTGATCGCCTTCCTCGCCGCCTCCCCCTCCCCGTACCACGCGGTGCAGAGCGCGGTCGAGCGGCTGGAGCGGGTCGGCTTCCGCGAGGTCCGTGAGACGGACGCGTGGGACGGCGACAGCGGCGGCCGCTACCTGGTGCGCGGCGGCGCCCTCATCGCCTGGTACGTGCCCGAAGGGGCCGGCCCCGCCACCCCCTACCGGGTGGTCGGCACCCACACCGACTCGCCGAACCTGCGGGTCAAGCCCATCCCCGACACCGGCTCGGCCGGCTGGCGGCAGATCGCCGTCGAGATCTACGGCGGCGTCCCCCTCAACACCTGGCTCGACCGCGACCTCGGCCTCTCCGGCCGGCTCGTCCTGCGCGACGGCACCACCCGCCTGGTCCACCTCGACGAGCCGCTGCTGCGCGTCCCGCAGCTCGCCATCCACCTCGACCGCGGCGTCAACGACGGCCTCAAGCTCGACCGCCAGCGCCACCTGACGCCGATCTGGGGACTCGGCGACACCACCGAGGGCGCGCTGCTCGAGTACGTCGCCGAGAAGGCCGGCCTCGACGCCGCCGACATCACCGGCTGGGACCTGATGGCCCACGACGTCCAGCCGCCGTCCTACCTCGGCCGCGACCGCGAACTGCTGGCCGGCCCGCGCCTCGACAACCAGCTCTCCGTGCACGCCGCCACCGCCGCGCTCGCCGCCGTCGCCGCGTCCGGCGCCGACCTGGCCTGCATCCCGGTGCTCGCCGCGTTCGACCACGAGGAGACCGGCAGCGAGTCCGACACCGGTGCGCAGAGCCCGCTGCTCGGCAACGTGCTGGAGCGCTCCTGCTACGCCCGCGGCGGCACCGCCGAGGACCGCGCCCGCGCGCTGGCCGGCACCATCTGTCTGTCCTCCGACATGGGGCACGCCGTCCACCCCAACTACAGCGAGCGCCACGAGCCCGGCCACCACCCGCTGCCCAACGGCGGCCCCATCCTCAAGGTCAACGTCAACAACCGGTACGCCACCGACGGCGTCGGCCGGGCCGTGTTCGCCGCCGCCTGCGAGAAGGCCGGCGTCCCGTGGCAGACCTTCGTCTCCAACAACGCGATGCCCTGCGGCACCACCATCGGCCCGATCACCGCCGCCCGCCTCGGCATCACGACGGTCGACTGCGGCATCGCGGCGCTGTCCATGCACTCCGCGCGCGAGCTGTGCGGCGCGGAGGACCCGCACTACCTGGCGGGGGCCATCAAGGCGTTCCTCGAGGGCTGAGCCGTGCCCAGGGTGCGGGCGGTGCCCGCACCCTGATGTCGCGTCAGTCCATCCCGGCAAGGACCAGCGGCAGCCGCGTCGCGCCGCCCGGCACCACCTTCACCGGCACGCCCCAGTCCTGCTGGTGGACGTGGCAGGCCGGGTACTCGATCGACGGGTCGTCGTCGCAGGACGCGGCCATCGCGGAGACGTGCAGCACGCCCTCCGTCACGCCCTCGGCGAGCACCAGCTCGCGGGAGAGCGCGCTGTCGGCGCCCGCGCCGGCGGTGAGCAGCCCGGGCGGGGTGGAGCTGACCAGCAGCCGGGTGGACGGGCCGTAGCGCTCGTCCAGCTTCTGGCCGGTGGGCGCGGAGAACACCACGTCCAGCCGGAGCGTGCCCGGCGCGACCTCGGTGGCGGCGCGCTGCGTGCGGTGCGCGACGGCCTCCACCCGGACGGCCTCCTCGGGCAGCCGCAGCCTGGTCAGCCGGTGTCGGGCGGACTCCACCACCACGATGTCGCCGTCCACCACCACCGCGCCGGACGGCTCCCGCAGATCGGTGGCCAGCGTGGAGACCTCACCGCTCGCCGGGTCGTAGCGGCGCAGCGCGTGGTTGTACGTGTCGCTGACCGCGACCGAGCCGTCCGGGAGCACCGTGACGCCCAACGGGTGCTGGAACAGGGCCTGTTCGGCCGCCCCGTCACGGTGGCCGAAGTCGAACAGGCCGGTGCCGACGGCGGTGTGCACCTCGTGCGTGCCGCGGGCGACCCAGCGCAGCGCGGAGGTCTCCGAGTCGGCGACCCACAGCCGCTCGCCGTCCGCGGAGACCGCCAGGCCGGACGGCTGGGCGAACCAGGACTGCTCGGCGGGGCCGTCGATCAGGCCCTCGTTGGTGGTGCCGGCCGCGACCGCGACCGTCCCCGCCACCGGGTCGAACGACCACAGCTGGTGCACGCCGGCCATCGCGATCCACACCCGGCCGTCGAAGAACGCGACGTCCCACGGCGAGGACAGGTCGACGGCGGTGGCCTCGCCGGAGGTCGGCGAGCCCTGCCACCACTGCTTGCCGGTGCCGGCCAGGGTGGTCACCGAGCCGTCGGCGAGCCGCACGCCGCGCAGCGCGTGGTTGACGGTGTCCGCCACCACCACGTCGTAGCCGAGACCGAGACCCTCCGGGACCAGCGCCAGGCCCTGCGGCTCGCTGAACCGCGGCGCGGCGCCGTCCACCAGTCCGCGCACCCCGTCGCCGATCCGCCGCACCACCCACTCGCCGTCCTCGGCGAGCTCCACCAGCGCGTGGTGGCCGGAGTCCGCGACCAGGTAGTGCCCGTTCGGCAGCCGCACCGCCTTCCCCGGAAACCGCAGGTCACCCGCCTGCGGCTCGGGCGCCACGTACGGCCCGTCGCCGCGCCGCAGCGTGCCCTTCGCGGCGTGCTCCGCCTCCAACTCCTCGACCAGCCGGGCGATCGCGTGCGCATGCCCCTCACCCGCGTGCTGCGCGACGACGTACCCCTCCGGGTCGATCACCACCAGCGTCGGCCAGGCCCGCACCGCGTACTGCTTCCACGTCACCAGCTCCGGATCGTCCAGCACCGGATGGTGCACCTCGTACCGCGCCACCGCGTCCACCACCGCCCGGTGGTCCGCCTCATGCACGAACTTCGGCGAATGCACCCCGACGATCACCACCGTGTCGCGGTGCTTCTCCTCCAACTCCCGGAGTTCGTCGAGGACATGGAGACAGTTGATGCAGCAGAAGGTCCAGAAGTCCGCGATCACGATCTTGCCGCGGAAGTCCGCCAGCGACAGATCCTTGCCACCTGTGTTGAGCCATCCACCGGCGCCGACCAGCTCGGGGGCGCGTACACGTGCACGAGAAGCCATGGCCACATCCAACCCCACGATCCGGGGTCGGCATTCCGGGTGAATCCGGTGGACCGGCGGACGGGTGCGTATTACGGTTGGAATATGAGCGAGAAGGCCAAGCTGAGCATCAGCCTCGAAGAGGAGCTCGGGGCGAGACTCCGGGCCCTCGCCGCGCAACGTCAGGAGCAGATCTCCACCGTGGTTTCGCACGCCCTGGTGGACTACTTCGCCAACGAGGAGCGTCGGCTCGACGGCCTGGCCGCCATGGCCGAGTACCAGCACGAGTACGGGGCCTTCACGGCCGAGGAACGCCGGGCTGCTTCGGAGCGGGTCGACGAGATCATGGGCTGGGCCGCGGGGCCGGAACGGCAGACCGCGTGAGCGCTGTTGTCTACGACTCCGGGGCGTTGATCGCCGCGGAGAAGAACGACCGGGCTTTCGTGGCCCAGCACGAGACGTTTCTCTCCGCGCGGGTCCGGCCGCTGGTGCCGGCCGGGGTGCTGGCGCAGGTGTGGAACGTGCGGCCGTCCTCGGCGGTCCTGCACCGGGTGTTGCGCGGCTGTGAAGTCCTGGCGCTGACGGAGGAACGGGCCAAGGCGGCGGCCGAGCTCTGCCGGCGGGCGGGCAGCTGGGACGTCGTCGATGCGAGCGTTGTGCTGGCCGCTGTCGAGCATCTCGATGCGCCGATCCTGACCGACGACCCGGGAGACATCGGGCAGTTGGTCGAGGCCTCGGGGCATCCGCGCATCAAGGTGGCTCGCCCGTAGCCGACGCCGGGAGGTTCGGACGACGGGGTCTCACCGGTTCCCCGCCGCCGTCAGCGGGCGGTTAGCCCTTGCCCCAGGTGCCGGTGGACCACAGTCCGGCGCGGTCCCGCTTGCGGTGGAGCACAACTAGTTGGACCGAGTTCGACTCGGATGATCTACGTGGCCGGGGCGGGGTGGCCGGCGCCGGGCAGGGGCGCGGTGGTGCGGCGGAGAACGTTCTTCCGCGTGTGGTGGGCCCACCGGTGGGTGGGCCCACAGCTCATGTACGTCGCGCGCCGGTCACCCCGGGGCGGGGAGGGTCAGCCCTTGCCCCAGGTGCCGGTGGACCACAGGGCCGAACCGTTGCTGTACAGCACGAAGTTGGCGTCGTCCTGGACGGTTCCGTAGACGTCGGACGTGCCCTTGGGCGTGGCGGACCAGGTGGTCTGGCCGCTGCTGTCCCGCATCCGCAGCGCGGGGTCGTTCTGCGAGTTGCTGACGACCAGGCTCGACTGCGAGCGGTTCGCGGTGTTGCTGGCCCAGATCGCGGCGCCGTCCCGCTTGCGGTAGAGCACCAGGTTGCCGTCGGCCTGGTTGACCAGCCAGACCGAGTTCGACTGGATCCACTGGCCGGCTTCGACGTTCCGGCCACTGGTGATGGAGGCCTCCGGGGTGGCGCCCCCGAAACCGGCTGCGGGCGCGAGCCCGGTACGGCTGTCCCACGGCGCGTTGCCGCCGCGCGCCGGCCACACCGTGATGTCACCCCAGTTGAGCGTCATGTGACCGCCCGGGTTGCTCCACGTCCTGCTGCTCCACAGGGCGTCGGAGCCGGAGGTGCTGCCCTGGCGGTAGACGACCAGGTTGCCGTCCTCCTGCATGTACGCGTACGCGCCCGGGTTGCCGTAGGTCCCGGTGCTCCACATCGCCGTCGACACGCGGGTACCGGTGGAGCTCTCCAAGTAGAGCACCAGGTTGCCGTCGGTCTGCATGACCAGGACGGACTCGCCGCTCTTCATGCTCTGACCCGACAGCAGCTTGTCGCCGCTGCGCAGGTCGGCGACGTCGGTCGCCGCCGAGGCGCCGGTGGCGGGCGCCATCAGGGCGATGGCGGCGGCGCCGACCAGGGCCGCGGTGGTACGTCTGAACACGTTCTTCCGCATCGGGTGGAACTCCCCCTCATTCGTGGGCCCACGGTGTGTGGGCCCACTACTTGTACACCGCGGTCGTGACGGCCGTGGCGCGAGGGTCAGTTGTTGCTCAAGTGCCGGTGCTCCACGGCGAGGTGACGTTGCCGTGGGTCACGAAGTGGCCGTCGTCCCGGACGGCTCCGTGGCTGCCGGGCCGGTGGTTCGAAGGGGCGCTCGTCAGGCCCTGCCCCAGGTGCCGGTGGACCACACGGCGGTGCCGCCGTCGGCGTAGAGCACGAAGTTGCCGTCGTTCTGGACGATCCCGTAGTCGCCGTTCGTGCCCTTGACCGGGACGGACCAGGCCCGGGTGCCGTTGTCGACGCGGTAGAGGCCCAGCGCGGACCACACCGGCGATTGCGAGAGGAGCAGGCTCGACTTCGGGCGGCCCCAGGTCCCGCTGGACCAGATCGGGGTGCCGTCCTGCCGGCGGTAGAGGACCAGGTTGCCGTCGGGCTGGTTGACCAGCCGGACGGTGTCCGACTGGATCCAGTGGCCGGGGTCGAGGCCCTGGGTCGAGGTGATGGCCGCCTTCGGATCGCCGTGCGGGAAGTTGAAGACGGCCGGACCCGGCCCGGTGTCGGTCCGCCAGAAGGGGCCGCTCGCGGTGGGGATCGACAGGCTGCCCTCCCACAGCATCACGATCGCGCCCGGGTTGCCCCAGGTCTCGCTGCTCCACAGGGCGTCGGACGGTTGGCTGCCGCCCTGGCGGTAGACGACGAAGTTGCCGTCCGGCTGCATGTACGCGTACGCGCCCGGGTGCCCCCAGGTGCCGCTGCTCCAGATCGCCGCGCCGTGCCCGCCGACGGACTTCTCCAGGTAGAGGACGAGGTTGCCGTCGGTCTGCATCTCCAGGATGGCGCCGATGGCCGGCTCGTAGCCCCCCGTCAGGTACTGCCCCGGCAGGAGCTTGGCGCCGCTCGGCAGATGGGGCGGTGGTATGGCGGCGGCGGTGGTGGCGGGAGCCGTCAGGGCGATGGCGGCGGCGCCGAGCAGGGCGGCGGTGGCGCGTCTGAACACGTTTCTCGGCATGCGGCGGGACCCCCCGTTGTGTGCCTGCGGTGTGCAGTCCATACGACTTATACACCGGGCTCGAACCGTCGGGAAGCCGTTCGACGGGGTGCTCAACTCCCCTTTGCGCAAGCGGAGATGAGGGCGACAGCGGCATCGAGCACGGCGATCTCCGCGGCGCTCAGGGTCGGGTTGGCGGCGCGGAGGGCGCGGGCCTCGGCGAGGTGGCGCTCGGCGATCGGGGGCAGGCCGCGGAGCAGCGGGACCAGGAGGGTGCGGGCCGTGTCGGGCCGGTCGTGGAGGGCCTGGGCGAGGATGACGGCGCTCATCGCGTCGTCCAGGCCCGGTTCGCCCTCGGCGGCGGTGGACCAGTCGATGACCACCGGGCCGTGCGGGGTGAGCAGGACGTTGTCGGGGTGCAGGTCGAGGTGGAGCACCCGGTCGCCGGGCCGGGCGGCGGCGCGCGGCGGGATCTGGTGCAGCCGGCGCAGCAGTTCGGCGAGCAGTTCGCCTGCCGCGCCCGGGCTGATCGTCCCGGCGAGGAGCGAGTCCAGCATGGTGGGGCCGCCGAGGCGTTCCATGATCAGGTCCTCGGGCCGTTCGGCGGCCCACACCGCGGGCACGGGGTAGCCGTGTTCGGCGAGGTGCGCCATCATCTCGGCCTCGCCGTCGGCGGTCAGTCCGTCCCGGTAGCGGCGCAGGACCCGCCCGTCGTTCAGTGCCCAGACGTCCGCGGTGCGGCCACTCGCGATCAGTTCGCCGATTTCCATGCGAGCAGAAGCTAGCGTCCCGGGCCCGGCACGGGGAGGGGGAGCGGTGGATCGTTGCGCGTCCGCGTCCTTGATCGGACCGGGCGGCGGAAAACCGGGGGACCGGCGGTCGGCCGGTGCGCGACACTGGCCGGATGAGCGCCTGCGCACCCGAGGAAGACGTCGCCGTCCCGCCCGCCGTCGCCGAACTGGCCGGTGGCGTACCGCCGGTGGCGGTGTGGCGCAACGGGCTCGGCGGGCTGACGTTCCGGCTGGGCGACGGCCCGGGGCGGCGGTTCGCGAAGTGGGCGCCGGCCGGTAGCGGCGCGGACCTCGGCGCGGAGGCCGAACGGCTGCGCTGGGCCCGCGCGTTCACCGCCGTCCCCGAGGTGCTGGACGTCGGCGGCGACGACACCGGCCGCTGGCTGCTGACGGCCGGCCTGCCCGGCCGCTCGGCCGTCGACCCGGAGCTGAAGAAGCGGCCGGCGATCGCCGTCCGCGCGATCGGCGAGGGCCTGCGCGCCTTCCACGAGGCGCTGCCGGTGGCCGACTGCCCCTACCGGTGGTCCCTCCGTGACCGGATCGACCAGGCCGTCACCCTGCGCCGCGACCCGGCCGACTGGCACCCGGACCTGCGCCACTACGGCACCGTGGAGCGGGCGTTGGCGATCCTCGCCGACCCGCCGCCGCCGGACGCCGAGGTGGTCTGCCACGGCGACGCCTGCGCCCCCAACACCCTCGTCGGCGACGACGGCCGCCCCACCGGCCACGTCGACCTGGGCACCCTCGGCGTGGCCGACCGCTGGGCCGACCTCGCGGTGGCGTCCTGGAGCACGGTCTGGAACTACGGCCCCGGCTGGGAACGTCCCCTGCTGGAGGCCTACGGCGTCGAACCCGACGAACAACGCCTCGCGTACTACCGCCTGTTGTGGGACCTCACGTAGCCACTGACTGGCAGCATGTCGAGGGCCGCCCGACGGCGGGCCGGCAAGCAGACGAGGAGTCGGGTCATGGGTCGGAAGTTCGTGGTCAAGGAGCGCCTGTTCGCGTTCGGCGACGACTACTGGGTCGAGGACGAGCACGGCGAGAAGTGCTTCCTGGTGGACGGCAAGGTGATGCGCGTCCGCGACACCTTCGAGCTGCAGGACGCCGAGGGCAACACGGTCGCCACCATCCGGGAGAAGGTGCTGACCGTCCGCGACGCGATGAAGATCGAGAACGCCGACGGGGACGTGGTCGCCACCGTCCGCAAGAAGCTGTTCACCCCGTTCCACGACAAGTACCACGTGGAGCTGGAGAACGGCGGCGAGTGGGAGATCCACGGCGACCTGATCGACAAGGAGTACACCGTCAAGAACGACGGGCACCGGATCGGCGAGGTCTCCCGCAAGTGGTTCAGCGTCCGTGACGCGTACGGCGTGGAGATCGAGGACGGCACCGACATCCCGCTGATGATCGCCGTCGCGGTCTGCCTGGACCGCCTGGTCGAGCACAACGACTGAGTCACGCCCCGGCGGCGCCGCCGGCCCCGTGCGCTATGTTGTGCCGGTCCTCGGCACGGGGTCGGCAGGCGGACAGCAGGGGGCGGAACCGGATGAGCGACATCCTTCATCAGCTGGGGTACGCGGCGGCGTACGGCGGCGTCGGCCTGGTCCTGCTGCTGCTCGGCGTCTTCCTGGTGGACGTGCTGACGCCCGGTGAGCTGCGCCGGCAGATCTGGATAGAGCGCAACCGCAACGCCGCCGTGGTGCTCAGCTCCGCGCTGCTGTCGGTCGGCGCGATCGTCTTCACCGCCGTGATCTCCACCTACCAGGAGTTCGGCAAGGGCCTGGCCGCCGCCGCCGTCTTCGGCCTGTTCGGCCTGCTGCTGATGGCGGTCTCGTTCTGGGTGCTCGACCTGGTCACGCCCGGCAGGCTCGGCGAGCTGCTGGTCGACGAGGAGCCGCACCCGGCGGTCTGGGTGACCGCCTCCACCAACCTGGCGGTCGCCGCGATCGTCTCCGCCGCCATCTACTGACGCGGCATTACCCGGCGGCCAGCCGCTCGGTCAGCCGGGCCTTCGCGGCCGGCCACTCGTCGGCCAGCATCGAGAAGAACACGGTGTCCCGCCAACTGCCGTCCACGCGCTGCTTGTTGCGCCGGAACGTGCCCTCGTAGGAGGCGCCGAGCCGCCGGATCGCGTTCTGCGAGCGCTCGTTGCGGATGTCGGTGCGCCAGCTGACCCGGCCCATGCCGAGGTCCTCGAAGGCGTGCGTGAGCAGCAGCAGCTTCGCCTCGGTGTTCACCGCCGTCCGCCACGCGGAGCGCGCGTACCAGGTGCCGCCGATCTCCACCTGCTCCTCGGCCGCGCTCGCGTCGTAGTAGCAGCTCACGCCGATCGCCCGCCCGTCGGTGAGCGAGATGACCGCGTACGGCTCGCAGTGCACGTCGGCCAGCCGGGTGTCGATCACCCGCGCCATCTCCTCCAGCGTGCGCGGCAGCGGTGTCGGCACCCAGCGCCACACCTCCTCGTCCCCGCCGCCGGCGGCGAACAGGTCCGGCACGTGGGCGCGGGTCAGCGGCTCCAGCCGGATGTGGCGGCCGGTCAGGAGGACGGGTGCGGGCAGCTTCGCGGTCATGCGGCACACCGTAGGGGCAGCTTTGCACTAGGCGCAAGCGATATCTGTATTAGTGCAAACACGGGCGGGCGCGCAAAAGGCCCGGCACCCCCGCGACAGGGGTGCCGGGCCTCTCGAACCAGGACTACAGGAAGGAGTTGATCTGGATGGTCTCGGTCCGGCCGGGGCCGACACCGATCGCCGAGATCGGCGCGCCCGACATCTCCTCCAGCGCCTTCACGTACGCCTGCGCGTTCTTCGGCAGGTCGGAGAAGGTCTGCGCCTTCGAGATGTCCTCGCTCCAGCCGGGCAGGTTCTCGTAGATCGGCTTCGCGTGGTGGAAGTCGGTCTGGTTGTACGGGAGTTCCTCGACCCGGCGGCCGTCGATCTCGTACGCGACGCAGACCGGGATCTGCTCCCAGCCGGTCAGCACGTCCAGCTTGGTCAGGAAGAAGTCGGTCAGGCCGTTGACCCGGGTCGCGTAGCGGGCGACCACCGCGTCGAACCAGCCGCAGCGCCGGTCGCGGCCGGTGGTGACACCGCGCTCGCCGCCGATCCGCCGCAGCGCCTCGCCGTCCGCGTCCAGCAGCTCGGTCGGGAACGGGCCCGAGCCGACGCGGGTGGTGTAGGCCTTCAGGATGCCGATCACCCGGTCGATCTTGGTGGGACCGATGCCGGAGCCGGTGCAGGCGCCGCCCGAGGTCGGGTTCGACGAGGTGACGAACGGGTACGTGCCGTGGTCCACGTCGAGCAGGGTGCCCTGGCCGCCTTCGAGCAGCACGACCTTGTTGGCCTTCAGCGCCTCGTCCAGGACGTAGGTGGTGTCCGCCAGGTACGGCTTGATCTTGTCGGCGTAGCCCAGGTACTCCTCGAGCACCAGGTCGGCCGGGATCGCGCGGCGGTTGTAGAGCTTGACCAGGAGCTGGTTCTTGTCGTGCAGCGCCGCTTCGATCTTCTGGCGCAGGATCGACTCGTCGAACAGGTCCTGGACCCGGATGCCCACGCGGTTGATCTTGTCCGCGTAGGACGGGCCGATGCCGCGGCCGGTGGTGCCGATCCGGCGCTTGCCGAGGAAGCGCTCGGTGACCTTGTCCAGCGTCCGGTGGTACGGGGTGATCAGGTGGGCGTTGCCCGAGATCAGCAGCTTGGAGGTGTCGATGCCGCGGTCGTTCAGGCCCTGCAGCTCGGAGAGCAGCACGCCCGGGTCGATGACCACGCCGTTGCCGATCACCGGCACCACGTTCGGGCTGAGGATGCCGGAAGGCAGCAGGTGGAGGGCGTACTTCTGGTCGCCGATGACCACCGTGTGACCGGCGTTGTTGCCGCCCTGGTAGCGGACGACGTAGTCGACGGAGCCTCCGAGCAGGTCGGTGGCCTTCCCCTTGCCCTCGTCTCCCCACTGGGCACCAACGAGCACGAGTGCCGGCACAGGCGTACACCCCTTCCGGTTGGGGCATCCTGCGAAGACCGCAGTCTGCCCCGAGATGGACGAAGCCCCTGGCGCAATGGCGCAAGGGGCTCTTGCACCGAGAGATTACCTGAGGAAGGACCGGTCGTGTCGTCGCTGTCCACGCCCGTATCCCGCCCCCCGGACGCCGAGGGGGCCGGGCCGCTCCTGGTGGTGCTGGACCCTTCGGCCAGGCAGGCGGACGGCGAATCGGTGCGGATCGCCAAGGATGTGCTGTGCGGCGGGGCCGACGTGAAGGTCACCCTGCCGGAGAGCCCGTCCGAGCTGGACCGGGTGCTTCAGCACCGGGGCAGGAGGCGGGCCGTGGTGATCGGCTCGGACCAGGCGCTGCAGCGGGTGTTGCAGGCGCTGCACCGGCAACGGGAGCTGGACGCCGACCCGGTCGGACTGGTGCCGGTCGGGGGTCCGGTGGCCACCGCGACGGCCCGTCTGCTGGGGGTGCCGGCCGAGCCGGTCGCGGCCGCCCGGACGGTGCTGGCGGGCAGTGCGCGGCGGCTCGGACTGCTGCTCGACGACGGTGGCGGAGTGGTGCTCTCGGAGGTCCGTTTCACCGGCCCCAGGCAGGGCCGAACGGGTGGCTGGCGTTCGCTATGGGCGAAACTTGCTGCGGCCGAGCAGGCGAGCCCCTCCGGATCCGAGGAATTGCGCATCGAGGCCGACGGCCGGCTGCTGGCCGACGTCCACCAGCGGGTGCGCCACCTCCGGGTCGCCATGGCCGACGGCGCCATGGAACTCGCCCTCGAGCTGGACGGCAGCCCGCAGCGCCACCGGGCCGGCCGGCTCACGGTGGCCGGGCGCGGCTTCGGCTACGAGGCCGACGGCTGCCCGGTCGGCCCGGTCCGCCACCGCACCTGGACGGTCCGTCCGGACTCCTGGCGGCTGCTGCTGCCCGCCGGGTGAGCAGGCTCACAACGCCGGTCGTCCGGGCCTGCGAAGGCTTGATGACAAGGGCGTGAAGCCGGTCACCGTCCGTGTCGAAAACTGGTAAGGGGCGGGGTCTACGCGCGTACCGCGAGGCTGCCATCAGGGCGTTCCCGCCGACTGCCCTAGACTCGGAGACGTGCCACGTGGTGACGGACGACTCAACCACGATCTTCTTCCCGGTGAGAAAGGCCCCCAGGACGCTTGTGGCGTCTTCGGTGTCTGGGCTCCCGGCGAGGAGGTCGCCAAGCTCACGTACTTCGGCCTCTATGCCCTGCAGCACCGCGGACAGGAATCCGCGGGCATTGCGGTGAGCAACGGCTCCCAGATTCTCGTCTTCAAGGACATGGGACTTGTCTCCCAGGTCTTCGACGAGACCTCCCTGGGGTCGCTGCACGGGCATATCGCCGTCGGACATGCCCGCTACTCGACCACCGGGTCCTCGGTCTGGGAGAACGCCCAGCCGACCTTCCGGGCGACCGCCAACGGTTCGCTGGCCCTCGGTCACAACGGAAACCTGGTCAACACCGCCGAACTCGCGGCGAAGGTCGCCGAACTGCCCGGCGAGGAGCACGTCTCCCGCTCCGGGCGGACCGCGGCGACCAACGACACCGACCTGCTGACCGCTCTGCTGGCAGGCCACGCCGAGCTGACCATCGAGGAAGCCGCGCAGCAGGTGCTGCCGGGCGTCAAGGGCGCGTTCTCGCTGGTCTTCATGGACGAGCACACGCTCTACGCCGCCCGTGACCCGCAGGGCATCCGCCCGCTGGTGCTCGGCCGGATCGAGCGCGGCTGGGTGGTCGCCTCCGAGACCTCGGCCCTCGACATCGTCGGCGCCAGCTTCATCCGCGAGGTGGAGCCCGGCGAGCTGATCGCCATCGACGAGAACGGCATGCGCTCCTCGCGCTTCGCCGAGGCCAAGCCCAAGGGCTGCGTCTTCGAGTACGTGTACCTGGCCCGCCCGGACACCTCGATCGCCGGCCGCAACGTGCACCTCTCCCGGGTGGAGATGGGCCGCAAGCTGGCCGCCGAGGCCCCCGCCGACGCCGACCTGGTGATAGCGACTCCCGAATCCGGCACCCCCGCCGCGATCGGCTACGCCGAGGCCAGCGGGATCCCGTTCGGCTCCGGCCTGGTGAAGAACGCCTACGTGGGCCGCACCTTCATCCAGCCCAACCAGACCATCCGCCAGCTGGGCATCCGGCTGAAGCTCAACCCGCTCAAGGAAGTCATCCGGGGCAAGCGCCTGGTGGTCGTGGACGACTCGATCGTCCGCGGCAACACCCAGCGCGCGCTGGTGCGGATGCTCCGCGAGGCCGGTGCGGCCGAGGTCCACATCCGGATCTCCTCGCCGCCGGTGAAGTGGCCGTGCTTCTTCGGCATCGACTTCGCCACCCGCGCCGAGCTGATCGCCAACGGCCTGTCGGTCGACGAGATCGGCCGCTCGCTGGGCGCCGACTCGCTGGCCTACATCTCCATCGAGGGGATGATCGAGGCCACCAAGCAGCCCAAGGACAACCTCTGCCGGGCCTGCTTCGACGGCGAGTACCCGATGGAGCTGCCGGACCCGGCGCTGCTCGGCAAGCTGCTGCTGGAGGCGGAGATCGCCGGCGGCCAGGCCAAGCAGCAGCAGCAGCCCGTCCGCGGCGGCAAGCAGACCAGCGACCTCGACGGCGTGCAGTCGCTGCTGGGCGGCGCCGGCGCGGCGGACGCGCTGCGACGCCCGTAACCAGGCGCACCGCCCCCGGCCTCCGGGCCGGGGGCACCCCGTCCCGGCTCCGGCCGGGGGAGGCAGCACCACCACTTCGAAAGGGCCACACCAGGTGACCAGCAACGAGACCGGGGCGACCTACGCCGCCGCGGGTGTCGACATCGAGGGCGGCGACCGTGCCGTCGAGCTGATGAAGCAGTGGGTGAAGAAGACCAACCGTCCCGAGGTCCTGGGCGGCCTGGGCGGCTTCGCCGGACTGTTCGACGCCTCCGCCTTCAAGCGCTACGAGCGCCCGCTGCTGGCCTCCGCCACCGACGGCGTGGGCACCAAGGTGGCCATCGCCCAGGCCATGGACAAGCACGACACCATCGGCCACGACCTGGTCGGCATGGTCGTCGACGACCTCGTGGTGTGCGGCGCCGAGCCGCTGTTCATGACCGACTACATCTGCGTCGGCAAGGTCGTCCCGGAGCGGGTCGCCGCCATCGTCAAGGGCATCGCCGAGGGCTGCACGCTGGCCGGCTGCTCGCTGATCGGCGGCGAGACCGCCGAGCACCCGGGCCTGCTCGGCCCCGACGAGTACGACGTGGCCGGCGCCGGCACCGGCGTGGTCGAGGCCGACGCGCTGCTCGGCGCGGACCGGGTCCGGGCCGGTGACGTGGTCATCGCGATGGCCGCCTCCGGCCTGCACTCCAACGGCTACTCGCTGGTCCGGCACGTGCTGCTGAACCAGGCCGGCTGGAAGCTCGACCGCCAGGTCGAGGAGTTCGGCCGCACCCTCGGCGAGGAGCTGCTGGAGCCGACCCGGATCTACACCCTGGACTGCCTGGCGCTCACCCGCGCCACCGAGATCCATGCCTTCTCGCACGTCACCGGTGGCGGCCTGGCCGCCAACCTGGCCCGGGTCATCCCGGACCACCTGCACGCCCGCCTGGACCGCGGCACCTGGAGCCCGCTGCCGGTGTTCCAGACCGTCGCCAAGGTCGGCCAGATGCAGACCCTGGAGATCGAGAAGACCCTCAACATGGGCGTCGGCATGGTCGCCGTCGTCCCGCCGGAGTCGGTCGACGTGGTCATGTCGGTGCTGGAGGACCGCGGCGTCGAGGCGTGGCTGCTCGGCGACGTGGTCGAGCGCGACGCGGAGCACGACGGCGGCGCGGCGCTGTACAACGCCTACGAGGCGTTCTGATCCTGGCACGCTGAAGGGCCCCGCCACGGCGGGGCCCTTCTCATGAGCGTGAACCACCGGCTCACGCCACGAACACCGGCTGTCGCGAACAGGTACGCCGAAAACCGGCCCGGCACCCGCAGGGAGTGCCCGGACCGGTCCGGTCGAAGAACGTTACGCGCGGCGACGAGTCGGAGGGGTGTCCTCGTCGTCGTCGTCCTCGTCGTCGTACATGTCCGCGTACGCCGCGTAGGGGTCGTCCTCGTCGTCGTCCTCGATCGGCTCAGGCTCGATCGCGGTGGACGGAGATACACCCAGCTCGTGAGACAGACGGTTAGCGTCGAACCCGCCGCTGTTGTACTTCAGCTCGCGGGCGACCTTCGTCTGCTTGGCCTTGGCCCGGCCGCGCCCCATGGGTCGACCCCCTCAACGGTGGGGCTCACGGCCCCGAGTCTGACACGTGTTGATGATCAGGTCCGGCCTGCCCGAAGTGGGAAACCGTCCCTTGGAGCATTAACGGTACCTGCTTCCGCCGCCGGACGGTACGTCGCCGGTGTGACGTGGCGCGCACCCAAGCTCCCTCGAACCAGGTCCGCCCAGGTCAGAGGGGAATTTCGGGGCTTTGGCAGGCTGTCCGGCGCGATGCCGGTCCCGTCGTTCCTGCAGAGATTATCCCCCGAAGGAGGCGCGGTATCGCCCGTTCGGGGGACTAACTGAGAATCCGGTTCCACATCGTGATGCGCGGGGCCGGGCGGCGCCGGCCCCGCGCATCACGAAGCGTGGCGGGTCAGCTCCGGCGGGCGGCCGGCAGCAGGACCGAGCGCAGCGCGCTGATCTCCCGCATCCGCTTCTCGGCGAGCCGGTCGGCGGCCGCCGCCGGCGGGATGCCGTCGGCGGCGGCCCGGGTGAAGATCTCCAGCGTGGTGTCGAAGATCTTCGTCGCCTTGTTCTTCGCCCGGTCGAAGTTGAAACCGTCGATCTCGTCGGCGACCTGGATCACGCCACCGGAGTTCACCAGGTAGTCGGGCGCGTACAGGATGCCGCGGTCGGCGAGGTCCTTCTCCACACCCGCGTGGGCGAGCTGGTTGTTGGCCGCGCCGCAGACGATCGAGGTGCCGGCCGCGCCGAGCGCCCCCACCGTCTCGTCGGTGAGCGCGCCGCCGAGCGCGCACGGGGCGTACACGTCCAGGTCCGAGGCGAGCAGGGCGGCGGTGTCGGCCACCACCTCGACCTCGGGGTGGGCGGCCCGGACCCGGTTCACGGCGGCCTCGGAGACATCGGTGACGACCACGGTGGCGCCGTCCGCGACCAGGTGGCCGACCAGGTAGTGGCCGACCTTGCCGACACCCGCCACGCCGACCCGCTTGCCGCGCAGGGTCGGCTGGCCCCAGCGGGCCTGGGCGGAGGCCCGCATGCCCTGGAAGACGCCGAAGGAGGTGAGGACGGAGGAGTCGCCGGCGCCGCCGTGCTCGGGCGAGCGGCCGGTGACGAACTCGGTCTCCCGGGCGATCACGTCCATGTCCTGGACGTACGTGCCCACGTCGCAGGCGGTGATGTAGCGGCCGCGCAGGGTCTGCACGAAGCGCCCGTAGGCGCGCAGCATCGCCTCGTTCTTGTCCTGGTTCGGGTCGCCGATGATCACGGCCTTGCCGCCGCCGAGGTCGAGCCCGGCGAGGGCGTTCTTGTAGCTCATTCCGCGGGAGAGGTTCAGGGCGTCGGTCAACGCCTCCTCCTCGCTCGCGTACGGGAAGAACCGGGTGCCGCCGAGCGCCGGGCCGAGGGCGGTCGAGTGGATGGCGATGATCGCCTTGAGACCGGTGGAACGGTCGTGGCAGAGCACGACCTGCTCGTGCCCGTCGCCCTCCTGGCCGGTGCCGAAGACTCGGCCCAGCACGCCTGGTGCGGGGTGCGTGGTGTGTACGTCGGTCACGGTGGTGACTCCAGCAATGATGGCCCGCGACGGTGGTGCGGGCGTCTGGTCGAAGCCTAGCTCCGGGGCCGCCTTCGAATCTGCCCCGGGACGGGCCCCGAGCAATAACGATCGAAGCCTTCTCGGCGACACCCTGACGCGTCCCTGAGGCGCATGCGACCATGCGGAGCGTGACCGCCCCGCGCACCTCCGTGCTCCCGCCGTACACCGCCCAGTTGCGGGTCTACGAGCCGTTGGCCGCCTACCCCGAACCGGACCGCGGCCGCTGGCAGGCCTACGCGGCCGCACACGGCCCCGACGCGGACGGGCCGGGCCGGCCGGTGACCGGCGCCGCGCTCGCCGAACAGCGCGCCGCCCTGGCCGCGCTGGCCGCCCTGACGCCCCGTCCGCTGCCCGACCAGGAGGACGGGCAGGCCTACGTCCGGCTCGCGGACGGCGTCACCTACATCTGCCCGTGGACGACCCGGCTGCGCGGCTGGCTGGCCCTGCAGGAGCTGCGCCGCACGCTGCCCGCGCACCTGGTGGACACCGTGCTGCCGTCGCCGCTGCGGGCCGCCGCGGAGGCCGAGCGGGCGCAGTGGCAGCAGGACCACCCCGACGCCCGGCCGTGGATCCGCGCCAGCCGCTGGGAGGTGCCGCTGCACTGGTTCCTGGCGTTCGGCGAGGAGGACCGCCACCACCTGCCGGCCGGCGAGTACGGCTCCGCCGGGGACGGCGAACGGCCGGAGCCCGCCGCGCTGTTCTACCTGACGCCGATGGTGCAGGCCCGCCGCCGGGTGGCCCGGGCCTACCGGGCGCTGCGTACCGCCGTCCCCACGGCCGAGGTGCCGGGCAGCGCGGCCGGTGCGGCGCTCGCGGAGGGGGCGGAGGAGATCGGCCGCTGGCTGGAGGAGTTCCACCCGCGCTCGCTGGTGGAGCTCGACTACGGCGGCCTGGTGCAGCTGCTCGGCCCGCGGGCGCTCGCCGAGGAGCACTCGGTGGGCGAACTCGCGGACGGCCTGGCCGCCCTGCGGACCGGCGACACCGTGGCGGCACAGCGCTGCTACGAGGCCCTGTCGGCGCGCTGGCGGCGGGTGCTGGCACTGAGGCAGGCCTCCTGAGCTTGATCGGCCCGGTGACGGGGGAAGCTCAGAGGGGCTGAGGAGGCGTCAGAAATTGCCCCTGGTCGAATGGAGGTGCGAGGGGAGAGGATGGTCCATACCATTGGGCGGGTTTTTGGGACGATGGTCCCAGATCGGGTCAATAGCCGAGAAACGTGACACTACTCACCGTTGACGCCAACTCAGACCTATGTGCCAAAATGGGACAACCAACCCAAGCCCTCTCGGGCGTGCGCACCGTGACCGGACGTCACCGGTGCGTAACTGTCCGCTATGGGGTGGTCCATGGCCATCCGTCGCCCTTGAACCCGTGAGGGTCAATTTTGACGGTTTGGCCGATAGGGCTGGACGGATGGTGTAGTTGTAGACACCAGGACAAGCCGTTCGTCCTATAACCGACTCGGCCCGTCCGTGCCATTTCGGGCATCACGGGTCAAGGTGCAGAATTTGAAGGATAGAACCGCCCTGGTTCGGTTCTCCCGAGGAGGCCGCTCATGACCGCTCGTACCCCTGACGCCGAGCCCCTGCTGACGCCGGCAGAGGTCGCCACCATGTTCCGCGTGGACCCCAAGACGGTGACCCGCTGGGCCAAGGCCGGCAAGCTCACGTCGATTCGGACCCTCGGCGGCCACCGCCGTTACCGCGAGGCGGAGGTGCGTGCCCTGCTGGCCGGTATTCCGGCCCAGCGCACCGAGGTCTGATCTCAGGCATTTCCCCCGGGCGCCCACTCCCGACTCCGCCGGGTCGGGAACCGCGCTCGGCAGGTCTCAAGGGCCGCCTCTCCGACTCCGCCGGGTCGGGGGAGCGGCCCTTCGGCATGTTCCGGCAGTTCTCGGTGGGTTCGGGGCCGGAATGCGGGATTCCTGTGGGGCTGGTGGGGGTGGGGGGAATTCCCGGTAATGACAGTACAATTTTACATATTAAATCTGGGGCCTTTGCGGGGATGCCCTGGAAGTCGCTTCCTGAAAGGGTGTCAGTGACGGTGATCACAGCACCGTTATCTTGTGCGCGCCCGGAAAAAGCGATAGGGCCCGGAACTCGAAGTTCCGGGCCCTGCGCTCCTGCGATCCCGACGGGACTTGAACCCGCGACCTCCACCTTGACAGGGTGGCGAGCTAACCAACTGCTCCACGGGACCAGTGATCTGATCCTTGTCCGCTTGCTCTCGCTTGCGAACAAGACAGATCGTAACGCATCTCTGCCCCCCAGGTCGAACCGGCTCCGGGCCGGCCTCAGAGGGTTGCCGCGGCGGCCTCCATCGCCTTCAGGATGCGCTTCTCCGACACCGGCGTCGGCGTGCCCAGCCCCTGCGCGAAGAAGCTCACCCGCAGCTCCTCGATCATCCAGCGGACCGACCGGATCTCCGCCGACGGCTCCCGGCCGGCCGGCACCTTCGCCAGCAGCTCGCCGTACGCCTGCTGCACCGCCTGCACCTTCAGCAGGTTCTGCAGGTCGCGCTGCGGATGGTCGGGCAGCGCCTCCAGGCGGCGGTCCACGGCGATCAGATAGCGCTTCAGGTCGCCCAGGCGCTGCCAGCCGGTGTCGGTGACGAAGCCCGGGTGCACCAGCGAGGCCAGGTGCAGGCGGACGTCGTTCACCGCGGACAGCAGCACCGGGCTGGAGACCGACTTCAGCCGGTTCGACGCCTTGTGGAAGCCGATCAGCGCCGCCGCGGTCTTCAGCGTGGTGTCCGCCGACAGCTCGTACAGGTCCGCCCGGACCTTGTCGTACAGCGTCGTGAACGCATCCAACTCCCAGGCCACGCCGCCCGACAGGGTCATCAGGCGGTCGGTGGCGGCCGCCACGATGTCCTCGAACAGCGCCGGGATCGAGCCGTGCGGGTTGTACGACAGCGCCAGCTTCGCCTGATTGCCCAGGCGGCCCTGGATCGACTTGGCGGGCGAGTTGATCTGCAGCATCAGCAGCCGGCGGGTGCCCTCCCACATGGCGCGCTGCTGGGCCTCGGGGGTGTCGAACAGCTTGATGCCGACGCTCGAACCCTCGTCCACCAGCGCCGGGTAGGCGCGCAGCGCGTGGCCGCGCGAGCGCTGCTCGAAGGTGCGCTGCAGGACCGGCAGGTCGGTGGGCCAGGCGGTCAGGCCGGTGCGCTCGATGCCGCGGCCGGACGCCGCGCTGGACAGCGTCGCCGACAGCTTCGGGCGCAGGCCCTGGCGCAGCTCCTCCAGGTCCTTGGACTCGGCGAGCTTCCGCTTGCCGTCCACCACCCGGAAGGTGACCTTCAGGTGGTCGGGGATCCGCTCCTCGTCCCAGGCCTCCGGCGGGACCGGCAGGCCCGACATCCGGTGCAGCACCCGCTCCAGGGTGGGCAGCAACGGCTCCTGGCGGTCGGTCAGCTCGCGCATGGCGGCCCGGGCGTAGTCCGGGGCGGGCACGAAGTTGCGGCGGATCGCCTTCGGCAGCGAGCGGATCCAGGCGGTGACGAGCTCCTCGCGCAGGCCCGGGATCTGCCAGTCGAAGCCGTCCGCGACCACCTGGTTGAGCACTGCGAGCGGGATGTGCACCGTCACACCGTCCGCGTCGCTGCCCGGCTCGAACTGGTAGGTCAGCGGGAAGCGCAGCTTGCCCTGCTGCCAGACGTCCGGGTAGTCGGCCTCGGTGACGCCGTCCGCGGAGTCGTTGATCAGCATCGACTTCTCGAAGCCCAGCAGGTCGGGCTGATCGCGGCGGGTCTTCTTCCACCAGGCGTCGAAGTGCCGGGCGGAGACGATGTCCTCGGGCAGGCGGGCGTCGTAGAAGTCGAACAGGGTCTGGTCGTCGACCATGATGTCCCGGCGGCGGGCCCGGTTCTCCAGCTCCTCGACCTCGTCGAGCAGCCGGCGGTTCTCCGCGAAGAACTTGTGGTGGGTCTCCCAGTCACCCTCCACCAGGGCGGAGCGGATGAACAGTTCGCGGCACAGCTCGGGCTCGACCCGGCCGTAGTTGATCTTGCGCTGGGCGACGATCGGCAGGCCGTACAGGGTGACCTTCTCGTAGGCCAGCACCGCGCCGGCCTTCTTCTCCCAGTGCGGCTCGCTGTAGCTGCGCTTGATCAGGTGCGGGGCGAGCGGCTCCACCCACTCCGGCTCGATCTTCGCGTTGATCCGGGCCCACAGCCGGGAGGTCTCCACCAGCTCGGCGGACATCACCCAGCGCGGCGGCTTCTTGAACAGCCCCGAACCGGGGAACACCGCGAACCGGGCGCCCCGGGCGCCCGCGTACTCGCGCTTCTCCACGTCGAACAGGCCGAGGTGGGACAGCAGGCCGGAGAGCAGCGCCTGGTGGATCCGGTCCGCGTCCGGCTCGGCGTCCTCATGGGGCTCCTCGATGGTGACGCCGAGCTGCTTGGCGATGGTGCGCAGCTGGACGTAGACGTCCTGCCACTCCCGTATCCGCAGGTAGTTGAGGAACTCGGACTTGCACATCCGGCGGAACGCGGAGGAGGACAGCTCCTTCTGCTGCTCCCTGACGTAGCGCCACATCGCCAGGTAGGAGAGGAAGTCGGAGGTCTCCGAGTGGAAGCGGCGGTGCCGTTCGTCGGCGGCCTGGCGCTTCTCGGCGGGGCGTTCGCGCGGGTCCTGGATGGACAGTGCGGAGGCGATCACCATCACGTCGCGGACGCAGCCGAGACGGTCGGCCTCCAGCACCATGCGGGCCATCCTCGGGTCGACCGGGAGCTGCGCGAGCTTGCGGCCGAGCGGGGTGAGGCGCTTGCGGTGGTCCTTCTCGGCCGGGTCCAGCGCACCCAGCTCGTGCAGCAGGTTGACGCCGTCCTTGATGTTGCGGGAGTCCGGCGGGTCGAGGAACGGGAAAGCGGCGATGTCGCCGAGGTTCGCCGCGGTCATCTGCAGGATGACGGAGGCCAGGTTGGTGCGGAGGATCTCCGCGTCGGTGAACTCGGGGCGGGAGAGGAAGTCCTCCTCCGAGTACAGGCGGATGCAGATGCCGTCCGAGGTGCGGCCGCAGCGGCCCTTGCGCTGGTTGGCGCTGGCCTGGCTGATCGCCTCGATGGGCAGGCGCTGGACCTTGGTGCGGTGGCTGTAGCGGGAGATCCGGGCGGTGCCCGGGTCGATCACGTACTTGATGCCGGGGACGGTCAGCGAGGTCTCGGCGACGTTGGTGGCGAGCACCACCCGGCGCTGCGTGGACCGTTGGAAGACCCGGTGCTGTTCGGCGGAGGAGAGCCGGGCGTACAGCGGGAGGATCTCGGTGAACTTCAGTTTCAGCTTGGTCAGCGCGTCGGCGGTGTCGCGGATCTCGCGCTCGCCGGAGAGGAACACCAGGATGTCGCCCGGGCCTTCGGCCTGGAGCTCCTCGACCGCGTCGCAGATCCCCTGGATCTGGTCGCGGTCGCGGTCGAGCTCCTCTTCCTCGACGTCGTCGTCCAGGAGCGGCCGATATCGGACCTCGACGGGGTAGGTGCGGCCGGAGACCTCGATGATCGGGGCGTCGTCGAAGTGTTCGGCGAAGCGTTCCGGGTCGATGGTGGCCGAGGTGATGATCACCTTGAGGTCGGGGCGGCGGGGGAGCAGCTGCTTGAGGTAGCCGAGCAGGAAGTCGATGTTCAGGCTGCGCTCGTGCGCCTCGTCGATGATCAGGGTGTCGTACTGGCGCAGGTCCCGGTCGGTCTGGATCTCGGCCAGCAGGATGCCGTCCGTCATCAGCTTCACCAGGGTGTCCTGGCCGGCCTGGTCGGTGAACCGGACCTTCCAGCCGACGGCCTCGCCGAGCGGGGTGTTCAGCTCCTCGGCGACGCGCTCGGCGACCGTGCGGGCGGCGATCCGGCGGGGCTGGGTGTGGCCGATCAGGCCCTGGATGCCGCGGCCGAGCTCCAGGCAGATCTTCGGGATCTGGGTGGTCTTTCCGGAGCCGGTCTCGCCCGCCACGATCACCACCTGGTGGTCGCGGACGGCGGCCAGGATCTCGTCCTTCTTCTGCGCGACCGGCAGTTCCTGCGGGTAGCGGATTTCCGGGACCGCCGCCCGGCGGTCGGACACCCGCAGTTCGGAGCGGTCGAAGTCGGCGGCCAGCTCGGCCAGGATCTTGTCGCGGGCCTCGCTCGACCGGACCTTGCGGGTGCCCTCCAGGCGGCGGCCGAGGCGCTGCATGTCGCGCAGCATCAGGCCGGGCAACCGGGCGGCCAGCTCCGCGAGCGTGGGGGCGGGCTGCGGGGCTACGGGAGAACTCACTGCGGGCATCCCTCTAGGTTGCAAAAGTCGGGGCCGGGGCGCACCTCGGTTTTTCGAGCGCTTCCAGTGTCACAGGCGCGGGTGGCGGACCGCGAACACCCGCCCGGAGGTCAACCGCAGGTATTGACGGGCACCCGCCCGTTTCGCTCGAAGGCAGTACTGACTAGCCTGGGGGCAACGGTTTGACGGGGAACAGGGGGAGTTTCTGATGGGCTTTTTTGGCGACGTAGGTGAGGTGTTCAGCGACGTCGGCCACCTGGTCGGCGACGTGGCCAAGGTCGGCAAGGACATCGTCATGGCGCCGGCCGAGATCGCGCACTGGGCGCTCGGCAAGATGTTCGGGGACGCCGACGCCGAGCTGAACAAGATCGCGCAGGAGCTGGCCGAGATGGCCAAGCAGGTCGAGCAGCTGGGTGGGGACGTCAACTCGCTGCTGTCGCACATGTCCTGGCACGGTGCCGCGGCGGACGCGTTCACCGCGCACGCCCAGGGCCGGGTACGGGAGCTGAACGGGGTCGCGGACGAGCTCAACCAGCTCGGCGACTCGGTGAAGCGCCTCGCCAGCGTGCTGTGATCCGGATCCGGACGGTGGAGATCGTCCGGGGCCCGGCCGCGGACGGAGAGCGAGGGGACGTCCTTCGATGACGGGGAACATGTTCGGCTTCCGGCCGGAGGAGCTGCTGCGGATCCAGCGCGACTTCGAGCAGCTCAACCAGCGCATGGCGGAGATGACCCAGCAGGTCGGGCACATCCGGGCGACGGTCGCGAAGGCGGCGGCCACCGATGTGTTCTCCGGCGGCATCCTGGGGATCGTCGGCGCGGGTGCGGTGCTCGCCGAGGTGAAGCGGGATGTCGACGACATCAGCCAGAAGGCCGACGCGCTGATGGAGACCAAGAAGAAGCTCACCCAGGAGCTGGGCCAGGACGCGGCGAAGATCAAGAAGCTCATCGCCCGGTACGCGGCGGTCGAGAAGAAGATCGCCGAGGAGATGAACAAGCCCAAGGGCGAGATCCAGCCGCCGAAGTCGCCGCACACCGGCATCGCCGGTGTGGGCCCCGGCGGGGGTGGCGGCAACAGCGGTGGCGGTGGTGGTGGCGGCGGTCACGCCGAGCAGCCGAAGTCCCCGCACACCGGCACCGACGGCGTCGGCCACGGCGGCGGTGGTGGCGGTGGTGGTGGCGGCGGGAGCCGCGCGCCGCAGCCGAAGTCGCCGAGGACCGGCAACGACAGCGGCGGTGGCGGCGGCACCGGCACGCCGTCCGGCGGGCCCGGTGGGAAGCACGACGGGCCGAAGCTCAAGGACCGCTCGACCGGTGACTGGAACACCAAGATCATCAACGGCAGCGGCTGGGACTCCTGGTCCCACAAGAAGCACCGGAAGAACGGCGAAGGCCTCGGCGTGAAGGCCAGGCCCAATCTGGACGGGCTGTCGGCGGAACGCCGGGCCATGGTGGAGCGCGCGCTGGAACGCGCCGAGCACAAGCTCGGCTACAGCCAGGGCGCCGTCACCAACGGCTACCGGGTGGACTGCTCGGGCCTGGTGTCCTGCGCCTGGGGCCTGCCCGGCCCGGGTCTGAACACCATCGGTCTGATGCAGGGCAACGTGTCGCACCACATCGGGAAGGCCGATCTGCAGCCCGGCGACGCGATGATCTCCAACGATCACACGGTGCTGTTCGGCGGCTGGGTGGACGCTGCCCACACCCGCTACATCGGCATCGAGGACAGCGGCGACGCGGGCATGGTCTCCCGGGAGATCCCCTACCCGTACTTCCACGGCGGCTCGGCCTACCAGCCGTACCGCCGCAACGGCGTCGACTGACGCGGGCTCACCGCATCGGGCCCGGCCTGGGGTTGACCACCCCCGGCCGGGCCCCTTGCGGTCCGCTGCGAGAGACTTGGACCAGTTTTGGGGCGCGCGGCCAGGGGGGCCGTCGCCGTGGCAGGGGGGCGTGTGCGATGACGGGGAATCAGTTCGGCTTCCGGCCGGACGAAATGCTGAAGATCATGCAGGACTTCCAGCAGCTGAACCAGCGCATGGCGGAGATGACCCAGCAGATCGGGCACATCAAGGCCACGGTCGCGAAGGCGGCCGCCACCGACGTGTTCTCCGGTTTCATGGCGGGAGTCGTCGGGGCTGGCGCGGTGCTCTCCGAGGTGAAGCGGGACGTCGACGACATCAGCCAGAAGGCCGACGCGCTGATGCAGACCAAGGAGAAGCTCACCAAGGAGCTCGGCGAGGACGCGGCGAAGCTCAAGAAGACGATCGACCGGTACCACCAGGTCGAGCAGGGCATCGCCGACATCCTCAACAAGCCGCACGGCGAGGGCACGCCGCAGCCGAAGTCGCCGAGCACCGGCATCGCCGGCGTCGGCAACGGCGGTGGCGGCAGCGGTGGCGGCGGGAGCCACCCGGACCAGCCGAAGTCGCCGAACACCGGTGGCGACGGCGCGGGCGGCCACGGCGGTGGCGGCGGTGGCGGCACGGGCGGTGGCGGTGGTGGCGGGAGCCACGCGCCGCAGCCGAAGTCGCCGAACACCGGCGGCGGGGACACCAGCGGCAACGACGGTTCGGGGATCTCCACCCGTCCGGGCGGCCTGCACGACGGCCCGAAGATCAAGGACCGGTCCAGCGGCGACTGGAAGACCACGATGATCAACGGCCGGGGCTGGGACGACTGGTCGCCCACCCACAAGTGGCACCCGCGCAACGGCGGGGGCGTCGGCGTGGTGGACCAGCCGCACCTGGACGGGGTCTCCGACGAGCGCAAGGCGATGGTCGAGCGGGCGATGGAGCGGGTCGAGCGCAAGCTCGGCTACAGCCAGGGCGCCGTCACCAACGGCTACCGGGTCGACTGCTCCGGCTTCGTCTCGGCGGCCTGGGGCCTGTCCACCGCGGGTGGTGGCACCTCGACCGGCCCGCTGATCAGCGAGAGCGCGGGCATCGCGCACCACATCAACAAGAGCGACCTGATGCCCGGCGACGCGCTGGTGATCCACCACGAGAGCGGCGACAAGAACCAGCACGTGGTGCTGTTCGGCGGCTGGGCGGACGCCGCGCACACCAAGGCGATCATCCTGGAGGACTCCGGCAGCAACGGCTGCATCTCGCACGAGGTGGCGATGTCGAAGCTGTCCGGCTACACCGCGATCCGCAAGAACGGCATGTGACCCGGCCGGCGTCCCCCCGGCCCGGGCGCCAGGGGGACGCCGCTGGTCAACCGCTATTGACCTGAAGCACGCTTGAAGTCCTACCGTCGAGGTGCGTGAGATCACCCCGCTCCGGAACGAGAGGCCGTGCAACCATGCCCATAGAGCTCAACCACACCATCGTGGCCGCCCGCGACCGGCGGGCCACCGCCGACTTCCTGACCGGCCTGCTCGGTCTGCCCGAGGCCGAACTCAACGGGCCTTTCCTCGCCGTGCAGTTGGGAAACCGGGTGACGCTCGACGTGATGACCGTCGAGGGCCCGGTCACCCCGCAGCACTACGCGTTCCTGGTCTCCGAGGACGAGTTCGACGCGATCTTCGCCCGGATCGAGGCCCAGGGCCTGACCTACTTCGCCGACCCGTTCTCCCAGCAGCCCGGCCGGGTCAACCACTGGAACGGCGGCCGCGGCGTGTACGTGAAGGACCCGGACGGGCACAGCATCGAGGCACTGACCAGGCCCTGAGCCCTCCCGCCGGTTCACTCGCCGGTCCGGTTACCGTGGAGTGATGAGCGAACAGCAGCGGCCGGCATTCGAAGCGGACCCTGGCACCGTCCACCCGGTGGCCAGGGTGGCCCTCGGGACGGCCGGGGTCACCCTGATCTCGGTCGGCCTGGTGCTGCTGGTGCTGCCCGGCCCGGGCACGCTGCTCCTGCTGGCCGGGCTGATCCTGCTGGCCCGGGCGGTCCCGGCGCTGTCCCGGTACGTCGAGCCGGTCCGGGCGCGGGCGATGGCGGGCGTCGAGGCCAGCGTCGCCTCGCGCTGGCGGATCGCCGGGTCGGTGCTGGCCGGGCTCGGGCTGATCGGCACCGGCGTCGTCGCGGTGCTGGTGCCGAGCCTGCCGCTGGCGGGCTGGGCGACCGGGCTGAGCCTGATGCTGTCGGGCCTGATCCTGCTCGCCCTGATGGTCTGGAGCCACCGCCGGGTGCACGGCTCGCGGTAGTTCAGCGCGCCAGCCGGAAGGCGGTGGCGGCGGCCGCGCGCAGTGGCCAGGCGGGGCGGGGGACGTCGAAGGCGGCCCGCAGCGGGGCGTCCAGCAGGGCGGTGGCGAAGGCCGGGGCGTGCCGGGCCAGTGGGCCGGGCAGGCGGGCCGCGAACAGGCCGGAGACGGCCTGCCAGAGGGCCCGGCCGGCCGGGCTGGGCGCGAACCGGGCGGCCTCGAACTCGCGCATCCAGGCGGCGGTCCCGTCCAGGCCGGGGCCGGGCAGTGCGGGCAGCTCCAGGGCGGCGGCCAGCTCGGCCTGGAAGGCGAACGCGGCCTCCCGCTCGGCGGGCGTCACGCCGCCGTTCCGGGCGGTGAACTCCACCGGGCAGACGGTGAAACAGGCCAGCACGTAGCGCATCAACTCGGCGTCCACGCCAGGCAGTCGGTGCATCGCGGCGAGCTCGGCGACGATCCCCCGGCCAGGGCCGCTGTTCACCCCGTGGCCGATCAGCGCGAACATCATGGCGCCGGTGGCCTTCGCCCGGGCCTTCGGCGCTGACGTCAACTTGCCGGTGGCGGACAGCACTTCGGCGATCTCGGGGACGGCGAAGGTGCGCACGAAGCCGAGCGTCAGGCCGACCCGGGCACGCTGCGGGGCCCGCCGCAGCACCAGCGCGGCGAACGCGTCCCGGGGCGGTTCCGTCACCGTGCCTGCTCGGCCAACGCCCGTTCCAGCAGCGGGGATTGCAGGAACGAGGCGACCAGCACCAGGTGCGCGCGCTCCTCGGCCGGGTCGGCGTCCAGGCCGGGCAGCACCGGCTGCTCCTCGCGCGGGCGCGGCACCGCCCCGGCGGCCAGCGCGCCGACCGCGGAGCGCAGCGCGGCGGCGACCACCAGCGCGTCCCGCTCGTCGGTGCCGAGCGCGGCCTCGGCGGCGAACCGCTCGGCGCCGCGGACCGCCGCCGGGTCGATCCACGGGCGGAGCGTCAGCTGGCCGTCGCGGATCTCCAGGCCACGCCGGGTGGTGCGCCACTCCAGGTCGCGCAGTGCGGCGCGTTCGCGCCAGGCGGGCGACGGGCCCTCCAGGGCGAGTCGGCGGTCGGCCCGGTAGACCAGGTCCCAGAGCGGGCGCAGCGCCCGGAAGTCGCGGCGGCGCTGGGTCCAGGCGGCGCCGGCCGGGCCGGCGAAGCCGAGGGTGATGCCGACCGCGCCGAGCGCGGCGAACAGCGGGCCGAGCGCGGTGCTCAGCCACTCGACGTCATTGACGCCGGCGTACGCGAGGGCGATCGCGGCGAGCTTGCACACCACGTAGCCGCAGGCGGTGAGCGCGCCGGCGGCGATGAACCGGATGCCGCGGCGCAGCCAGCCGGCGGGGAGCCGGGCGGCGTGGCCGAGGCAGACCCGGCCGATGTCGATCAGCGAGAAGGCGTACAGGCCCTGGTAGAGCGTCAGGAACAGGGCGGTGGCGGCGCGCGGGGCGAAGGTGGTGTCGAAGGTGAGCGGCGTCTCGGGCCGGTACGGGCCGCCGATCAGGAACAGCGCCACCAGCACCGGTACCAGCGCGGCGAACACGGCGGTGCGGCGGCGCACCCGCCGCCGCAGCCGGTCGTCCAGCGGCGCCCACACCTCGGTGCCGGAGCGCTCCTCGGGCGGCGACCAGACCAGCGCGAGGACCACGGCGGCGGCGGAGAAGCCGATGATGCCCAGGTAGACCAGCAGGGTGGCCAGGTTGCCGACGCCGGTGACGTGGTCGATCGCCCGGTACAGCAGCGGGGAGGCCAGCAGGAAGGAGGTGGACGGCGAGGCGACCGCCAGGGCGACCACCAGCAGGCCGAAGGACGGCTCGCGCCGCCAGGCCCGCAGCTTCAGCCCGGCCACCACCCAGGCGGCACAGCCGATGCTCAAGTAGGCCAGGTTGTAGGGAAGTTCAGACATGCTGTCCCTTGCGGTGCTCCAGCGCGGGGGCGAGCTGCGAGGTGGTGCCGGCCCCCGGGGCGAGCACCAGGACGCGCATCAGCTCGGCGCCGAGCACCTCCGCCTCCTCTTCGGCGGCGTCGTCGTAGTGCGAGCGGCCGAGCACCAGCCGGAGCATCTCCGGGTCGATGGTGGGCAGTTCGACCAGCGCCGGGTCCTCGTCCGGCGACGGCGGCTCGCTCAGGTGCCCGCACAGCAGGTGCGCCAGTTCGTGGCAGACGATGTGCGCGCGGTGCAGCCCGGAGGTCTCCTGCTCGACGTGGATCACGTCCTCGGTGGACAGCCGTTCCACGAAACCGGACGGCTCGCCGACCCGCATCCGGCGCGGCGCGATCCGGATCGGCCGGTCCAGGTGCGCGGAGACCACTCCGCACAGTTCCTCGACGGTGCTCAGCGGCGGCAGACGCAGTTCGCGCGCCACCGCCCGCATCCGGCGGCGGGTCCTCCCGAGTCCGCTCCCCACACCACGCACGTCGACCCCCTCCGGGCGCCGCCAGTGTCCCAGCGGCACCTGCTGACGCTCCGTCACGTCGTCGGTCCGGCCTCGTCCGACTGGCCGGTGGGCAGGCCGACGGCCCGCCGCAACTGCTCCACAATAGTGAGTGCGGCGTCCTGCATCTCCGGCGGCAGGCCGGCCGCGCGCATGGCGATCCGCTCCACCCGGGCGTCGCGCAGCGCCTCGATCTTGCGCAGGTCGCGCTCGACCGCGCTGGCGGTCTCCGAGTCGGAGAAGTAGTCCAGCGGGACGCCGAAGAACTTGGCGATCCGGACGGCGTTCTCCAGGCTCGGCTTCTGGGTGCCCTTGCGCAGGTTGCCGATGTACGTGCCGCTCAGCCCGGTGCCTTCGGCGATCTCGGAGTCCCGCCAGGGCCGGCCGAGGTCCTTGGGGTAGATCACCGCTATCAGACGCCGGAAACGGCTGGCGAAGTCCAGTGCTTCGGCGCGGGAGGAGTCCGTGGGCATGTGCCGGATCATAGAGGGTTCGTACCCCCGGGCGTATCCCCCCGATAACCCTGTTCTGAACGATCGTTGGGGAATTGGTGCGGAAAGCGTGCGGGCAGGTCGCCGCGGGCGCCCCTTCGTCACTCTTGAATCCACGATAGTTGACACAGCGTGGGCGGGATCGGCAGGATCGGCATCCTGATGCTCGGGCGCCGTTGCCCCACGGGGGTGGGCAGCGGCGCTCGTTCGGCGGGTTGCCGTGCGCCGTCGCGCGCACGCCCCGCGAACCGGAGCTTCCAGGCCCGCCGTCTCGGCGTCATCTTCCGTTAGCTACAAGGCAGTTCCGCGCCGATACGCTCCCCGCGTCCTCGCCCGGCGCCCGTCCGCCAGCACCACTCGGGCGCGCCCCGCCCGAAAGGCCGCGCTGCCGATGGCTCCCCGACTCTCCGTCGTCGTCCCCGTGTACAACGTCGAGCGGTACCTCGTCGACTGCCTGGACTCGATCGCCGACCAGAGCTTCGCCGACTTCGAATGCGTCCTGGTGGACGACGGCTCCACCGACACCAGCGCCGACCTCGCCGAGCAGTACACCGCCCGCGACCCGCGCTTCCGGCTGGTCCGCCAGCCCAACCTGGGCCTCGGCGCGGCCCGCAACACCGGCGTGCGCCACCTCACCGCCGGCACCGAGTACCTGGCCTTCGTCGACAGCGACGACACCCTGCCCACCCACGCCTACCGGCTGATGATCGGCACCCTGGACGAGACCGGCTCCGACTTCGCCGCCGGCAACGCGCTGCGGCTGCGCAGCACCGGACTCGAACCCTCGCACGCGCACCGCCGCCCGTTCGCCGAGACCCGGCTGCGCACCCACGTCCGCGAACTGCCCGCCCTGGTCACCGACCGCACCGCCTGGAACAAGGTCTACCGCCGCACCTTCTACGCCGCGGCCGGCCTCGAGTACCCCGAGGGCATGCTGTACGAGGACGCCCCCGTCAGCGTCCCGCACCACTTCCTGGCGACCAGCGTCGACGTGCTGTCCGAGCCGGTCTACCACTGGCGGATCCGCGAGGACGGCGACCGCTCCATCACCCAGCGCCGCACCGACCCGCGCGGCCTGGCCGACCGGGTGCGCTCCATCGAACTCGTCCGCGGCTGGCTGCTGGACCGCCCCGAACCCGCCTTCCGCGAGGACCTGCGGGCCTACGACCACAACACCCTGGTCGAGGAGATCCCGATGTTCTTCTGGACCGTCCCCGACGGCGACCGCGACTACCGGCACGCCTACCACCGGCACATCACCCGGCTGCTCAGCGCCATCGGCCCCGAACACCTCGCCGCGCTCCCACCCGTGCTGCGCCTCAAGTACCGCCTCACCGTGGCGGGCCGGCTGCACACCCTGTCCGGCGTCCAGCGCGCGCACCGCCGGGTCCGCAACACCCGCAAGGCGCTCCGCCGCTGATCAGCGGGCCCGCCGCCGCAGCAGCGCGGCCGGTGATCAGCGGGCCCGCCGCCGCAGCAGCGCCACCCGGGCCTTCAGCAGCCCCGGGACGAACAGGTAGACCACGGCGGGAACCACCAGGGCGGTGATCGCCAGCACCCGCAGCGGCACCGCCAGGTCGTTCAGCGACGGGCCGAGCAGCAGCTGGACGACCGTGATCGACGGGAAGACGGCCATCCAGGTGATCAGCGCGCGGACGTGCACCGACGGGGCGGGGTGGGTGGTGGCGGCGGCGGCGGTGTCGGCCATGGGGGTCTCCTCGGGGTGTGGGCGCGAACTCGCGCCACCCACTACGAACAGAAGGTCGCCGCCCTCGCCGCCACCTTCGGCGCCGAAGCCTCCCCCCAGGTCGCCGCCTGCCTACTGAGCCTGATCGGCCTCGCCGCCTGGCCCACCGCCGTCCCCCAGATGACCCGCCTCATCCTCGGCACCACCCACCCCGACCTGCGCCCCCACGTCGTCGAGTTCGCCCGCCAGGCCCTGTCCGGCTCCCTTCCGATCCCCGCGGACGCCTGAGGCACGAAAAAGCCCCCGAGCGCGATGCGCTCGGGGGCTTTCTGGCGGTGGCCAGGGCCGGGGTCGAACCGGCGACCTTCCGCTTTTCAGGCCAGGCCGGGGCATCGAGATGCCCCAGTTCGGGAGATCCTGCTGTCCGTAGAAGGCCGCCTTCGGACACCGTCGTTCGGGCCGATTGGCGTCAGCGTTGGCGTCAACCGGCGTCGCTTCGCACGTGCTGGGCGTGCTCAGTAGGGGAGCAGGCCGGTCGTGATCAGCTCGAAGTCGAACGGCTCCGGGATATGGATGGTCTCGCCGAACGCGATGTCCTCGCGGCGGTGGTACTTCGTGCTGTCGGGTCGGCTGAAGAGCGTGACCGCCTTCTCCCTTGCGTCGATCACGAGGTAGAGAGGGATTCTCATGAGCGGGTAGTCCCGTACCTTCCCCACCCAGTCGTTCTCCGGGTTGGACGGTGAGACCAGTTCGACGGCAATCGCAGCAACCTCGGCAGGAACCTGGTTGTCCCTGGTCGTGAGTGCATCGTCCGGCAGGTACGTCAGGTCGGGATTGCGGCTCTTGCCGACATTGGGCGAGACGAGGTCCGTGTTCTCGCTGGGCAGTAGTCCCGCCGGGGCGTGCGCGTCGAACTGGCGGCGCACCACCAAGAGATTCCGTTGGTGAATACCCGAGGGGCTGACCGTCATGACGATGGTGTCGCCGGAAAGTTCGACCTTGAACCCGTCAGGCAGGCTCCTGCGGGCCTCTTCAAGGAGCGCGAAGTGCTCGGGGTTCATGCGCGGTGCCCTTCCGGGTGAGTCAGCCGATGCTCCAGCCTAGTTGGCGAGTTTGCCGTCGGCCGGGTCTTTCATCTCCGCGCCAGGTTCAGCCGAGAAGTGCACGGGTCGGTCCCGGTCGGCCGGCGTGGCAGCTGACTGTGGGTGCATGCCTGCCTCGGCTTGGCGGATTTCATCATCGGGGATCAGGGGACCCGCTAGGGTCGCGGCAATGAGTGAGTACCAGTACTACGAGTTCCTGGCGATCGACCGCCCGCTGACCCGCGCGGAGCAGGAAGAACTGCGATCGCTGTCGACCCGGG
The DNA here is from genome assembly GCF_044593455.1 of Kitasatospora sp. NPDC051984. NCBI lineage: Bacteria > Bacillati > Actinomycetota > Actinomycetes > Kitasatosporales > Streptomycetaceae > Kitasatospora > Kitasatospora sp. NPDC051984. The sequence goes on from NZ_JBIUCB010000003.1 coordinate 454,728, forward strand.
CCCGGATCACCGCGACCAGCTTCATCAACGACTACCAGTGGGGCAACTTCCGAGGCGACCCCAGGCGGATGGTGGAGCAGTACTACGACGCTCACCTCTACGTGACCAACTGGGGAACCCACCAGGTGATCCTGCGCCTGCCCAAGGGACAGCTCACGCAGCGAGCGGTGGAGCCGTACTGCTTCGACGAGTGTTTCGAGGCGTGGACGACCGAGACCCACCTCATCCTCGACCTGCGCAGTGAGGACGAGAGCGGAGACTGGAACGAGGGTGCCGAGGACTCGCTCGGCGCCATCGCCGGGGTTCGGGCCGAGCTGCTCTCCGGGGACCACCGCGCCCTGTACCTCGCGTGGCTGTCCGGCATCGGCGCCTGGGCGCTCCAGGACGACGACGAGGAGGCTTACCAGGACGAGGTCGAGCCCCCGGTCCCGGTTGGGCTCGACCGGCTCACCGCACCGCAGCGAGCGCTCGCGGACTTCCTGCGCGTCGACGCCGACCTGCTGGCGGTCGCCGCCCAGGCCAGCCCGCCCGCCCCCGCATCTCGGAAGAGGCCCGGGAAGAAGGAGCTGGCGCCGCTGATCGCCGCGCTTCCCGAGAAGGAGAAGAACGATCTGCTGTTGCGCCTCGCGCTGGGTGATGAGCCTCAGTTGGGAACCGAACTCGTACGCCGGCTGCGCGGCGAGCTGCCCGTCGCGACGGTGCCGGGGCAGCGCACTGCCGCCGAACTGCTGGACGCCGCGCATGCGCTGGCCACCGAGCGTCGGCAGCGCGCCGAGCGGATTCGAGTCGAGGCACGGGCAAAGAAGCTCACCGCCCTGGCCGCCGACGAGGAAGCGATCTGGCACGAGGTCGAGAACCACGTCGCCCGTAAACAGACGGCCCGCTACGACACCGCCGTGGCCCTCCTGGTCGAGCTCCGCGACGCCTGTGACCACACCGGGCGCAGCCTTGAGTTCCGGCAGCGGCTGGCCGCGCTCCGCGACCGGTACCGGCACCTACCCGGCCTGCTGCGCCGGCTCGACGACCGGGCCCTGCAGGGCTGATGCCCGTCCGTCAGTTGATTACTTCGATGACGCACCGTGCCCCGGAACCTCGCTGCAGCTTGGCGTCGCCAGTGACCAGAGGTACGCCCAGATGCTCGGCAAGGGCTACATACGCGGCGTCATATGCGGTGAAGTTCCCTCGGAGTTCCCAGATCCGTGGCAGGAGCTCCGTGTGCTGGGCTCGCTGAATCGGCAGTGAGGGCAACAGCCGAAGTGCGCGATCCGCGTCGGCGAACTCGATCTTTCGGCCGAGCAGCAGCCCCCGGACGGCACTCGTGGCCTCAATGTCGATCAGCGCTGGGGCGGCGAGGCGTTCTCCCGAAATCCGGCTCGCGCAGGCCTTCCCGACAGAGCCCCGATCAACAAGCGCGGCTACGAGCACCGAGTTGTCGACGACGATCACTCGCCCCGGCCCTCCCGCTGTGCGGCGAGGATGTCGGCCATCGAGACACTGCTCGACAGGTTCTCGCGGGCGGTGGTCAACACCTCCTCGACGGTGGGTTGCGCAGCCTCCTCCTCGAGTCGTAGCCGGAGGTACTCCTGCAGCGATCGTCCCGACTCGTCTGCGCGCCGACGCAGTATCGCGTAGGCCTCGTCGTTCAGGTTCCTGATCTGCACGGTAGCCATGCATGCATAGTAGCGCTGCTCAGCCTTGAATTCAGCGCTATTGCTCTCGGGGTGTGACCGTCCGCTGTGCCGTTGGCGTCAAGCAACGCCAAAATGCCCCCGAAGCGATCTGCTTCGAGGGCATCGTGCCTGGTCAGGCGATGTGGCCAGGGCCGGGGTCGAACCGGCGACCTTCCGCTTTTCAGGCGGACGCTCGTACCAACTGAGCTACCTGGCCGTACTGCAACTGCACGCCTCTTGCGAGACGAGCGATCCCGACGGGACTTGAACCCGCGACCTCCACCTTGACAGGGTGGCGAGCTAACCAACTGCTCCACGGGACCTCATGCGGATTGCTCCGCACAGGACCTTACTGCGGTACTGCGTACCCCCAACGGGATTCGAACCCGTGCTACCGCCTTGAAAGGGCGGCGTCCTGGGCCACTAGACGATGAGGGCTTGCGGCCCTTCCGGCCGGTTTATCCGGCGTTCGGGGACGTCGAGAAGCATATGGGATGCCGGGCTGGAACGCCAAAACGGTTTCCGGGGGTGGGCGCGGCGGGGGTTTCAGGACCAGCCGAGGTCGTGGAGTTCGTCGTCGTCGAAGCCGAAGTGGTGGGCGACTTCGTGGATGACGGTGATGCGGACCTCCTCGACGGCCTGGTCGCGGGAGTCGCAGTGACGGAGGGTCGGGCCCATGTAGATCAGGATCCGGTCGGGGAGGACGCCGGCGTACCACTCGCCGCGTTCGGTGAGCGGGATGCCCTCGTAGAGGCCGAGCAGTTCGGGGGTGGCGGGGTCGGGTTCGTCCTCGACGAAGACCGCCACGTTGTCCATCATCGCGGCCAGCTGCGGCGGAATCTGGTCCAGCGCGTCGGACACCAGCGCTTCGAACTCGTCCCTGGTCATCTCCACCCGTCCATTGTCGGAGGTCCGTTGACGGGACGCCAGATGATCCGCGCCGGTGCGCCCGCGGGGGGTGGCGCGGGGCTGATGGTCGGCGGTTGCCCGTGTCCCGGTGGGGCGGACGCGCGTTGGGCACCCGAGAACGATTGGCGGCCCGGGCGGGTCGTGCGGGAGGTGGCTCGGTGATGGCGGTTCGGTCGGCGCGGCGACGGGTGGTGGCGGGGGCGGCGATGGCGGCGGTCGCCGTGTTCGGACTGAGCGGCTGCATGTCGGTGGGCGGGCAGCCGCCCGCCGGGCCGGACCGGGTGAAGCCGACCGGCCCGGGGACGGCCACCACGCTCAAGGCCGGCGTGGGGGCCGGTGGGCACCAGGGCGGGCAGCGCGGGGAGCGTGGCGGTGCGCCGAGTGCTGACGGCGCGTCACCCGGCGTGGCGCCGTCCCCGGGGGCGCACGTTCCGGGGCCGACGCCGCCGGCGGTCGGGTTGCAGGGCGCTCCGGTGCCGGTGCCCGGGACGAACGTCGGCACTCCCGGCCCGACCGGCACACCCGCGACGCCGGGAACGCCCGCGCCGACCCCGACCGGTGGCGGCAGCGCGTCCACGCCGACGCCGCCGCAGCCCAGCCCGCCGGAGCCCTCGCATTCGGCCAAGCCCTCGCCGACGCCCAGCGGGACGCCGGCGGAGCCCAGTGAGTCGCCGTCCGGCCACTGAGCGCGACGGGCGGGCACTGAGCGAGACGGGCGGGCCGCCGCCGGGCCCCGAAGCGGCGGCGGAGCCTTGCTTCCGGGGCGCTGGCCAGGGGATTTGCCTCTGATCCGTAGGCTCCCCTATGGTGGTAGATCGTTCGTTTGATCCTATTTGGCTGGCGCTCCTCACACCTTTGAGCGCCCTTGGCGCGTTCCGGCGATCCGTGGCTGACCGCATAGAGGCGGTATTTCCAACAGACCCCCGGACTTTGGCGCGTGCCACTTCCGGAAGGTTTTGCATGTCTCTCGTTGACGACGCCCGCTTCGCCATGCCCGCGAACGGCTCCGACGCCGCCGACACCGACTCTCTCGACACCGACACGCTCGACGCGGAGCTCGCCGAGCTGACCGACGCCGGCGAGGCCGCGGAGGCCGACACCGACGCGGCCGAGGCCGACGCCACCGACGCCGAGCCGACCATCACCTTCGGTGACCTCGGTCTGCACGACGAGGTCGTCCGGGCGCTCGCCAAGCGCGGCGTCACCACCCCGTTCCCGATCCAGGCCGCGACCATCCCGGACGCGCTGGCCGGCAAGGACGTCCTCGGCCGCGGCCGCACCGGCTCCGGCAAGACCCTGAGCTTCGGCCTGCCGCTGCTGACCCGCCTGGCGGGCGGCGAGCGCACCAAGGCGAAGCACCCGCGCGGTCTGATCCTGGTCCCGACCCGCGAGCTGGCCATGCAGGTCGCCGACGCCCTGGAGCCGTTCGGCTCGGTGCTCGGCCTGCGCCTGAAGGTGGTCTGCGGCGGTACCTCGATGTCCAACCAGATCTACGCGCTGGAGCGCGGCGTGGACGTGCTGGTCGCCACCCCCGGCCGCCTGCGCGACCTGATCAACCGCGGCTCCGCGAAGATGGACGAGGTCGAGATCGCCGTCCTCGACGAGGCCGACCAGATGGCCGACATGGGCTTCCTGCCCGAGGTCACCGAGATCCTCGACCTGGTGCCGGCCGGCGGCCAGCGCCTGCTGTTCTCCGCCACCCTGGAGAACGAGATCGACACCCTGGTCAAGCGTTACCTGAAGAACCCGGTCACCCACGAGGTCGACCCGTCGGCCGGCGCGGTCACCACCATGACCCACCACATCCTGGTCGTGAAGCCCAAGGACAAGGCGCCGATCACCAGCGCGATCGCCGCCCGCAAGGGCCGCACCATCATCTTCGTCCGCACCCAGATGGGCGCGGACCGGGTCGCCCAGCAGCTGGTGGAGTCCGGCGTGAAGGCCGACGCGCTGCACGGCGGCATGACCCAGGGCGCCCGTACCCGCGTCCTCGGCGACTTCAAGGACGGCTACCTCAACGTGGTCGTCGCCACCGACGTCGCCGCCCGTGGCATCCACGTCGACGGCATCGACCTGGTGCTGAACGTCGACCCGGCGGGTGACCACAAGGACTACCTGCACCGCTCCGGCCGCACCGCCCGGGCCGGCCGCTCCGGCACCGTCGTCACCCTGGTGCTGCCGCACCAGCGCCGCGGCGTGTTCCGCCTGATGGAGGACGCGGGCGTGGACGCCTCGCGCCACATCCTCGACCACGCCTTCGACGCCGAGGTCGCCAAGATCACCGGCGCCCGTTCGCTGGTCGAGGTCCAGGCCGAGAGCGCGTCCGGCATCGCCGGCGCCGCCGAGCGCGAGGTCGCCGAGCTCACCCGTGAGCTGGAGCGCCTCCAGCGCCGCGCCAACGAGCTGCGCGAGGAGGCCGACCGCCTGGCCGCCCGTGCCGCCCGCGAGCGTGCCGAGCTGGGCATCGAGGACGAGGTCGAGACGGACGAGGCGACCGCCGAGGCCGGCACCGAGACCGCCGAGCAGCCGGCCGCCGCGGCCGAGCCGGTGGCCGAGGAGCGCACCACGTCCTACCGCGAGGCCCGCAGCGAGCGCCCCGCCTACAACCGCGACCGCGACGACCGTGGTGGCCGTGAGCGTGGCGGCTTCAACCGTGACGACCGTGGTGGCCGTTCGTTCGGTGGCGACCGTGAGCGTGGCGGCTTCAACCGCGATGACCGTGGTGGCCGTTCGTTCGGTGGCGACCGTGAGCGTGGCGGCTTCAACCGTGACGACCGCGGTGGCCGTTCGTTCGGCGGCGACCGTGGCGGCCGTCCGCAGGGTGGCTTCAACCGCGATGACCGCGGTGGCCGTTCCTTCGGTGGCGACCGTGAGCGCGGTGGCTTCAACCGTGACGACCGTGGCGGCCGTTCCTTCGGTGGCGACCGTGAGCGTGGCGGCTTCAACCGCGATGACCGTGGCGGCCGTTCGTTCGGCGGCGACCGTGGCGGCCGTCCGCAGGGTGGCTTCAACCGTGACGACCGTGGTGGCCGTTCCTTCGGCGGCGACCGTCCGCAGGGTGGCTTCAACCGCGATGACCGTGGCGGCCGTTCCTTCGGTGGCGACCGTGAGCGCGGTGGCTTCAACCGTGACGACCGCGGTGGCTTCAACGGCGGCGACCGCAAGCCGCGTTGGAAGAACTGACGCTCTGCATTGAGCACTGGCCGGGCCCGCTCCACTTCGGTGGGGCGGGCCCGTCCGCGTTCCCGGGCGGGCGGAAATCCGTTGGTGGGGCCGGGAGTCGGCGAGCTAGCGTGCCCGGCATGAGTAGTAGGCAGCGGGCACTCGCCACGCAGAACGAGGAGATCGCCGACCGGGGCGAGTACCGGTGCGCGGACGGCACGGCCGTGCGGATCGCCGAGGAGCTGGCCGAGGCCCGGGCGGGGACGGTGTCCTATCCGCCGGAGGCCGAGTTCGGGGCCGGGCCGGGGCCGCTGCGCGGGGCCGCCGAGGTGACGGGCGAGGGCAGTATGCAGGCCGCCGAGCGGCTGGTCGCGGACGGCGGGCGAAGCGTCGCGGTGCTGAACTTCGCGTCCGCGCGCAACCCCGGCGGCGGGTACCTGCGGGGCGCCAAGGCCCAGGAGGAGGACGTCTGCCGGACGGCACTGCTGTACCGCTGCCTGCTGGAGGCCCCCGACTACTACGAGGCGCACCGCGCCTCCAGCGACCTGCACTACAGCCACCGGGTGATCTGGTCGCCGGGCGTGCCGGTGATCCGGGACGGGCGCGGGGAGCTGCTGGCCCGGCCGCACCGGCTCGGCTTCCTGACCTCGCCGGCACCCAACGCGGGCCAGCTGGCGCTGCGTTCGCCCGGCAAGGCGCTCGACCTCGGGCCGGTGCTGGCCGAGCGGGCCACCCGGGTGCTGGCGGCGGCCGCCCGGCACGGGGCGCGCGAACTGGTGCTCGGCGCCTGGGGCTGCGGGGTGTTCCGCAACGACCCGGCCGAGGTCGCGGACGCGTTCGGGCAGGCCCTGGACGCGTGGGGCGCGGCCTTCGACCGGGTGGTGTTCGCGGTCTGGGACCGCAGCGTCCCCTCCGCGAACCGGGCGGCCTTCGAGGCGCGGTTCGGCGCCTGACCTGCGGTTGTTCGCCGGTGGCCGACGCCGAGGGGCGGACCGGCTTTCGCGGCGTGGTTCGGTGCCCGGCCTGTGCCTACTCGCCGGTGGCCAGCGCCGAGGTGGCGGCGAGCCGGCCTGCGTGGCGTGGTTCGGTGCCTGACCTGCGGTTGTTCGCCGGTGGCCGACGCCGAGGGGCGGGCTGGCTTTCGCGGCGTGGTTCGCCGTCCGGCCTGTGCTCGTCGGTGGCCAGCGCCGAGGTGGCGGCGGACCGGCCTGCGCGGCGCGGCTCGGCGTCTGACCTGCGGTTGTTCGCCGGTGGCCGACGCCGAGCGGCGGACCGGCTTTCGCGGCGTGGTTCGGTGCCTGACCTGCGGTTGTTTGCCGGTGGCCGACGCCGAGGGGCGGGCCGGCTTTCGCGGCGTGGTTCGGCGTCCGGCCTGTGCCTACTCGTCGGTGGCCAGCTCTGGGGTGGCGGCGGACCGGCCTGCGTGGCGTGGTTCGGTGCCTGACCTGCGGTTGTTTGCCGGTGGCCGACGCCGAGGGGCGGAGCGGCCTTCGCGGCGCGGTTCGCCGTCCGGCCTGTGCTCACTCGTCGGTGGCCAGCTCTGGGGTGGCGGCGGACCGGCCTGCGTGGCGTGGTTCGGTGCCTGACCTGCGGTTGTGCGCCGGTGGCCGACGCCGAGGGGCGGACCGGCCTTCGCGGCGTGGTTCGCTGTCCGGTGCCTACTCGTCGGTGGCCAGCGCCGAGGTGGCGGCGGACCGGCCTGCGTGGCGTGGTTCGGTGCCTGCGGGGGTCAGTCGCGGGTGGCGATCGCCGAGGCGGCCGCGACCACGCCCGTGACGGCGAGGACGGACGGCCAGGCGCCGATCTTCTTCGCCAGCGGGTGCGAGCCGCCGAACGCCGCCACGTACAGCGTGGTCAGGCCGACCGCGACGGGCGTGCCCGCGCGGCGCTGCCAGCGCACGGCGGCCGCCGTCCCGGCGACGGCCAGGACGGCGCCGCCCAGCTCGCGCCGGCCGCTGAACCGGGCGGTGGCGTAGCCGCCGATCAGACCGGCGGCGGCGACGGCGGCGGTGGCGGGGAAGCGGGCCATGGGACGGACTCCTTCGGACGGCTGGTGGACGTACCTGCTGGACGTACCTGGTGGGCGTGCGCTGCAGCTCGTGACCGACGCGCGCACCGCCCACCGTAACGCGACCAACGAGTCGGGCCGCCGGGAGGGAACGGGACGGCGGACCGCGGGTCAGCTCACTCCGGGCGCAGGGCGCGCAGCGCGGCGAGGTCGGCGTCGGACGCCCCGTGGTTGAGGACGTAGTTCTCGAGGGTGCCGTGGAGCTCCTGGGCGCGGGCCAGTGCGGCGGTCAGGTGGGCGGCCTCGATGGGTCGGGAGAGGCGTTCCGCGCCGGCGGTGTCCAGGTAGGGGACGGGGCCGTTGTCGAGGCCGAGGCCGACGTTGGAGCGGAGGAAGTCGGCGATGACGGCGCCCTCGGGCAGGCCGGCCAGGGTCTGCAGGACGGCGATGGTCAGGCCGGTGCGGTCCTTGCCGACGGCGCAGTGGACCAGCACCGGGCCGCCGGTGGCCAGTGCGCGGACGGCGGCGGCGACCGCGACGCCGCCGGTCTCGGCCATGAACGGGTAGAGCGCGGCCTGGTCCTCGGGCCAGGCCAGGTCGGTGGTGGCCGGGTCCGGGAGCAGCGGCAGGTGCAGGTACTGGACGTCCTCGCCGATCGGGCGGTCCGGCCAGATCTCGAGCTCGGCGGCGCTGCGCAGATCGACGACCGTCCGGATGCCGAGTTCCGCGAGGCGGGCGGCGCCCTCGTCGGTGAGCCGGTTGAGGCTCGCCGAACGGTAGAGCAGCCCGGGGCGGTACACCCCCGCACCGGCGTCGCGGAGGTTGAGCACGTCGGGGATGTCGAGGAACGGCGCGGCGGCGATTTCGGTCTCGGTCATGCCGCCCACCGTAGGGGCGGTGGGCGGTGACACGCCGGGGCGTTGACCGAACCGGTATCGCCGCAATGCGTGATGTTCATACGGGCCGATGGCGGGTCAGCGACCGCCGGCCGCGTCCAGGAAGGAGCCGGTGATGTAGGAGGCGCCGGGGGAGAGCAGGTACAGGATCGCCTCGGCGACCTCCTCGGGCCGACCGCCGCGTCCCATCGGCAGGTTGGGGCCGACCCGGTCGACCCGGCCGGGCTCGCCGCCCAGCGCGTGGATGTCGGTGTAGATCAGGCCCGGGCGGACGGTGTTCACCCGGATGCCCTCGGCCGCGACCTCCAGCGACAGGCCCGTGGTCATCGAGTCCAGCGCGCCCTTGGACGCCGCGTAGTCCACGTACTCGCCGGGCGACCCCAGCCGGGACGCCGCAGAGCCGACGTTGACGATCGCCCCGCCCCGGCCGCCGTACCGGGTGGACATCCGGCGTACCGCCGCCGCCGCGCACAGGAACGGGCCGGTGATGTTGGCCGCCCAGATCCGGTTCAGCCGGTCCTCGTCGAGCTCGTCCAGCCGGCACTGCTTCTCCAGCGTGCCCGCGTTGTTCACCAGCGCGGTGAGCGGCCCGAGTTCGCGCTCCGCGGTGTCGAACAGCCGCTCCACCTCGGCGGTGGTGCTGACGTCCGCCCGCACCGCGACGGCCGTGCCGCCGGCGGCGCGGATCCGCTCCACCACGCCCTCCGCCGAGGCCTGGTCGGCGCGGTAGTTGACGCACACCCGGTAGCCGCGTTCGCCCGCCAGCAGGGCGGTGGCCGCGCCGATGCCGCGCCCGCCGCCAGTGACCACCAGTACCTCGTGCTGTGCCATGCCGCCCGTCCCTTCGTTCACGGAGACCATGCCGCAGACGGTAGTCCATGGGGTGAAATCCCTTTGCCCGGCGGCGAGTCGGCGACGCAGCATCACTGCCATGGACCCTTCCGTCTCCCCGCACGGCCTGCTCCGGGCCGAACACCCCGCCCTCGACGCGTACCTGGCCGCCGACGAGGTGGTCGACCACCGGCACCCCGCCGTGCTGGAGCGTGCCGCCGCGCTGCGGCAGGACGACCCGGTGGCGACCGCCGAGGCGGTGTTCGGCTTCGTCCGCGACCGGATCGACCACTCGGCCGACGTCGGCCACTGGTCGGCCGCCTACCGGGCCTCGGACGTGCTGGCCGCCGGCAACGCGATCTGCCACGGCAAGGCCCACCTGCTGGCCGCGCTGCTGCGCGCCAACGGCATCCCTGCCGGGCTCGCCTATCAGCGGCTGGAGGTGCTGCACGGCCTCAACGGCGTTCTGCTGCCCGGCAGTTCGTGGTGGGTCCGGCTGGACGGCCGGGGCAACCGGAACGGCGCGGACGGGCACTTCGCCACCACCCCCGCCACCGAGCGCCCCGCCTGGGCCAACGACCCGGCGCTCGGCCAGCACCACTACTCCACGCTGTACGCCTCCCCGCCGCCGGTGCTGCTGGACGGCCTGCGCCGGGCCCGGCCGGGCGCCGCCGGGTTCGGCTACCTGCCGCTCGAACTCCCGGGCGTGGCATAGCGGCTGGCGGTGCGCAGCGCGGCGAGCTTCGGGGCGCGGCTCTTCGGCGAGTCCAGGCCGAAGCTCCGCGCGTCGCCCAACTCCTCGCGGACGAAGGTCTCGACGGCGTCGATGGTGGCGCGCAGCGCGGCGTCCATCGGCACGAACAACTGGTGCACCAGCTCCCGCTGTTCGGGGTCGTACTCCCAGAAGCCGACGATCCGGCCGCGGTCCACCACCAGGTGGGTCGACGGGTCGGCCTCGCTGCCGAAGCTCCGCCCCGTCCGGGACGCCGGGGCGTGGCGGTTGGCGTCCCGTTCGTCGATCAGCCGCGGCAGGTCGCGGTGCAGCAGGTGTAGGCCGTCGATGCTTGCCACCAGGGCGTACGCGGGCTGCTCCGGGACGGTGAACTCGTGGAACTCGTCGGCGAGTTCAGCCGGCATCAGCAGCATTTCGGAGCCGGGAAGCTCGACCAGGTGCAGCGGGGCCAGTGCGGCCTTCGCGGTGGCGGCGTTGAAGCCGGAGAACCAGCGGAAGTGCCGCACCGAGGCGGGCGCCGCCCAGGAGAAGTAGCGCCGGGCCAGGTCGGCGGCCTCGCCGTGCACCGCCTGGTCCCAGCGCAGATAGCCGTACCGCTGTTGGTCCAGGCGCCCGTTGACCGGCACCCGGCGGATCATCCCGCGCGACTGCAACAGGCCCAGCGCCAGCGGCAGCGTGGTCGACACGCCGCGCTTGCGGCCCGTCTCGCCCAGCGGGCGGGCCGCCGGGCCGGCCAGGGTGCGGATCTGCTGTGGGCCCAACGGCTCGGTGTCGGACAGCAGTTCGGACACCGTTAGGCAGAGCTGCTCGACCTCGTCCCTGGTCACCCCGAGATGGCGCACCGCCGCCGCGATCTCCGACTCCGCGACGCCCGCGCCCGCCGCCAGCCCCAGCGCGAAGTCCTCCGCCGGCAGCACGTACGTACAGCCCCGGGCCGCGGGCAACTCCTGCACCTCCGCGGCCGCGAGCGCCGCGTCCACCGCCGCCCGGCCCAGCCCCGCCCGCGCGAACAGCCCCAGGTACGGCGCCGCACCGCCCACCGAACGGGCCCACCCCGTCGCCGCCAGCACCTGCGCTGGGGACGCCCCTTGGTGCAGTCCGCCGTCCAGCCACTGCCGGTGCGCCCACCAGGCCCGGAGCTTCGCCGCCGGGATCTCGCCGTTCGCCATGCGCCCAGTATCGGCACGGGGCGTTGCTGGGCGGAGCACCCTCGGCCGTGTCGGAAATCGCTCGCGCGTACGGGGCGTTGCTGGGCGGAGCGCCCTCGGCCGTGTCGGAAATCGCTCGCGCGTACGGGTCGTTCGGGGCGAGACTGCCGGGACGGCTCTTGTTGAGGTGATCTCCCGTGCACGTCCTGCTCTCCGGCATCGTCGGCTCCACCGCCTACGGCCTGGCCCACGCCGGCTCCGACCTCGACCGGCTCGGCCTGTTCGCCGCGCCCACCGTCGCCTTCCACGGCCTGCACCGGCCCGCCGAGTCGCACGTCACCACCGCCCCGGACCGCACCCTGCACGAGGCGGCCAAATGGTGCCGGCTCGCCCTCTCCGGCAACCCCACCGCCACCGAACTGGTCTGGCTACCCGAAGAGTTGTACGAAGTCCGGACGCCGCTCGGCGAGGAACTGATCGGCCTCCGGGAGACCTTCCTGAGCGGCCCGGCGGTGCGCTCTGCTTACCTCGGCTACGCCCGGCAGCAGTTCCGCAAACTCGCCGCCCGCGACCGCGCCGACCCGGCGGGCGCCGCCCGCGCCGCCAAGCACGCCCGGCACCTGGTCCGCCTGGTCCGCCAGGGCGTCACCCTGCACGAGACCGGCCACCTGGAGATCCGCCTCCCCGACCCGGACCGGGTCCGCGCCCTCGGCGAGCAGTACGCGCAGCGCCCCGAGGACGCCACCGCCCTGCTCGCCGACGCCGAAGCCCGCTTCGACCGCCCCGGCGTACTTCCCACCACACCCGACGAACGCCCCGCCGAGAGCTGGCTCCGCAAGGTCCGCGCCGCCCACCTGTCCACCACCTGACCGCCCGTCGGCCCCGCCCCGCCCCGCCGCCGACCCGCCCGGTAATCCGCTGGCCAACTCCCGCCGGGCACCAGGTAGGATCACCCCGGCAGGTGCTGTCCCACGAGGCCCACGCCTGCCACCGGGCCGCTAGCTCAATTGGCAGAGCTGCGGACTTTTAATCCGTAGGTTCAGGGTTCGAGCCCCTGGCGGCCCACTTGGAACGTGGCGGTAGTACCGCCTCCGACCTGCAGTGCAGCACCCCGACCAATTCGAGTGGTCGGGGTGCTGCTGCGTTCTCGGGGCATCTGCGTGAGCGCACTGCGGATGGACTCCTCGGCCTCCCAACCGCCCTGAACAAGCTGGGTGCTGACGGCGAGGGAAGGGAGTCGAGACGGTCTCTGACCAGCAGAGGCCGCAGGCTTCACCGCGGCGCGGGCCGCAGAAGGCCATGAGGTGCCACATGGCGTGCGCCTCGCCTCCGACCCGGCGGCGCTGCGCGACACCGACAGGGCGCCCGCCGAGCTCATGCCCGCCGGCGCCCAGGTCCTGGCGGGCATCGAGTTGGGCGGCATCCCGTTGGTCGTCGCCCTGTCGGCCGCCACTGGCCTGCCCGCCGGGTTTGTGCGTCGTCTGCCAAAGCCGTACGGCTCCCACCGGCAGATCGAGGGCATCGCCATCACCGTTCCGCGCACCGCCCTGATCGGCGACGTCGTCCGCTCCGGCAGCCAACTCCTCACGGTGGGACGGACGCTGCGGATGGCCGGGAGCCCGGTCACCGACGCGGTGTGCGGGCCGGAGCGCCCGCTCGGTGGCCGGACGGTGCCGGCCGAACCCCGGGTGTCCGCGCCTCCGCCAAGGCCGACAGCTTTTGACCGAGTCATGAGTCGGCCCGACCCGCTGCCGCCGATTGTCTCTGCGGACGGCTGGCGCGGCGGGATTACCATCTCGTACGTGCGGCCCCTGGGCGAGGGGCGACAAGGCATCGCCGAGGCCGGGGTGTTCGTGTGGCGCGGGTCACGGCAACGGCCGGACGCGGCGGGACAGGTACGGGCGTGGAGAAATCGATACGCGCTCAAATACGGGCTGGGGATGCGAGGGCGTTCGGGCAGGTCTTCGAGGACCACGCCCGCGCGGTGTACCGGCACGCCGTTCGGATGACGGGGAACTTGGACGTTGCCGAGGACGTGGTCTCGCTGACCTTTCTGGAGGCGTGGCGCCTTCGCACCAGGGTCGAACCCGAGGGAGAGAGCCTGCGGCCCTGGCTGCTGGGCATCGCCACCAACGTCATCCGCAACACCCGCCGGGCCGCCCGCCGTCATCGGAAGGTACTCGCCGCGCTTCCGCCGCGCGAAGTCGCCCCCGACTTCGCCGTCGAGCTGACCAGCCGCATGGCCGACGCCGAGGAGATCGCCGCGGCGAAGGCCGCGCTGGAGCAGTTGTGCCCGGCCGACCGGGAGGTGTTCGCGCTGTGCGTGTGGGAGGGGCTTGACCACGCGGCCGTCGCCGAGGCACTGGGCAAGCCGATCGGGACGATCCGCTCCCGGCTCTCCCGCGCTCGCAGCCGGCTGCGGAACCTCACCGCGAAGGAACTGGAGGCGAAGCGCTCCGCGAACAATCTGCAACGCACGGACAAGCGCGGACAGGTAACAGGTGACCGCGCCTTCGCGGTCCGGTCGACCAAGGAGACGATCCGATGAGCGCCACCCCCCAGCACCAGTCCCAGCAGGCTGAGCGGGAGGAACTGGCCCGGCTGCTGCCGGCCGCGGGCGATCCGGAACTTCCTCGCCGCCGCCAGCTCCTACTGAAGGAACATTTGATGGGCGCCATCATCGAGAATCCCCGGCCCGCGACCAAGCGACGGACCCTGATGCTGCGGGTGGTGCTCCCGCTGGGAGTGGCCGCTGCCGTGGCGGGGGCCGCGCTCGCCGTGGTGCCCGGCCACCGCGCCGCGCCTTTCCCGAGTGTGGCCGCGCCGGGAAGCGAGGGGCTGGGCAGCGTCACCACCGTGGCGTACACGTTGCAGGGCAGCAGCGACGACCTCGTCAAACTCACCATCCTGGACGGCTACAAGCCGATTGACGCGACCCAGTTGCAGCACGATCTGGACCGGGTCGGCGTCCGCAGCCGCGTCTACGCCGGCGAGCCCGGCTGCCACGCCCCCGACCCTACGATGCCCTCCTACTCGCCGGAGACCGTGGCCAAGGCGAACCAGGACCCGCTGTCGGCCTTCGGCTGGGACATGCGGGGGGAAGCCGGTTCGGACGGCGCCCGGCAGGTTCTCACCATCCGCCCCAGCGCCATCCCGACCGACCTGCGGCTCTTCATCTACCTGCCGCTGGCCAAGACCGACCCGGAGCACAGTTCCCGCGAACTGCGGGCCGGTCTGATGCAGAGCCCCGCCCCCGACTGCATGCCCGCCGGGACTTATGAGAACCCCCTGGCCAGCCTGTACCCGACCCCGGAGCACTGAGTGCTCCCGACGCCCGACCGCCGGCGCACGGCGCACTCCGGACAACGGTCCCCGCACCCACCGGAGCACCGTCGCAGGCACGCCGCGCACAGGTACCTCCCGCCCGGCCCCTCGTGCGGAGGGTCGACCAGCAAGACCCCCCGGTCTGCGACGGCCTCGGCTGGTGGCATCCACAACGACCGCGCCCAGGCCGAAGCTGTGATCGGCCTGATTCGCGTCGCCCGCCCCGGAGGCGGGCCGGCCCGGACTGCCGCCCCCGCCCCGTTGGTTGGCCTCGGCATCGACACCCCACGGCCTCCCGCGTCTCCAGCACCGCCGGGGATGTTCCTGCGTGAGCGACGCGTGAGCGGACTGCGTGGCAGCGGCCGTCCGGTGCCGGATGGGCTGTCATCGCACACGCC
The DNA here is from genome assembly GCF_044593455.1 of Kitasatospora sp. NPDC051984. Taxonomy (NCBI): domain Bacteria; kingdom Bacillati; phylum Actinomycetota; class Actinomycetes; order Kitasatosporales; family Streptomycetaceae; genus Kitasatospora; species Kitasatospora sp. NPDC051984. The sequence goes on from NZ_JBIUCB010000003.1 coordinate 469,807, forward strand.
GACACGCTGCCGACATAGCAGGAAATGACCTGCTCCAACCCGCCGGAGCACGAACGACGTTGATCTTTTAATCCGTAGGTTCAGGGTTCGAGCCCCTGGCGGCCCACCGCAACATGAAAGCCCCTCACCAGCCAGATTTGGTCGATGAGGGGCTTTCACGTTAAGCGAGGGTGAGAGTGTCTTGGTCTTCTGCTGGCTCCTTGCTGGCCCGAAGGGTCTGGGAGTCCATGTGATGGTGGTAGTTCGCGCTGGTGGAGCGGGGCGTCTTGGACGGCATCGGGGTGGCAGCCAGTCAGCCATCATTTCGATCAGGTGCTCGATCTAGCGGTGGGTTTGGTGTACAGACGTTCGAGCATCGGCGCGTGAGCGTCAAGAGGTGCCACAGCCTCTCCCTGACGCCCACCAGCCGCGCGAACGTCGTGAAGTCGCCGAGCGGATCCGCCACTTCCGACACCAGCGTGGGCTCAGCCAGGAGCGGCTGGCCGAGGTGATCGGCAGGGATCGGCAGACGGTCGGTCTGTGGGAGCGCGCTGTTACGCCGCCCACGGTGGATGACCTGTCAGCCCTTGCCCGAGCGCTCCAGATCCAAACCTGGCGCCTGTTCTACGGATGACCGGCGCAGCCAGCATGCGCACTCCTGCGCGATGCACTGGCAGTGCAGCCGCACGATCTCGCCACTGACCAGGCCGACCCGCAGTCCGCCCGGGCACGCGTGGTGCGCTCCGAAGCTGCACTCGGCCGAGCAGTAGTCGTCCGTGTCGAGGTGGATGCGTACGACTACCGGGTGCGCGACGGCCCGGCGGATGCGATCCGCGAATGTCGCGTCAGTCGTCATGGGTAGCAGGCGGGCACTCGGTGATGTCCCGTTGCAGGCTACTCACGGTGCGCCTCTTCCAGATGCGAGGTACATACGACCGTCTCGTGGTCGTGGACGACACCCTCGCATTCTCCTGGCAGGGTGAGGATGCCGTTGGGGTGGAGTGGGGGCTCAGCCGAGCCGCAGACGATGCAGGCCTCGCCATGGAGGCGGGCAGGGCTAATGCCCTGGTTGGGCAGGGGGGTTGCTGTCACGTCCTCTACGATCCCCGGCCGGATGGGCCCGAAGTGACACAACCTGTGTCACTCGTCAGACGGCCCTTGCCCACCTGGCCATAGCCAGCAGCTCATCGTCACGGCCTCGACTGAGCCGGACCAAAGTGGCCAGCTCCGTACGCACCTGGCCATGTTCACGGACATGCTGCGGGGCGATCCGACGGGCCACCAGGAGGGACTCGCGGGCGTGCTGGGGGCGACCCAGCGCTATCTGAGCGCGTCCAAGGTCGATGTAGTAGTGCGACCGACGCTCCGCCGGCAGGTCCCGAGACGGCGCCCAACGGCCGGCCTCCGCCACCGCCAGGCCGAGATCGGCAGGGTCGGCGAGTTCGACGGCGACTGCCAGCTGGTGGATGCGCACGGAATCCGGGCCTACCGCAGTCCCGTCGTACAGTCGCTCCGGGACGCCACGAGCGAGCCGCTCGGCTTCTGCCAGGTGCACGCGCGCATCGTCGGCGCTGCCAGCCCGGCCTGCCACGACGGCGGCCCGCATGTGGAGGGCGGCGGCCGCGGCAGCCAGTGGCACCGTGGTGGGTGGCGGCATTCGGTCTGCGGCCCGCTGGAGTGCGCGTAGGCCTGAAGCCAGCCGGTTGGCGGCGAAGAAGACCTCGGTACGGACGTAGGCCACGACGGCTGTGAGCGCCGGGTCCTCGGCGATGGCGACAGCCCAGCGCATCAGCTCGATGAGTCTGCCGGACAGGTCGCGGTATCCGTACTTGTAGGCCGCGGCGTCGGCGGACCGGATGGCCAGCGCGAGCAGGTGGGCGGCTCGGCGGCGAGCGGCGCCGTCGGCCTGGTCGACGGCACGGAACAGCTCCTCCAGCAGGGTTGGGACCCGCTCGGCAACGTGGCTGTACTGGGAGTTGACCCGGGCCGTGGTCATCTCCTCTACGGCGGCGGCGAGGTCGCGCAGCGGCCGCACCGGGCCGTCCTCCGGCAGGTCATAGGTGGTGATCGCGGCCTGGAGTGCGGGGATGGCCTGGTGTACTCGGGAGTCCGTACGGCCTGGACCGTCGGCCAGATACTCCGGGGTGGTGTGCAGGGCCCGGGCCAGGGCTTCGAGCACGGTGTCGCTCGGTGTGCGGGTACCGCCCTCGACTGCGCGGATCATGCTGACCGAGACACCGGAGGCCTCGTAGGTCTCGCGGCGGGTCAGGCCGATGGCGGCGCGGGCAGCGGCTACGCGGTACCCGAGGTGGGTGGCGGTGGCGGCGGGCATTCTGGGCACGGTACCCGCGCTGTCACGATCTCGGGTGCGAACCTCCCCAACGCCACTGTTGGGGCGGTTCAGTGGCGTTGACGGATGATCAGGTCGGCGAGCTCGGTCAGCGAATCCACGGTCCAGTCGGCATCCGGCGCTGGCGTGGTCAGGCCGATCGGGCCGCGTCGCAGGTGTGCGGCCCGCAGGCTGGCAGCGCGGGCGGCGGTGACATCGTTCGCAGGGTGGTCGCCGACGTAGACGATCTCGTGTCGCGGGGCCGGGGCCCACCCGGCGACCCGGTCGAAGAACGCGCTGCTCGGCTTCGCGACGCCCCACTCGCCGCTGGTGGCGATCGCATCGGCCGGAAGGCCGAGCCCTCGCAGCAGGTCGGTCACCTGGGCGTTCTGGTTGCCAGCGATTCCCACCCAAACCCCGGCGTCGCGCAACTGCTGGAGCGCCGGCCGGACGTCGGGATAGAGGTCGTTCTCCTCGAGGTGGTCGCCCTGCCCGGCGATCTGGCGGGCCCGCCACTCGGCGCCAACGTCGCAGCCCGGCCTCAGGATTCGGATCGCCTCGGCGTTGTCGAGGCCCCGCGCGAGGACGTGGCCGACGAGCGCGGACATGGTGTGCGTTGGAACGTCCAGCCAGCGGGCCCAGTCAGCCCAGTACCGGGTGTCGCTGGTCAGGGTCTCGCCGATGTCGAACACCACTGCCTCGATCGTCATGCGGGCAGCGTAGTGGGGCCCCTGCGGAATGGGCAGGGCAGTGTCACGAGATGAGCACATCAAGTACACGCTTCCTCCCCGGCCGGTACCGTCCCTCCGTACGCCACCACCCCAGGGGAGACCATGCGCCGCACCGTCCTCGCCGCCGCCACCGCCGCCACCGCCGGCATCGCCCTCATCGTGACCGGCTGCAGCAGCAGCACCGACTCCAGCAACACCGCGGCGCCAGCCGCATCCACTCCTGTTGCGTCGGCACCGGCACCGGCAAAGCAGCAGCTCGACGCGGCGGCCGCCCTGGCGGCGCTCACCGCCCACGCGCCCACCATCAAGCAGGTGAAGGCATACACCGCCGACACCGACCCGAACCACCTGCTCGGAAGGCCCGGCCAGTACACGTCGAAGGTCGCGTTCAACGACTCGCGCATCAAGGCCGAGGACGTCGAGGGCCAGGACGAGGACGCGGTGATCCACGGCGGCAGCATCGAAGTGTTCGCGTCGGCGGCCGACGCGACCGCTCGCGCCGCCTACCTGGAGAAGGTCACGAAGTCCATGCCCGCCCTCGTCGAGTACGACTTCGTGGTGCGGGAGACGGCAGTGCTGCGGGTTTCGCAACGGCTGTCGCCGGATCAGGCGAAGGCGCTTGCCGACGCCCTGAAGGGCTGACGCCGGACACGACGAACCGCCCCGCCGGCCGGAGCCGAGCGGGGCGGTGGTGGTCAAGCGGGTGCTAACCGGCTGTCCGGATCTGAAGGCGGGGCGACGGCATCCTCGATCCGGTTGACGGCATCCCGGAGACTGCCACCAGAGTTGGGGTGGAGCTCGTGCCGGATCTCGTCCTGGCCAGCCTCCAGCGCGGGCGGCTGGCCAGCGGGCTGATCAAGGACTACCGGCGCGCCCACGGTCTGGCCGGCGACTGACATCGCCGGGGTGGGTGCCGGCGACGAGCGGGCCCCTCGTCCCGGAGCCTGGACCGGAGGGGGTGGGCCCCGGTGGCGATCGTTGAGCGGAAAGCGCTTGGCGCGTCGTAATACGCGTAATAAACTAACGACATGGCCAAGACCAGGATCAGCATCAGTCTCGACAGCGATCATGCCGAGCGCATTCGGGAGCATGCCGAGCGCGCGGGTCTGGATGTTTCGGCTTATCTCGTCAACGCCGCTACCCGGCAAATGGCCGAGGCGGAAGCCGCTGAGGCGCAGTTCGCGCGGATCGACGCGGTGATTGCCGCAGCGGAGGCAGAGGCCGCCGAACTGCCTCCGCTGCCTGACGTCGCTGATGAAGACCTTACGGAGGAGGAGCGCCGGGAGGTCGCGGAGGCCATGGAACTTATCTATGGTGCGGATGCTCCTGTGGCCCGTCCGGGCAACGCCGCGTGACCACGCGGGTGCCGGTCTATGACACCGGCATGCTGATCGCGCTCGCTGATCGAAAGCCCAAGGCGGTACGGCTGCACGCCGGCCTCAAGGAGACGCCGCATCGCGCGGTCGTGCTCGGGCCGGTACTGGCCCAGGTATGGCGGCCCAGTCCTGCCACTGTGCACGCCATGGCCGCGGCCCTCAAGGACTGTACGGTGCCGCAGGCGCGGAGCTCGGCCCTGGCGATGCGTCCCACTACTGCTGGACAGACGGTCTGCATCATGTGTGCGACCGGGCCGGATCTGGCGGAGTGGCAGCGCATCGGTAGCGCGCTTGCTGTGGCCGAGCTGCCTCCGAAGAAGCGTCCGGACGCCGTGGATGCCTTGGTCGCGCTGACTGCGGCCCGACATGGCAGCGCTGTTGTTTTCACCAGTGACCCGACCGACCTCACGGCTTACCTGAAGGCGTTGGACGCCCAGGACGTCCATGTGGTCCAGGTCTGATCCCGAGCTCGGACCGGAACAGTGGAGGGAACGCGTCAGACCCTTCGCCCGGCCGCGGCATCGGTGGCTTCAGGAGTCTGGGCCCGCTGCGAGTGCGTGAGCTATGCGTGAGCGGACCGCGCGTCAGAGCTACTTCACCGGCGGATCAAGCGGCACGCCACAACCTGCCAGCCTGCAGAAGTAGCACGTAATGAGCGATGACAGCTGTGCGGGGCACGATCGGGCTTGATCTTTTAATCCGTAGGTTCAGGGTTCGATCCCCTGGCGGCCCTCCGGATTCGAGGCCAGGTCGAATACTCTCCCACCTGGCCTCGAGCGTTTCCGAGGTGGCTCAGGGGCGGGGAGGGGAGGGGACGGATGAACGCCGCCGAGGAGTTGATCTCGCTGGCCCGTCGGGGCCGGTTCGAGGCGGTGTTGCCCGAACTGCTGGAGATGGCGCGGCGAGTGGACGGTCCGCGGGACGAGGGGTGGGAGTCCGCTGCCGCCGCGGTTCAGATTCTCTGCTGGCGCGACCGGTTCGCCGAGGCAGCGGAGTTGGCCGAGCAGCTGATCGTCCGGGACGGGCCGCTCGGAGGGGAGTTGTACGATCAGGACATGCCGTTCCGCGAGGCCTTGCTGGCGGCCCAGCTGTACGCCGGGCGGCCGGCCGGGCCGCGGCTGGCGGCGCTGGTGGAGAGGCTCCCGGCCGGTCGGAATCTGACCGAGGATCTGGCGTGGGTGGCCGAGGAGTTGCCCGGGCGCCCGGTCGAGGAGCTGCTGCCCTGCCACTGCGAGTGGGGCGGTCCGGCCAGGCCGCTGGACGGGGCGACGGAGCGCATGCTGGCGAAGGGATTTGCCGAACTGGCGGTGGCGGAGCGGCAATTGCTCTGGCAGGACCTGTTCAGTGCGAATGCCTTCGACCGCGCCCACGCACTGGTCGAGAGCACCGGTGAGACGCCGGACCGCTTCGCCGCGTGCCTCTGGATGGCCGGCTGGTACGCGGTGCGCGGCGAGACCGCCCGGGGCGAGCGGCTGCTCCTTGCCGCCCATGGACGGTGGTGGCCCTACATGAAGTGGGACGCGATTCCCGAGGCCCCGGTGCTGCAGCCGACCCTGCGTCTGGTGCTCACCGAGCGGGTGCGGGAGTACTACCTGACCAGGCCGATCGGCCCGGAGGCGGAGCAGAACGCCTGAGGCGGCTACGGGGCGGAGACCGTGGTGGGGCGGTTCTCGCGCGGCCGCTCGGCACGCTCGTTCAACCCGCCTCGGCGCTCCAGTAGTCACACCATCAGGTTCTGGACCATGCCCTCTCTTCACGAGCCCGCCGACGCGATGACTCTGCTCGCGGGATAGGGGCGCGAGCACGCAACGTGCAGGGGATCCAGGAAGGCGACCCGCGATCGAGCGACGAACGACAATCGGCCGTGGTCAAGGCAATGAGCTGCGATACCACCCTAACGACTCGCCATGCCAGGCCCAGTGGCCTGCGCGAATGACGACGAAACTCCTCAGTGGAACGGTAGCCCGCTCGCGTAAATCCGGGTGGTCATGAGTACGTCGGTGGCCTGCTGACCTGTCCCGACGACGTTCGCCGTCCGGGTGGGCTCCTGGAGTGCTTGCGGCAGCCCACCCGGACGTCGGGGCAGTAGGTCGCGTATTCGCCGAACATCGGGAGAATGCGCGATCCGGAGTGTGCGGCACGTCGTCAGCCTGTTGTGCCGGGCTTGTTCGCGGTCCGTAGGACATCAGCCGTCCGCCCGAGTTCCTGTTGCATGCGGGACTGGTCCTGGGCGAGCTGTTCGGCGTGCTTCTGGATCTGCTGCTGTTGGAATGCGCTCTCAACGCTGTACCAGACGCCGATGAGGTTGGTCTGCTGCTTGCATGTGACATCGGCTGTGGCCACGGACAATTCCAGCTGACTCGCCATCTGCGACCCCTTCCATTGGGAATCGCTGAAGGCATCCATCGGGGTTTGATAGGCGTAGCCATGCGTCTTCATGCAGGCCGACCAGGCAGAGTTCACCGCGGTGACTCGATCGTCCGATTTCGCTCGCATGAAGCTCGTGTCGCCTATCTGCTGAGCGAGTTCGGAGCCCGCATAGGATCCGGCACCGCCGCCGATCTCTCGTACTGCCGCGCCGCGGCACCCGCCCGGCGGAATATCGAGACCGCCGGACAATGTGGGCGCACTGTTGGCGGCAGTGTTCGTGTTGCCGGTCAGAACGAACTGCTCGGCAGCAGGAAGATCTTCCGGCGGGGGAACCTTGGCCAGATCCCGATCCTCGTCGGGCCTGCTGTGGTAGCCGTACTGCTGGGCCTCCGACAGATCCGACGGGCCGTACCGCCTGGGAATCTGGCTTCCAGTTCGCTGATGGGTGAGTTCCGCCGGTATGTCGAGGCTGAATTGAAACCGCTTCATGCAGTCCTGTGTCAGGAGGCCGATCGCATAGTCCAGCTGGGCCAACTGCGCGGGGGTGAGCAGATATTGCTCGACAGGCAGGTACACCTGCGAGAGGTCTGCGGGAAGAGCCGTCGCGGATGCCGACGGCACTGGGTCCGGCGGACCGGGAACACTGCGTACGGCGCTGCTCGGACCGGAGCACGAAACAAGAGCACTGCAGCACGCTGCTGCCAGCAAGACCTTACGAACAGTGGTGGAGGTCAAGTTCTTCTCCGGCAGGGGCGCACGACATCGGAATCCCCGGCCCGCCTCTCGTTTCGAGCGGACCGGGGTGGATCTGGCATCGCCAACTGCGAGCGGTCAGTGGTTGTAGATCGAGTAGGAGGCCTCGTTGTTCGCGGTGGCGACCAGGTTGCCGTAGCCGCCGGCGCCAACGCTGTCGTACGGGCCCCAGCCGTCAACTGCCCGGTAGACATAGACGTAGACGGTCTGGTAGCCACCGTTCGCGACCGAAGCGGCATTGTTGCGGATGGACAGACCGTAGCCGTCCCCTCCATTGCCGAGAGGGCCCTGGCGGTTGAAGGTCTGACCCGAAAGGTCCTTCCACTCCGCATCGTTGGCGGCCCACATGGCGCCGCCAATGTTCGAGTGGTAATAGAGGCAGATCTGTGCGCCGCAGAACCCCTGACTTCCGCCCGGAATCGATGCGGCATTCGCCGGCACCACGGTAGCAATACCTGTGGCGGAAATACCTGCGGCTATCGCCAGGGCCGACAACTTCTTACGCAGAGCCACGTTCTTCCCCATTCGAGCGGCGTGTACGGGTTCAAGGGTGCCTGGTGCCTGGTGCCTAACGCGGTGAAGGCTAGGTGACGCACTAACGGGCCGTCAATAAGGTTGCCGCGCCACCGAGATCGGAGTGATGAAGGCCTGGGTGGAATCTGACTCCCAGCTCCTGGCTGCGAGCAAGAACCAGGCTGCGCCGGGGGGGCTTTTATGTCACGCGCGATGGCGGCGCCGGACAGTCACTGCCGGTGGCTACAAGTCCCCGGGTGCCGTCCTGCCGCTTGGCTGCCCAGCCCCCCGTGGGTGCGTGCCGAGCTCGCCCGGGGCATCGCCTGCGCTGCGCTCGCAGCATATTGCGCATGCCCGCGGGCGGGACAGTGATTGGAGGAATTGGCGGATTTCCGGAACCCCGTGAAGATCGCACCATTGGCGCCGGGCCGGGGCATACGTGCCGATATCAGCCGAAGGGTGCCACGGCGAGTGGTGGCGCAGTGTAGCGGATCGGGGACAGACTGCCCGAACGAGACAATTGGCATCAATTGATTGCCGATCCGCCTAAAGAATCAAACGCCCCGTCATATCGTCCTGGTAAAGCACTCCTTGACGGTCAAGCAGTTCTTGACGCCGGGCTGTTCGGGCTCGATACTCTGTGTGGCCTTCGCGATCACGGTCCGGTGACGTCAAGGGAAGGCATACGGCCAACGCGCCAGCCGCAGGGCCACCCAACGATGAAGGCTCTTTCCACCTCGATCACAAAGGGATTCTTCGTGAAGATTCGCCGCAAGATTGCCGCTGGTGTCCTCTCCATGGCGGCGCTCGGCCTCGGTCTCATCTCCGCATCGCCCGCATCTGCGTCCGCCGGTTACTGCAACCCCACCGTCGACGCATGTCTCTACTACAGCCCTGGTTACTCCGGAGCCTTCTTCGGCGACGGCTACGGCAGCGGCATGGGCTACGAGGACTACACGTACGATTCGAATCACACTTTTGGCGGCGGTGGCGCCGGGAATGGTCAGTACGTCCGGAACAACGCAGCTTCGGTCTACAACTACGCCGACGACATCCTGACGATCTACTACAGCCCCGGCGGCTACGGCGTCAGCCAGCGCTTCAAGCCCAGGACTGGTGGCGATCTGATCTCGGCACTTCGAAACAACAATGCCTCGCAGTGCATCGAATGGACGGGCACCTGCCGCTGACCGTCATTTAGTCATCTTGCGGCCTGCGGCACCGTGCGACAAATAGTACGGTGCCGCGACCCATTGTGGAATATGGCCTCAGGCCATGCCGTAAGTGAGACCGACTCAACCGCTCGGTATATCAGTGATAGCCGCGCAGTGATGCCGAGGGTGGTCACGGGTCGGGTGGCGTCTCGGGAGTGTTTGCGCCGGCCGGTGGCGATGTTGTCGCAGTCGGTGAGGCGGAGGTCGCCGATGACGAGATTGCGTGGTACTGCCATGGCCCGGGATGCGATTTCGGTCCGGACCCTGTGAGGTGTCCTCGGCGCAAGTGGTGTCGAGGACGTGGTGAATCCTGTTCTCGATGCCTCAGTGTTCGCGGACGCAGTGTGCGGTCTGGGCGGCGCCGGCCTGCGGTGGTCAGGTCGGTGACGGCGTAGACGCGTTCCAGGGTGACCCTGCCGATGGTGACGAGGAGGCGGCGGCGCACGGTCTGCACGGCCTGGACCGCGTGGGGGAGGCCGAGTGGGGCAAGCATCGGCCGGAAGACGGTGATCTCGTTGGCCTTGGAGGCGACTTCGCGCTGAGCGGCGGTCAGGCCGGTTCAGGTTTCGCGGAGGTGGACCTGGGTTCCGTCGGTTCGGCAGGCGCCGCGGACGGTCTTGCCGTCGATGGCGAGCGGGTGGCGGGGTCTTCCGCCGGGGCTGATGCCGGGACGGTGGGGATTGCGGGCAGCGGCGAGACAGGAGCCGACCGCCGCGTCGCCGGCGATGCGCAGGAGGACCCGCCGCACGGTGGCCTCGGCCGGAGAGTTCACGACTCGGGCCGCCGTGCGCGGTGAGCGCGGCGGCCAGGGCATCAGCGGCCCACTCCGCTATCGCGGGCAGGGACTTCGCGCCGGCCAGCACCGCGCACACGGCGCGCGTGAGGACGTAGGCGAGGGGGTGGCTGCGGCGTTGGCGCGGCGCGGATTGGGCACCGCAGCGAGGTGTTCGAGAAGACGCGGATGCTCCCCCTGGCAGCGGCGTTCAGCACCGCCCGGCAGGGGCCAACCTACTTCCGCCGGCCGCCACCGCGACTACGCCGGGGAGAGGAGCGCCGCACTACCCTTGAGCTCGTGGAACCCGGCACCCCCGCAGCGTCATGCGACGGCCAGCCCCGACAGGTCATGGGACCTATCGGGCAGCCGGCCGCTCACGACCTTGCCGTCAGCCCTCGAAAGAATCGCACTACTTCACGAGGGGGACCTTGGCCGCATTGGCGACAGCGACGTCGATTGCGTTCCTCACTTGCTGAAGAGGCCGAGAATTTGACTGAACATCTGCGGTTTGGTATTCCGCTTCAACCGTGAACCAGACGTCGACCACGTTGGTCTGCTGCTTGCACTCGACATCGGCTTTGGCGGTAGCAATCTCGACCTCGCTCGCCGATGCCGTACGCCACCGATTGTCGCTCACCGCGTCAACCGGAGTCCCGTAGGTGTAACCCTTTTTCTCCATGCATTGAGACCAGCGATGGAAAACGTCCCGGACTCGACTGTCGGACAGGGACTTCTCGTAATTACGCCCGTTGATCTCGTCCGCAAGCGGCTGGTCCTGAACCAGTCCACCGCCTGCCATGAGCTTATCGTCCGCCTCGCCGAAGCACCCGCCCTCGGGGACGGTCATGCCATTGACCGCAGTGGTCGATGGCATCGGGGTGGCCGATGAAGTTTTCGGAGCCATTTTTCCGTTCCCCAGAACCAACTGCATTTCTGGCGAGAGTCCCTGAGGTGACGGTACCTCCCCGCCTGAACCCGGGGACATCTCTCTGTGGTAGCCCCGAACGGCCGCGCTCTGAGCGTCCGTGAGGTCGTACCGGCGAGTCATCAAATCCGGCTTTTCTGAGATCTGCGGCGGTGAATAGTCAAACCCGAATCGCTTCATGCAGGACCCGACCAGTGCCGTACGAGCAGCCTGGATTCGCCGGTCTTCATCGGGACTGATGAGATACTTGGCAATCGGAAGGATGTGGCCATCGGGGCCGGCCGCTGTGGGCGTCGCGCTGATCGACGACGGCATGGTAGGAGCCGCCGTGGGCTTGGGCGCTGAGCATCCTGCGGCCGAGCCGACCAGTATCACTGCTGCGGCTATCACTGATATACCGAGCGGTTGAGTCGGTCTTACATGCAGCATGGTCTGAGGCCTTATTTCGCAATAGGTTGCGGCACCGTACTATTTGTCGTACGGTGCCGCAGGCTACAAGGTGACTAAAAGGCGGTTAGCGGCAGATGCCGTAGGTGTCGAAGCACTGTGAGGCATTGTTGTTTCGAAGCGCCGAAATCAGATCGCCGCCGCTCTTGGGGTAGAAGCGCTGGCTGACGCCGTAGCCGCCGGGGCTGTAGTAAATCCACACGCTGTCGCTGCTGTTGTAGTTGTAGACCGAAGCTGCGTTGTTCCGGACGTACTGACCACTTCCGGAGCCACCGCCGCCAAAAGTGTAGGTCGAGTTGTACGGGTAGTCCTCGTAACCCTTGCTGGTGCCGCTGGTGTCGCCGAAGTAGGCTCCGGAGAAACCAGGGCTGTAGAAGAGGCATGCACCCGCGTTGGAGCAATCGCCGGGGGATGCGTACGCAGATGCGGGCGATGCGGAGATGAGACCGAGGCCGAGCGCAGCTATGGAGATGGCGCCGGCGGCAATCTTGCTGCGGATCTTCACGGAGAATCCCTTTGCGGTCGAGATGGAAAGAGTCTTCGTCGTCGGTGGCCCCGTGGCTGGCGCGCTGGCAGCATTCCTTCCCTTGAAGGCACCGGGCCGTGATCGCGAAGGTCACACAGAGTATCGAGGCCCGAACGGCCCGGCGTCAAGGTTTGACGAAGCATCAAATTGTGCTTTGCCAAGGCGATATGACGGAGCATTGGATTTTTTGCCTGGATTGGCAATCAAATGATGCTAATTGTCTCATTCGGGTAGTCTGTCCTCGACTTACTATTGTTGCACCGCTATTCGCCGGGGTGTCCGCAGCGAATGCGAATGAACTGACCGTTTTCGGCAGGCGAGCCGGTTGGCGCTACCGGATCACCGCCACAGTCCGCCATACCGCCAGCGACTTTCCGAGGTTCTTGTCGCCGCGGCGGGGCGGGCTGTCCTGATCACCACTCGCGGCATGACTGTTGCCGAGCGAGCCGGCCGCGTACTGGGCCTGCGAGATGGAAATCGGACCGATTTGCCGTGGGACTCCTGATGGCCCTATGAGGTGTCTCCCGCGTAGCCAGTTGTCTGACGACCGGTCCATTTCGCTTTCCTGGCAAGACCTGTCGATGAAACTCTGACCGGAGTCGTGCAGCGGTCAGGGCGGTCGCTGCTCACCATTTCCGGCACCGTGCTGGGGCGGGCGCGTTTGTCGCTGTACTCGGCCTGAGGTCCACGGCGCCAGCCGATCGGCGGCTCGTTCTCCACTCTGCAGGTGACGACCGTGACCGTCCGGGAATCCCGGCAGTTACCCGACAGCGGGACCGGGCCCCGGACGCCTCGCTCTCGGTGAACCTCTACGCCGCGTCCCCCGGCGCTCTGTCCGCCACAGGGGTGACCCTGCAAGGCGGGGTCCTTTGCGACAAAGTCCACGAAACCCGAGCCGAGAATGTCTGCGTCCTGGGGCGCCCCGCCGCAGCGCAGCTGGGTATCACCCGCATCGAGCAGGCCGTCCTGGCGATGCGCCCCACCACCGCGGGCCAGACAGTCTGCACCAGTGTGCGACCAGGTCGGATCCGGTGAAGTGGCAGCGGATCGGCAGCGCACTGCGACCCGACACGGCAGTGCTGTGGTGTTCACCAGTGATCCGGCTGGTATCACGGCCTGCTTGACGGTGCTTGACGGTGCTTGACGGTGCTGGACGCCCAGGGCGTCCACGTGGTCCAGATCTGATTTCTGTTCCGTGTGCGGCTACGGGGTGGGGGTGAGTCCGGGGACGGGCGCGTAGGGCTGGGTGTCGAAGTCGACGATCACCGGTTGGGGGTCGGAGGCGAGGGCGGCCTGGACGCGGTACATGGTGCCGTCGGGGTCGATCCAGTACCGGACGGTGTCCGAAGTGGTGTTGGTGCCACGGGCGTTGGGGCCGGTGATGACGTCGGTGGGGTGGCCGTTCAGGGTGGTTCGGGAGAGCCAGGTGGCGCCGTTCTGGGGGAGGAGCTGGGGGTTGTCGGGGCGGTCGGCGGCCAGGTTCAGGGCGATGGCGAGTGAGGTGTCGAGGGAGCTGCCGGAGGTCTGGAGCGGGCGGGTGGACCAGCCGAAGGTGGGGGGTGTGGCGGGGGCGGTGGCCGGGGCGTCGGGCATGGGGAGGACGCGGACGGTGGTGGGCGTCCACTGGATCAGGCCGGTGGTGGAGCTGTCGCGGCCCGTTCCGTGCAGCACTCCGTAGCCGGTCCTGGTGCGGAAGTCGACGGATCCGGTGACGGTCAGCCGGCCGGCGGTGCCGGGCACGGTGATGGTCAGCGCGCGGCCGCCGGCCTCGTAGTTGCGGAACCGGGTGAGCGCCAGCCGGTTCGCCTCGTCCGTGGTCGGCGGGCGCGGGCCGGTGGGGTCGTCGCCGGTGCCGAGCAGGGCGAAGGTGCTGATCGCGGCGACCGCGACGGCGAGCAGGGCGACCAGCACCCAGCGCGTACGGCCCCGAACGATCCTGATGTTCCCCACGATGCTCCCCACGCGGCGGGAGGCCGACAGACCTCCGTCAGGCTATCCGAAATCAATGGTTCCGATTGTGTGAGTTTTCGTCAACTTGTGGGAAACTGGCGCAAGTTACCGGGTCAAGGCCCGGTGTGGGGCGAGGCGGAGGAGCGCGATGCCAACTACCAAACTGGCGCGGGTGGGGCTGTGCGGCCTGTTACTGGTGGGCGGAACCACCGGTGCGGTCGTGGCGGGCGCCGGGCAGGCCGGTGCGACGGCCACCGACGGGACGCTGACGGTGCAGGTGCTGCGCGACTTCTTCGGTACCGGCGTGATCAACACGGCCATGGACGTGCCGCAGCGCGGCATGAAGATCAGCGTCACCGACCCGGCCGGCCGGCGGGTGACCGGCACCACGGACGTCACCGGGAAGGTCGTGGTGGCCCCGTCGGCCGCGTTGAGCGGTGGGCGGTACCGGGTGGATGTGAGCGTCCCGGCGCCGTTCGACGGCTACCTGCGGCCGGCGCCCGCCTCGACCGCGCCGAACCACTTCGACAGCTTCACCTCGTTCGTGGACGTCTCGGCCGGCAAGGACGCCTCGGTGATCACCGGGGTCTGGGACGCGGCGGACTACACGGAGCCGGACGCCCGCTACTTCGTGCCGGTCCAGACCGACAGGGTGATGGGGAGCGACACCCGGGCGCTGGTGTCGTTCGGCAAGGACGTTCGCGGTACCTGCCCGACCGGACCGGCCTGTCCGACCGTGCTCGACACCCAGCAGCAGGTGGGGACGACCTCGGGGCTGGCGTACGACAAGTACCGCGGCCGACTGTTCCAGGCGGCGTTCGCCCGGCGGTTCACCGCGTACGGGCCGGAGGGCGGCGACGCGATCTACGCCGTGCCGGCCGACGGCGGGAGCGCGCCGACGCTGTTCGCGAAGGTGCCGGGCTCCACCGAGACCGCGCACGGCACCAACATGATCAAGGACGCCGAGTTCGTCGACGCGCCGGGCAAGGAGAGCATCGGCGGCCTGGCCCTGTCCGAGGACGGCTCGACGCTGTACGCGGTGAACATGCTCACCCGCAGCCTGGTCAGCTTCGACGCGACCGGGTCGGAGGCCACCGGGCCCGAGAACACGGTGGCGATCCCCGACCCCGGCTGCGCGGCGTCCGGCGACTGGCGCCCGGCCGGCCTCGCCGTCCACGACAACACCCTGTACGTCGGCGGCGTGTGTTCCGCCGAGAGCACCCAGAAGCGCGCCGACCTGAAGGCCGTCGTCTACGGCTACGACGGCCAGCGGTTCACCAAGGTGCTGAGCCAGGCGCTGGACTTCGAGCGCAGCTACGTCGGCACTGGCGTGGCCGAGTACGACCAGGACCACTACTGGAACCCGTGGCACGCCGGGCTGGACAACTGGGACAGCTACCTGCTGAGCGGCTGGATGGTCTACCCGGAGCCGGAGTTGGCCAGCATGGCCTTCGCCCGCGACGGCTCGATGATCCTCGGCTTCCGCGACCGGTTCATGGACGTCGCCTCCGTCGGGCTCGACCCGCGGCCCGGCAACAACAAGACCGAATCCGGGTACGCCGGCGGCGACATCAACATGGCCTGCGCCGTCCCCACCGGCGGGTACGCGTGGGAGGGCACCGGAAACTGCCCCAACCACGCCGCCACCAACACGCCCCCGCTGCCCCGGCCCAGCGGCGTCGTCTCGTACTTCGCGGGTGACTTCGCCGTCTTCTACCACCAGGAGACCTCGCTCGGCGGCGTCGCCTACATCCCGCAGCAGCAGTGGGTGATCAGCACCCAGATGGACCCGACCGTCAACTACTTCACCAGCGGCACGGGTTACTACGACATCGACACCGGCGCCGGCCCCGGCAACAAGCCGGACGCAAACGGCTACGAGTTCGTCCAGAAGAACGGCTTCGGCAAGGCCGGCGGCCTCGGCGACATCGCGTACACCGCGGCGAACGCACCGGTCCAGATCGGCAACCGGGTCTGGTTCGACGGCGACCACAACGGCATCCAGGACGCCGGGGAGGCATCGCTGCCGGGCGTGACCGTCAACCTGCTCGACGCCGAGGGCAAGGTGGTCGCGACGACCAAGACCGACGCCAACGGCGAGTACTACTTCGGCGGGGTGGGCGCCGCCTACCAGCTGACGCCGGGCGCGGACTACACCGTGGAGTTCGACGTTTCGACGGCGGACACCAGCGGGGTGCCGGGCAAACCGGCCGCCGCCGACCTCCGGTACACCCTCCCGACGGCCGGCGACGACCGGGCCCACGACTCCAACGTGATCCCACCGACCGAGGGCCGGCCCGGCCTCGGCCACGCGCAGGTCACCGCACCGTCCGAGCCCGGCGGCGTCGACCACACCATCGACGCCGGTGTGTACGTCCCGGAGGCCACGCCGTCGAGCTCCGCGTCGCCGAGTCCCAACCCGTCGAGCTCCGCGTCGCCGAGTCCCAGCCCGTCGGACTCCGCCTCGCCGAGTCCCGAGCCGTCGGGATCCGGGTCGCAGAGCCCGAGTTCGAGCCCCAGCCCGAGCGCGAGCCCAAGCGAGAGCCCGAGCCCGACGGCGTCCGTGCCGCCGGCCGGAACGACGCCCGCAGGCCCCGCCGCGACCAGCACTCCGAAGGGATCGCTCGCCTTCACCGGCAGCTCCGGCACGGGCCGGATCGTGCTCCTCGGCGCCTTGCTGGTGGGTGCGGGCGCGGCGCTCGTCCTGCTGAGCCGGAAGCGTCACGCCAGGCGCCACTGACGCCTCGAACCACCTGACGGGCCGGTGCCGCACGCACCGGCCCGTCGGCATTCCGGCCCGGTGACGGGCCTTCAGCGCTCCGAACTACCCTGGCGGGCATGGATTGGCTCGAGCGGGTGGCGAAGCTGAGACGGTGGACGAGCAACGGCGCGCGGGCTCCGCACAAGCCGTTGCTGCTGCTGTACGCGCTCGGGAGCCACCAGCGGGACGCCGACCGCGAACTCCGGTACAGCGAGGTCGAGGAGGAGCTGAAGAGGCTGCTCGCCGAGTACGGACCGTCGAATCCGACGACCCCCGCCTACCCGTTCCACCACCTGGTCAACGACGGGGTGTGGGAGGTGCGGACCGACGGGGGAACGGGGAGTCCGGGCAGCGGCATCGGGGTGCTCCGCTCCAGCGGGGCCGCCGGCCGGCTCGCGCCGGAGCTGCGGGCCGCGCTGCGCCGGGAGCCGTCGCTGCTCGGGCGGCTGGTGCGGGTGCTGCTGGACACCCACTTCGCGCCGTCGCTGCACCTGGAGCTGTGCGAAGCCGTCGGGCTCGATCTGGAGCTCGCGGAGAGCGGGGCGGTGGCCGGCGCCGAGGCCGCGGCTCGGCGGCAGCGGGACCGGCGGATGCGTGAACTGATACTCACCGCCTACGAGTTCCAGTGCGCGTTCTGCGGCTACGACGGGATGCTCGGCGGCACCTCGGTCGGCCTGGAGGCCGCGCACGTGCGCTGGTGGTCGCACGACGGGCCGGACGAGGTCGACAACGGCCTGTGCCTGTGCTCGCTGCACCACAAGCTCCTGGACAAGGGCGTCCTCGGCCTCGGGGACGACCACCGGATCCTGGTCTCCCGGCGCTTCGTCGGCCGCAGCGAGGCCAGCCGGCAGCACGTCCTCGCCCTGGCGGGCCGTCCGGTCATCGGCCCGCAGGCAGGTACCGCGTCCGTTGCGGCGCAGCATCGCGCGTGGCACACCCGGCAGGTTTTCCGCGGTGAGGCCCGGGAGCCGGTGGGTGTCGGCTGACCGACGGGCGTTCAACGGCCGTGCGGGAGTGGGACGTTCGTCACCTCGTTCGGAAGATTGCACCCCCGCGTGCAACATCTGCGCCCCCTTGTGCATCTATTAGGGGGAGAAAAGCTCGGAGGGGCCGGGCGGCGGGGGTGCGATGTGGTAAGCGGACAGTCCGGAACCGTCGAGCCGGTGTCGGAGGGGGAAGAGGGACAGGTTCCCCGGCAACGGTCGGGGAACGGGGGACGGGCCGGGGGCCGGCGGGCGTCCAAGCAGGGGCGCGGGCGGCGCGGGCTGAAGATCGTCGCCTGGAGCGTCGCCGGGCTGGTGGTGCTGACCGTCGGCACGGGCGGCTACCTGTACATGCGCTACAACGGCAACATCAAGTCCGCGCCGCTGTACGCCGGTGAGAGCGGGGACGCCGGGCACGAGGTGCCGGACGAGTTCGGGCGGACCCCGATCAACGTGCTGGTGATCGGCTCCGACGGGCGCGACACCCAGGAGGACTGCGACATCGGCGGCAGCGAGTGCGGCGCCGGCGCCAACGCCGACGTCCAACTGCTGCTGCACGTCTCGGCGGACCGTTCCAACGCCACCGTGATGAGCATCCCGCGCGACCTGGTGACCGACCTGCCGGGCTGCATAGACAGCAAGAACAACACCAAGTCCAAGGCCCACCGCGAGCGGATCAACTCGACGCTGGCGTACGGCCCCGGCTGCACGGTGGCCGCCGTGCACCAGCTCACCGACATACCCATCGACCACTTCGTCAAGGTCGACTTCGTCGGTGTGATCAAGATGTCGGACGCGGTGGGCGGTGTCCCGGTGTGCGTCAGCGACAACGTCTACGACCCGTACTCGCACCTCAAACTGACCCAGGGCAAGCACACCCTGAAGGGCATGGCGGCGCTCCAGTTCGTCCGCACCCGGCACGGGTTCGGGGACGGCGGCGACCTCGGGCGGGCGGCCGCCCAGCACGCCTTCCTCGGATCGATGATCCGTGAGCTGAAGAACGCCGGGACGCTCACCGACCCGGGCAAGGTGCTGTCGCTGGCCGATGCCGCGACCAAGGCGCTCACCGTCGACCCGGAACTCGACGGGATCACCAAGCTGGTCGGCCTGGCCAACGACCTGAACAAGGTGCCGCCGAACCGGGTCACCTTCACCACCATGCAGACCGATCCGGACCCCAAGGACGACGCCCGGCTGGTGGTCAACCCCGACGCGAAGAAGCTGTTCGCGTCGATCAAGAACGACCAGCCGCTGAGCGCCGACCCGAACGGCGCCAGCAGCGCGCCGCCCTCCTCGGCGCCGCCCGCCGAGGCCACCACCGCCCCGCCCGCGAACAGCACGTCCCGCAAGAACATCGCCGTGACGGTGCGGAACGGCAGCGGTGCCCAGCGCCGGGCCACCGAGCTGGCCCAGGCGCTGCAAGCGGCCGGGTTCTCCAAGGACACCGCCGCGGGCACGAACCTGACCGCCGAGCAGAGCACCGTCCGCTACCCGGCCGGGAAGGAGGCCGAGGCCAAGCAGGTGGCCGCCGCGCTCGGCATGCCCGAGAGCGCCGTCCAGGCCGGCAGCGGCAGTTCGATCGAGCTGGTGATCGGCACCGACTGGAAGTCGGGCACCAGCTACCCCGGCGGCGGGCAGGGCGGCTCGACCGCCCCCGTGGACCCGTCCGCCGCGCTCAAGGGCGCCGAGGCCAGCACCGCCGACAACGAGGACAGCTGCGTCAAAGTCAGCCACCTGAACACCGCCTACCTTCCCGGCCTCGGCGGCATGACCCCGATCAAGGCGTTCGACAAGAGCCCGAACATCCCGCTCTCCGCGCCCTGACGCCGCGTCAGCGCCGCCTCCGGTGGAGCAACTGGCCCGCCAGCAGCACCACCGGGGCGGCGAACGCCGCCACGTGCAGCAGCCACCAGCCCGGGCCGTAGCCGACGTGCAGGTGGGACGCGACCTCCGGCGGCAGGGCGTGCACGAGGCGTTCGAGGTGCGTGTCCGCATCCCACAGGCCGGCGACACCCAGGCGAACGGGCAGCACCAGCGTCAGCAGGAACCCGGCGGTCCGGACTGCGGCCGGAACCCGGGGTGGGTACCAGGCGGTGGCCAGAAGGGCGATCGCCGTCGGCAGCAGCCACAGCCAGGACAGCCCCACGGCGCTGCTGTCGGAGTTCAGGCTGAGCGCCTCGAACAGGGGGGTGTGCGCCAGCTTCATCAAGGCGGCGCCGGACGGCGGCAGTTGACTGTCCGGGTGGAACGAGAACGCGTTCAGCAGCAGCGCCGCACCGAGTGCGGCGAGCACCAGCAGCGGCGGCAGCACCGACGCCACCGAACGGCGGGCGGCCCGGGGCGCAGCGGGCGGCAGCGCGTTCGGGACGGTGGCGGCGGCGGTCGGCGCGGCGGCGGCCGCCGGCGGGTGCGCGCCCAAGTGCGGGGCGAGCATCGCCGCCGCGCGGGCGCCGGTGAGGCGGGCGGCCGGGTCCTTCGCCAGCAGCCCGTCGATCAGCGGCGCCAGCGGACCGGCCAGCACGCAGGGTGCGGGCGGCTCGAACAGGACGGCGGTGAGGGTGCCCACCGGGGTGTCGCGGCGGAACGGCAGCCGCCCCTCGACGGCCTGGTAGAGCGTCGCGCCCAGCGAGAACAGGTCGCCGGCCGGGTCGGCGGGCCCGCCCTGGGCGCGCTCCGGCGCGATGTAGTCCACCGACCCGACGAACATGCCGGAGGCGGTCAGCGCGGTCTGCTCCTGCTGGACGGCGATCCCGAAGTCGGCGAGCAGCACCCGGCCGTCGTCCGCCAGCAGGATGTTGGCCGGTTTGACGTCCCGGTGGACGATCCCGGCGCGGTGCGCGGCGTCCAGCGCGGCCAGCACGGCGGACGCCACCCGGGCCGCCTCCGGGACGGGCAGCGGGCCGCCCTCCGCGATCCGCTTGTGCAGCGACCGTCCGACGATCAGCTGCATCACCGTCCACGGCGCGCCGCAGTCCAGCACCACGTCGTGCACCCCGATCACGTGCGGATGGTCGCGCAGCCGGGCCGCGTGGCGGGCCTCGCGCTGCGCCCGCTCCAGCAGTTCGGCGTGCTCGGCGGCCGTCCCGGTCGGGGGCAGCCGCACCTCCTTGACGGCGACGTCCACCCGCAGCGTCTCGTCGTGCGCCAGCCACACGCTGCCGAACCCGCCCGCGCCGAGCGCCCGCACCAGCCGGTACCGGCCGCCGACCAGCCGACCCTCCGTCATCCCGCCCCCGTTCCTCGCCGCTGCCCGGCAGTCTCGCAGAACTCCCGCTCCGGCCAAGGGTGTTCGGTGTCCGAAAAGTTTTCACCGAAACCGCCGAACCGGACCCCGGCGAGATGGCAATAGAGGGTGGAAGCGCCGGAGGAGCCGGTGCGAAGGAGAACCCATGCGCAGCACCGACCAGGTAATGGTGACCGGCCGGCGGGGGGCGGGCCGGTGACGGCGGTACTCGGCACGGACACGCCCCTGCGGGAAGGAGTGGACGACGACGCGGCGGTCATCGGGGCGTCGCTCGCCGAACCCGACCGGTTCGGCGAGATATACGACCGGCACGCCGTCGCGGTGCACCACTACCTGGCCCGGCGGATCGGGGCCTCGGTGGCCGACGACCTCACCTCCGAGACCTTCCTGTCGGCGTTCCGGATCCGCGGCCGCTACGACCGGGACCGGTCCGACGCCAGGCCCTGGCTGTACGGAATCGCCACCAACCTGCTGCACCGCCACCAGCGCACCGAACGCTCCGGCTACCGCGCGCTGGCCCGCAGCGGCGTCGACGCGCTCGACACCGGCGACCACGCCGACACGGTGGCCGCCAGAGTGACGGCCGGCGCCCAGGCCCAGGAGATCGCCGGCGTACTGGCCCGGCTGACGGCGAAGGAACGCGACGTCCTGCTGCTGTTCGCCTGGGCCGAACTGAGCTACCAGGAGATCGCCGAGGCCCTGCGGATCCCGGACGGCACCGTCCGCTCCCGGCTCAACCGCGCCCGCCGACGGCTGCACACCGCACTCGACCGACCCACCCACTGACAGAGGAGTTCTTGTGGACGAGATCACCGGGCTCGCCGAATTCCGAGCCGACACCGCACCGATGACCACCCACGCCCGCCTCCGCGGCCGTCGGCAGCTGGAGGACGCCATCGCCGGAACGCCCGCGGCACGACGGGGCCGACGGCTGACCACGCGCCGAGTGCTGGTCGCCGTGGCCCTGACGACGGCGCTCACCGCGGGCTTGGTCAGCACCCAGATCGCCGGACCGGGTGCGACCGAATCCAGCGCCCATGCGGTCTCGGTGCTGAACCTCGCGGCCGACGCGCTCGCCGCCGACAAGACCCCGGCACCGCGGCCGGACCAGTTCGTGTACCTGGATTCCATCCACACCACCAGCGACCCGAACGCCATCACCACCGTCCAGCGCTGGCTCTCCGTCGACGGATCGAAGCCCGGCCTGGTCCGGTCGTCCGGCGGGGTCATCGAAGCCGACCGCGTGAAACCCCCGTCCGGCGGGCTCACCGACGGCTCCGTCGGGGCACCCCCGTCCGGCGGGCTCTCCCACGACTTCGTCGTGGAACCCCAGCAGGCAAGCCCCAGCCTCTACGCGGACCCTCCCTACGACAAGCTGGCCAAACTGCCGACCGACCCCGACGCGTTGCTGGAGATCCTCTACGCGGACCCGTTCGTGCGCACAGTGACGGACGCCAAGAACATGACCCGCGAGGTCGCGGTCTGGACGATCCTGCGCTCTCTCATGGGGGGCCCCTGCCCCGCCCCGCAAAAGGCCGCGCTGTTCCGGGCCGCCGCGAAGATCCCGAACATCTCCTACCACGAGGAGGCCACCGACGCCCTCGGCCGGACCGGCGAGGCGGTGTCCCTGCTCGACCCCAAGGTGGGCATCGTCCAGCTCATCCTGGACCGGAAAACCCACGCTTTCCTCGGCGAACGCGTCCTCGGCCGCCCCGGAGAGGGCTACGACGGCACGGTCGAGTTCAACAGCGCGGTGCGGAAGATCGCGTTGGTCGACGCGGTGGGGCAGCTGCCGTCCTGACCGGGCGCGGCGCCTGTGGCGCGCCGTATTGCAGTGCAATACGCTGGTGGAATGAAGACCATCACGCAGCGAGAACTCGCCGCCCGGTCCAAGGCCGTGCTGGACGATGTGGAAGCCGGCGAGACCTACCACATCACCCGGAACGGCACGGAGATCGCCGAGGTACGTCCGCTGGGGACGCGTCGCCGTTTCGTGCCGGTCGACGAGCTTCAGCGCAAGTGGCGTGGTGCCTCGGTGATCGACGCGGAACGGATGCGTGCGGAAGCGGACGAGTTCTTCGGCGACGAGGACCGGATCGGTGACGAGCCGCAGGGGCGGGAATGAGCGGCCGCCGACTGCGGGGGATGCTGGACACCTGCGTGGTGATCGACCTCCCCTCGATCGACCCTGGTTCGCTGCCGCTGGAGGCCGCCGTCTCCACCGTGGTGCTCGCGGAGCTCGCCCAAGGGGTGGCCGTAGCGGGCGATCCGGTCGAGATGATGGCCCGCGCGCAGCGGTTGGCGGATGCCGAGGCGGAGTTCGCGGCACTGCCGTTCGACCGGGAGGCGGCCCGCCGGTTCGGCACGCTGGTCGCGCTCACTGTCAAGGCGAACCGCAACCCGCGGCCGCGCCGGATGGACCTGATGATCGCGGCCACCGCCGCCGCCCACGGGCTGCCGCTCTACACCCGCAACGCGGACGACTTCCGGGGGCTGGAGACCGGAGTGGAGATCATCCCGGTCTGACGCCCCTGACCGGACGCGGTGTCACGGGCTCTCCGTGGCACCGCGTTCGGCGTGCCGGGCCGGCTGCCGTTTCGGGCGCAGGTTCAGAGCCCGACGACCAGGACGCGGGGGCCGCAGAGCAGGGTGAGGTCCTCCGGGTCCGAGGTGAGGACGGTGACCGGGCCGGGTGCCGAGCGCGCGATCACAGCGAATGCGGCGTCGATCGCGTACTTGTGGCCGTGCAGCCGGTGTTCGCGAAGCAGCGCCGCCGCCTGGCTGCCGATCTCGCGGGTGACGTCGTGGACGTCGATGCGGGAGAGGGCCCAGCGGATCCGGGCCGGATGGGCGCGGGCGTGGTCCGCCTCGATCACGGTCATCGCGGTGGTGCCGACCCGCACACCCTCCGCGGCGGCGGCTTGGAGGAAGGCGGCGACCTGTCGGTCGTTCAGGTAGAGGCGGGACAGGCCCTCGCTGTCCAGGAGGAGGGTGCCGGGCATCAGGCGGCGGCGTCGCCGGTCGCAGCGGGCCGGTCGTGGCGCAGCAGCGCGCGGGCGGCGTCGATCTCCTCGGGGGTGAGTGGTTCGTTGTCCGCCTCGAAGCCGGCGACGATCTCGCGGAGCTTGTCCATCGCCACGCGGTGCTCCAGTGCCTCGGCGACGTAGGCCGAGAAGCCGCCCGGGCCTACCTGGCTGCGGATGCTCTCCGCAAGGTCCTCGGGCAGGCTGACCGAATACTTCTTGCTACCGCTCATGCTCCCGATCTTACCGGTGGTGGCAAGAGGCTGTGTGGAGTGCTGCGGGTCCCGGGATAGGGGTCCGATAGCCGGGTCGGTTCGGGGCGATAGGGGTGGCCGGGAGAGTAGTGCTCACAAGAGGCGAACCTCCGCCGAATCGTGAGGACTCGGATGATGATCGATTACCAGAACCGTACGGCGTCGAGGGGGACGGCGTCCCCCCTGGCGGCTGAACTGTCCAGTGTGGTCAAGCGGTTCACCAACGCCAAGGGCGAGGTGTTCACCGCCGTCAACGGGCTGGATCTGCGGATTCGGCGGGGCGAGGTGGTGGCGTTCCTCGGGCCGAACGGCGCGGGCAAGACCACTTCGATCGACATGCTGCTGGGGCTGACCCGGCCGGACGAGGGCGAGGTGCGGCTGTTCGGGGTGAGTCCCGAGCAGGCGGTGCGGGCGGGGCGGGTGGCGGCGGTGCTGCAGTCCGGCGGTCTGCTGCCGGACCTGACGGTCGAGGCGACCGTGCACATGCTGGCGTCGCTGCACCCGGGGGCCGACCCGGAGCGGTGCATGGCGCGGGCGAACATCACCGAGCTGCGGGCCCGCCGGGTGGCGGCCTGTTCGGGGGGTGAGCAGCAGCGGCTGCGTTTCGCGCTGGCGCTGCTGTCCAAGCCGGACTTCCTGGTGCTGGACGAGCCGACGGCCGGCATGGACGTGGTGGCGCGGCGGGACTTCTGGGCGGCTGTCCGGGAGGACGCGGCGCGCGGCATGACGGTCATGTTCGCCACCCACTACATGGAGGAGGCGGACCAGTTCGCCGACCGGGTGGTCATGATCAACAAGGGTGCGGTGGTGGCCGACGGCTCGGCCTCCTCGATCCGCGCCGCGACCAGCGGCCGCACCGTCTCGGCGGTGCTCAGCCCGTACGAGGCCGGCGTGGTGTCCCGGACGCCGGGCGTGCGTTCCAGTGCCGTCCGCGGCGAGCGCACCTACTTCACCTGCACCGACTCGGACGCGCTGCTGCGGGTTCTGGTCGGTGAGACGCAGGCGCGGGACATCGAGGTGGCGCCGCGCAGCCTGGAGGAGGCCTTCATGGCCATCACCGAGAACGCCGGCCGCGCCGACAGTGCCGCGAACGCGGACCGCGCCGCCAACGCCCAGAAGGAGAACGTCTGATGGCCGCCGTCACGGCGCCCGCCGCCGCCCGCACCTCGGTGTTCAACGGGGTCAACCCGACCTTCGTCCGCTACGAGCTGCGCCGCCGGTTCAACCGGCAGACCACGATCTTCACGGTGCTGCTGCCCGCGGTGCTGTACCTGGCCCTGTTCCGCACCGGCCCGTCCGGTGGCGCCACCCTGCCGCACGGCAACTTCGCCGCCTGGATGATGATCGGTCAGGCGGTGTACGGCGCGGCCACCGCCGCGGTCAGTTCGGCCGCCACCATCTCGGTGGAGAAGTCGGTCGGCTGGATGCGGACGATCGCGATGAGTCCGCTCACCCCGCCCGGCTATCTGCTGGTCAAGGTGCTCTGCTCGGTGCTGATGGCCGGTGTGCCGGTCGCCATCGTGGGAGTGCTGGGGGCGCTGACGGGGGCCGAGGCCGACGCCAACGTGTGGGTGGTCTCGCTGCTGGTGGCCTGGGTCGGGGCCGCGGTGTTCGCCGCGCTCGGCATCGGCATGGGTCTGGCGCTGAAGCCCGACGTGGTGATGCACATGCCGGGCCTGACCATGACCGCCCTGGCCTTCCTGGGCAACCTGTTCATCCCGCTCAGCGGCGTGATGCTGGAGATCTCCCGCTACACCCCGATGTACGGGGTGGCGACGCTGGCCCGGTACCCGCTGAACGACGGCTTCTCGTTCCACGGGGAGCACTCCAGCGTGGCCGGCGCGGTGTTCAACCTGCTGGCCTGGTTCGCCGGCTTCTCGTTCCTGGCGATCCGCCGCTTCCGCAAGTCCACCGGCCGCCCGTAAGCACGCGGCACCCTGCCGGGCGCTCATGCGCCGGGCGCAGGCCCCACTCGAAAGGAGGTTCGAACAAATGTTCGCATTCATTGCGCCGGGTCAGGGCTCCCAGACCCCGGGCATGCTGGCCGCCTGGCTGCGCGACCCGGCCACCGCCGAGCGGGTGCGGGCCTGGTCGGAGGCCGCCGACCTGGACCTGGTCCAGCTCGGCACCAAGGCCCCGGCCGCCGAGATCGCCCGCACCGAGAACACCCAGCCGCTGCTGGTCGCCGCCGGACTGCTCGCCCACCACGTACTGGCCGGCGCCGTCCGGCCGGGCGGGGCGGTGGCGGCCGGCCACTCGGTCGGCGAACTCACCGCCGCGGTGTACGCCGGGGTGCTGGAGCCCGCCGACGCGGTGCGGCTGGCCGCGATCCGCGGCCGGGCGATGGCCGCGGCCTGCGCCGAGGCACCCACCTCGATGGCCGCCGTGATCGGCGGCGAGCAGGACGAAGTCCTGGCACGGACAGCGGAGTTGGGCCTGACTCCGGCGACCTTCAACGGACCCGGCCAGATCGTCGCGGCCGGTCTCGAAGAGGCGCTGGGACAGCTGGCCGCCGCCCCGCCCGCCGGGGCCACCGTCAAGCGGCTCAGCGTGGCCGGCGCCTTCCACACCCCGTTCATGGAGTCGGCCCGGCAGACCTTCGAGGCCGCCGCCGAGGCGGTGCCGTTCGCCGCGCCGACGCAGCTGCTGCTGTCGAACGCGGACGGCGCGGCCGTCGAGGACCCTGCGGAGATCCGCCGCCGGCTGGTCCAGCAGGTGGTCAGCCCGGTCCGCTGGGACCTCTGCCTGGACCGGCTGGGCGAACTGGCCCCGGAGGCGACGTTCTCGCTGCCGCCCGCCAAGACGCTCGCCAACCTGCTCAAGCGCCACCACCCGCAGCTGGAGGTGGTCTCCGTGAACACCGCCCGGGACGTCACCCGGGTGCAGGAGCGGCTCACCGCCGCCGGGATCAGCGAGGGAGTGGCCGTCCATGCCGGTGTCTGACCTGCTCGACTACCCGCTCGCGGAGCGGGCCGACCACCCCGCCGTCACCGACGCCGACGGCACCCTGAACTACCGTCAGCTCGGCACCGCCGTGGACCGCGCGGTCGGCTGGCTGCGCGGCCAGGGCGTCACCGCCGGCGACCGGGTGGTGTACACCGGCGGCAACGACCGCTCGTTCCTGGCCCTGTTCTGGGCCACCCTGCGGATCGGGGCGATCTTCGTCCCGGTCCACCCGGAGCTGACGGACCAGCAGATCGACCACATCGTGGCCGACTCCGAGGCCGCGCTGGCCATCTGCCGCCCGGCGGCCGGCGCCCGCGCCGCCCGCACCGTCGAGGTCGAGGAGGCCTGGCAGCAGGTCCTCGCCACCGCCGAGGACGGCTTCCGCGCCGACTTCGACGACGACCAGGTGGCGATGCTGATCTACACCTCCGGCACCACCGGCCGCCCGAAGGGCGTGGTCTGCCCGCACCGCCAGATGCTCGCCGCCCTCGACGCCATCAACGCCTGCCTGGGCTACCGGCAGGACGACGTGGTGCTGTGCCGGCTGCCGCTCTCCTTCGACTACGGCCTCTACCAGGCCCTGCTGTCCGCGCTGGTCGGCGGCACCCTGGTGCTGGCCCGCCGCAGCGAGGACGTCGGACTGCTCCGGCTGATCGAGCGCACCGGCGTCACCGTCGTCCCGCTGGTGCCCTCGCTGGCCCAGATGCTCCACCTGCTGCAGAGCAAGCTGCACCGGCCCACCAGGGTGCGGCTGTTCACCAACACCGGCGCCCGCCCCGGCCGGGCCGTGATGGCGGACCTGCTGGAGGTCTTCCCCGGCTCCGAGTTCGCCTCGATGTACGGCATGACCGAGTGCAAGCGGATCTCCATCCTCGACCCGGCCGAGTACGCCGAGCACCCCGACTCGGTCGGCCCGCCGATCCCCGGCGACAAGGTCCGGATCGTCGCCGCCGACGGCAGCGTGCTCGGCCCCGGCGAGACCGGCGAGATCGTGGTCTGGGGACCGACCGTGATGGCCGGCTACTGGCGGATCCCGCTGGAAGCGCAGAACCGTTTCATCCGCCGCCCGGACGGCACGCTGGAGCTGCACACCGGCGACCGCGGCCGGCTCGACGAGGACGGACGGCTGTACTTCGTCGGCCGCGACGACGACGTCATCAAGCGCCGCGGCATGCGGATCGCCCTCACCGAGATCGAGGACGCCGCCGAACGCCTCCCCGGCGTCACCGCCGCCGTCGCGCTGCGCCCCGAGACCGAGGGCGGGCCGCTGCTGCTGGCCGTGCACGGCACCCTCCCGCCGGAGCAGGTCCGGGCCGCGCTGGTCGGCCGGCTCGACCCCAGCCGGATGCCCGACCGGGTCGTCGCGCTGGACACCGTCCCGCTGACCGCCAACGGCAAGCCGGACCGGGCCGCCGCCAAGCGCCTGGTCGACGCGGCTGCCGCCGAAGCGGCCGAGGCAGAGCAGTACCGAATCCACCAGTCCGTCACCGCATCCCCGAGGGGCAGCCATGAACCAGTCGCAGTTTGACCAGCTCGTCGAGCGGATCTGCTCCGTGCAGGTCACCGACTCCGAGACCCCGCTCGTCGACCTGGGCGTGGACTCGCTGCACACCATCGCCCTGGTGATGGCCGTCGAGGAGGAGTTCGGCATCGAGGTCGACCCCGACGCCCTCGCCGACCCGGCGCTGGCCTCCCCGGCCGGACTGTTCCGCTACGTGCAGGCCTGGGCCGCCGACGCCGCCCCGGCCCGAGTCTGAGGACCGACAGCCATGTGGACCGACACCAGACCCGCGGCAGAAATGCCCCGGCTGTTCGAACGGGGCGGGGACGTCATCTCCCTGGCCGGCGGACTGCCCGACCTGGACGTGCTCCCGCTGGGGGACATCTCCCAGCAGCTCGCCCGGCTCGTCCGGCTCGGCGGCAAGCTCGCCCTGCAGTACACCACCCCGCACGTCGCCAAGGCCCTCGTGCCCGCCGTCTCCGACCTGATGGCCCGTGAGGACGGCCACGCCGGCGCCGAGAACCTGATCCCGACCAGCGGCTCCCAGATGGGCCTCACCGCCGTCGCCCTCGCCCTCGGCGCCCCCGGCGAGACCATCCTGGTGCAGACCCCCGCCTACCCCGGCGCCACCGCCGCCTTCCGCACCGCCGGCCTCGAACTGCACGCCGCAGGCGAGGACTCCGAAGGCCTCTGCCCGCAGCAACTGCGCAGCACCGTCAGGGAGTTGCGCGAGGCCGGCCGCACCGTCCGGCTGCTGTACGTCAACCCGACCTTCCAGAACCCGACCGGCGCCACCCTCTCCGTCCCGCGCCGCGCCGCCATCCTCACCGCCTGCCGCGAACTCGACCTGCTGCTGATCGAGGACAATCCGTACGGCCTGCTCGGCTTCGACGGCACCACCACCACGCTGTTCCAGGCCCTCGACCCGCAGCAGGTGGTCTACCTCGGCACCTTCTCCAAGATCTTCGCCCCCGGCCTGCGCTCCGGCTGGATCGCCGCCCCCGAGCACCTGCGCCACGACCTCGCCCGGGTCGCCGAGATCATCTCGCTCTCCCCGTCCGCGCTCGCCCAGGGCACGCTGGCCGCCTATTACTCCCGCAACGGCTGGACCGAGCTGATCGACCGCTACCGGGACAGCTACCGCGAACGCTGCACCCAGATGGCCGACGCGCTCGACGCCGAACTCGGCACCGACAGCCCGTGGACCTGGCAGCGCCCCGGCGGCGGCTTCTACCTCTGGCTGCGCCACCGCGACGGCGCCGACGCCACCCGCTACGCGCAGGCCGCCGCCGCGCACGGCATCTCCTTCGTCCCCGGCGGCCACTTCTCCATCGACGGCGAGCACAACGACGGCATCCGGCTGTGCTTCAGCAACGTGCCGCGCAAGAAGATCGCCGAAGGCATCGCCCGGCTCGCCGCCGCGCTCACCGAAACCCCCGCCGCAGCAAGCGAGCTGGCGGAGGTGTCGGGATGACCGCCCCCGCCGTCGAGGCCGCCCGCGCCGTGGACTGGGCGGACTTCGCCCCGCTCCACCCGCTGGCCGGCTCCGACTGGCAGGTCTGGGGCGTCGGACTGCTCCGCAACGCCGGCTTCCCGGTCTCCGGCCTCGACCTGATCGGCGGCACCTCCGCCCCGGCCGCCGCCGCCCGGCTCGCCGCCGGCGAGGGCACCGCCGAGGAGTTCGACACCGCCTACCGCGCCGACGTGGACGCCGAGGCCGCCCGCCTCGCCGCCCTCGCCACCGACCCCAAGCTCCGCCTGGCCATCGCCTGGCAGAACCGCACCGTCTTCCGCATCCTCGACTCGCTCGCCGCCCCCGGCGGCAAGGAGACCAAGCGCCGCCAGCGCGAACGCACCCTCGCCATGTACTGGCTGCGCTACTGCGCCAAGGCCGAGACCATCGGCTTCTTCGGCCCCGGCGCCTGGATCGGCGTCGGCCGCACCCAGGAAGCCATCGGCATCGACCACGGCCCCGCCCTGGTCGCCGCCGCCCGCACCTCGCTGGAACGCTGGACGGTCGCCGCGATCGCCGACTGGATGGCCGAACAGCCCGGCGCCCGCTGGTGGTTCCCGCCGATGCTGCGCCCCGACGTCCACCTCGACGGCGAGCAGCTGGTGCTCGCCAACCGCAAGACCGTCCGGCTGCGCCCCGAGGACGCGCAGGTGCTGCGGCTCGCCGACGGCGACCGCAACGCCGAGCAGATCACCGACCTGCTGATCGCCGACCACGGCTGGGACGCCGCGGGCGCCCGCGGAGCCGTCGACAAGGTGCTGAACCGGCTGCTGCGGCAGCGGGTGCTCGGCTGGGACGCCAACATCCCGGTCGACGTCCGCGCCGAGGAGGTGCTGCGCCGCCGCGTCTCGGCGATCGGCGACCCCGAGATGTTCGTCCGCTACGACGCGGTGCTCGCCGAACTCGCCCGCCACAAGGGCGAGATCGACCGGGCCGGGAGCGCCGAGCAGCTGGTCGAGGCACTGGACGCGCTGGACGCGTACTTCGTGGAGACCACCGGCCAGGCCGCCTCCCGCGAGGAGGGCAAGGCGTACGCCGGCCGCACCCTGGTCTACCAGGACACCCTGCGGGACTGCCGGATGGAGCTCGGCCGGGACTTCCTGGACGGCATCGCCCGCCCGCTCGCCCTGGTCGCCGACGCCGCCGACTGGTTCGGCAACCGGCTCGCCGAACTGGTCGAGACCGAGGTGGTCGCGCTGGTCCGCAAGGCCGCCGCACGGCAGCGCCCCGGCACCGCCGTCACGCTGGCCGACGTCTGGCCGCAGACCCTGGCGCTGTTCTGGGGCGAGCACAACCACCCCGTCCAGCAGGCCGTCCGGGAGCTGGCGCTGAAGTGGCGCGAGGTCATCGGCGAGGTGCCGGACGGCGCCACCCGGGTCGACCTGAGTGTCGACCAGATCATCGACTCGGCGAAAAAGGTGTTCGCCACCGGCGAGGTCCGCTCCCCGCACCTCGCCGTGCACAGCCCCGACCTGCAGGTCGTCGCCCGCTCGGTGGACGCCGTCAACGGCGGCCAACACCTGGTGGTGCTCGGCGAGTTGCACGCCTGCCTGGCCACCCTCGACCTGCCGTTCCTGGACTGGACGGCCGACACCGGCTCGCTGCGCGACAAGGTCAACCGGGCGATCGGCGGCGAGCGGCTGGTGCCGCTGCTGCCGGTCGGCTGGAAGCGCAACAGCGGCCGCATGGTGCCCGCCCCGATCGGCGCGGGCGACCGGCTGATCGGCTTCACCCGCGCCCCCTTCGACCAGCGCGAGCGGATCGAACCCGCCGTGGCCATCACCCTCACCGAGCACGACGGCACGATCACCGCGACCACCACCGACGGCCGCACCCGGACGCTCTCCGAACTGCTCGCGGTACTGATCTCGATCATCGCCTGCGACGCGTTCAAGATCGGCCTGGACCGCCCGCACGCCCCCCGGGTCACCCTCGACGACCTGGTGCTGTTCCGGGAGACCTGGCGGCTGCCCGCCACCGGCGTGGCCCTCGCGCCCAAGGCCGACCGGATGCGCGACTACCTGACGGTGCGCCGCTGGGTCGCCGACAACGCGCTGCCCGACCGGGCCTTCGTCAAGTTTCCCGAGGAGACGAAGCCCTCCCTGGTCGACTTCACCAGCCCGACGCTGGTGCTCTCCTTCGCCAACCTCGTCCGCCGGGCGGTGCAGTCGGACCCCGACGCCAGGGTGACCGTCAGCGAACCGCTGCCGGCCCCCGAGGAGTCCTGGCTGCCCGACGCCGACGGTGAGCAGTACGTCAGTGAGCTTCGGCTCCAGATCAGCCGAAAGGTGCCGGAATGACCGTGCTCGTCCCCGACGGCGCCGAACTGCGGGTCCGCCCGCACCGTCCGTCGGACCCCGACATCGTCTCCACGATCGGCGGCACGCCGCTGGTGGCGCTGGACCGACTCTTCGCCACCGACCGCTTCCAGGTGTACGCCAAGTGCGAGCGGTTCAACCCCGGCGGCTCCATCAAGGACCGCGCCGCCAAGTCGATGGTCGAACAGGCCATCGCCACCGGCCGGATCGTGCCCGGGGTCTCCACCGTGGTGGAGTCCTCCTCCGGGAACCTGGGCATCGCGCTCGCCCAGCTCTGCAACTTCTACCGGCTCGGCCTGATCATCGTGGTCGACCCGCGCACCACCCCGCAGAACCTCGCCATCATGCGGGCCTACGGCGCCCGGGTGGAGGTGGTCGAGCACCGCGACCCCGCCACCGGCGAGTTCCTGCCCGCCCGGATCGCCCGGGTCAAGCACCTGCTGGACACCGTCCCCGACTCCTGGTGGCCCAACCAGTACGCCAACGAGGACAACTCGCGCGCTCACCGCACCACCATGCGGGAGATCTTCGAGGCCCTCCCCGAGGCCCCCGACTACCTGTTCCTGGCGGCCGGCACCACCGGCACGCTGCGCGGCTGCGCCGAGTTCATCCAGGACCAGGGACTGCCCACCCGGGTGGTCGCGGTGGACGCCGTGGGCAGTGTGATCTTCGGCCCGCCGGAGCCCTGGGAGTCCTCGCACAGGCGCACCATCCCCGGCCACGGCGCGGCGGTCGTCCCCCAGCTGCTCCGCCCCGGCCTCGCCGACCGGGTGGTCAAGGTGACCGACTCCGAGTGCATCCGCGGCTGCCGCCGCCTGCTCGCCGAGGAGTCGATCCTGGCCGGCGGCTCGTCCGGCGCGGTGATCGCCGCCCTGATGCAGGCCGAGTCCTGGATCGAACCCGGCAGCACCTGCGTCGCCGTGCTCCCGGACGGCGGCGACCGCTACCTCGACACCATCTACGACGACCAGTGGGTGGAGTCCTACCTCCGGCAGTACCTGCCGCCGACCGACCAAGAAAGGGGCCAGGCATGAGGATCCTCGGCCGGGAGGACGTCCGGGCCGCGCTCGCGGACCTCGACTCCACCGTCATCGACCTGGTGCGCAACGCCTACGTGCTGCACAGCCAGGGCAAGTCCGACCTCCCGTTCTCCACCTTCCTGCGCCCGCTGCACCGCTCCGACTCGCGGATCATCGCGCTGCCCGCCTACCTCGGAGGACCGGCCCCGGTGATGGGCCTGAAGTGGATCTCGTCCTTCCCGGAGAACGTCAAGCGGGGTATGCAGCGCGCCAGTTCGCTGTGCATCCTGAACGACCTGGAGTCCGGCTACCCGCTCGCTCTGATGGAGGGCAGCCAGATCTCCGCGGTCCGCACCGCGGCCGGTGCGGCGCTCGCCTCCGGGCTGCTGAACGCGGACCGCGAGGTCCGCACGGTCGGCCTGGTCGGCTGCGGCACCATCAACAACCAGGTGGTGCACTTCCTCACCCAGGTGCACGACGGGCTGGAGACCGTCCTGCTGCAGGACGCCTTCCCGGAGCGGGCCAAGGTGTTCGCCGCGGAGCTCGCCGCCGAGTACCCGGACGTCGAGTTCAGGGCGGCGACGCTCGGTCAGGTGCTGACCGCCGACACGGTCTCGATCGCCACCACCGACTCCTCGTACTGGCTGGACCTGGCCGACCACCCGAACCGCCCCGACGGGCAGGTCATCCTGCACCTGTCGCTGCGCGACCTGTCGGTCGCCTCGGTGCTGGGCGCGGTCAACGTCACCGACGACGCGGACCACGCGATCCGCGAGCAGACCTCGCTGCACAAGGCGGAGCAGCAGGTGGGCCACCGCCGGTTCGTCACCGCCGAGATCGGCGCGCTGCTCGAGGGCACCGCCGAACTGCCCGCCGGCCGCACCGTGGTGTTCGCCCCGTTCGGCCTCGGCGTGCTGGACCTGGCCGTCGCCGAGGCGGTGCTGAACCACGCCGAGCGGCACGGTCTGGGCACCGAGGTGGACGGCTTCGACCCGGGCAGCCACAAGGTCACCTCCAACCTCGCCGGGAGCACGGCATGAGTCAGCTGTTCACCGAAGGCACCAGGGCCGTCGTCACCGGGGCCTCCCGGGGCATCGGCGCGGCGATCGCGCTGCACCTGGCCGAGCACGGCTGCGACGTCGCGCTCAACTACCGCTCCAGCGCCGGCAAGGCCGAGCAGCTGGCGGAGAAGATCGAGGGCCTCGGCCGAAAGGCGCTGCTGGTGCGGGCCGACGTGTCCGACGAGGCGCAGGTCACCGCGATGTACAAGGAGATCCGCACCGCCTGGGGCGGCGTGGACGTCGCGGTCCTCAACTCGGGCATCACCGCCGACGGTCACCTCGCGGCGATGAGCGCCGCCAAGTGGCAGGAGGTGATCTCCACCAACCTGACGGGCGCGTTCCTGACGGCCCGTGAGGCCACCAAGCAGATGTACGCGAGCGGCGGGTCGATCGTCTTCATCGCCTCCACCTCGGGCATCGCCGGCCGGGTCGGCCAGGCCAACTACGCCGCCTCCAAGGGCGGGGTGATCGCGATGGCGAAGACCCTGGCCTACGAGGGCGCCCCCAAGGGCATCCGGGTCAACGTGGTGGCGCCGGGCTTCATCGACACCGACATGGTGAAGAAGGTGCCGCGGGCCCAGCTGAAGGAGGCCGCGGCGGCGATCCCGCTGGGCCGGATGGGCACCCCGGAGGAGGTCGCGCAGGCGGCGGTCTTCCTGGCCAGCCCGGCGGCCTCGTACATCACCGCCAAGGTGCTCACGGTCGACGGCGGGATGCTCTACAGCTGACCCGCCCTCCATGAAATCAAACTGACGTTCCATCAACCCTCCCCAACGGAAAGGCAGCACCATGTCCACCGCCACCTTCGAGGACGTCCGGACCCAGGCCGAGCAGCGCCTGGAGAAGAACCTCAAGATCAAGTCGATGATCATCGACCGCCTGGGCCTGGACGCCGAGGCCGAGGTCGTCTCCGACAACCAGCCGCTGTTCGGCCGCGGCCTGGAGATGGACTCGCTGGACACCCTCGAGATCGTCGTCATGATCAACAACGAGTACGACGTGCTGATCAGCGACGACGACTTCGAGGCCTTCGGCTCCATCAACGCCCTGGTCGACTTCATCGAAGCCCGCGAGGTCTGACCATGGCCACCGCCGTCGCACCCACCCGGCCGGTCGCCAAGGAGAAGCCGAGCAAGGGCTTCGCCTACTCCTCCGACGACATCAAGCGGATGCTCCCGCACCGCTGGCCGATGCTGATGATCGACCGCGCCTACGACGTGGTCCCCGGCGTCTCCGGACGCGGCATCAAGAGCGTCTCGGTGAACGAGCCGTTCTTCGCCGGCCACTACCCCGACCACTCGATCATGCCCGGCGTGATGATCGTCGAGGCGATGGCCCAGCTGGTGGCCGTGGTCTACGTCGCCGAACTGCTGGAGTCTCCGGCCCCCGCCGAGGGAGACCCGTCGGCCAGCGTCGGCTACCTCGGCTCGATCAGCTCGATGAAGTTCTCCCGGCTGGTCGTCCCCGGCGACCAGCTCACCCTGGAGGCCAAGCTCGGCCAGAAGCTCGGCGGCCTGCGCTCCGTCTCCGTCCGCGCCACCGTCGGCACCGAACTCGCCGCCGCCGGCTCGTTGATCGTCACCACCGAACGCAAGGGCTGACCTGCCCTCAGGGAGCAGACAAGGAGGTGTGGAATGTCCATCACGATCCGCCCGTACCAGGAGGGCGACGCGCATGACATCGCCGAGCTCTACAACCGTCACCGCGACAACCCCAACCCGGTGGCGGGCGGAATCACCGGCGACGAACTGGAACGCGAACTCGCCGAGCGCGACACCGCGACGTTCCTGATCGCCGCCGACGACGACCGGGTGGTGGGCACCTTCGGGCTGTTCCACAGCACCGGACGCCGCTCCGCCCGGGCCGGCGAACTCATCGCCGACATGTTCTTCGTCGCCCCGGCCTACCGCAACGGCGTCATCACCGGACGGCTGTTCACCGAAGCCGTCGAATGGATGATGCGCTGCGGCTGCCTGGTGCTCCGACTGACCGTCAACCCGGCCAACACCGTCGCCTTCAAGCTCTACCGGCGGGTCGGCTGCGTGTCGGTCGGCGAGACCGTCCCCGGCGAGGACGGCAACGTCGAGCTGCACAACTACATCCCGCTGATCCTGCGCAGCGTCTTCCACGACCTCGACCCCGAGGCGCTGGCCGCGCTCGGCCAGCTCAGCAGCTTCGGCAACGTCGCCGGCGGCCGCGACGACGAACTCCGGTCCGACGTAAGGGCGGTGGACGGAATCCGCACCGTCGCCTACGCTCTGGCCCTCGGCGAGTTCAAGCTCACCGCCACCATCGACGTGGACCGCGGCCTGATGCTGGAAGCGGCCCTCACCACCCCCGAGGGCGCCACCCGGCCGCTGAAGATCGCCGAACCGCCGTACGAGGTCCGGATCCAGCAGCCGGCCGAGCCGCACCGCTTCGGCGACAGCGGCCTCACCGCCGAGCTGGACGCCGCCGAAGGCACCCTCACCGTGCACGCCGAGGGCCACCACGGGCCGGTGTTCGTCTCCACCTGGCCCAGCGCCGAGGCCGACCGCTCGGCCGGCTGGCGCGAAGGCCAGGCCCGCGACCTGGAGATCCACCCCGTCGAGCACGGCGTGCAGGTCCGCGAGAGGTCCGGCGGCAACCAGGTCACCGGCACCCTCACGCTCCACCATGGCGTGCTGAACCAGCAGTTCACGTACACCACCCGGCCCGGCCGGATCTTCCAGACCGTCGGACTCCGCCAGGGCGACTTCACCCTGACCGGCCCCGACACCGACGCCGCCCAGCACCTGATCGGCACCGGCATCGGCGTCCGCGACACCTCCGAGGTGGTCGCGGCCGCGCAGACCGCGCCCGCCGGATCCACCCTCGACTGGACCGACGGCAGCACCCGGATCACCCTCCCGGCCGGCCGCCCGGTCCGGCTGATCCACACCACCCTGGTCGAACGCCACCTGGAACCCGACGCCGACGGCACCGCCCGGCTGCGCACCGAACTCCGCACCGGCGCCGACCACGACACCACCCCCCGCAGCACCGCAACGGCCGAACCCGCCACCGGCGAACGGAAGTTGACCGTCAAGGCGAACGCCGGCGGCATCACCTCCTGGACCGAGAACGGCAAGAAGGTGCTGCGCAGCCCCGCCCCCCGCACCCGCGCCTTCGGCTGCAACCCGCGCTGGAGCGCAGGCGCCTGGGTCACCCTGGAGCACCACCGGCACAGCCTCGCCACCGGCCTCGGCTGGGGCGTCCCGACCGTCCGCGAGTGGGAGCAGAAGCACCCGCTCGGCCTGGCCGCCCCGCAGGAGCGGATCAGCTGGGAGGTCACCGCCCCCGAGCAGGCCGCCGAGCCGGTCCGGATCGACATCCACGCCCCCGGCGCGGACGAGGAGACGGTGCTCTGGCTCACCCCGGACACCCCGGCCGGCACCCCCGTGGTGCTGCACTCCGCCGGACAGCGCCACGAGCTCGACTCCACCGCCTTCGGGCAGGTCTGGGCCTCCGCCGCGGCGATCCGCCTCACCAGCGGCCACTGGCTGCACCTCGCACCCGCCGCCGGCGGGCCCGGAGCGCCGGAAATCGTCCTGCGCACCACCTCGTCCGGACTGCTGATCGGCTGCGCGACGGCCGCCACCGAGGCCGCCTGGCAGCTGTCCGTCCACCCCGCACCCGCGATCTGACACCCGTCGAAAACCCTCGAAAGGACCACCAGAGCCATGACCACCACCGTTGCCGTGCGCACCGCGCAGGACGACTACACCACCGTCCGCACCGCCATCGGCGTCTACCCGATCACCGCCCCGCTGGTCCGGATCTCCGGCGGCGACCGCTACGAGTTCCTCGACCTGTTCCTCGCCAAGTCCAGCGAGTACGTCGAGCCGGACACCGTCCGCGAGGCGCTGGCGCTGAACCAGGACGGCTCGCCGTTCGCGATCCTGCTGCACTTCGAGATCGGCGACGACTCCTGGCTGCTGCCCCGCACCCCCGTCTCCGCCGAGGCCCTGACCGGCTACCTGGAGGCCCTGGAGGCCCCCGCCGACGTCACCGTCGAGGTCGCCCCCGAGGGCTGGGGCGCCACCGCGTTCGAGGGCCCGACCGCCTGGGCCGCGGCCGCCGCGTTCGTCGAGTTCGACATCTCCGGCCTGACCCTGCACGGCGTCACCGAGTCCGCCGTCCCCGGCGAGCCCGCCGCGCTCGCCCACCTCGCCCGGGTCGGCACCACCGGCGAGTACGGCTACCTGCTGCTGTCCAACGCCCCCGAGGCCGGCCACGCCGCCGCCGTCGAGGCGGTGCTCGCCCAGGGCGGCGCCGAGGTCGGCGACGAGGGCCTGGCCCGCGTGCAGGCCGAGGCCGGCATGGCCGTCTACGCCGCGGGCTTCGCCGGCCTGCCGGTGCACGAGGCCGACCTGGCCTGGATGGTCGACTGGAACCGCATCGGCGAGTTCCTCGGCTCCGAGGAACTGGTCAAGCCCACCGCCGAGAACGCCAAGATCACCGCCCTGGCCGCCCCGGCCGGCGCCGCCTTCACCGTCGGCACCCCCGTCACCGCCGGCGGGCAGCAGATCGGCACCGTCATCTGGCAGGCGCCGTCCGCCAACGCCGACGAGGAACTGATCGTCGCCAAGCTGGACGCCCCGTTCTGGGTCCCCGGCCTGGAGCTCACCGCCGCCAACGAGGACGGCGCCGACACCCCGGTGCGCACCGTCACCCAGCCCCGCGTCATCGCCCGCTCGCTCACCACCCGGATCCACTGATGACCAAGACCACCGAACGCATCGCCCTCACGGGCCTCGGGCTGATCACCGGCGCCGGCGATGACGTGGAGAAGAGCTGGGCGTCGATCTCCCAGGGCGTCTCCGGCATCCGCACCAACACCCTCTTCCCCACCACCGAGCTGCTCACCGACTGGGCCGGCATGGTCACCGCCGAGCAGCCCGCCGACCTGGACCGCTGCTACGCGCTGGCGGCCACCGCGATCCGCGAGGCACTGCGCAGCTCCGGCCTCGACCTGGACACCGTGGACCGCGACCGGGTCGCCGTGGTGGTCGGCTCCAGCCTCGGCGCGATGCCCACCCTGGAGACCGTGCACCGCGGCCTGGTGAAGGACGGCGTGCTGGACGCCGTCCAGGCCGCCGCCTCCCAACTCCCCTGCGTGGGCGACTACATCGCCGCCGAGTTCGACCTGCGCGGCCCCCGCGTGGTGCTCTCCAACGCCTGCGCCGCCAGCGCGGTCGCCCTCGGCTACGCGGCCGAACTGCTCTGGAAGGGCGAGGTCGACTACGTCATCTGCGGCGGCGTCGACCCGCTGGCCCAGCTCTCCGCGTACGGCTTCTCCGCCCTCGGCGCGCTCGACCCCGAGCCGTGCGCGCCGATGTCCGCCTCCACCGGGCTCACCCTCGGCGAGGGCGCCGGCTTCATGGTGCTGGAGTCCGCCGAGCGGGCCGCCGAACGCGGCGCCGCCCCGCTCGCCGAACTCGGCGGCTACGGCCTCTCCTGCGACGGCTACCACCAGACCGCCCCCGACCCGAGCGGCAAGGGCGCGGCCGCGGCGATGGCCCAGGCCCTGCGGACCGCCGGCCTGGCGCCCGAGGACGTCGACTACGTCAACCTGCACGGCACCGGCACCCCCGCCAACGACGTGTCCGAGCCCAAGGCCGTGAAGCTGCTCTTCGGCGCCGAGGTGCCGCCCGCCAGCTCCACCAAGTCGATGCTCGGTCACACCCTGGGCGCGGCCGGCGCGGTGGAGGCGATCGTCTCCACCATGGCGATCGACCGGGGCGTCATCCCGCCGACGCTCAGCACCCGCGGCGTCGACTCCCCGTTCGGGCTGGACATCGTCCCGAACACCGGGCGGCCCGCCCCGCTCGAGGTGGTCGCCTCCAACTCCTTCGCGTTCGGCGGCAACAACGCCACCGTCGTCCTCAACAAGCCCGGCCGGCCCGCCCGTTCGGCCCGGCGCACGCAGCCCGTGCACCACGTCGTGGTCACCGGCGTCGCGGGACTGGCCGGCTCGTCCGCCTCCACCGAGGAACTGACCGCCGCGCTCGCCGCCGGAAAGGTCGGCTTCGACACCCTGGAGCAGGTCGCCGGCATCGGCGAGCGCCCGATCGGCCGGATCGACGTCAAGGCCGTCGCCAAGCGCCTCAACCCCAGCAAGGCCCGCCGGATGGACCCGCTGGGCGTGCTCGCCGCCGGCGCCGTCGGTGACCTGTACGAGCGGCACGGCAAGCCGTCCCGCGCCGAGGCCGAAGGCACCGGCATCGTGTTCGCCACCGGCTACGGCCCCGTCACCTCGGTGCTGGACTTCCACCGCGGCGTCATCGAGAAGGGCATCACCGGCGCCAACCCGGCGACCTTCGCCAACACCGTCGTCAACGCCGCCGCCGGACACGTCGGCATGCTGCACCGCTACCGCGGCTACACCGCCACCATCGCCAACGGCGGCACCTCCTCCGTCCTCGCGCTCCAGCTGGCCGCCCGGGTGATCGCCCGCGGCATGGCCGACCGGATCATGGTCGTGGTCGCCGACGAGTTCCCCGAGCAGGCCCTGGCCACCCAGGCCCGACTGCCCGGATACGCCAAGACCGCGCACATCGAGCCCGGCCGCGGCACCGGCACCGTGCTCTCCGAGGGTGCGGCCGCGATCCTGCTGGAGTCCGAGGCCTCCGCCGCCGCCCGCGGCGCGAACGTCCTGGCCGACGTCCGGGGCTTCGGAGCCTCCGGCGAACCGGCCGGCATCGGACGGATCGGCCGCGACGGCGAAGCCTGGGCCCGCGCCCTGCGCGGCGCCCTCGCCGAGGCCGACTCCACGCCCGAGCAGGTCGACACCGTGGTCTCCGCCGCCTCCGGCTACCGCCTGATCGACGTCGCCCAGTCCCGCGCCCTGGCCCTGGCCGGCCTCTCCGACCGCCCCACGGTCACCCCCAAGGCGCTGCTCGGCGAGACCTACGGCTCGGCCGGCGCCCTCGGCCTGGTCGCCGCCCTCGCCGGGGACGCCCCCGCCGGACGCCTGCTGCTCTCCAGCTTCGCCTACGGTGGCTCCTACGCTGCCGCGGTGTTCGACGCGAGGCCGTGATGGGCACCGTGCGCACGGCCCTGCGGGCCGCCGGGGACTGGCTGACCGAGGAACAGCGTCCGGAGACGGACCTGGTGACGCTCGGCTGGGCCGGCCGACTGGGCCCGGTACTCGCCGCGGCGGGGCCGGTGGCCGGCCCCGGCACCGGCCCCGTGCCGGCCACCCGGGCCGCCGGGGACTGGCTGACCGAGGAACAGCGCCCGGAGACCGACCTGGCGCCGACGGACGGCCGGTTCAGGACGCCGGACTCGGAGCCCGGCGGGGCACCGAACTCCGGCCGGGTGCCGGGCGGCGGCCCGGCACCCACCCCCGCACACCGCCCGCAGGCCCGGGCGGCGACGGAGATCACGGCCGGCGCGCCCGCCCCGCAGATCAGCCAGGACGACGAGGCGACCATCGACTGCCTCGTCACCCACCACCCCAACCTGCCGCGCGACCGGATGGGCAACCGCCTGAACGACGCCGGCCGGTGGCTGATCACCGAGGCGGTGGCCAGCCTGTACGGGGTCCGGCTGCGGCCCCGCGAACTGGCCCGCGACGAACACCGGCGGTGGAGCGTCCCGGCCCTCGGCCTGACCGCCTCGGTCGCGCACTGCGCCACCTACTCCACGGTGGCACTGGTCTCCGACCAGACCGTCGGCGTGGACCTGCAGGACCACCGGGACCGCCCGTACGCGATGCAGTGGCTGGGCGCGCTGCTCGGCCGCCCCGACGGCGAACCCGCCACCATGCGGGACTTCGCCGAGTGCGAGGCCCTGATCAAGGCCTCCCACCTGCGCAAGGAGACCTTCGCCGGCGTCCGGCTCCCGGACTGGCGACCGGGCTGGCGGCCCACCAACACCGGCCACCTGATCCGCTCCGCCGACCTCGGCCACGGCCTGCACCTCGCCCTCGCCACCGACGCCCCCGCCGCCGTCCGCTGGTGGTGGCAGCCGAACCCGACCGCCCCCGCCACCCGCACCGAAGCACTCACCCCGGAGGCCGCCGCATGACCGCCACGGCCACCACGACCCACCCCCGGCCCGCGGAGCCCGGGGAAGCGGAAGCCGTCGTGGCCCGCACCTGCCCGCGATGGGACTGCTCGGCCGAACCCGTCGACCCGCAGCCGGACTCCGGCCCGGCCCCGACGCCGGCCGAACCCGGCAGCACGCGGCGCCAGGTCGTGGCACGTACCTGCGCCCAGTGGGACTGCCTGCCCGAACCCGCCGAGGGCGTCGTCGCCCCGGCCCTGGAGCTCGTCGCATGACCGCCACCGCGACCCGCACCCGGCGGCTCGAACTCGGCGGCGCGCAACGCGGCTTCGGCACCGTTGCCGCGACCCGCACCCGGCGGCCCGGACTCGGTGGCGCGCAGCGCGACTTCGGCACGGGCGCCGCGACCCGCACCCGGCGGCCCGAACTCGCTGGCGCGCAGCACGACTTCGGCACGGTCGCCGCGACCTGCACCCGGCGGCCCGGACTCGGTGGCGCGCAGCGCGGCTTCGGCACGGGCGCCGCGACCCGCACCCGGCGGCCCGAACTCGCTGGCGCGCAGCGCGGCTTCGGCACCGTTGCCGCGACCCGCACCCGGCGGCCCGGACTCGGTGGCGCGCAGCGCGGCTTCGGCACCGTTGCCGCGACCCGCGCCCGGCGGCCCGGACTCGGTGGCGCGCAGCGCGGCTTCGGCACCGTTGCCGCCGCCCGTAGCCGCTCGCGGCGAGGCCGCCCGGCGCTGAAGCTCGAACTCGCCACCTCGGCAACGGAGTTCGCCGCAGCCCACGCCGCGCAGTTCGAACCCGCCCGCGCGCAACGCGGCTTCGGCACCGTCGCCGCCGCTCGCAGCCGCTCGCGGCGAGGCCGCCCGGCGTCGAAGCTCGAACTCTTCGCCCCGGCAACGGAGTTCGCCGCAGCCCACGCCCCTCAGTTCGAACCCGCCCGCGCGCAGCGTGACTTCGGCACCGTCGCCGCGACCTGCGCCCGGCGGCCCGGGCTTGGTGGCGCGCAGCGCGGCTTCGGCACCGTTGCCGCCGCCCGTAGCCGCTCGCGGCGAGGCGGACCGGTGTCGAAGCTCGGACTCTTCACCTCGGCAGCGGAGTTCGCCGTAGCCCATGCCGCGCAGTTCGAACCCGCCTGCGCGCAGCGTGACTTCGGCCCCGTCGCCGACGCCCGTAGCCGCTCGCGGCGAGGCCGTCCGGCGTCGAAGCTCGAACTCTTCACCCCGGCAATGGAGTTCGCCGTAGCCCATGCCGCGCAGTTCGAACCCGCCCGCGCGCAGCGCGACTTCGGCCCCGTCGCCGACGCCCGCAGCCGCTCGCGGCGAGGCCGTCAGGCGTCGAAGCTCGAACTCTTCGCCCCGGCAGCGGAGTTCGCCGCAGCCCGCACGGCGCAGTTCGAACCCGCCTGCGCGCAGCGCGACTTCGGCCCCGTCGCCGCCGCCCGTAGCCGCTCGCGGCGAGGCCGCCCGGCCGCACCGCAGCGCCGTTCCGTCGACCGTCCGGCGCCGAAGTCCGCACTCCCCGCCGTCCGCACCGAAGCCCTCACTCTGGAGCCTGCCGCATGACCGCCACGGCCACCGCCACCGCCGCCCCGGCCCGGGCC
Organism: Kitasatospora sp. NPDC051984; assembly: GCF_044593455.1. Lineage (NCBI taxonomy): Bacteria > Bacillati > Actinomycetota > Actinomycetes > Kitasatosporales > Streptomycetaceae > Kitasatospora > Kitasatospora sp. NPDC051984. The sequence goes on from NZ_JBIUCB010000003.1 coordinate 513,954, forward strand.
TACACCCGGCGGATCTCCCAGATCGAGCGCGGCTACCTGAACGCCAACGCCACCGGCACCCCGCAGCTGATCCAGATGGTGATCGAGGGCGAGGGCCGCATCGACCCGGAGCAACTCGCCGACGCGGTACGGCAGTCCACCGCCGTCAACCCCGGTCTCGCGGTTCGTCGCAAGGGCCCCAACTGGCGGGCCGAGGACACCCTCCCGCCGATCACCGAACTGCCCGCCGACGCCGGGTTCGAGCACCCGTTCTTCCACCGCGACCTGGACGTGGTGGCGGGGCCGGTCTGCGAACTGGGCCTCGCCAACGGGCCGGTGACCACCCGCCTGGTGGTGCGGGCCAGCCACATCGTCACCGACGGCCGCGGCCTGCGCTACTGGATCGAGGACCTGTTCCGCGCGCTGCGCGGCGAGAGCCTGCTCGGCGCGGACTCCACCGTCGACGACACCCACTTCCGCACCGCCGCCGCCCCCGTCCCGGCCGCCCCCGTCCCGGCCCGGGTGGAGGGGTACCCGGCGATCCTCGGGCAGGGGCCGGCCGACGGGACGGCGCTCTGGCTGCGCCGCTCGGTCGCGGCCACGCCGTCCGCCGCCACCGCCCGGATCGGTGCCGCGGTGTCCCGTCTGCTGGCCGCCGACTCCGGCCGCCTGATCATCCCGGTGGACCTGCGCCGGCACGACCGCGAGGTACGCTCCACCGCCAACCTGACTTCCCAGCTGGTGCTCGATCTGCACCGCGAGGACCGCTGGAACCGGCTGCACAGCCAGCTGCTCGCAGCCATGCTCCGCAAGCGCGAAGTCGCCGCCCTGGAACGGGACTTCCTGCGCAGCAACCCGTTCGCGAACTCGCTGCGGGAGGCCCAGGAACTGGACGGCACCCGCTTCCCGTGCACCGCGATCCTCACCGACCACGGCCGGATCGACACCGAGCTGTACCGCACCGCGCAGTTCCGTCCCACCGAGTACTACACGCTGCCGATGCTCGTCCCGTACGCCGAGATGTTCCTGAGCACCTGCCAGCTCGACGGCCGCACCGAACTCACGCTGTCCTGCCGCAACCGGCCCGACGCCCGTCCGGCCGCCGAGGCCGTCCTCGACGAGGTCGAACGCGCCCTGCTCGCCACCGACTGACCCGGCACCCCTCCTCCCTCCCGCTGATGAAGGACCTGCGAAGATGCCCACCAAGCAGCCCGCCCGCACCACGGTGAACGCGGTCAAGGGCAAGGCCCGCCGCAAGCCGGGTCCGGCGCGCAAGCCCGCCGCGAAGCCCGCCGCCGCCGCGAAGCCCACCGCCGCCACCCCGAAGCCGACCACTGCCGCCACCCCGAAGCCCGCCGAGTCCAAGCCGGTGGTCGAGGAGACCGTCGCAGTTGCCGCGGCCGAGCCCGAGACGCCGGCCACCACCGCGCAGACCGAGGCCCCGAAGGCCGACGTGGCCCCGCCCCAGGACGCCCCGCCCCAGGACGCCCCGTCCAAGGCCGCGCTGATCACCATGGCCGCCGCCATCGCCGGCGGGTTCATCGCGCTGCTGGACACCACCATCGTCAACGTCTCCATGCAGGAGACCACCGCCCGGTTCGGCGGCATCAACCAGGTGCAGTGGGTGGTGACGGCCTACCTGCTGGCGCTGGCGGCGACGATGCCCGCCACCGGCTGGCTGGCCACCCGGTTCGGCACCAAGCGGGTGTTCGCCGCGGCGACGGCGCTGTTCGCGCTGGGTTCGCTGGGCTGCGCCGCCGCCCAGTCGCTGGACCAGCTGATCGCGGCCCGCGGCCTGTCCGGTGCGGCGGCGGGCATCCTGACCCCGGCGTCGACGATCCTGCTGACCCGCGGTGTGCCGCGCGAGCACCTGGCCAAGATCCAGGGCCTGAACGGTTCGGTGATGCTGATCAGTCCGCTGCTCGGCCCGACCATCGGCGGTCTGCTGGTCGCCTGGGGCGGCTGGTCCGCGGTGTACGTGGTGAACATCCCGTTCTGCGCGATCCTGCTGGCCGCCACCCTGCGCTGGGTCCGCAAGGACGCCCCGCCGGCCGGCAGCGCCAAGCCGCTGGACCTGCTGGGCCTGGTCTCCTCGGCGACCGCGACCGTCTCCCTGGTGCTGGCCATCCACGCGTACGCCGAGCGCGGCGCCGAGGTGAGCGCCTCGCTGCTGGTGCCGCTGGGCCTGGCGGTGGTCGGTGCGGCGGTGTTCGTGGTGCGTGAGCTGAAGGCGAAGTTCCCGCTGCTCGACCTGCGGCTGTTCCGCATCCCGGTGTACGCGACCGCGGTGGTGAACATCTTCTGCCTGGGCTTCGTCCTGTACTCGCCGATGATGCTGATCCCGCTGTACTTCGAGGACGCCCGCGGCGAGTCCGCGGTGACCACCGGCCTGCTGATGTCCGTCGGCGGCCTGGGCGTGGTGACCGCCGCCTGGCTGTCGCGGGTGCTGCTGCGGAAGATCGGCGGCGGCGCGACGGTGCTGATCGGCATCTGCCTGACGATGATCGCCACCGTCCCGATGACCGGCCTGACCGGCACCACCCCGTACTGGCTGATCTGCGGCAGCCTGGTGGTCCGCGGCCTGGGCACCGGCCTGACCATCGTGCCGACCATGACGCGGGCGTTCCAGTCGATCCGTCAGGAGTCCATCCCGGACGCCTCCGCGCAGCTCAACCTGACCCAGCGGATCGGCGGCGCGCTGGCCATCGCGGTGGTCACCGTGGTGCTCACCGACTCCGCCCGCAGCCACCACGGCATGGTGCCGGCCGCGTTCGCGCACTCCTTCGGCTGGCTGCTCGGGGTGTACGGGGTGACGCTGCTGCCCGCACTGGCGCTCCTCCTCGCGGACCGCCGGGAGAAGAAGCGCCAAGCCGCGGCGGCGTGACGAACCGCCAAGCCGCGACGGCGTGACGAACCGCCAGCGCGACGCCCACCAGGCCTGTCCGGCAGTCTCGGCCGGACAGGCCTAGCGCGTGGCGGGGAGCCAGCCGTCCTGGACGGCGCGCACCCCGGCCTCGAAGCGGCTGCGGGCGTCCAGACGGTCCATCAGGTTGGCGGCGAACCGGCGGGCGGTGCGCGGGGAGACGCCCATCCGCTTGGCTATCGCCTCGTCGGTGTGGCCCTGGGCGAGCATCTTCAGCACCGCCAGCTCGTGCGGCGGCATCTCGTTCTCGTCGCACTTGGGCGCGTCGCCGACCGGGATCGCACTGGCCCACACGCCCTCGAACAGCGCGCACAGCGCGGCCACCGTGCCGGCGCCGCGCAGTACCACCGCGCCGGCCCGGGCGTTGTCGGTGTCGATCGGCAGGACCGCCTGCTGGCGGTCGAAGATGATCATGCGGATGGGGAGTTCGGGCACCGTCCGGACCTGGCCGCCCTGCAGGTTCAGCCAGGTGACGTGGTCCAGGGTGGGCCGGTGGTTGCGGACGCTGTCCAGGTAGACGGTGCGCATCTGCACCCCGCGCTCCAGCAGCGCCGCGTTCGGCTGCCGGCTGGCCCGCAGGTCCTCCTCGGTGTGGGCGCCGCCGGGGGCGAAGGTCGCCACCTCGCAGCGCACCGATCCGGCCAGTTCGGCCAGCCGCTCGCGGATCGTCTCCGGGCCGTCCAGCTGCTCGGACGCCGCGTCGGTGGCGGTCGGCCGGAACGCCGAGCACTCCGCGATCAGTTGGGCCGCCGCGGCCCGCGATGCCTCTATCCGCAACTGTTGGGCCGCCAGCTCGGCCTGCTGGCGGGCCAGCAGCACCTCCATCGCGGTCTCCGGGCCGACCGCCCGGAACCCGATTCCCTCGCGGGCGGACGGCTGGATCAGGGCCAGTTCGCTGAGCCGGTCGAGTCCGGTGCGCACCCTGTCCTCGGTGAGGCACAGGGCTGTGGCCAGCGCCATGACCCCGGCCTGCGGGTCGGCGAGCATCCGGCGGTAGATGGACTCGGCCTCCGCGTCGAGCCCCAGAACGTCCAGCATGGATCGGTCCCCGTTCGATCAGCGCCAGTAAGTAGGTCTACATGATTTCCTGAGCTTACTGACACCGGGCAACCACACCCTGACCCGCACATTCCGGAAACGTGTCCGGACAACAACGGCCCGGACACGGCCCGTGAAACGTTCGTGAATCCGCCCGTCCTCAGGCTGTCACCAGCAGCTGACGGTCCGCCGGGGCGGCCGGGGCACCGGCCCCGTCCGACGGCTCGGGCAGCAGCCGCGAGCAGTCCCGGACCAGGCTGTGGAACGAGAACAGCGCCGCCCCCTCCTGCCGGATCAGGTTGTTCTCGAACAGCGCGTCCAGGCAGCACTCCACCTCGTCCGCACTCAGCCCGGTCACCGCCGCCGCCCGGTCCACGTCGAACGACCCGGCGGGCTGACGGCTCATCAAGCAGCTGAACCGCTGCTGGGCCCGGTCCAGGTACTGGTAGGACGCGCGCAGCAGCGCCATCAGGTCGCGGTCCCCGGTGCGCAGGCAGCGCGCCCGCCGCTCCGGGTCGGCCAGCCGCTCCACCAGGTCGGCCACCGACCACGCCGGACGGTCCCGCAGGCGGGTCGCGGCGATCCGCACCGCCAGCGGCAGGTAGCCGCACAGTGCCGCCGCCTCCGCCGCCCGGACCGGCTCCCGCGCCACCCGGCGCTCCCCGGCGATCCGGGCGATCAGCTCCACCGCGTCACCCGGCGGCAGCACGTCCAGCGGCAGCGCCACCGAGCCGTCCAGCGCGCTCAGTTTGCGCCGGCTGGTCACCAGCACCAGGGTCTCGCCGGCGCCGGGCAGCAGCGGGCGCACCTGGGCGGTCGCCGCCGCGTCGTCCAGCACCAGCAGGCAGCGCCGGCCGGCCAGCCGGGAGCGCCACAGCGCGGAGCGCTCCTCCAGCGAGGCCGGGATCCGCTCGGGACGCACGCCGTCGGCGCGCAGCAGCGAGGCCAGCGCCTGGGCGGGCGGTACCGGCGGCTTGGACTCGTCGAAGCCGTCCAGCGCGGCGAAGAACTGGCCGTCGGGGAAGTCGCTGGTCACCCGGTGCGCCAGGCGCACCGCGAGGGTGGTCTTGCCGACACCGCCCATGCCGTCGATGGACAGCATCAGCGGAGCTCCGGCCGTCCGCTGGGACACCGCCTCCTGGAGCAGGACGAGTTCACCGGTCCGGCCGGTGAAGTCGGAGAGGTCGTGCGGCAGGCAGTTCGGCCGCTGGCCGGGCGCCGGGTCGCTGCCGGCCGGCGGCCGCGCCGTGACCGGTTCGCCGACCTGGCCGGGGGTGTCGTGCACGCCGGGCGCGTCCGCGAGGATCTCCGCCTGCAGCGCCCGCAGTTGGGGGCTCGGCTCCAGGCCGAGTTCGTCCGCCAGGAAACGGCGGCCCTCGTCGTACACGGCGAGCGCGTGCGCCTGCCGGCCGCTGCGGCACAGTGCCGTCATCAGGCTCCGCCGCAGCGAGTCGCGCAGCGGGTACTCGGCCAGCAGCGCCGTCAACTCGCCGACCAGTGAGGAGGTTTCGCCGACCTTCAGGCGCAGCGCCATCAGGTCTTCGAGTGCGGTCAGCCGCTGCTCGTTCAGCTTCACGGCGGCGCTGGTCACCGCGGGGCAGTGGATGCCGGCGAAGGCGTCGCCGCGCCACAGGTCCACCGCGGACTGCAGCAGCCGGATCGCCTCCAGGACCTGCCCGTCGCGTTCGGCGGCCCGGGCCTCGCGGACCTTGCGGGTGAAGCGGTGCGCGTCCACCGCGTCCTCGGGCACGGCCAGCCGGTACCCGACGTCGACCGTCACCAGCCGGTGCTCGCCGGCGGCCAGCACCCGTCTCAGGTCGCGGATCGCGTTGTGCACCTGCGGTCTGGCCGACGGCGGCGGGTCCTCCCACAGCTCGTCCACCAGGAAGTCCATCGGCACCACCCGGCCGGCGTTCAGGAGCAACAGCGCCAGGAGTCTCTGCTGCCGCATGCCCCGGACGTCCACCAGGACGCCGCCCTGACGCGTCTCCAGCGCGCCCAGGACCAGGTATTCCATCGTCTTCACCCCCGTGAGTGTCGGTCGGATGTGTGCTCGTCGGTGTCGTGCGGGGGCTCAGCCGCCCCAGGTGACGTCGCCGTTCGGGGAGGCGCCCGGGCCCGGGGTGGCCGTCGCGGTCTGCGCGACCTGACCGGCGCCGGTGCCGTCGGCGAGATTTCCGGAGTGTTCCACCGTTGTCGCGGAAAAGGCCAGGGCGGCAATTGCGGCGAGCGAGAAAGCGAGGAACTTGGAGACGCGGGCGACCGGCACTGGAATTCTCCTCGTAAGTGGTGGGATTTCTTCGGGATTGCTTTCCCGGGTTTTCTGCCGGCGTCCGCGCTCTGCCGACACCGCTACTGTGCTCCGCCCCCGCCCCGGTGGGAACGGGTCGTGCCTGGACGGAACATGCACTGTCCTAAGCCGTCCACGCGGCGGCTAGTCGAAGTCCCACCAGGGCCCGGGAGCCAGTGCGGTGCCCACCGAGAGGACAGCGAAGCCGACCAGCGCGGACTCCTTCCGCACCGCCCGTCGCACCAGCCCGGCCGCCCGGTCCTCCGCCTCCAGCAGGGTGGATGCCAGGCTGAACACACCCACGGTGACCTCGTCGGATCCGGTCAGATGGACGCTCACGTGCTCCAGCGCGTCCGGGACTTCCGCGTGAGAACGAATCAATTCCGCCAGGTCGGGAGGAGCGCCTCGACCGACCGGCGAGCGTAGTCGCGCGTGGACCAGATACATACTCTTATCTTCGACCCCCTCACTAGGGGCCCGGTCGATTCCGGCCTGGTCGATTTAGGTCATGACATAAACCGACCAGGCCCGGCATCGGGCCATTTCGGGCCGAAGGGCGACAGCGCCCCGGGAGCGGCCGGCGCTCCCGGGGTCGCGTCAAGTCGTTGTCCACAGGTCTGTGGACAAGCTTGCGAGTGGAACGTCAGCGGCCCTGGAGCGCCTTGACGTTGTCGCCGAAGCTCCAGCCCTTCGAGCCGTCCCAGTTGATCGACCAGTCCATCAGACCCTTCAGCTGGCCGTTGAAGGCGCCCCAGGACTGGCTGACCAGGCTCGGCGCCATGTACCCGCCGCCCGCGCCCGGCTGGGCCGGCAGGCCCGGGACCTGCTTGTCGTACGGGACCTTGATGGTGGTGCCCTGGATGGTGATGCCGTTGTTCAGGCAGGTGGTCTGCGCGGTGAAGCCCTGGACGGTCCCGGCCGAGTAGGAGTCGCCGGAGCAGCCGTACATCGAGCCGTTGTAGTACTGCATGTTCAGCCACCACAGCCGGCCGTTGTCCACATACTTCTTGATGACCGGCAGGTAGGCGCCCCAGATCGAGCCGTAGGTGACGCTGCCGCCGGTGACGTACGCGGTCTCAGGGGCCATCGTCAGGCCGAAACCGGCCGGCATCTGGGCCAGCACGCCGTCGATGATGCGGATCAGGTTGGACTGCGAGGGGGACAGCGTGCCGATGCTGCCGCTGCCGGACAGGCCGGTCTCGATGTCGATGTCGATGCCGTCGAAGTTGTACTTCTTCAGGATCGGCACGACGGTCGCCACGAACCGGTCCGCGACGGCGCTGGAGCTCAGGTCGATGCCCGCGGCGGCGCCGCCGATCGACATCAGGATGGTCGCGCCGGCCGCCTTGGCCTGGCACATCTCGGCGGGCGTGGAGACCTTGACGCCGGTGTCCATGCCGTCCTGCCACAGCACGGTGCCGTCCGAGAGGATCACCGGGAACGCGGCGTTGATGACGTTGTACCCGTGCGCGGCCATCCGGCTGTCCGTGATCGGCGTCCACCCCATCCCGGGGTGCACGCCGTTGGACGCGCCGTCCCAGTTCTCCCAGTACCCCTGCAGCACCTTGCCGGCCGGCCGCGGCTTGGTCGGACAGGTCGCGTCACCCGAACTCGGGCTCGACGACGGGCTGCTGGACGCACTGCCGGACGGGCTCGACGACGGGCTGCCGGACGGGCTGGACGACGGGCTCGACGAGGCGCTGCCGGACGGGCTTCCGCTCGGCGAGGGGCTGCTGCCGCCGGGACCGGAGAGCGTGACGTCGTCCGCGTAGTACGCGGGCTGCCCGTACCAGCCGTGCACGAAGACGGTCACCGACGTGGTGTTCGCGCCGGTGCTGAAGGAGACGCTGAGCTGCCCGTACGAGGCGTTGCTGGCCGTCCAGGTGGACGGGGAGCCGGTCAGCCCGGTGCCGGTGGCGCCGAGGTAGACGTAGCTGCCCTGCACGTACGCGCTCAGCGTGTACTGCGAGTTGGGCTGCACGCTGATGGTCTGACTGCACTGCGCGGTGTCCTGGCCGCCGGGAGTGGCCTGGAGCGCGGAGCTGCCGGAGTGGACAGGGCTGCCGACGGTGCCGGCGCCGGAGCAGGTCCAGCCGGAAAGGCCGTTCTCGAAGCCGGAGTTGACCACCAGGTTGGTGGTGTCGGCGGCGGCCGTGACGGTGCCGGCGACGGCGAGGCCGGTGCCGACCACGGCGGTGACGCAGATCCCGGCGAGCGAGCGCTTCAGCATGCTCGGTCCGGCGTCCGGCCGGATCACCTGCGCTGCGCGTTCCACGCCCGCCCGTTGCGGGCGTGACATGCGTGAGCTCCGACGGAACATGTGGTGCTCCCTTCCCGCCGAGCGCCTGGTGGGGACCGTGCGCGTGGGGGCGTGACGCCCGGCTCTGGGTGAGGTGGGGGACATGTGGGGCTGTGCCGACCGGATCGTAAAAGTGCCGGCAGAGCTCGTCAATAGGTCTGGACCAAAGGCAAGGGTGGTCTGGACCATCGGCGAGGGGCGGCCGGTCCCGGGAGCGCCGCGGCCCCGAATTCCCTTACCGCGTAAGCAGGGTGAACACTGAACCCGTGCGCCCTTCCGGTGCTCCGGAGCGCCGCGTCATGCCGGTCGCGGCCCCGGACGTCGAGTGGAACGAGCCCTGGACGTGGACTGCCGAAACCCCGCCGCCCTGCTGGCCGAGGCCTGCGCCGCCGCCGGTCGCCCGAGCGCCGGCGCGGAACTCATCCGGGCCGGCGAGAACACCCTGTGGCGACTGCCCGGCGGGGTCGTCGTCCGGATCGGCCGGCCCGGCCAAACCGCCGTCGCCGCGCGCGAGTTGACGGTGGCGCGCTGGCTGCACGCCCACCGCGTCCCGGCCATCCGCCCGCTCGCCGACCCGCCCGAACCGCTCGTGGTCCGCGGCCGCCCCGTCACCTTCTGGCACGAACTGCCCCCGCACCGCCACTCCACCGCCCCCGAACTCGCGGCCGCGCTCCGCCGGCTCCACCAACTGCCGCCCCCCGAAGCCGGGTTGGAGGCCATCGACCCGTTCGTCCGACTCCCCGCCCGGATCGACGGCGCCACCACCCTCGACACCCCGCAGCGCGCCTGGCTGCACGCCCGGCTCGCCGACCTGCGCACCGCCTGGGCCGAACTCGACCACCCCGCCCACCGGTTGACCGTCGTCCACGGCGACGCCTGGAGCGGCAACCTCGCGGTCACCGCCACCGCCGCCCACCTGCTGGACTTCGAACGCACCGCCCTCGGCCCACCCGCCTGGGACCTCACCTCCACCGCCGTCGCCCACGACTCCTTCGGCAGCCTCGACGCCCCCGGCTACGCGGCCTTCTGCACCGCGTACGGCGCGGACGTCACCGAGTGGCCCGGCTACCCGGTCCTCCGCGCCATCCGCGAACTGCGCGTCGCCCTCTACGCCTTGCAGCAGGCCGCCACCGACCCCGCCCGTCACCGCGCCCAGGCCCACTACCGACTGGCCTGCCTGCGCGGCGAACACGGGCCCCGGCCCTGGCGGTGGACGGCCATCGACTGACCGGCCGTCAGTCCACGCAGGGCACCCCGTCCAGCTTCACCGGTGCTTGCCCGGAGTTCCCCGAATACACCTCCCCGGTCTCCCTGGAGATGCTCGGCGAGACCGACGGCACCGGCCCGCTGCCCAGCAGGATCTGCTTGGCCGCCCCGTCCACCGTGCGCACGTGATTCCCCTCGAACGCGATCGGCAGCGTCGTGGCGGTGCCCCGTCCGGCCGCCAGCGCCGGCACCTGGCGGACGAAGTCCACCGGGCTCCACCCCTTGTCGGTCACCAACTGGTCGGAGAACGCGTCGTACAGCGCCGACAGCTTCGCCGGATCCGTCAGTACCCCGCCGGTGCGCAGCTTCGTCAGTACCCCGGCCAGGAACGCCTGGGCCCGGGTGGTCCGCTGCACGTCCGAGCCGTCACCGATGCCGTGCCGCTGCCGGACGAACGACAACGCCTGTGCCGGGCCCAACTCCTGCTTCCCGGCCGGCAGTCGGATCCCGCTCCAGGAGTCCTTCACCGCCTCGTTCAGACAGACCGGCACTCCGCCGAGGGCATGCACCACCCGGTCGAAGCCGTCCATCGAGATCTCGGCGAAGTGGTCCACCGGCATCTCCGCGACCTGCTCCACGGCCGTGATCAACGCGGCCCGCCCGGCCTCCCGGCCACGGCGCCGCAGCTCGTCCGCGGCCAGGCCCTGCCCGCGCAGCCGGTTCATCTCGGCGAGTTCCGCCTTCGGGTACAGGTTGCTGATGACGGCGTTCCCGTCGTGTCCGTCCGGCACCAACAGGTCCCGTGGTACCGACAGTTGCCGGACCTCGCCGCCGTCCTTCGGGACGTGCACCAGGATCAACGTGTCGGGGCTGTCCGGGCCGGTGTCCACCGGCCCGCCCAGCGCGCCGAGGCCGGACCCCAGGCCCACCAGCAGGATCGTCACGCCCTGCTCCGGCGGCGCCGCAGGCGGCGGCGTCGCCGAATTGGCAAGCTCGATGGCGTTCGACCGCACCCCCGGCACACCGTGCGGCACCGTCAGCGCCCCCGCCCCGACCACCACGGCCGCTGCCAGCGCACCCCCCAGCAGCACCGCCCGCCGCCGCCGGGCCCGCTTGAGCCGCCGCCCCACCGCCAGCCCACCGTCCACCAGTCTCGCCGTCACCTCCGGACCGGGCCCCCCGCCCGCCTGCCCGAACGCCGCCCCCAAACGCACCTCGAACTCCCCGTTCCCGTCCGTCACTTCACCACTCCCTCGACCGAAATCCCCGCTCACCGCGCCACCAGCTCCGCCAGATCCGCGCCCAACAGCCCCCGCAACTTGACCAGCGCCCTCGAACACCGGGTGCGCACGGCAGCCGAACTGTCCTTCACCATCGCCGCGGTCTCCTCCACACTGCGGTCCTCCCAGTACCGCAGCACCACCACCGCCCGGTCCCGCGGCGGCAGTTGACCGAGCGCATCGACCAGTGCCAGCCGCAACGCCGAGTCCGGCCCGTGCTCCACCAGCTCCGGCAGCACCTGACTCGGCCGCTCACTGCTGCTGCGCCGCCGCTGGTGCGTCAGATACGCCCGCACCAGCACGGTCTGCGCGTACCCGGCCGGATTGTCGATCCGCCCCGCCCAGCTCGGCCGGTACAGCCGGTGCCACTGGGTGTACATCTGACCGAGCGTCTCCTGCACCAGATCCTCGGACAGATGCGCGTCCCCGCCGGTGAGGAAGTACGCCGAGCGGTAGAGCTGCCCGGACCGGGCCGCCGCGAACGCGACGAACTCCTCCTCCAGGGCCGCCCGCCGTCGAGCTGTGGCCACGTTTCCTCTCCCTCCACCGGATCCGCCCTATGACGGCCCGGCATGGCCAGGATGTTTCATCCGGCTCGCGAGAAGATTCCTGTCCGATAGCGGACGGCTCCCGCGACGCCGACTGTGCGGGAGCGAAACCGGGGGCGCGGGGAACTGCGCGAAGCGGAAGGATCCGACCGCGAGATCGCGACGCAGGACAATGACTTGCACGTGCTCGCGACCTAACGGACATGCCTTGCGCTTCGCGCAGTTCTCCCCCAGCCCTGGCGGGCCGGGAGGTACCCCCACGCGCCCCTGATTGCTAGCCCTGGAACGCCCCGACCCCGTTCGGCGTCCCCAGCCCCGTCGGCCCGTCATACCCCGGCCCCGCCGTGCACAGGTACGCCGGCCGGCACGAGGCCGTCGAACCGCTGACCACGTCGTTGAGCGCGTCCGAGTGCGCGTACGGGAAGCTCGCCGGCCGGCTCCCGACCGCCGGCGCGCCCGCCAGCGCGTACGTCGCGGCGATGATCGGCGCCGCCGCGGAGGTCCCGCCGTAGGTGTACCAGCCGCTGCCGCCGTAGGTCTGGTAGACGGCGACGCCGGTCTCGGGGTCGGCGACGGCCGCGACGTCGGCGACCGTGCGCCGGGTGCAGCCGGTGTCCGTCTGCCACTTGGGCTTGGTGAGCTTGGTCGAGCACCCGCTGCCGGTCCCTTCGGTGGAGCTCGTGGACCAGACGTCCTCCGCCCAGCCGCGCGGCGAACTGTCGTTGCGGAGCGAGGTGCCCCCGACGGCCGTGACGTGCGGCGAGGAGGCCGGGAAGATCACGCCGTAGCCGCCGTCCCCGGCGGCGACGGCGATGGCCACGCCGGGGTGGTCGAAGTACCGGGTGTCGTAGGAGGCGGCGTTGCCGTTCTCGGGTGCGCCCCAGCTGATCGAGACGACCTTGGCGCCCATCGCGACGGCGGTGTTGACGGCGGCGCCGAGGTCGGCGATGCCGGCGCTGTCGGCCTCCACGAGGAGCAGGTGGGCGCGCGGGGCGATCGCGGAGACCATGGCGAGGTCGAGCGCCGTCTCGCCGGCCCACGCGCCGTCCGCGCGCGGGATCCGGGTGCCGCCGCGCTGGTCGGTCTTGCGGAAGCAGCCGCCGTCGGTGGTGCAGGCGGGCAGCCCGTAGTGGGCGCGGTAGACGCCGAGGTCGGCCTCGGCGTTGGGGTTGTCGTAGGCGTCGATGATCGCGACGGTGGCGCCTTCGCCGCCGTCGGCGGGCAGCCCGTACGCGGCGAGCAGGTCGGCGGGGCCGTAGCCCTCCCGCTCGGTGGCGGCGCTGACGACCCGCAGGGCCTGGCAGGCGGCGGTGTCGGTGTGGGCGGGGCGGGCGCAGTTGTGCACCCAGCGGGTGCCGCGGTGGGTGGTGTCGGCGTGCGTGGGGGTGGCGGCGGTGAGGGTGGTGAGCAGGACGGCGGCGGTGAGGGCGAAGGTGCGCACGGACTTGCCTCCGGTCGGGACTGCGGACCGGTGGCGCGCGTGAAGCTCCCTGCACGACCGGTCACGGTTCGTACAGGGAGTGTTGACGCCGCGTCAACGATTTATGCGTGCATCACTCGGCCGGTAGATGGTCGACGGCGCCGACCTGGACGCCGGCCTGGCTGTGCCGGCGGGCCGGTTCGCGGCCAGGCGGCTGGGTGGGCCGCTCGGCGGGGGTGCCGATCTTCTTGGTGGGGCGGCTGACGGGCTTGCCGGCTTCGACGTGCAGCGGTTCCTCGTCGTGCAGGACGGCCAGCACGCTGCCGCGGCGGAGGGTGTAGGTGGTGGTGGCGTGGGTGATGTCGACCCGCAGCAGGTGTTCGCGGACGCTCATGGAGAAGCACAGCCGTTGCAGTCCGGCGGGCAGCCGGGGGCGGAACGACAGGTGTTCGCTGTGGTCGCGCAGGCCGCCGAAGCCGGCCACCAGGGCGATGCAGGCGCCGGCCAGCGAGGCCATGTGCAGGCCGTCGCGGGTGTTGCCGCCGAGGTCGTGCAGGTCCATCAGGGCGGCTTCGGCGGTGTAGTCGTACGCCAGGTCGAGCTGGCCGACCTCGGCGGCGATGACGGCCTGGGTGCAGGCGGACAGCGAGGAGTCGCGGACGGTCAGGCGCTCGTAGTAGGCGAAGTTCCGGGCCTTCTGCTCGGGGGTGAAGAGGTCGCCGCGGGTCTGCATGGCGAGCACCAGGTCGGCCTGTTTGACGACCTGCTTCCGGTACAGGTCGAAGTACGGGTAGTGCAGCAGCAGCGGGTACTTCTCGGGCGGGGTGGCCTCGAAGTCCCACATCTGGTGGTCGGTGAAGCCGTCGGCCTGCGGGTGAACGCCGATCTGCTCGTCGTACGGGATGAACATCTTGTCGGCGGCGTCGCGCCAGGCGGCGGCCTCCTCGGTGTCCACGCCGAACGCCGACGCCTCGTGCAGGTACTTCAGCGCGGCGTCGGCGGCGTTCCACAGGTTCGCCTGCGCCATCACGTTGGTGAAGACGTTGTTGTCGGCGACCGCGCTGTACTCGTCGGGGCCGGTGACGCCCTCGATCCGGAAGTTGCCCTTGGCGTCGTGGTGGCCCAGCGAACGCCACATCCGGGCGGTCTCCACCAGCAGTTCCAGGCCGTGGGTGCGTTCGAACTCGGTGTCGCCGGTGGCCCGGATGTAGCGGACCACCGCGGCCGCGATGTCGGCGCCGATGTGGAACGCGGCGGTGCCGGCCGGCCAGTACCCGGAGCACTCCTCACCGCGGATCGTCCGCCACGGGAACACCGCACCCGCCAGGCCCAGTTGGGCGGCTCGCTCACGGGCCATCGGCAGCGTGGTGTGCCGCCAGCGCAGCGCCTGCTTGACGGCCTCCGGCAGGCAGTAGGTGAGCACCGGCAGCACGAAGGTCTCGGTGTCCCAGAACGAGTGCCCGTCGTACCCGGGGCCGGTCAACCCCTTTGCGGGGATGGCCCGTTCCTCGCTGCGGGCACCCGCCTGCAATACGTGGAACAGCGCGAACCGGACGGCCTGCTGGAGTTCGACGTCGCCCTCGATCTCGACGTCGTTGTCGCCCCAGAACCGGCCCAGGAACTCCTTCTGCTCGTCCACCAGGCCGTCCCAGCCGGTGTACCGGGCGGCGGTCAGCGCCGCCTCCACCTGGTCGCGGACGGCGGGCAGCGAACGGGTCGCCGACCAGCCGTACGCCACGAACTTCACCAGACGCAGCTTCTGGCCGGCGTTCAGCACCGTGGTGATGGTGATCCGGGTCTGGTCCTCCGAGGACTCGGCGGCGGTGTCGATCCGCTCCGGCCCGTCGATCACGTGGTCGATCCCGGCGGCGACCCGCAGCCCGGAGAACCGGGTGCGGTGTACCAGCACGCCCTTCGTCCCGTCGGCGTGCCGCAGTTCGGCCGTCAGCGGGGCCTCCAGCACGGCCGCCGCCCGCGGGTCGCCGTCCCCGCTGCCCGGCATCTGCTCGTTGGCGACCAGCTCGGACTGCAGCACGATCCGTACCGGGCCGTCCACGGCCTCCACCGAGTAGTCGATCGCGCACACCGCCCGCTGCGTCAGCGACACCAGCCGGCGGGAGCTGACTCGCACCGTCCGCCCGGCCGGCGAGGTCCACTCGGCCTCCCGGCGCAGGATGCCGTCCCGGAAGTCCAGGCTGCGCCGGTGGCTGCGCAGTTCGCCGTACCGCAGGTCGAACGGCTCGTCGTCGACCAGCAGCCGGATCAGCTTGCCGTTGGTGACGTTGATGACGCTCTGCCCGGACTCCGGGAAGCCGTAGCCGCTCTCCGCGTACGGCAGCGGACGCAGCTCGAACACGCCGTTCAGGTAGGTGCCGGGCAGGCCGTGCGGCTCGCCCTCGTCCAGGTTGCCGCGCAGCCCGATGTGGCCGTTGGACAGCGCGAACACCGACTCCGCGCGGGCCTGCCCGGGCAGGTCCAGACCGTGCTCGCTGATCCCCCACGGATCGACCGTGAACGCCTCGGACGGGCTCATCCACGCTCCCCGAGCAGCTCCGACAGGTCATCCACCACCACGTCCGCGCCGTGCTCGCGCAGCGCCTCCGCCTGCCCGGTGCGGTTCACCCCCACCACCGTGCCGAAACCGCCGGCCCGGCCCGCCGCGACGCCCGCCAGCGCGTCCTCGAACACCGCCGCGTGCTCCGGTTCCACCCCCAGCTGCTTCGCGGCGGCCAGGAAGGTGTCCGGCGCGGGCTTGCCCGCCAGGTGGTCGCGGGCCGCGGTGATCCCGTCCACCACCACGTCGAAAAGGCCGTCGATCCCGGCGGCCTTCAGCACATCCCGGCAGTTCGCACTGGACGAGACCACCGCCCGCGGCAGCCCCGACTCCCGCAGCCGGTGCAGGTACGCCACCGAACCCTGGTACGGCTGCACGCCCTGCTCGCGGATCATCCGCAGAACGGTCTCGTTCTTCGCCGCCGACAACCCGTTGACCGTCCGCGCCCCCGGCGGATCCTCCGGGGTGCCCTCCGGCAGCTCGATCCCGCGCGACGCCAGGAACTGCCGGGTGCCGTCCAACCTGGGCCGGCCGTCCACGTACCGGTCGTACTCGCCGACCGGATCGAACGGGACGAACGGGGCGCCGGTGCGCTCCGCCTCCGACCGCAGAAACCCGTCGAACATGTGCTTCCACGCGGCCGCGTGCACCTTCGCGGTCTGGGTCAGCACCCCGTCCAGGTCGAACAGGAAAGCGTTGATTCGGTCCGGAAGTCCCAACATGCTGCCAGTCTCACCCGCCGCCGCCACTCCATGCAGGTCATCACCCGGAACGGCGCGTCGTGGTCAGTCCGCAGCCGCGTGCACCCCCGGATGCGAGTGGCCGTCCGGCACGAAGAGCGGCTGCGGACGCCCGCTCTGCGCGTAGTCCTTCAACCGGACGATCGCCTCCGCCCACCCGCCCGCCGCCGCCGGGACCGACGCCACCGTGTCCGGCCCCCACCCGAGATGGCGCAGCAGCAACAGCGTGTGCCGCGACCCGTCGGGATGATCGAACAGGTCCCACGTCACCGTCGTGCCCTGCCACGTCGGCGGATACATCCCCACACTGCGCCACCCCACCCGGTCCAGGTCCGCACGCTCACGCCGGAGCCGAAGCGGCTCCGGCGCATCCGGCACCGTGACCAGCAGATCCTCCCCGTCCCGCTCGATCCCGGTGCTCCACCACGACGTCAAACCCACCCGGGTGTCCAACGCCGCCAGCAACCGCTCCCGGGACGCCGCGACGTCGACCTGCAAGGCGATCTCGGCCATCGCACTCACCTCAACCACCACCATCGCGCGAAACGCACGCGAGCGCGAAACGCAGACGGACGCGAAACCAGGGGCGCTGGGGGTACCCCCAGCGAAGCGAGGGGGCGGAACTGCGCGAAGGGGAACGCACCCGACCGCAAGATCGCGGTGCAGGACGATGACTTGCACTTGATCGCGACCTAACGGACGTGGTTTGCGCTTGTCGCGCAGTTCCCAGCGCCCCTGGGTTCACCTGGCTGTGGGCGACATCCTCGTGCTGACGCCCACGCGGTTGAGCGCGTTGATGGTGGTGATCACGCCGATCAAGTGGGCGAGTTCGGTCTCGGAGAAGTGCTTCGCGGCCTCGTCGAAGACCTCGTCGGGGACGTGCGTGGTGGCGACCAGGGTGATGGCCTCGGTGAGGGCCAGCGCAGCGCGCTCGCGGGGGGTGAAGAACGGCGTCTCGCGCCACGCGGACAGCGTGTGCAGGCGGTGTTCGGCTTCGCCGTTCTCGCGGGCGTCCTGGGAGTGGATGTCGAGGCAGAACGCGCAGCCGTTGATCTGGGAGGCGCGCAGGTCGACCAGGTGGGCGATGACGGGGTCGCCGAGGCCGGCCCGGGCGAGGCGGTCGAGGGCGATCAGGTTGCGGTGGAACTCGGGGGCGACGCGGGCGAGGGCGAGGCGCTGGGCGGGGGCGGGGACGGTGGTCTGGTCGGTCATGAACCCCACGCTAGGCGGGGGTTGGCCCGGTGGTGTGGTTCATTGGGGGGATGAGTTCCTGGGCCACTTTCGGCGGCGATCTGCATCTCGACCTGACTGCCGGGCGCACTCGCGGTCTCGGTCTGCGGGCCGCCCTGGAGGACGCGTTGCGCACGGCCGTGCGGGACGGCCGGCTCGCGTCCGGCACCCGGCTGCCGTCCTCCCGGGCGCTCGCGGCCGACCTCGGGATCGCCCGCAACACCGTCGCCGAGGCGTACACCCAACTCGTCGCGGAGGGCTGGCTGATGTCCCGCCAGGGGTCGGGCACGGTGGTCGCGGAGCGCGGCCCGCAGCGCGCGCCGGCCGCACCGCCGCCGGGCCTGCGGCAGCCCGTCGCGCTGCGGTACGACCTGAAGCCGGGCTCGCCCGACCTGAGCCGGTTCCCGCGCGGCGCGTGGCTCGCGGCGGCCCGTCGGGCGCTGGCGACCGCCCCGCACGACGCGTTCGGGTACGGCGACCCGCGGGGCCGGATCGAGCTGCGCCGGGCGCTGGCCGGCTACCTGGCGAGGGCCCGGGGGGTGCGGACCGATCCGGAGCGGCTGCTGATCTGTTCGGGCGTGCAGCAGGGTCTCGGCCTGGTCTGCGCGGCGCTGCGCGAGCAGGGTCTCGGGGCGGTCGCGGTGGAGGCGTACGGGCTGCCGCCGCAGCACGCGGTGCTCGCCGCACAGGGGCTGCCGATGCGTCCGCTGCGGCTGGACGCGGGCGGCGCGGTGACGGCCGAACTGGCGTGCACCGACGCCGGATTGGCGCTGCTGACGCCCGCGCACCAGTTCCCGATCGGGATGCCGTTGCGGGCGGCCCGGCGGGCGGAGGCGGTGGACTGGGCGCGGCAGGTCGGCGGTTATCTGCTCGAGGACGACTACGACGGCGAGTTCCGCTACGACCGGCACGCGATCGGGGCGATGCAGGCGCTGGACCCGGAGCGGGTGGTGTACGCGGGCACCGCGTCCAAGTCGCTGGCGCCGGGCGTGCGGCTGGCCTGGCTGGCGCTGCCGGCCGCGCTGGTGGAGCCGGTGGGGCGGCACAAGCAGCTGGCGGACGGCCAGAGCGGCGCCCTGGAGCAGCTGACGCTGGCGGAACTGATCGAATCCGGCGGCTACGACCGGCATGTCCGGCGCAGCCGCCAACTGCTGCGTCGCCGCCGCGACCGGCTGGTCGAGGTGCTCGCCGAGCGGGCCCCGCGGGTGCGGGTGACGGGGATAAGCGCGGGCCTGCACGCCGTCCTGGAACTGCCCGGGGATTCCCCGGGCGAGGACGAACTCCAGGCCCGCGCGCTGCGGGCGGGGGTGCGGGTGCACACCCTGGGGTGGAGCCGGGCCGAGGGCGCGGACCGGCCGCCGGAGTGGCCCCCGGCGCTGGTGGTCGGTTACGGCACGCCGCCCGACCACGCCTTCGAGGCCGCCCTGGACGCGCTGTGCACCGTACTGGGCCCCTGACGGGCCGGTTACTTGCCGTGGCGGCCGACGTAGAACAGCAGGAAGAGGAAGCCCACGAAACCGTGGCCCGAGACGATGTAGATCCAGACCCGGATCCACACCCGGTTCGAGGCGCGGTAGCCCGCGTCGACGGTCTCCTTGTACTGCGGGACGGCGGGCTTGGTGTCGGCCATGGCGGTCTCCTGACGGTGGTGGCGGACGGGGGGTGCGGGGGCTACAGGCGGGGGGCGTCGCCGAGGCACAGGTCGCCGGCGGGGCTCTGCAGCAGGGTGTGGACGAAGATCAGGTCGAGACCGGTGTCGGAGTCGGCCGCGATGCAGTGCGGGGTCAGCGAGTCGAAGTGGGCGGAGTCGCCCTCGCCGAGCAGGTGCACCCGGTCGCCCAGGGTGAGCCGCATCCGGCCCTTGGTGACGTAGAGCCACTCCTCGCCGGGGTGCACCCGCACCACGGCGTCCTGCGAGCTCGGCGGGACGTGCACCCGCAGTGCCTGCATGGCACGGCCCGGCGCACCGGCGCGCCGGTACCCCCAGCCGCCGGCCCGGCCCGGTTCGACCACGCCGCCGCGGATCACCGGATCCGGCTCGGCCACCTGCTCGCCGAGCAGCCCGGACACACTGGTCGCGTACGCCCTGGCGAGGCCGAGCAGCACCGGCAGCGAAGGCTGACGCCGCCCGGTCTCCAGGCGTGACAAGTAAGCTGGCGACAGACCGACCCGGGCCGCCGCGGCCTCCAGCGTGAGCCGGCTGGTGACCCGCTGCTCCCGGAGCCGCGCGCCGAGGCCCGCGACCTCCTGGTCGTCGCCCAGTGGACTGTCTGTCATGGCTCCAGTCCACACCCTTTGTGCCTCACGGGCAACAAACTTGCCCCACAGGCAAACGGGCCGTCCCCTCCCTTGCTTTCCCAGTTTCCTCGCCCTTATTCGGACGGCATTCGCAGGTCAGGGACGGGGCACGTTCCGCAGGTTGGACCGGGCCAGATCGATCATCCTGCCGACACCGCCGGTCAGCACCGTCCGCCCGGCGGCCAGCGCGAAACCCTTGAGCTGGGCGGCGGTGATGTGCGGCGGGATGGACAGCGCGTTCGGGTCGGTCACCACGTCCACCAGGGCCGGACCGGGCCGCTCCAGGGCGTCGGCCAGCACCTCGCGGACCTTCACCGGATCGGTCACCCGCTTCGCCGGGATCCCGCAGGCCCGGGCGATCGCGGCGTAGTCCACCTCACCGTTGTCGATCTCCCACTCCGGATAGCCGGAGACCAGCATCTCCAGCTTGATCATGCCGAGCGCCCCGTTGTTGAACACCACCGTCTTCACCGGCAACCGGTGCTTGGCCACCGTCAACAGCTCGCCCAGCAGCATCCCGAGCCCGCCGTCGCCCGACATCGAGACCACCTGCCGCCCGGGGAACGCCAGTTGGGCCCCGATCGCGTGCGGCAGCGCGTTCGCCATCGAACCGTGCAGGAACGAACCGATCACCCGCCGCCGCCCGTTCGGCGTCAGATAACGGGCCGCCCAGACATTGCACATGCCGGTGTCCACGGTGAACACCGCATCCTCCGCGGCCACCTCGTCCAGCACCGACGCCACGAACTCCGGATGGATCGGCCGGTGCTTCTCGATGCCCTTGGTGTACGCCCCGACCACCGTCTCCAGCGCCCGGCAGTGCCTGGTCAGCAGCCCGTCCAGGAACGACCGGTCCGTCTTCCGCTCCAGCAGCGGCAGCACCGCCCGCAACGTCGCCGCCACATCCCCGTGCACCGCCAACTCCAACGCGGTACGCCGGCCCAACCGCGTCGCGTCGTGATCCACCTGTACGGTACGGGCCTGCGGCAGGAACGAGTCGTACGGGAAATCGGTGCCCAGCAGCAGCACCAACTCGGCCTCGTGCAACGCCTCGTGGCACGCCCCGTAACCGAGCAGCCCGCTCATCCCGACGTCGTACGGGTTGTCGAACTGCACCCACTCCTTGCCGCGCAACGAATGCCCGATCGGCGCCTGCAGCGTCCCCGCGAGCTTCATCAACTCCTCGTGCGCACCCCGCACCCCCGCGCCCGCGAACACCGCCACCGTCCGCGCCGCGTTCAACGCCTCCGCGAGCGCCTGCACCTGCGACCACGGCGGCGCCGCCACCGCCTGCTCGGTCAGGAACGTACTCCGCCCGGTCGGCGCCGGCGCGGGCAACGCGGCCACATCGCCCGGGAACGCCAGCACCGCGACGCCACGGGCCCCCAACGCGTGCTGAATCCCCACCCGCAACAGCCGAGGCAACTGCGCCGGGCTCGACAACAGCTCGCACCAACCACTGCAATCCGTGAACACCCGCTCCGGATGCGTCTCCTGGAAGAACCCCGTCCCGATCTGCGCCGACGGAATGTGCGAGGCCAGCGCCAACACCGGAACCCCACTGCGATGCGCGTCGTACAACCCCTGGATCAGATGCGTATTGCCCGGCCCGCAACTCCCCGCACACACCGCCAACCGCCCCGTCAGCTCGGCCTCCGCCGCCGCCGCGAACGCCCCCGCCTCCTCGTTCCTGACGTGCACCCAGGAAATCCCCTCGGCCCGCCGGATCGCATCCACCACCGGATTCAGACTGTCCCCCACCACCCCGTAGACCCGCTCGACCCCCGCCTGCTGGAGCACTTCCACCATCTGCTCGGCCACGCTGCCCACGGGATCACCTCGCGCCACGGGAAATACGGACATTCCGCACCATATCGAGGGGGGCACCCAGGGGCGCGAGGAACTGCGCGAAGCGGAAGGACCCGACCGCAAGATCGCGACGCAGGGCAATGACTTGCACGTGATCGCGACCTTGCCGGTGTGAACTCTTTCTCCCTACTTGGTGCCGTCGAGCGTTGTGCCCACCGCCTCGCAGACGCCCGTGGCCCGTTCCACGACCTCGCCGACCAGGGGGTAGTTCGCGAGGTCGCGGTGGCACAGCTCCGTGCTGGACGGCATCTCGCCGTGGTAGCCGGTGTCCACGCCGTGGGCCTGGCTGAGGCTGCCGGTCTGGATGAGGGGGGTGGGGGTGGTGGCGTGGGCCGGTGCGGTGCCGAGGGCGAGCCCGGAGAGGGAGAGGGCGGCGAGCGCGGTGAGCTTCTTCATGGCAGGTGCAACGAGGGCCGCCCCCGCCCGGTCACGTGTCGACCCGGCGGGGGCGGCCCCGAAGGCGTGCGTCAGGAGGTGCGCACCAGCAGGCTGCTGACGCTGTTGCTGACGAAGGAGGCGATCGGTCGCGGGTCCGCACCGTCGGCCAGCCGCAGGGCGGGGTAGCGGGCGAACAGCTCACGCAGCGCCGTCTCGGCCTCCAGGCGGGCCAGCGCGGAGCCGATGCAGAAGTGCGGCCCGTGCCCGAGTGCCAGGTGGCGGTTGTTGGTGCGGGTGAGGTCGAAGCGGTCGGCGTCCTCGTAGTGGTTGCCGTCGCGTCCGGCGGCGGCGTACGAGGAGAGCATGGCCTCGCCGCGGCGGATGAGGACGTTGCCGACGGGGATGTCCTCCAGCGCGTAGCGCATCGGGAACTGGCCGACGGGGCCGTCGTAGCGGAGGGTCTCCTCGACCACCGCGGACCAGTCCACCGTGCCGTCCAGCACGAGGGCGAGCTGCTCGGGGTGGGCGAGCAGGGCGCGGACCGCGTTGCAGATCAGGTTCAGGGTGGTTTCGTGGCCGGCCACCACCAGCTGCATCAGGATGCCGATGAGCTCTTCCTCGCTGAGCCGGTCCTGCTCCTCGCGGGCGGCGATCAGCGCGGTGGTCAGGTCGGCTGCGGGCTCGGCCCGCTTCCCGGCGGCGACCTGGGCGAGCAGTCCGGCCAGGGCGCGGGCGGCGGCCGCGCCGGCGCCGGGGACGGAGGAGGAGCTGACCAGGGTGTCGGAGAGTTCGTGCAGCCGGTCCTGCTGGTCCTCGGCGAGGCCGAGCAGCTCGCCGACGACCTGCATGGGCAGGGGGTAGGCGAAGTTGGTGCGCAGGTCGAAGTCGCCGTCCAGGGTGGCGATGTTGTCGAGCAGGCGGTGGACGCGCTGTTCGATGGCGGGGGCCAGTTCGGCGATCCGGCGCGGGGTGAGGGCCTGGGAGACCAGGCCGCGCAGGCGGCGGTGGTCGGCGCCGTCCGAGGTGGTCATGCCGGGCACGGTGATGAAGGTCATCAGCGGCCAGCCCTCGGGGAGCCGGCCCTCCTGGTACAGGTTCCAGTGCTTGGCGTTCTTGCCGACCCGTGGGTCGGCGAGAAGTTCCTGAAGGGTGTCGTGGTGGGTTATCGCCCAGACCACCACTCCACCAGGTAGCTCCACCAGGGTCGCCGGTCCGTTGGCGCGGAGCCGTTCGTTCTCGGCGTGCTGGTCGGCCCCGACGGGGTCGAGTTTGACGGGCTGGAGCTGGTCTGCGGTGTCCATGCGGTCCTCTCGGGCGAAGCGGGGCGGGGCGGGACGAAGGCGCTGTACAGCACCGGCAGGCTGACCAGGGCACGCGACCACGGCGACGGTCGCCATGTCAGCTCGTGTGCGGGGATGGCGAGTTGCAGGTCGGGGAGGCAGTGCAGGAGGGTTTCGATGGCGGTCTCGACGATCAGCCGGGCCGGGTCCTGCGCGGGGCAGACGTGCCGTCCGGCGCCCCAGGCGAGGTGGGCCCGGTTGCCGGCGATGCCGTCGGGGCCGTGCGCGGACGGGTCGTCGTTGGCGCCGGCCAGGCCGAGCACCAGCATGTCGCCGGCGCTGATGTACTGGCCGCCCAGCACGGTGTCCGAAACCGCCCACCGGCCGGGGAAGTTCTGCACCGGCGGGTCGCGCCACAGCACCTCGTCGAGGGCGTCCGCGACGGTCGCCCGGCCGCCGGTCAGGGTGGTGCGGAAGCGGCGGTCGGTGAGCAGCAGCCGCACCGTGTTGCCGATCCAGTTGATGGACGACTCGTTGCCGGCCACCAGCATGACCATCAGGTTGTGCGCCATCTCCTCGTCGCTGAGCGCGGCGGGGTGGGCGATCAGCCAGGACACCAGGTCGGCGCCGGGCCGCGCGCGACGGCTGACCGCCAGGTCCATCAGCAGGCCGAAGAACTCGGCGGCGGCGCGCTGCGAGTCCTTGCTGCTGTCGACCAGGTCGGTGATCAGCCCGACCAGGCGCGGACCGTCCTCGGGGGGCAGGCCGAGCAGCCGGGTGAACACCAGCAGTGGCAGCCGCCGGGTGAACTGGGTGACCAGGTCGGCGGTGCCGTCCGGGCCCCAGCTCTCGATCAGCGCGAGCGCGGCCTCCTCGGTGGTCTGCCGCAGCTGCTGGTGGTCGATCTTCGCCAGCGTGTCGGCGATCGCGGAGGACAGCCGGTGGTGGGCGGCGCCGTCCATGCTCTGCAGGGTGGGCCGCCACATGGTCATCGGGATCAGGTGCGAGTCGGCCCGCAGCCGGCCCTCCTGCTGGACCCGCCAGCGCCGCGAGTCCTTGGAGAACAGCTGCTCGTTGCGGGTCAGTTCGAGCAGTTCCGGGTAGCCGAGGACCAGCCAGGCCTCGACGCCGGGCTCCAGTTCGATGGGTGCGACCGGGCCGTGCTGGGCGCGCAGCCGGGCGTACAGGCTGTGCGGGTTCTCGGCGACCGCCGACCCGTACAGCGGGGAGCCCTGGGCGCGGGTGTACGGGCAGCCGGTGGCCGCCCGGTGGTCGGGGACGGTCACGGCAGCTCCTCGGCGGCGGCCCGCAGGTGGTCCACGAAGTCGATCAGCAGCTTGTGCGCGGCGTCCGGGTCGCGGACGTCGCAGGCCAGGATCGGGACGTCGGGCAGCAGGTCGAGGGCGGCGCGCAGTTCCTCGTCCGGGTAGGCCGGGGTGTCGGGGAAGACGTTGACCGCCACCGCGAACGGGATGCGGTGCTCCTCCAGCAGGCCGAGGACGTCGAAGGACTCCTCGATCCGGCGGGAGTCCACCAGCGCGATCGCGCCCAGCGCGCCGCGCGACAGGTCCTCCCACAGCGGCCAGAACCGCTGCTGGCCGGGCGTACCGAACAGGTACAGCGCCAGGTGCTTGTTCAGGGTGATCCGGCCGAAGTCCAGCGCCACCGTGGTGGTGGTCTTGTGCGGACGCCCGGTCAGGTCGTCCACCCCGGCGCCGGCCGCGGTCATGGTCTCCTCGGTGCGCAGCGGAGCGATCTCGCTCAGCGCGGCGACCAGGGTGGTCTTGCCGACCCCGAACGGGCCGGTGACCAGGATCTTGACCGCCCCCTGGACAGTGGACGGCAGATAGGTCGGCTCAACGGAGCTGACGGAGGCCAACCAGCACCTCCTCGAGCAGTGAGAGCGGGACCTGTTCGGCCTGCCGCACCGGCGGCAGGACCTGCACGGCCCCGAGGTCCAAGAGATCGCCGACCAGCACCTTCAGGACACTGACCGGCAGGCCGAGGTGGGCGGCCACCTCGGCTATCGACAGCAGTTCCCGGCAGAGCCCGAGGATCGCCTGCTGTTCGCGGTTCAAGGCCGTACGGTCGACCGCGGCCCCCGGCAGGGTCCGCACCAGGCTCTCGAACTCCAGCACGTTGCGGCTGGCCCGGCTGCGGCCACCGGTGATCACGTAAGGCCGAACCGGCCCCCGCCTCACCGCAGGTCCCCGGCGGTGGCGTGCTCCTGCCGCGGTGCGGCGGTCAGGTGGCTGCCGATCCGCTCGACCAGCGTCTGCATCTGGTAGGCCACCAGGCCGGCGTCCACCGACTCGGAGGCCAGCACCGCGAGGTGGGTCCCGGCGCCGGCGGCGACCACGAACAGGTAACCACCGCCGAACTCGATGATGATCTGCCGGGTCGGCCCGTCGCCGAAGCCCTGCGCCACGCCCCGGGACAGCGACTGCAGTCCGGAGCAGGCGGCGGCCAGCCGCTCGGCGTCGTCCCGGCCGATCTTCGGGCTGCGGCCCATCTCCAGGCCGTCGTTGGACACCACGACGGCGTGCTGGACCTCTGGGACGGCGACGATGTCGGTCAGCAGCCAGCCGAGATCAGGGGTTGTGGTCATGGGAGTCTCCCGAGCGCTGGGGAAGTTGGGGGGCGGGGAATTCGTCGTGGCGGTCCTGCTCGGGCCGCCGGTCCTGCTGTGCGGCGGAACGGCCGCTGGCGGTCCCGGCCTGGAACATCGACATGAATGTCTGCGCCTCGCGCGCACAGCGCGGCGGCGGCGCGGGCTGCTCCTCGGCCCGGGACCCGGTCTGCTGCTGCGGGGCGCTGCCACGGCGGTTGACCCGCCGCGGCAGGGTGCCGCCCTGCGTGGGAACGGACGGCCGGTCGTCGTCCGCGGCGACGGCCGGGCGACGGGTCGGCAGCGCGGCCGCCGCCGGTTCGGTGCGCGGGATGCTGCTCGCGGGCACCGACAGCGGATCGGTGAGCAGCGCGGACGGCAGCAGCACCACCACCCGCACACCGCCGTACGGCGAGGGCGCGGAGTTGATGGTGACCCGGAAGCCGTACTGCTCGGCGAGCCGGCCGACCGCGGCCAGGCCCAGCTGCGGGACCTCGCCGATCCGCGACACCTCCAGCGAGCCGCCGCCGGACAGTGCCGCGCCCGCCTTGGCCACCGTCACCTCGGTCATGCCGACGCCGCAGTCGTCGATCTCGATCACCGCGCCGTTGTGGACCGGCATCAGCGTGACGTAGACCTGGGAGCTGGGCGGCGAGTAGCGGGTCGCGTTGTCCAGCAGTTCGGCCACCGCGTGGATCAGCGCCTCCGCGGCGGCACCGAGCACGGCGGTGTCGACCCGGCTGTGCACCACCACCCGCTGGAACGGCAGGATGCGCGACTGGGCGCCGCGCACCACGTCCTCCAGCGAGACCGGCTCCGGCCAGTGGCGACCCGCGCGGGAGCCGCACAGTACTGCCAGGGTCTGGGCGAGCCGGGCCTGCTGGGCGGCCGCGTGGTCGGCGCGCAGCAGGCCTTCGAGCAGCACCGGGTCGTCGTGGGTGCGCTCCATCTCGTCCAGGCCGGCCTGCTGGTCGTGTGCCATCACCAGGATGCGGCGGGCCACGCTGAGGAAGGCGCGGCGGGTGGCCGCGTTCATCTCCTGCTCGCGCAGCGCCGTCTCGACACCCGCCTGACGGTCCGCCAGTTCGGCGGCCAGCCGGTCGCGGGTGGCGGCGAGTTCGTCCTCGGTGGCGGCCAGCCGGCCGCGCAGGTTTCGGGTGACGGCGCGGGACCGAGCGGAGGCCGCGAGAGCGAGAAGGGCGAGCAATGCGGCTGCTGCCAAGCACCATTGAGTGGTCGTCACCCGCCGAATTCTAGGGTGGACTTCCTACTGGCGTATGAACTGATCGAAGCATTGCTGTTCAGAGCGCGTCAATGTCGGACAGAACCGACAGCGTCGGACGTCCGTCAGGTGGCGTCCCGGTGGACCGGCGGCAACGCCGGACGGCCGGGCCCGGGCTCACGCTCCGTCACATTCGGCGCGAGCCGCTGCTACTGGCCGTCGACCTCGCCGTACGGCTGCGGGTCCTTCGCCGTCACCGGCCGCAGCGAGCGCAGCGACCGGGCCACCGCGAAGCAGCGGGCGAGCGTCGCGCCCCAGCCCTCCGGCTGCGGCAGCGCGTCGGACCGCGTCCCGGCCGCCGACCCGTCAGAGGTGGCGCGGGGGGCGGGGATCAGTCCCGTGCCGTGCTCGATGCGCTGAGTCACCTGCGGCATGTGTGCTGTCCTCCGTGCTTGTCGGTCACCCGTGAAGGTCTTCACGCGGTATGACTTCCCGACCGAAGGACAGTGTTACGCACCAGTGGTGTCGGATCCGTGGGGAACCGGTTGCGAAATGGTGTGGAGGGGCGCGCGGGGGCCCACGCGCAGGCGGGAGGCGCCGTCAGGCCGGTGAACCGTCCTCCTGGACCTCCTCGGCGATCGGCCGGTCCGGGGCGGAGAGGGTGTCGGTGTGCGGGGTGGTGCCGCCCGTGTGCTCGGGGCCGGCGTGCGCGCTGGGCGCGGTGAGCGAGGCGACCACGCCGACGGCGAGCGAGGCAAAGGCGAGCAGGCTGCGCTTCTTCATATCGGGTAGAACGCGCCAGGCCCCCGTCAGGTCACGCGCCGCGTCCGCCCGGCCAGTGGCCGAGGCCGTCGACCAGCACGTCGGTCAGCCGCTCCAGCGTCACGTCCGGCCCCTCGGCGAGCTGGAACGCCCCCGCCGTGGTCAACGAGGCGTACCCGTGGGCCATGGCCCGCAGGGTGCGCGCGGCGTGCACCGCCTCGGAGCCCTCCAGGCCGTACCCGCGCAGGACGGCGAACAGCACGTTCACCAGCCGCTCGCCCGCCGCCATGAGCTCCGGGTCGGGCTCGGGCGCCTGCGGCAGCGCGGCGTAGCGACGGGGGAACCGGGTGGCGTACCCGGCGTACGCGGCGAGCAGGGCGGCGACCGCCTCGTCGCGGGAGTGGCCGAGGACGGCGGCGGCCAGGTGGTCGGTCAGGTCGTCGAGGGTGCGGACGGCGACCAGGCGCCGCAGCTCGGCCAGGCCCCCGGGGACGTGCTTGTACAGCGACGGGGTGGCGACCCCCGCCTTGGCGGCGACGGCGGCCAGGGTGAGCGTCTCGGCGCCCTGGGCGTCGATCAGGTCGAGGGCGTGGTCCACCACCGCGGTGGGGGAGAGTCCGGCGCGGGCCATCAGCGGGCGACCTCGTTCAGCTCGTTCAGGAAAGGGAGCAGGGCGTCGGCGACGGCCTGGGGGTAGCCGGCCATCGGGTAGTGGCCGCCGTTCTCGATCATCACCTTACGGCCGCGCAGCGCGGCGGCCTGCCGGTCGGCGATCAGCTCGGGGTTCGGGAAATCGGGGTCCTTGCTGCCCATCAGCACCAGCGCGGGCACGTCGACGGCCTCGCACCAGCCGACCGGCGCGGAGTCTCCCGTGAGGTAGCCGCGCAGCGCGGCCTTCCGGGCGGGCTCGCGCAGCATCTCGGCGAGGCCGGCCCGGTAGGCGTCGAAGTCGGCGGGCCGCGCGGTCGGGTAGTAGAACTTCTGCATCGAGCTCCACAGGCCGGGGAACGCGGTGACCAGCGGGGCGGCCAGGCCGAACAGGGCCTTCTGGAAGGCGTTCAGCGGGAGGTTCTCGATGAAGGCGTCGATCAGCACCACCCCGGCGGTCCGCCCGGGGGCGAGCTCGGCCGCGCGGACCACGGTGGCGCCGGTGTAGGAGTTGCCGGCCAGGACGGCGCCGCGCAGGTCGAGGTGGTCGAGCAGGGCGACCAGGTCGTCGGCGATCGCGGCGGGGGAGTAGTCGGTGAACCCGGTGGAGGACTCGCCGAGGCCGCGCAGGTCCATGGTGATCACCCGGTGCCCGGCGGCGGTCAGCAGCGGTGCGAGGTGCCGGTAGGTGGCGCGCTTGTCGAGCATGCCGGGCAGCAGGACGACCGGGACGCCGGTGCCGGGGGTGTCGTCGTAGGCGATCCGGCCGCCGGGGACGTCGACGTACCGGGTGGTGCCGAGGGTGCTGTTCATCGCGGGCCTCCTGGGCGGGCGTTGCGGTGCGCCGGGCGCTGGAGGCCCGGCCGACTGCCGATAGCCATAAAGCTAAGGCTAATAGCCTTAGCCGTCAAGCCGTGGAGGCCGGCCGGATCGGTCAGATCCCCTCCACCTTGAACGGGTCGTGCTCGGCGAGCAGCTTGTCCAGCCGGGCCTGGTCCACCCGGCTGGTGATCGCGCCCTCGTCCTGGCGGTCCCGGATCACCTTGGCCAGCGTGAACGCGGAAGTGATCTCGTACAGCAGCCCGACGGCGAGGAAGGCGCGCATCCAGGCGCTCACCGGCAGGTAGGCGATCCCGAGCGAGAGCGCGGCGGTGGCCAGTCCGAAGGAGACGGCGGCCTGGGCGAAGTAGGCGGCGGTGGTCCGGTGCGGCACGGTTGCGGTCATGGCATCAGGGTCGCGCCGGCCCGGAGGCGTGGCGTGAGTACGGATACTCAACCGCTCGGTCACAATCCGTCAGGTTGGCTCTGGTGAACCGTCACAAATCACCCATAGGGCGTCAGGAAATCTTCGCTGTCTCGTGGTAGCGGCTTGGAATCATGGGGTCCATAGGATTAACGTTTGATAACGCAGCGCGGTCGGCAACGCCGTAACCATGCGGCACCGTGCGCCACGCCTAATCCACTTGGGCACACCCTTCGGGGCGTCCCAGGAGCCGGGGAACCACGTTTCCACCGGGGTGAATCGGGACGGCCCTGGGCCCGACCGTAGGAGACCTTCCACCTCCGAACCCGTCAGCTAACCCGGTCGGCGGCAGGGAAGGAAGGAGCACGCCCCCGTGGCGTCGACCTACACCGAGAGCACCGGCACCCAGTTGCTCGACCACCCGGTCGAGCCGGAAGCCGCCCGGCACCGGCTGCCCCGTCAGTCCCGCGCCGGCGCGCCCCTGCTGGGCGTCACCGCGATGACCGCCGCGCTCGGCGCCACCGCACTCGGCGCCGCCCCCGCGCAGGCCGCCGCCCCGGTGCCCGTCACAGCCGCGGACGAAGCCTCCGACGGCCTCCTCGCAGGCGACCCCGGGCTCGCCCTCGCCGCCCGCATCCAGCAGCAGGCCGACGGCCAGCGCACCGCCGCCGACGAATCCGCCCGGCTGGCCGCCGCGCAGGAGGCCGAGGCCAAGCGGGCCGCCCAGCAGGCCGAGGCCGAGCAGGCCGCGCACACCCTGCCGGTGGCCGGCTACCAGCTGACCGCGCACTTCGCCCAGTCCGGCGCGCACTGGGCGCACCTGCACACCGGCCTGGACTTCGCCGCCCGCACCGGCACCCCCGTCGCCGCCGTCGCCGGAGGCACCGTCACCTCGGCGGGCTGGTCCGGCCCCTACGGCTACCGGGTCATCCAGACCCTGCCCGACGGCACCGAACTCTGGTACTGCCACCTCTCCCGGATCGCCACCGCCTCCGGCCAGGTCGCCCCCGGCACCGTGCTCGGCGCGGTCGGCGCCACCGGCAACGTCACCGGCCCGCACCTCCACCTGGAGGTCCGCCCCGGCGGCGGCGCCCCGATCGACCCGCTGCCCTGGCTCCAGCAGCGCGGCCTGCAGCCGTAGTTCTTCCGCTCATCGACGGCCGCCGCGCTCGGGCAGGAGCCGACGGCCGAACACCGCGCAGCCGAACAGCAGCCCGCCGGCTAGGAAGAACGGCTCGTACAGCACGGTCGCGAAGCGGGCCATCGCGTCCAGCTCCGCCACCGAGCGGTGACCCGCCGCCAGCGCCAGCCAGTCCGGCACGGAGGGCGCGGCGTGCACGATCAGCAGCACCGCCGTGCCCCGGGCTGCCCACAGCAGCCCGCGGGCCGGCAGCCGCTCGCCCCAGGGCCGTATCAGCGCCAGGGCCAGCGCCGCGGCCACCGCGCACAGCGGTATCGCGATGATGTCGATCACCAGCAGCGGCGTGTTGTCCAGCACCGACAGCCCGCCCGGCAGACCGGCCCGGCCGCCCAGCAGCCAGTACAGGTGCACCAGGGCGAAGACGGCCGACCAGAGCGCGGCGGCCTGCGCGGCGATCCGACGGAACGACGGGCGCAGGCCGACGGAGGTGGCGCCGGCCGGAGTCACGATGTCCATGGCTCCACCCTGGCCCGGCGGCCCCGCCCCGCGGATCGTCCGGACGGCCAGGACCGATGGATCATCAGGACGATTCCGGGGTCCTCCGATCGGTGGACCCGGCGGGCCGAAACCCTCAGTACACCTCGGGGGCCAGCTCCGGGTACTCCTCCAGCAGCAGCCGGGCCAGCCCGGGCACCGTCCACTCGCCGCACAGGTCGATCGCGGCCTGCGCCACCGCCTCCTCGAAGTCCTCGAACTCCCCGGAGAGCTCGTCCGGCATCGGCAGGCCCCGGGCGTTCAGCTCGGCCAGGTTGCGGTAGCTGCGCTGCATCAGCCCGTGCTCCAGCAGCCGGCGCGCCCCGTCCGTGGACACCCCGACCAGCAGCGCCCGCTCCGGGCCCCAGCCACCGTCCGGATCCACCCCCGGCACCCGCTCGTACGCGGCGAAGCGCTCCTCGACGTCCAGCGCCCGGAAGTCCTCCAGCCAGCCCCGCACTTGGTCGAGGTCGTCCACCGGCACGCCGTCCGCGCGCAGCAGCAGCGTGTACAGGCGCGGCCAGGTCAGCAGGTCGGACCGGCGCAGCAGCGAGTCCACCAGCACCTGGCCCTGCCAGTCGGCCTCCTCGCGCAGCTTCTCCAGCCGCTTGGCGTTCAGCCGCCGCGCCGCCCGCTGACGTTCGATCAGCAGCCGCACCGCCGCCGGGTACGCCCAGGCGTCGCCGTCCGGCTGGACGTACAGGTGCAGCTGCTCGTACAGCAGGTGCTCCAGCACCGGCGAGGACAGCTCCGGGAAACCGTCGTGCAGCCGGGCGCCGCCCAGCTCCAGCAGGGTCAGTACGGTCCGCACCGCCGGTTCGGGTACCGCCTCCAAACCCTCCTCGGCCGCCCAGTCCAGCAGGTCGGCGGCACGGGTACGGGGGAGCAGGTGCAGGTCTTCGTCGTCCACCCCGGTACGTTAACCGGTCCGCGCGGGGCCGACCGGTAGGGTCGAGTCCCATGCAGACCGTCCGGTTGACCGGCCCCCGGCTCACGCTGCGGGAGTACCACCACACCCCGGAGGAAGTCGCCGCGCTGCACGCCCTCCACGGCGACCCCCGGGTGATCCGGCATCTCCCGTTCGACGCGGCCGACTTCGAGGAATGCGCCGACCAGATCGAGCTCTACCTCGACGAGGCCGAGGCCGAGCCGCGGCAGCACTACCGGCTGGCCGTCGACGACCCGGCGGGCGAACCGATTGGCCAGGGCGCCCTCACCCGCGACGGCGAACACGCCGCCCAGCTCGGCTGCGTACTGCGTCACGACACCTGGGGCCGCGGCTACGCGGGGGAGGTCACCGCGCTGCTGTGCGCGCTCGGCTTCGACACCCTCGGCCTGCACCGGCTGTTCGCCCGCACCGACCCCGACAACCCGGCCGCCGCCCGGGTGCTGACCAGGGCCGGCTTCCGGTACGAGGGCCGGATCCGCGCCGAGTCGCACTGGGACGGCAGCTGGCACGACGCACTCCAGTACTCGCTGCTCGCCCCCGAGTGGCGGGCCGTCCAACTCGCCGCCCCCGCCCTGCGACCCGGGGGTTAACCCCACCATCGATCGGGAAGCAGACCTCATTCCGGAACCCCGGCCCGGTACGGCACCTTGGAGTAGTGCCCACGCCGCCGACCGGCGGCACCGCCCCGACCACCCGAAGGACCGCGGATGTCCACCGCTGCGTACCGTGCCTCCACCGGCGACCACTCCACCCGGCCCGGGTTCTGGCGCGCCCCGTTCTCCCGGGCCGCCTTCCGGGAGCTCGGCTTCGCGCTCAGCGGCCTCCCGATCGCCGTACTCGGCTTCTCCCTCGTCATCGCGCTGTTCAGCTCCGGTATCGGGCTCGCCGTCACCGCGCTCGGCCTGCCCGTGCTCGCCCTGGTGACCATCACCGGCCGCGGCTTCGGCGCCCTCGAACGCCACCGGATACGCACTCTGCTCGGCCTCGACCTGCCCGCCCCGGCCCCGGTGAAGGTCCAGCGGGAGGGCGTCTGGGGCCTGATCACCGCCCGGCTCGGCGACGGGGCGGGCTGGCGGGGCGCGCTGTACCAGTTCGTCATGTTCCCCTGGGCGGTCTTCAGCTTCACGGTCTCGCTGGTCTTCTTCGTCGTCGGCTGGGCGCTGCTGCTGTTCCCCGCCTACCAGTGGGTGTGGCCCCACTACACCGACTGGAACGGCTACCGGGTCGCCGACTGGACGGATTCGAACGGCGTCCAGCACACCTACGAGCTCGTCTCGCCGTACCAGATCGGCGCCGTCAGCCTGCTCGGCCTGCTGTTCGTCCTGATCACCCCGCAGCTGGTCCGCGCCCTCAACGGCGCCAACCGGCTCGCCGCCCGCGGCCTGCTGGCCGACCGCTGACCGTGCGCCGCTGAACATGCACCACCCCCCGGGCCCGTGGTCGGATGACTGCGGGCCCGGGCCGCACCCCGGGTCCGTCGAACGTCCGGAGGGACGGAGGACCGCCGATGTGCCCGGTCAGCAGCGCCCGCCCCGTAGACCGCCCCGGGCACCGCCGCGCGCCGGCCGCCGGGACCGTGCTGATCACCTCCCGGCCGCTCGACGAGTACTGCGCCTACCTCGGCCTCACCCGCGCCGACCTGAGCCGCCTGCCCGGCCCGCTGCTGGACTGCCCAGGCGGCGCCGCCGCGTTCGCCGCCGAGGCCCGGACGCTGGGCTGCGAGGTGGTCGCCGTCGACCCCGGCTACGCGCTCGGCACCCGCCGGCTCGCCGAACTGGCCGCCGTCGGCCACGACACCATGGCCGGCGCCATCCGCCGCGACCCGGCCCACCACCTTCCCCGCGGCCGGCACGGCCGGCGCCGCCCCGACAAGTACCTGCGCAGCTGGGAGCGGGCCCGCCGCCTGTTCGCCGCCGACGCCGCCGCCCACCCCGGGCACTACGTGGCCGCGGCGCTGCCCCGACTCCCGTTCGCCGACGGCAGCTTCGCCCTCACCCTCAGCTCCTACCTGCTGTTCGCCTACCCGGCGCTGTTCACCCCCGCCGACCAGTTCCGCGCCCTGCGCGAACTCGCCCGGGTCACCGCCCCCGACGGCGAAGTCCGGATCTTCCCGCTCTACGACCACACCGGCAGCCTCAGCCCGCACCTCACCGAGCTCCGCGCCGCCCTCCGCCACCACCGGATCGCCAGCCGCGTCCTGACCACCACCCCGCCCCACCGCATCCTGGCCCTGACCCCGGCCCGGTGACCGCCCCTCAGCAGGAGTCGGCCGGGGCGGGCGCGTCCCGCAGCGAGCGCACCGCCCGCAGGTAGGCGCCCACCGCGTCCCGGCTGCGGGACAGGCACTCCACCCGCTCGGTGAGCTGCCGGTGCTCGTGCTCCAGCGCCGCCAGCGTCTCCGGGGTGGCGCCCCGGACGTGGTACTGGCCGCTGGTCAGGCAGGGCAGCACGTCCCGGATGGTGCGGGTGGACAGCCCCGAGTCCAGCAGCGAACGGATCTGCCGGACGCGTTCCACCAGCGCCTCGTCGTACTCCCGGTAGCCGTTCGCCGAACGCTCCGGCTTCAACAGGCCCTGCTCCTCGTAGTAGCGCAGCAGCCGGGGCGAGGCCCCCGCCCGGCCCGCCAGTTCGCCGATCCGCATCCGCGTCTCCCGTCCGCCGGAAAGGACTTGACCTTCACACCGATGTGAGGGTTCGAGGATAGCGGCATGACCGCGACCCACACCGAACTGCCCATCGGCACAACCACTTTGACCCCGCGCCAAGGCCTGCGCTGGTCCCCGCTGCTGGCCCTCGCCACCGCCGCCTTCCTGGGCATCGTCACCGAGGCGCTGCCCGCCGGCGTCCTCCCCGAAATGGCCCACGACCTGCGGGTCGGCGAATCCGCGATGGGCCAGTCGCTCACCGGCTACGCCCTCGCCACCGGACTCTCCGCGATCCCGCTCGCCCGGGCCACCGCCCGCTGGTCCCGCAAACGCCTGGTACTCGCCGCCGTCGCCGTCCTGCTGATCGCCAACGCCGTCACCGCGCTCTCCCCGTCCTACCCCCTCACCATGGCCGCCCGGATCGCCGCCGGCGTCGCCGTCGCCGCGATCTGGTCCGAACTCGTCGGCTACGCCCGCCGCCTGAGCCCACCGCACCTGCACGGACGGGCGATCGCCGTCACCGGCATCGGCGTCCCGCTCGCACTCTCCCTCGGCATCCCGCTCGGCACCTGGTCCGGCCGACTGATCGGCTGGCGCCCCACCTTCGGACTCGTCGCCGTACTGGCCGCCGCCCTGCTGCTCTGGCTTGCCGCCGCCGTCCCCGACGCCCCCGGCCGGCGCACCGGACGGGCCGAACCCCTCCTCGCGGCGCTGCGCCTGCCCGGCGTCCGGCCCGTGCTGTTCGTGGTCGCCGCGTTCGTCCTCGCCCACAACGTGCTCTACACCTACATCGCCGCACTCCTCGACCACTACGGCATGGCCGACCGCCGCGACCTGGTCCTGCTGGTCCTCGGCATCACCTCGGTCGCCGGACTCGCCATCACCGGCGCCCTCGTCGACCGCCGACTGCGCCACCTCACCCTCGCCGCCACCGCCGCCGTCCTCGCCGCCCTCGGACTCCTGCTGCTGCCCACACCCGCCGCCCCCCTCGTCCTGCTCGCCGCCGCCCTCTGGGGCCTCGGCTGGGGCGCCGTCCCCCCGCTCTTCCAGACCGCCGCCGCCGACGCGGGCGGCGACCGCGCCCAAACCCTCCTGGTCGCCACCTGGAACACCGCCATGGGCCTCGGCGGCGCCGTCGGCGGCCTCCTCCTCACCCTCTCCGGCCCCAACGCCTTCCCCTGGTTCGCCCTCGCCCTCCTCCTCCCCGTCCTCGCCGTCACCACCCTGGCCCGCCGCCACGGCTTCCCGGCGAAGCGCCCATGAGAGACCCGAACGGCCGGGGAACGCAGGCGGGTCGTCGCCACGGTGACCGGCTGTGCCGTGGACGGTGAACCGTGGGCCATGTCGGCCTTGTACTCACCGTGGTTGCCACAGCGGCCGGCCCGGAGAACGCAGACGGCCCGTGGGCTGCTCCTCGGGCCGGGCCCCGCTGGGCGGGGGCGGCGGTCGAGGCACCGGGGATGTACCGGTGAGCCCACGGGCCGGGTGACTGCTGGGAATTAGCCTGAGCCGGAGGCCAGTGGGGCCTCACCGCTGCGCAGGCAGGGGCGGCTCTAGCGAGCAGCCACCTCACGCATCCTGAAGGAACTCAACTCAGGATCACCTCCTTTCAGTGTGCCGCCAGCGTAGGCACCACTGTCGGGGCGGGCAACGGATTAATTTGCCGGGCAATTCACGGCAGGCACGACGAAGGCCCGGAGGCGATGCCTCCGGGCCTTCGTTTGCTACTGAGTAGCGGGGACAGGATTTGAACCTGCGACCTCTGGGTTATGAGCCCAGCGAGCTACCGAGCTGCTCCACCCCGCGTCGGTGAACACGACTCTACGTGACTCCTGCGAGAAAAGGAAATCCGTTCTCCGCAGGCACCCGCGCAGGTCACCGCGCTGGTCGGCCGGGACCGGCCGGCTGGCGGGTGCGGCGGGTCTGCGCCCACACCGCGAAGCAGACCAGCGCCGCGAAGCACGGCACCATCACCAGGCCGTACACCAGCAGGAAGCCGTCGGTGCCCAGTCCGGCCGCCGCGTTCCACACCCCGTGCAGGCCCATCGCCAGCAGCAGGCCCGCAGGGGCGCCGAGCCGGGCCGCCCAGCGGCGGCCGGTGGTCAGCGTCACCGCGAGGCCTATGCCGGCCAGCGCGGTGAACAGCGGATGCGCGAACGGTGACAGCAGGGCCCGCAGGACGAAGGTGTGCACCGTCCCGTCGAAGTCCCGCAGGCTCGGTGGGCGGCCCAGGCCGATCGCGTCCAGCCGGGCCTGCCGGTCCGCAGTGAACGCCCGCCCCAGGTAGAGCGCGTTCTCGGTGAACGCGAAGCCGGACGCCGTGACCCCGCCCAGGACCGCCCCCGCCGCCAGGGTGCGCGGGTGCGAGCGGGCCCGCAGTCGCCAGGCCGGCGCGGGCCGGAACAGTGCCACCGCCCGCTCGGGGTCGTCGTGCCGGTGCCGCAGCAGGCGTCGCAGCCGTCCGCACGGGCGGCCCGGTTCGCAGTGGTGCCGCCGCCGCAACGGCAGCAGCAGCATCAGCAGCGCCGAGCTCTTCGCCACCTCTTCGATCAGCGGCGTCGCGAACTCCGCGCCCCAGGTCTCCCCGCGCGCGCCCCGGTGGGCGATCAGGAAGTCGCTCGCCCAGCCGTTCGCCATGATCGCCACCGTGGTCGCCGCGCAGGCCCCCCAGGCCAGGCAGAACAGGGTGTGCCGGATCGGCACCCGCGCGGTCTGGTTCAGCCACGCCAGCGCCCCCAGTACGAACGGCAACGGCAGCAACGCCAGCCCGAGACCCACCAGCAACCCGGCCGTCCCCGTCTGACGCTGCACCAGATGCAGGATCAGCACCCCGGACCCGGCCAGCGCCAGCGCCGCCACCGCCGAGGACGCGGCCGGCCGCCGCATCGGCCACAACCGGCGCACCACCGACGGCGCGACCCGGATCACCCGGCCACCACGCTGCCCCGGGATCCGCCCCACCGCCGACAGGTACACCCGCACCCGGTGCGCCCCCGACTCCGGGAACGCCCGAGCGCCGTCCCGGGAAGGCGGCAGATCGGCGGCCATGGCGGCGACCCCTACAGGCAGGCTGGGGGAGGCCTTGCCGCCGGGCGGACTGCTCACCTGCAGAAGCGTAGGCGAATCCTCCACTCCGGCGGGAGTGGGGAGCACAATCCGTACGGCCGGGGTGACAGACCGTCAGCAAGGCGAAGCGGCGGACGCCGCTTCGGCGTTGTTCTACCCGGAACGTCCCCCGCGAGAACGCGCGCGCCGCCCGTCGCTGTCCCGCGCAGGGACGATTCGGCGTGCGGCGCAGCGAATCAGCGGCGGCGGAACAGGATGTCGTGCACCGCGTGGCCCTTGGCCAGGCCGGCCCGTTCGAACTTGGTCACCGGACGCCAGTCGGGGCGCGGCGCGTAGCCCGGGACGGTGCCCGCGGGGTGCTCGTCCGGCTCCAGCCACGGCGAACCGTCGCCCTCCGGGTGCAGGTTCTCCAGCTCCGGCGAGGCCTCCAGTACGGCCAGCATCTGCTCGGCGTACGGCTCCCAGTCGGTCGCGCAGTGCACCAGCGCGCCCGGGGCGAGGCGGGGCAGCACCAGCTCCAGGAACGACTCCTGGATCAGTCGGCGCTTGTGGTGCTTCGGCTTCGGCCACGGGTCCGGGAAGTACACCCGCAGGCCCGCCAGCGACGCGTCCGGCAGCATGTCGCGCAGCAGGATGACCGCGTCGCCCGCCGCGAGGCGGACGTTCTCCGAACCGTCGCGCTCCAGGAACTGCAGCAGGTTGCCGTGGCCCGGGGTGTGGACGTCCGCCGCGAGGATCCCGGACGTGGGGTCGGCCGCCGCCATCGCGGCCGTGGTGTCGCCCATCCCGAAGCCGATCTCCAGCGTCACCGGACGGCCGTCGAACATCGCCGGCAGGTCCATCGGGGTGCCGTCGATGGCGTGGCCGAAACGCTCCCAGCCACGGTCCAGCGCACCCGCCTGCGCCTTGGTCATCCGACCACGACGCGGCTGGAAACTGCGGATCCGCTGCTCACGGTGCTGGGCCTCGGTGGCCTTGTGCGGGTACATCGGCGCGGGGTACGCCGCCGGGGCGGCGGACAGCCGGGCCGACGCGGGCAACTGGGGGCTGGGGGCGGAGGAAGTCACAATCACACGAGTCTACGGGAGCTCGAAAATCGGGTGATCGGGCACGTGCGGGTGCGAACCCGGGGGCGCTGGGGGTACCCCCAGGCGAAGCCGAGGGGGCGGAACTGCGCGCAGCGGAAGGCGCCCAACCTCAAGATCGCGACGCAGGACCATCACTTGCACGTGTTCGCGACCTTACGGACGGGTTTGCGCTTGTCGCGCATTCCCAGCGCCCCTGGTTTCGCGCCCGCCAGCTCGCGTTCACCCGCCTGCTTCTCTCACCCCAGTGCGGCCATGGCCCGGCGGGCCACCTCCCGCCCGATCGCCAGTGACGCCGTCGCCGCCGGCGAGGGTGCGTTGAGGACGTGGACGAGGCGGCCGGTGCCGGCGAAGGCGAAGTCGTCGAGGAGGGTGCCGTCGCGGGCGACGGCCTGGGCGCGGACGCCGGCGGGGGCGGGGCGGAGGTCGGATTCGGTGATGGTGGGGAGGAGGCGGCGGACGGCGGTGGTGAAGGCGCGTTTGGAGAGGGAGCGGTGGAGTTCGCCGAGTTCGTAGCGCCAGTGCCGGCGGGCGATCGTCCAGGCGCCGGGGAAGCGGACCGTCCCGGCCAGGTCGCGGAGGCTGATGGTGTGCCAGTCGTAGCCTTCCCGGGCCAGCGCGGGGACGGCGTTCGGGCCGACGTGGACGTCGCCGTGGATGCCTCGGGTGAGGTGGACGCCGAGGAACGGGAACGCCGGGTCGGGGACGGGGTAGACCAGGCCGCGGACCAACGACCGGCGGGCGGGCGTGAGTTCGTAGTACTCGCCGCGGAACGGGACGATCCGCAGGCCGGGGTCGTCGCCGGCCAGCCGGGCGATCCGGTCGCTGTGCAGTCCGGCGCAGTTGACCAGCACCGCGCAGCGGATTTCGCCGGTGGGCGTGGTGACGGTGACCCCGTCGGCGCGCCGGGCGATGTCCAGGACGGGGGTGGCGAGCCGCAGTTCGGCGCCGCGTTCGCCGGCGAGGGCGGCGTACCGGCGGGCCACGGCGGTGAAGTCGCAGATGCCGGTGGTGGCGAGGTGCAGGCCGGCGATGCCGGTGACCTCGGGTTCGTGTTCGCGGATGCCGGCCGGGTCGAGTTCTCGCAGCGGGATGCCGTTGGCCCGGCCGCGTTCGGCGAGGGCGGCGAGGCGGGGGAGTTCGGACGGGTCGGTGGCGACGACGAGTTTGCCGGTGACTTCGTGGGCGACGCCCTGCTCGCGGCAGAACTCGACCATCTCGCGGGCGCCTTCGGTGGCGTAGCGGGCCTTCAGCGAGCCGGGCCGGTAGTAGACGCCGCTGTGGATGACGCCGCTGTTGCGTCCGGTCTGGTGGGTGGCGAGGGCGCTCTCCTTCTCCAGCACCATGACGGAGGTGCCGGCCCGGGTGAGCGCGTACGCGGTGGACAGGCCGACGATGCCGCCGCCGACCACCAGGACCTGGACGTCGTGCTTCAAACCCGTGCCCTTCAGCCGCTGGTGAGGACCAGACGGGCGCGTTCGGTGAGCTCCTTGACCCGCTGCTCGTTCTGGTAGGGCTCCAGGCGCCGCAGCAGCTCGACGACGTACTCGCGGCTGCGGTGCGAGGAGATCCGCCCGGCGACCTCGACGGCGCGTTCGCCGGCGGCGACGGCGGCGTCCAGGTCGCCGGCCTCGGCCTCGGCCATCGCGGAGACGATCAGCCGCAGGCCGTGCGAGCGGACGAAGCCCTCGGTCGGGCGGGCCAGCGCCTCGCGGGTGAAGTGCCGGACCTTGGACGGCACTCCGAGGTCGCGGAAGCACTCGGCGGCGTCGGCGGCGAGGCGGTCGTAGGCGTAGAAGTCGATCCAGGTCGGGTCGTGGTCGCCGGGGCGGGCCCGGTCCAGGGCGGCTTCGGCGGCGGACAGCGCGGTGCTGCAGGCGGGGGCGTTGCCGGCTTTGGCGTGGGCGCGGGCCTCGACCAGGTGGAAGAAGCTCATGGTGCGCGCCGTGGCCAGGCCCCGGTTGCGTTCCAGGGCGGCCTGGGCGAGGTCGACGGCCTCGTCGGGGAAGGAACGGTAGGACGCCTGCAGGCTCATCGAGGCCAGCACGTACCCGCCGAGCGGCACGTCGCCGGCGGCCCGGGCCAGGCGCAGCGCCTGGATGTAGTAGCGCTGGGCGGCCTCGTGCTGGCCGGTGTCGAAGGCCATCCACCCGGCCAGCCTGGTCAGTTCGGCGGTGGCGCCGAACAGCGCCCGGCCCACCGCGTCGCTGTACGAGGCGAGCAGCAGTGGGGCGGCCTCCACCCGCAGGCACTCCGGGACCATCGAGGAACGCCAGTCGCCGCCGCCGTACTTGGAGTCCCAGCGGCGGGCCTCCTGGGCGGCCTCGCGGAGTTTGGTGGCGTCCGCGTGCCCGGCCCGGTAGCCGGACAGGTCGGGGGCGGACTCCCGGGCCACCGAACCGTCGGCGGGCGTGATCAGCCAGCGGGAGACGGGGGTGGCGTACGCGGCGACCGAGAAGGTGCCGGCCAGGCTGTCGCTCCACCGGCCGCCGCCGGGGCCGCGCCGCAGGTCCAGGTCGACGCGCCAGAGCTCGGTGGCGGAGCGGACCGCCTCGGGGACTTCGCGCGGGAATTCCAGGCCGAGTTCGGGCGTGGGGTGCGAGTCGGCGAGGCCGATCTCCTCCAGCGGCACCGGGCGGCCGAGCTTGTTGCCGAGCGCAGTGGCGATCAGGTGCGGCACCGGGCGCTGCGGCACCATTCCCTTGGTCACCCAGCGGGCCACCGAGGTCTTGTCGTAGCGCAGGGTCAGGCCGCGCTGCGCGCCGAGGTCGTTGACCCGGCGGGCGAGCCCGGCGTTGCTGATCTGGGCGAGCGCGAGGAGGGCGCCGAGCCGGTCGTTCGGCCCTCGTGAGCTGACGGTCATGGTGGCGGTGGCACCCCCTGGCGACGTCGTGCGCGGATGGCGGCGAGTCGCGACGGCAGCAGCACGCCACCGGACTGCTTGCACCTAGCGTAGTCGCCCGCGTTCCCACGGTTAAGAGGTCGCATTCCGGTTGGCGGGAACGCGCTGATGCCACGCTCGCCGACCTGACGCCCCCGGAGCGAGGGGCCGGTACCTGCCGCACAACCGTGCTCCCGTCCCGTGCCCGTGTGCGCCATCCGTGCTCCCTGGCCGCATCGGCAGGTGGGCGATTCGCTGGTGCCTGTGGATCGGCCCGCCGTCGAGGACCCGGCGGGCCGGGGGAAACGCTGCCTCAATCCCCGCGGGCAGCGGCGCGTCCGGGAGGGCATGCGGATGCCCTCCCGGCTCGTGCGATGCCTTTCGGCCAAACTCGGCCGCTTTCGCAGCGTCCACGGACCACTTTCGCGCCGTGCTGTCCGGCCACCGGCCGTTCCCCGGGCGGGAGTTCGAGGACCCGCACGGCCCGGGCCCCGGAGGGGGTGGCCCGGTCCGTGCGCCCCGCCGCGCAAGCCTGGCCCGATTTCGTCGCGCCAGTGGCACGATTACTCCTGACGGTGCGCCAATTCCCCACACATCATCGGATGTTCGCCGCGCGCCGAGGCACCACGGAGGCGCGATGCGGTGGCTCACCGGCTGGAGCGGCCCGACCGCCGACCCGGCGCTCGCCGCGGTCCGGCCGATCGCCGGCACCCTGCTCTGGAGCGGCCCCGACCCGCTCTGGGCCGTCGGCGACTGGCGCCCCGACGAACTGCGCCTCGCCGTGCTCCGCCCCGGCGCCCCCGCCACGGTCCGCGGCGGACTCGACCCGCGCGACCCCACCGACCGCGCCGACCAGGACACCCCCGCCACCCTGCGCCTCGCCGTCGCCGGCCGCTGCGGCGCCACCGACCGCGAACTCGCCGACGGCCTGGCCGCCGCCCGCGGCGGCGCGCTGCGCCACCTCACCCACTGGCCCGGCAGCTACACCGTCGTGCTGCGGGCCGGCACCCGCTCCACCGTGCTGCTCACCGACCTGGCCGGCGTCCAGCCGGTCTTCCACACCCCGTTCGCCGGCGGCACCGCCTACGCCACCGCCGCACTGCCGCTGGCCGACTTGGTGGGCGCACCCCTGGACGCCGGCCACCTGGCCGCCCGCCTCGCCACCCCCGAGACACCCGAGGCGCTCGGCGACCGCACCCCCTTCCGGGGCGTCCGCCGGGTGCCGCCCGGCCACGCCCTCGGCATCCGCGGCGGCCGCGCCCACCACACCGCGCACCCCGACGAGCCCGCCGAGGCCCGGGCCGAGGCGCCCGCCGTCCGCGAACTCACCCGCGCCCTGCTGGAAGCCGTCCGCTGCCGGGTCCGCGCCACCGCCCCCGGCGACCGGCCCCGGCTCGGCGTCGACCTGTCCTACGGCACCGCGTCCGCCACCGTCGCGCTGCTCGCCGCCGCCGTCCCGCTGACCACCTGCCCGCACCCCGGCGCCGCGCTCGAACGGCCCGCCGCCCGCACCGGCGCCGTCCGGGGCTCCTGGGCCCGCGGCGGCGCCGGCGAACGGCCCGAACCCGAGACGCTCCCGGCCGTCACCCTCGGCGACGCCGACGGCCTCGCGCTCGCCGTGCACGCACCCCGACTGCGCCACCTCGTCGTCCCGCCCGTCCTCCCGTACGCCGGACTGGACGGGCCCGGCGGCCCGCTCACCGACGAACCCGGCCCCGCACTGCTGGTCGCCGCCCGGCACACCGCCGCGCACCGGGCCGGCGGCGCCGACCACCTCACCGGCCACGGCGCCCGGCAGGTCCTCGACGGCCACCCCGCCCGACTCGCCGACCTGATCCGGGCCGGCCGCCCGCTCCACCTGCTCCCCCCGATCGCCGCCCTGGCCGGCGCCGACCGCGCCACCGCCGGCACCCTCACCGCCACCCTGCACACCCCCGTCACCGTGCTGCGCGCCGCCCGCCGCCTCGCCCGCACCCGCTACGCCGACGCCCTCGACGACCTCGCACTGCGCCTGCGACTCCGGCACGAACCGGGCGAGGCAGGCACCATGGGCCGCGCGATGGCCGCCGAACTGACCTGGCACCGGACCGGCCCGGCCGCCCACCTGCTGGCCGACGAACCCCTCGCCGCGCTCGCCCAGCACCTGCGCACCGCCGCCCGCGACGGCGCCCCCACCGAA
This sequence comes from Kitasatospora sp. NPDC051984, assembly GCF_044593455.1. Classification (NCBI taxonomy): domain Bacteria; kingdom Bacillati; phylum Actinomycetota; class Actinomycetes; order Kitasatosporales; family Streptomycetaceae; genus Kitasatospora; species Kitasatospora sp. NPDC051984. Next base: position 558,249 of record NZ_JBIUCB010000003.1, read on the forward strand.
CCGCCCGGCGCCCGCCGCGCCCGGCTCGCCCTGCACCGGCAGGCCGCCCACTACCGCACCCTGGTGCACGCCACCGAACAGCACGGCCAGCGCCTGCACGCGCCGTTCCTCGACAACCAGGTGGTCCGCGCCGCCCGCCTGCTCCCCGACGAGATCCGGCTGCAACCCGGCGCCCGGCCCGCCCTGCTGGCCGCCGTGCTGGCCGGCGCCGGCCGCACCGACCTGCCCGCCGACTGGGGCCGCACCACCGGACCCGACCCGCACACCGCCGCCCGGAACGGCATCCGGACCGCCGCCCCCGCGCTCGCCGAACTGCTCGACCGCCCGCTGCTCGGCGAGGCCGGACTGATCGACACCCCCGCCGTCCGCAAGACCCTCGCCACCGCCACCGACCCCGCGCAGGACGCCCCGCCCGCCACCCTCGCCGCGCTCGGCGAGCTGATCGCCGTCGAACTCTGGCTGCGCCGCCTCGCCGCCCGCCGCCCCGGCTCCGCCTGGACCGGCCTGCCCGGCCCGCGCCGCACCGCCCTGGAGCGCTGAGCGTGCCTGCCCGGCCCGCGCCGCACCGCCCCGGCTCCGCCTGGACCGGCCTGCCCGGCCCGCGCCGCACCGCCCTGGAGCGCTGAGCGTGCCTGCCCGGCCCGCGCCGGTCCGCCGGATAGCTTCGGGGCCATGACCCTCCCCGTCAGCACCGAGGCCCCGCCGCCCGGCGCCGCGATCCTCAACGCCTGCGACGGCTCCGACGCCTCGCTCTGGGCGCTCGACCGGGCGATGACCGAGGCCGAGGCGCACCACCTGCCGCTGCACGTGCTCGCCGTGGTCAACCCCTCGCCCACCGGCTGGGCGCCGGGCATGGCCGACCTGGTCCAGGAGAGCGTCCAGCGCCTCACCGCGAGCATGTCGGACGGCCTGCGCCGCGCCGTCGACACCGTCCAGGCCGCCCGCCCCCGCCCGTACGCCGGGCCGCTCACCCTGCACGTGCTGCTCGGCAACGTGGTGGACGTGCTGCTCCGGGCCGCGGACGGGCGGCACACCCTGGTGCTCGGCACCCGCGGCAACGGCGGCTTCTCCCGGCTGCTGCTCGGTTCGGTCAGCACCGCCGCCGTGCACCACGCCGGCTGCCCCGTGCTGGTGGTCCCGGCGCCCGCCGAGGACGCCTGACCAGGAATGACCGCCGGTGGTTGAGCGTTCATCTTCCTGTTGGAGGCCACCCGGCCGCTGCGAACCACCCCGACAGGAGCCAGCCCCGCCATGAAGGTCGAAATCTACTCGGACATCGCCTGCCCCTGGTGCTACGTCGGCAAGCGGCGCTTCGAGCAGGCACTCGAGCGCTTCGAGGGCAAGGACGGCGTCGAGGTGGTCTACCGCCCCTACCAGCTCGTCCCCGACGCCCCCGAGCAGGCCCGCCCGCACCGCGAATGGCTCGCCGAGCGCTACGGGCCGCAGTCCCTCGCCATGGACGCCCGGATCACCGAGGTCGGCAAGACCCTCGGCATCGACTACGACTTCGACGCCGCGCTCGAGGTCAACACCCTCCGCGCCCACCGCCTGCTGCACCTCGCCGAGACCGAGTACGGCTCCGCCGTGCAGGCCGCCCTCAAGGAGCGCCTGCTGAAGGCGCACTTCTCCGAGGGCGTGAACGTCGGCGACGTCGAGGCGCTGGCCGGCCTCGCCGCCGAGACCGGCATCGACCGCGAGCGCGCCGCCGCCTACCTGGCCGGCGACGAGGGCGAGGCCGAGACGCTCGCGCAGCTCGCCGAGGCCCGCGCCATCGGCGTCACCGCCGTCCCCACCTTCGTCTTCGAGGGCCAGTGGGCCGTCCAGGGCGGCCAGGAGGCCGACACCTTCCTCCAGGTGCTGCGCCAGGTCGAGGCCGAGACCTCCCGGCAGCTCACCCCGATCGTCCCGGACGGGGAGACCTGCGCGGACGGCAGCTGCCAGATCTGAGGCCCGGCCGGGGCCGCCCTGCTGCCGGCCGTCAGCAGCTGAGACTGGCCTGCGCCCAGTCCGCCAGGTCGATCACCGGGACGGAACCGCGGGCCGTGGTCACCACCAGCCGGATCGAGGACTGGCCGGCCAGTTCGGCGTGCACCGCGACCGGATCGTCGTTCGCGGACAACTCGCCGGAACTCCACAGCACTTCACCGTTGTCGCCCTGCACCGCGAAGATCACCCGCCCGTAGGTCACCCCGAAGTCGTCCAGCCCGGCGACGGCGTCGAACGACCGGCAGCTGCGGTTCAGGTCGATGGTCACCCGGGACGGCACCTGGACCGCCAGCACGTGCCGGTAGAAGTCGCCCTGCATCCACGCCCCGGACCGCTGCATGGCGGACCCGGCGCCGCGGATGGTCGGGGTGCCCGGGGTGCGGTGTCCGCGGTTCAGCGGCAGCTCGTCCAGCCAGAACCGGCTGACCGCGCTGGTGCTCGGACTCGGCGAGGGGCTCGGGGGCGGGCTCGACGGCGCCTGGACCGGCGGCTCCGGGCTCGGCGCCGGGGACTGCGGGGCGGACGGCTCCGGTCTCGGCGACTGCGAAGGCGTCGAACCGGTCTTCGGCGTCGGACTCGGGATCTGCGACGGCGACTGGGACGACGACGGTGATGACGGCGACGACGTCGGTGCGGCGGGCGTCGGCTTCGGCGCGGCCGCCTGCGGCACCGGCGTCGGGGCGTCCGGCACCGCGCTGATCGGCGGCGGCGCGGCCACCGGCGGTGTCGGCTCCGGCGAACCGGTGAGCGCGTACGCGGCGACGGCCACCGCCACCATGGCGATGCCCGCGGCGATCCCGGCCTTCGCGGCCGTGCCGAGCCCCTGCCCGGCCGCCGCAGTCGCCCCGCCACCACCGGACGACCCGCCCGCCGCCGTACCGCCGCCCGCCGCGGCCGCACCGCCGGCGACCGCGCCCGTGACGGCGGCCCCGGCACCGGCCGCGGCCACCGCGGCCGTGAACCAGCCGGCGCCGACCCAGAGCAGCGCGCCCCCGGGCAGCACCGCCCGCAGACTGTGGTTGATGTCGGCCAGCTCCAGGTACGCGGCCGTGCAGCGGGTGCAGTCCTGAACGTGCTTGCCGACCTCCGCCGACGCCCGCTTGCGCAGCGAGCCGCGGGCGTACGCGCCCAGCCGGTTCGCGTACCCGGCGCAGCCCGACTCCTGACTGCCCGACACGTGCGCCTGCAGGAACGCGGCGGCCAGCCGGTCCCGGGCCCGGTGGGCCTGCACGGCCGTCGCGTTGGCGGTCTTGCCGAGCATCACCGCCACCGTTTTCGGGGACTCCCGCTCGACCTCGGTGTGCCAGAGCACCACCCGGTCGTCCTCCGGGAGTTCGGCGTACGCCCGCATCACCATGCGCTGATCGGCCAGCGCCAGCGCCCAGGCGTCCGCGCCCGGGTCGGCCAGGTCGAACTCGATGGTGGCGGCGGACGCCTCGGCGAACGTCGAGAAATCGTCCACCAGTTGCTCGCGCCGGTCCGAACGCGTCCAGGCCGCCGCGACGTTGCGCACCGCCGTCAGCAGGTAGGCGCGGACCGCGAACTCCGGCCCCTTGCCCGCCTTCAACGCCTGCAGGGTGCGGGCGAACACCTCGCCCGCGAGGTCCTCGGCGGTGAAACTGTCCCGGCAGCACGTCCGGGCGTAGCGGCGCACCGCGTCCGCGTGCCGGCGGTAGATCTCCTCGTACGCGGCGTCGTCGCCGGCCCGCACCCGGGCGGTCAACTCGGCGTCCGAGGCCGGGCGTTCACCGTCCACCGGATCGGCCGGCGGGGGCACCGCGGCGCGCACCGCGAACTCCTCGGTGATGAACGCCTCCGGGCTGACCCCGCCCTGCCCGGCGGGGGCCTGGCCCGGCACCCGGCCGGTCAACGACTCCCGGGCGGGGCTGCCCGCCTGGTCCGGGACCTGCGCGGCACCCAGCCCGAAACCGAACTCCCCGCCCTCGCCCTGCTCCTCGGGATTCACCTGGCACCGCCCGCCCGCACGGCGCGCGACCCGGGCCGCCCCTCGAACTCGACGGCGGGCACGGTACGCAACGGGACAATGGCTCCAACCACGGGCAAAGCATGGCATGGTGCAGCGACCACCGGTAGCCGCCCGGTGCCGCACCCACTCTTCCGTGCCGCCGCTCGCCGAAGTGTTCGGAGATCGACGGCGCAAGCACCGCGCGTACCCCGACAGTTCCGCGCGCCGCCCGCGCCGGGCGGCGCCCCGTCACTCGAACGATGCGTCACCGGCCCCGCCGCCGATTCCACGGCCCCCGGTGCCGGTTCAGGCCGCGCGCAGACCCTGCAACAGGAGCTGGAGCAGCCGGCCCCCGGCACCACCCTCACCGCCGTCCCCGGCCTCGAACGCCGCCGACGCGTGCACCGGCACCGCCGCCGTCAGCACCAGCACCACATCGGACACCGTCACCCCCGGCCGCAACTCGCCCGCCGCACCCGCCCGGGCCACCAGCGCCGCCAGCAACTGCAGCAGCAGCCGCGGATCCGCACTCGACTCACCCTCGGCCACTCCGCCGAACGCCCGCAGCTCGGCACCGCGCTGCTCCGGCACCCGGCCGATCTCCTCGGCATAGCGGAACGCCTCCGGCGGCAGCAGCCGGCCCGCACCCGAGGACGCAGCCCGCTGCAGGAACCCGGCCAGCGCGTCCCACGGACCGTTCAACCCGCCGTGCAGCGACTCCCGGGCCTGCGCCGTCAGCCACGACACCTCCTCGGCGGCGATCCGCTGGACCAGCACCTCCTTGCTGGGGAAACGCCGGTACACCGTGCCGACACCAACCCCGGCCCGGCGCGCGACCTCCTCCATCGGCGCCCCGTACCCGAGCTCGCCGAACACCTCACGGGCAGCCCGCAGCACACTCTCCAGGTTCCGCCGGGCATCCACCCGCAGGCGCGAACCTGCACCCCGCGGCTCGCCCGGACGCTCACCCGGACGCTCACCCGGACGCTCGCCCAGGCGCTCACTCGGCGGGAACGCGTACTGCTCCCGCGCACCCGGCCCGCGCTGCTCCGGCACCACATCCACCGCGGTCCTCCCGAACGCGCCACTTGGCGACCGCTCGGCCAACTGTTCCTGCTCCGACATGCCAACCTCCCCCGAGGCACCCCGTCCCGGGCACCCGAACGGTCACTGCGCCCCCTGGTGTGCGCTGCCGACACCGGTCGGTCCGACGTCCGCGCACTACCTTCCCCGGATGGCTCCCGGGCAGTCGCACCGACGCCACCGGGCTCGCAGGTACATGGACCGGCACCATCGGCGGTCCGAACCACAATCCGACCATAGTTCAAGGAAGTTCGCCGCAGAAGTGGACCACCCGCCACCCCGAACGGCCCGATCTCGCCCCCACTCCGGACAAATCCCCCCAGCGTCGCCCATCGGCCCACGTGAGGCCCATCACATCCGGTCGGCGACACCCCTCTGCCCCGACTTGCCCTCCTTTGCCAGGTCTTGATGATCCATCAGCGCCCTCGAATCGCACCCGCCCCAGCTCCGAGCCGGTCGAACGTACACGTTTCCGCCCGCCGAACGACCGTTCCTCGCTAGCGTGATCAACGCACTCGCACAACAACCACACAAATTTGCCGACCACATGGGGGGTCATGATGCGGCAAGCAGAACCCGGGGGAATCGGGGGAAACGGATTCACCGTTTCCCCCGACGAGTTGGAACAGTCCGGCCGGACGGCCCAACAGGCCGCCAGTGAACTCAACTCCTGCACCGACGAATGGAAGCGGCTGCTCGACAACCTCTCCCGGGAGACGGACTCCCAGGGCGACAAGCTGATCCGCACCGCCGCCAACTACCGCAAGGGCGAACAGGACGCCACCAGAAGCGTGGGCGCCGTCGAAGCCCAGGCCCCCTCCGCGCGCGCCCCGCGCGGCGTCCCGACCGTGCCCGCAGGCACCGGCACCGGGGGCCCGGCCCGGGCGACACCGCGGCAGGAGGAGATGCTCCGCAACACGTTCGACGAACCGCGGCTCATCGGCGGTCCGGCCCGGGCGCACTCATCTTTGGAGCGGCCACGGGCTGGGGGATCGGACACACCGTCGATCCGCACCACCTGTGGTTCGGCCAGGACCCTGTGAGCGAGGGCTTCGGAGCCAACCGCTTCGATGTCGCCGACGGGCCCATGCTCAGCTTCGACTCGCACTCCAACTACTGGGACGATCCCAGCGCTTCGCTGGACAACATGGCCGACATCGTTTCCGGACGTACGGACCACGTCAAAAGGCAGGGACAGCGGTGAAGACTCGCCTCCTCGGCGCGGCCCTCGTCGCGGCCCTGTTGCTCGGACTACTCGTCACCGGCTGCTCGACAGCCCGTGACGACAAGCCGGTGATCGCGCTCGACGCGGCCAGATCGTCCATCGACACCCTGCTGGACGGGTCCGCGAAAGCCATCAACCCAGCGGTGGGCTACGAGGACGACTCGTACACCGTCCGGGAACACTCCGACTGGGCTCACCAGTCGGACGGTAAGGCCAGTCTGTCGAAGAGACGTGTCTTGAACCCCCGGATCGCGGACGGGAAGGCCGATACCCTGCTCGGCCAACTCATGGAGCACTGGAAGGCCCAGGGCTACACCGTCACCCGCGACGACACCGCCCGTCGGGTAGGGGCCACCATGCCGGACGGCGCTCGGATCTTTGTGACGATCGAACCGCAGGGGAACACCCACCTCGATGCCACGGTCGATCCAGTGAAGGACCCCGGAACCTTCACTCTGTTCAACGACGAGCAGACCCCTCGTCCATCCTCTGCCGCAACTCCCGCCGGCCGGCAGGACGACCCGTACTGGTCGCACTGACCCTCGCCCAACCCCCGTGCCGCCCCCGCCAGTTGCTCGGTCGGGGCGGTACGGCGCGTTTCGGGGCCGCTTTCCGGACCGGATTCGGGCCGATCCGGCCCGGAGTGTGGACAAGAACCCTCCGGTGGGTGCGTCATAGGGGGAACGTGAAACGGGTCACAGCCCGAGGGCCGGCCGGAGGTGCCCCATTCGGATCCTGATCATCGGCGGCGGCTGCGCCGGACTGAGCACCGCGCTGCGCCTCCAACAGTTGCTGCGACCGCAGTTGAGGGACCGCCGGATCGACATCACGATCGTCGAACCGCAGCCGTACCTCACCTTCCAGCCGCTGCTGGCCGAGGTCGCCGCCGGCTCCATCGACCCCCGCCACGTGGTCGTCCCGCTGCGCACCGCGCTGCCCGACTGCCGGGTGCTCACGGCCCGCGTCACCAGGATCGACCACGCCGTCCGCACCGCCTGGGTGGATGCGGCGCCGCGCGGCGAGCTCCGGCTGCCCACGGAAGTTCCGTACGACGTCCTGGTGATGGCCCCGGGCGCGGTCTCCCGCACCGCCCCCGTGCCCGGCCTCGCCGACCACGGCATGGGCTTCGCGACTGTCGGCGAGGCGGTCGCGCTGCGCAACCACGTCCTGGAGCAGCTCGACCTGGCCTCCTCCACCCGCGACCCGGCACTCCGGCAGGCTGCCCTCACTTTTGTCTTTGTCGGCGCGGGCTACGCGGGCGTCGGGGCCCTGGCCGAATTGGAGGACATGGCCCGCACCGCCACCAAGGGCTTCCACAACCTCACCCCGGAGGACCTGCGCTGGGTACTGGTCGAGGCCAGGGACCGCATTCTCAATGAGGAGATCCCGGAACTCGCCACCCACACCCTCGCCGAACTCCGCGAACGCAATATCGACATCCGGCTCTCCACCACCCTGGAATCCGCCGTCGATCAGGTCATGGTGCTCTCCGACGGCGGGCGCTTCGCCGCCCGCACCCTGGTGTGGACGGCCGGCATTCGTCCCGCCCCGGTGCTCGCCCTCACCGACCTCCCGCTCGACCACGCGGGCCGGATCACCTGCCTGCCCACCCTCCGGATCGCCAACCCCGACGGCACCGCCCTGACCGGCGCCTGGGCGGCCGGTGACTGCGCCGCCGTCCCCGACCAGGCCGGCCAGACCTGCGCCCCCAACGCCCAGCACGCCCTCGCCCAGGCCAAACTCCTCGCCGAAAACCTCGCCGCCGAGCTCGCCGGTCAGCCCCTCACCGACTACCGCCCGGGCGACCCCGCCTGCTCCACCTCGCTCGGCCTGCGCCGGGCCGTCGCCCACACCCGACGCGGTGCCCGCCTCACCGGCCGCCGCGCCTGGTGGCTGCACCGCGCCCGCCAGCTGCGCCGCCTGCCCAGTCGGGAGCGCCGGATCAGGGTCCTGATGGACTGGCTGTTCGGCGGCCTGTTCCCCCGCGAGGTGGTCGCGCTCGGCGCCATCGAGCATCCCCGTGCCGAGTTCGAGTCCGGTTTCACCACCGGCCCCGGTACGTCCGGCCCCGGCAGCTGACAGATCCCATCACCCGCGCTACGGCCCGCACGGAAGCACACCCCGGCGCACGCCCGCCGGAACGCGCCGCATCGGGGGCTCGACTTCCGGAATCACCCCGGAGCCTGACAGGATCGACCCCGCCCACCCATCACGCCTTGTGCTGATGTACGCACGCAAGGTGATGATCACACCGCAATCGACCCACAGAGCAGGCACACCCCACATCAGTTCCCCCCAAGTCCCCCAGTTCCCCCGAGGAAGCGGCCGACGTTGAACCTCATGCGCTGGAGCGCCCGGCTCACCGGAGCCGCCAGGCGGACGCCCCCCACCACCGCGGACGAACCCGTCACCGTCCCCGGCCAGCGCGACCGCGCCGCCTCCGGCCCCGACCTCCGCGACCCCGAACAGCTCTACGACCTCCGCGACGTCCTGCACCGCCTGCCCGCCCCCGTCGCCCTCACCCACGGCCCGCAGCACTCGCTCGGCTACGCCAACCGCGCCTACCGCGACCTGTTCGGCCCCCGCACCCCCGGCCGTCCCGCCGCCGAAGCCCTCCCCGAACTCACCGCGCTCGGCGTGCTCCCCTTGCTCGACCAGGTTCTGCGCAGCGGCCGCCCCCGCAGCGTCAAGGCCCGGTGCATCCTCGGCCTCGGCGGCAACCGCTACTACAACATCGCCTGCGTCCCGCTCGGCCCCGACGAACACAGCACCCCCGCCGGCGTCCTGATCTTCGCCACCGAAGTCACCGACCAGGTCCAGGCCGCCGGCCGCCTCCGCGACGCCGAACGCCGCCAACGCGAAGCCGCCGTCACCCTCCAGCACAGCCTGCTCCCGCAGAAACTCGAACAGCCCGCCGACCTCCACGTCGCCGCCACTTACCAACCCGGCGGAGCCGAAGCAGCCGTCGGCGGCGACTGGTACGACGTCATCGGCCTCGGCGGCGGACGCACCGCCCTCGTCATCGGCGACGTCATGGGCCGCGGTCTGCGCGCCGCCGCCGTCATGGGCCAGCTCCGCACCGCCGTCCGCGCCTACGCCCGCCTCGACCTCCCGCCGCACGAAGTAATGACCCTGCTCGACGGCCTCGCCATGGAGATCGACGCCAACCAGATCGCCACCTGTACCTACGCCGTCTGGGACCCAGCCACCACCACACTCGTCTACGCCTCCGCCGGCCACCTCCCCCTCCTCCTCCGCGCCCCCGACGGCACAGTCCTGCGCGGCGAGGAACAGAACGGCCCGCCCCTCGGCACCGGCGGCGCCGGCCACCTCTCCCACACCCTCCGCCTGCTCCCCGGCACCACCGGCGTCCTCTACACCGACGGCCTGGTCGAACGCCGCGACCAGGACATCGACCAGGGCATCGACCACCTCGCCCACACCCTCACCGGTCCCGTCGCCACCCCCGACATCGTCTGCTCCCGCCTCCTGCGCGCCCTCGGTGTCTCGGCGGAACACGACGACGACGTCGCCGTCCTGGTCTTCCAGGTGGCACTTCCCGGCACCACTTGATGCCGGGTCCGAAGGTGTGTAGAGTTCTCCGAGTTGCCTGACAGGGAGCACCGAGCACGCGTCTGCGTGGACGGTCCCGGGGCGGCCAATCCCTGAGAACCACCAAGTTGATCCGTAGCGGGTCGCGTCCTTTTCGCGTCTCCGTTCGTATTTGCTGTGCGCGATTTCGGAGATTGCGGCGGATTCGCTTTTCGGAGCGGTGATCGGCTAGAGTTTGAAACGTCGGAACGGCCGCGAGGCCGGGAAGACAAACAGCAAGTCGGATCGAAACTCCGGAAAACGGAGCGGAAAACATCTGATAAGCTGAGAACACGAAAGAACGAAGCGCCCGGAGGGCCTGCTGGAAGGCAGACCGAAGGAAGTGTCCGTTCCTTGAGAACTCAACAGCGTGCCAAAAGTCAACGCCAGATATGTTGACATCCCCGGCCAGCCGGTATCGGTTGGTTGGAGATTCCTTTATGAAGTAACACTAGCGAGGACGCAGTGCGCAGGACCGCCCTATTCCGGTGGTTGCTGTGCCGCTCTTTCGTGGAAGCATTCACGGAGAGTTTGATCCTGGCTCAGGACGAACGCTGGCGGCGTGCTTAACACATGCAAGTCGAACGGTGAAGCCCTTCGGGGTGGATCAGTGGCGAACGGGTGAGTAACACGTGGGAAATCTGCCCTGCACTCTGGGACAAGCCTTGGAAACGAGGTCTAATACCGGATATGACCTGCTCCTGCATGGGAGTGGGTGGAAAGCTCCGGCGGTGCAGGATGATCCCGCGGCCTATCAGCTTGTTGGTGGGGTAATGGCCTACCAAGGCGACGACGGGTAGCCGGCCTGAGAGGGCGACCGGCCACACTGGGACTGAGACACGGCCCAGACTCCTACGGGAGGCAGCAGTGGGGAATATTGCACAATGGGCGAAAGCCTGATGCAGCGACGCCGCGTGAGGGATGACGGCCTTCGGGTTGTAAACCTCTTTCAGCAGGGAAGAAGCGCAAGTGACGGTACCTGCAGAAGAAGCACCGGCTAACTACGTGCCAGCAGCCGCGGTAATACGTAGGGTGCGAGCGTTGTCCGGAATTATTGGGCGTAAAGAGCTCGTAGGCGGCCTGTCGCGTCGGATGTGAAAGCCCGGGGCTTAACCCCGGGTCTGCATTCGATACGGGCAGGCTAGAGTGTGGTAGGGGAGATCGGAATTCCTGGTGTAGCGGTGAAATGCGCAGATATCAGGAGGAACACCGGTGGCGAAGGCGGATCTCTGGGCCATTACTGACGCTGAGGAGCGAAAGCGTGGGGAGCGAACAGGATTAGATACCCTGGTAGTCCACGCCGTAAACGTTGGGAACTAGGTGTTGGCGACATTCCACGTCGTCGGTGCCGCAGCTAACGCATTAAGTTCCCCGCCTGGGGAGTACGGCCGCAAGGCTAAAACTCAAAGGAATTGACGGGGGCCCGCACAAGCAGCGGAGCATGTGGCTTAATTCGACGCAACGCGAAGAACCTTACCAAGGCTTGACATACACCGGAAACTGGTAGAGATATCAGCCCCCTTGTGGTCGGTGTACAGGTGGTGCATGGTTGTCGTCAGCTCGTGTCGTGAGATGTTGGGTTAAGTCCCGCAACGAGCGCAACCCTTGTTCTGTGTTGCCAGCGA
>NZ_JBIUCB010000004.1:0-202680 GCF_044593455.1 Kitasatospora sp. NPDC051984
GGTCCGGATCACCCCGGCGCTCCGCGCGGCCGCCGACGGCAAGCGCGTGCTGACCTTCGGAGAGGCCGCCGACGCGGACGTCCGACTGCACGACGTCGGGTCCACCGGCCCGGTCTCGTTCCAGCTGAGCTACGAGGGCACCAGCTACGCGGCGACCCTCCGCGTGCCCGGACGCCACAACGCCATCAACGCCGCCGGCGCCTTCGCGGTCCTCGTCGGTGTCGGGTTCGACCCGGCGGACGCGCTCCGAGGCATCACCGCTTTCGGCGGGACGCAGCGTCGATTCGAACTGCACGGTGTCGTCGACGGCGTGAGCGTCTACGACGACTACGCGCACCACCCCACCGAGGTCGCCGCCGCCCTCGCCGCGGCGCGCACGGTGGTCGGCGACGGTCGCATCATCGCGGTCCACCAGCCGCACCTGTACAGCCGGACCCGCCTGTTCGCCCAGGAGTTCGCCGACGCCCTCGAGCGGTACGCCGACCACACGGTCGTGCTCGAGGTCTACGGCGCGCGTGAGGACCCCGAGCCCGGTGTGACCGGTGCCACGGTGTCGTCCCGGTTCTCCGACGCGGACCGCGTCGCGTACATCGACGACTGGCAGCGCGCCGCGGACTACACGGCGACGGTCGTGCGACCCGGCGACTTCGTCATCACGCTCGGATGCGGCGACGTCTACCGCATCGTGCCGCAGCTCCTCGAGGCCATCGCCGGTCGCGAGTCCGTCTGATGGGCGTCCGGTGAAGCGCCCGGACGGCTTCGACCCCGCGGCCGGCCCGCGTCCCGAGCGTCAGGCGCGACCGTCGGCGTCCGCGCCGGTCGACCGCGCCGCCGCGCCTGCTGAGCCCGTCGCCGAGCAGGAGACGGACGTCATCGAGCTGGACGCCGCGCGGCTCCGTCCCAAGCGGTCGGGTGTCGGCGCACCGTCCGAGCCGTCGGGCTCGAAGTCGAAGTCGAAGTCGAAGTCGGCCTCATCGACGCCAGCACCATCGTCGAAGGTCGGTGCGAAACCGGCAGCGACGTCCTCCGCCTCGGCGACGGCGACCCTGGAGCGCCCGGACGAACCTGCTGATGAGGCGTTCCTCACCCCGCGTGAGGCCGCCAAGCTGCGACGTCGTCACGAACGCCAGGAGATCCGTCGGTTCACGGCCCGCAAGCGCGGCCGCCACCGTGCCTGGGTGGTCGCGGCCGCGATCATCGGCCTCCTGATCGTCGTCTCGCTCGCCGGAGCCTATTCGCCCCTGCTGGCCGTCCGGTCCATCGAGGTCGTCGGTGCGAGCCGGGTGAACCAGGCCGAGATCACCGAGGCGCTCAGCGACCAGCTGGGGCGCCCGCTCGCACTGGTCGACGCGGGTGCCGTCAAGGCGGTGCTCGTCGGATACCCGCTCATCGCGAGCTACTCCCTCGAATCCCAGCCCCCGAGCACGCTCGTCGTGCGGATCGTCGAACGCGAGCCGGTGGGCGTGTTGCAGTCCGGATCGGTGTACACCCTCGTCGACGCCGCCGGGGTCACCATCGAGCGCAGCGACCAACCGATCGCCGGGTATCCCACGCTCATGGTCACCGGCGGCCCGACCTCCAAGGGTTTCGTCGCCGCGGCCGCGGTCATCCGGGCGCTCCCGACGGATCTCCGTGCCCGCGTGGCGTCCGTTTCGGCGTCGACCGCGGACGACGTCACCCTCACGCTCGTGGACTCGCCCGCCGAGGTCGTGTGGGGGAGTGCGGAGGACTCGGTCCTCAAAGCGCGGATCCTCGCGACCACGATGGCGGCCACCGACCCGTCCCAGGTGAACCAGTACGACGTGTCGTCGCCGTCCGCCGCCATCGTCCGCTGAGGAAGCGCACCGGGATATTCCCGTCGATGTGCCGACACGCCCGGAAGCGTCCCGACACGGTCGGGACTGGGCCCTAACGTCGTGCTCAGGACAGAAAATGCATACGCAGCATAACTTTAAACCTTAACTAGAGGTTGAGAGTTCTCACGGAGGCCTGAAGTGACTACAAACCAGAACTACCTCGCCGTCATCAAGGTCGTCGGTATCGGCGGCGGCGGCGTCAACGCGGTCAACCGCATGATCGAGCTCGGCCTCCGAGGCGTGGAATTCATCGCCATCAACACGGACGCGCAAGCACTGCTGATGAGCGATGCCGACGTCAAACTCGACGTCGGCCGCGAGATCACCCGCGGCCTCGGCGCTGGCGCCGACCCCGAGGTCGGACGCCGCGCAGCGGAGGATCACGCCGAGGAGATCGAAGAGGCCATCGCCGGCGCCGACATGGTGTTCGTCACCGCCGGTGAGGGTGGCGGTACCGGAACCGGTGGCGCACCCGTCGTGGCACGGATCGCGAAGTCGATCGGTGCGCTGACCATCGGTGTCGTCACGAAGCCCTTCGGCTTCGAGGGTCGTCGCCGTCAGGCCCAGGCCGAGCTCGGCGTCGCCCGCCTGAAGGAGGAGGTCGACACGCTCATCGTCGTGCCGAACGACCGTCTGCTGGAGATCAGCGACCGCGGCATCAGCATGCTCGAGGCGTTCGCGACCGCCGACCAGGTGCTCCTCGCCGGTGTCCAGGGCATCACCGACCTCATCACCACCCCCGGCCTCATCAACCTCGACTTCGCCGACGTCAAGTCGGTCATGCAGGGAGCCGGCTCCGCCCTCATGGGTATCGGCTCCTCGCGTGGCGCGGATCGTGCCATCAAAGCGGCCGAACTCGCCGTCGCCTCCCCGCTCCTCGAAGCGAGCATCGAGGGCGCCCACGGTGTCCTGCTGTCCATTCAGGGTGGCTCGAACCTCGGCATCTTCGAGATCAACGACGCCGCCAAGCTCGTCCAGGAGGCCGTGCACCCCGAGGCGAACATCATCTTCGGTGCGGTCGTCGACGACACCCTCGGCGACGAGGTTCGCGTGACGGTCATCGCCGCCGGATTCGACGGTGGCGAGCCCCTCACCAGGACGGCGGCCTCGCCGGCCGACGCGGTCATCTCGGGCGGCGTCATGAGCACCTCGGACGAGGCGCCCAGCGCTCCGATCAGCACCTCGGCCAACACGGCCTCCGAGTCGTCCGAGCACCGCTCGGCACCTGCTGCGGCGCCGGTCGCCTCCGGCGGCGACTGGGGCTCCAGGCAGAACGCGTCCTCACCCTTCTCCGGAGCGACGCACCGTCAGCCTGAAGCGGTCGTCGAGACCGCCGTCGTCGACCCCTCGTTCGACGACGAGGGCGAGCTGGACATCCCCGACTTCCTGAAGTAGTGGGCGGCGACACGATCACCCCGGCCGGCGGGGGGGGGGGGGGGCCCCGCCCCCGCCGGGGCCCGCCCCCCCCCCCCCGCCCCCGGGTTCGCACCCTCCCGCGCTTCGCGCCCGCTCAGCGAGCCTCGAGCAACCCGGTGAGCCGCTCCGCCAGCATGTCCCAACGCCAGGCGTCGTAGACCCACTTGCGGCCGGCCTCACCCATCTCGCGCCGCAGCTCCGCGTCCCCAAGGAGTCGCACCAGCCGTTCCGCGAGCACCGATTCCCCGTTCTTCCCGGGCACCACGAACCCGGTCTCCCCCTCGCGGACCGCGTCCGGCGCACCCCCGGAGTCCCCGGCGACGACGGGCAGCCCGGTCGCCGAAGCCTCCAGGTAGACGATGCCGAGCCCCTCCACGTCCAGCCCCCCGCGCCGCGTCCGGCACGGCATCGCGAAGACGTCCCCGGCCCCGTAGTGGGCGGGGAGTTCCTCCCACGGCACGGCGCCGGTGAACACCACCGACGAGCGCACCCCGACCTGGTCCACGAGCTTCTCCAGGTCCGCCCGGTACGGCCCGCCCCCGACGATCAGCAGCACGGCATCAGGATGCGCGGCGAGGACCCGCGGGAAGGAGCGGATCAGCGTGTCCTGCCCCTTCCGCGGCACCAGCCGCGACACGCACACCACGACCGGCCGCTCGGTGAGCCCGAGCCGCGCCCGGACCGCGTCGCCGCCGGAGTCCGGCCGGAAGGTGGACTCGTCGACGCCGGGCGGCAGTTGGACCATCCGCGAGGCGACCCGAGGCCCGACGGCACGGGCGATCCGCGAACGCGTGTACTCGCCGAGGTACGTCAGCACATCGGTGTTGCCGCCGATCCGGCGCAGCAGCTGCGCGGAGCCGGGCAGTTGGGCCCACGCGGCCTCGTGGCCGTGGGTCATGCCGATCATCCGCTCGGCGCCGGCCCGGCGCAGGTGCGGGGCCATCAGGCCGAGCGGCGCGGCGGCACCGAACCAGACGGAGGTGCAACTCTCGGCGCGCATGATCTCCGCGGCCCGCCGGGTGACCCGGGTGGTGGGGATCATCATTTTGGTGCGGTCGCGGATCACCGGAAAGGGCTGTTCCACGTCGAACTTGGCGACTTCCCGGCCGTCCCGCCAGGTGGAGGCGTACACGACGATCGACCCGGCCGGCTGGCGCACCGCCATGTTGTGGACGAACGCCTGGATGCCGCCTGGCCTGGGCGGAAAGTCGTTGGTGACGATGAGGGTTCTGTTCATGTGCCGCGGCTCGCTCGGTCAGGGGGTGCTCGGAGTACCCGTGAGTGGTCCGTACGATAGGTCACCGCACCAGTCCGCCGGGAACGCGGCCCGTGCCGCCCGTGGTGGCGGTGCGCGCGGGCCCGGACGGTTCGGACACGGTTCGGAGAAGTTGGAGGACACCGCCGCAACTGATGCTGTGTGCTGGTGGTCCTTACCGGTACCCCGGCGCGCAAGCCCGGTCCCGGTGCGTACGCGACGACCCGAAGGAGCGTAGTGGAGTCAGCCCAGGCCGAACGGCCCGGCAGCTCGGAGGCCCCGGCGCTGCCTGCCCCGTCCGGTTCCGCACCGAGTCGTCGTCCGCTGTGGGCCCTGGCGGCCGGCTGGACGGTCTCCCGGACCCTGCTGGTCCTGGTGGTCGCGGGGGTGCTGCGGATCGCCAACACGGACGTGACAGCGGACGTCTCGGTGATCTACCACAGCTGGTACGAGGTGCTGCGCACCGGCACCTTCCCGCTGGACGACGTGACCTGGCAGTACCCGCCGGGCGCGGCGCTGGTGATCCTGCTGCCGGGCCTGTTGCCGTGGTCGTACCTGGTGTCGTTCTTCGTGATCTGCGTCGTGGTGGACGCGGCGGCGATGGCGCTGCTGATGCGCGCGGGTGTCCGCAAGGGCCGCAGCTATCTGGGTGCCTGGTACTGGGTGGTGGGCGTTCCGCTGCTCGGGCCGACGGTGTACTGCCGGTACGACATCATCGTGACGGCGCTGGCGGTGGCGGGTCTGCTGGTGGTGCTGCGCCGCCCGGCGCTGGGCGGGGTGCTGCTGGGGCTGGGCGGGCTGTTGAAGATCTGGCCGCTGCTGGCGCTGATCGGCACGCCGCGCGGCCGGCGCACCCGGCGGGCCTGGACCTCGGCGGCGACGTTCGCGGGGGCGCTGGGTTTCCTGCTGACGGCGGGCATGAACGGGGCGTTCGAGTTCCTGAAGTTCCAGTCGGAGCGGGGCATCGAGATCGAGTCGCTGGGTGCGCTGCCGCTGCACTTCGCGAAGCTGGCGGGGTCGTGGCACGGCACCGTGACGATGAACTACGGCTCGGTGGAGTTCCTCGGCCCGTGGGTGCCGGTGATCTCCAAGGTGATGGTGGGCATGACGGTGGCCGGTTTCGGCTGGCTGCTCATCTGGCGTCTGCGGGCGACCCGTTGGACTTCGGCGACCACCTTCGACGCGGCGCTGTGCGCGCTGCTGATCTTCACCGCGACCAGTCGGGTGATCAGCCCGCAGTACATGATCTGGGTGGTCGGCCTGGCGGCGGTGTGCCTGACGGTGCGGGGCAGCAGCCAGCGTCCGGTGGCGGTGGTGGTGCTGGTGGCCACGGTGCTGACCACGATCGAGTTCCCGGTGATGTTCGGCACCGTGAACCGCAGCGAGCTGTCCGGCGTCCTGGTGCTGACGGCCCGCAACCTGGTGCTGCTGGCGGCCACCGTGCTGTCGGCGTACCGGCTCTGGCGCTCCACCCGGCGGCGCGAGGTGCTGACCACGCTGGTGCTGCCGGCCGGTCAGCTGGGCCCGCAGTACCCGGTGCGGCCGGGTATCGCCTACGAGCAGGATCTGCTGGACGACCTCACTCCGGCGGACCGCGCCTGACGTCCCGCCGACTCCGGCGGACCGCGCCTGACACCCCGCCGCCGCCCTGCAAGTTTCTGAAAGCGCTTGCAGGGCAAGGCTTTTCGCTGCCACCATCGCCGAATGATCGACTACGACATCCTGATCGTCGGCGGCGTCGGCGTGGACACCATCGTCCGGGTGGACCGCCTGGAGATCCCGCCCGGCGTCGACTCGGTGCACGTCCCCCCGGTGCGGGACTACCCGGCGCACACCGGGAACGGCGTCGCGCTGGCCTGCCACGCGCTGGGCCTGCGCACCAAGCTCGCCGACTTCCTCGGCGAGGACCCGCAGGGCGCCCTGGTGCTGGCCGAATACGCCCGCCGCGGCCTGGACTTCAGCCACCTGCCCGCCCCCGCCGGCACCCCGCGCAGCGTCAACCTGGTGGACGCGGACGGCCTGCGGTTCTCCTTCTACGACGGCCGCCACCCGGCGGACGCCCGGCTGCCGCGCGAGTTCTGGCTGCCGCTGCTGGAGCGCTCGCAGCACGTCCACCTGTCGATCACGGGCGTCAACCGCGACATGTACCCGGACGTGGAACGGCTGGGCCGCCCCAGCTCCACCGACCTGCACGCCTGGGACGGCGAGAACGAGCACCACCGGTTCTACGCACTCCGCTCGGACGTGGTGTTCCTGTCCGCGGCCGGCCTCGGCAACCGTCCGGAGGCGGCGATGCGTTCGATCCTGGCGCAAGGCCGGGCCGAGCTGGTGGTGGCCACCGCGGGCGCGCACGGCGCGTTCCTGCTCACCCGCGAGGACGAGGCGCCCCGGCACTTCCCGGCGGTGGACCCGGGCGCGCCGATCGTGGACAGCAACGGCGCGGGCGACGCGTTCGTCTCCGGCTTCCTGCAGCGGCGGCTGGCGGGCCGCCCGGTCGAGGAGTGCATGCGGGCCGGTGCGGCGGCCGGCGCGTTCGCCTGCACCACGGCGGGCACCCACACCGCGTTCCTGGACGCGGCCGGCCTGGAGCGGGCACTGGCCGGCTGAGGTCAGTCCCGCAGGGTGGCCACCGCGGCCGTCCAGTCCTTGGTGAACTCGGCGACGCCGAGGCCGAGTTCGGCCCGGAAGGCGCGTTCCAGGCCGCCGGCGCCGTTCTGCCCGACGGCCCGGTAGAGCGCCACCAGCCGGTCCGGCCCGTACCGGTGGGCGATCAAGTCGCAGGCCAGCCAGGACAGTTCGTAGGCCTGCGAGATGCCGGCCGAGCCGGCGGTGAACGCGTCGTCGGTGGGCAGCCCGGTGGGCATCCGCCCGGCCCGGACGTCCTTGGCGAGTTCGGGGACGATCTGCCGGGTGGTCCGCCCGGTGCCCTGGTAGCCGGTGTAGTCGGCGACGCCCTCGGACAGCCACAGCGGGGTGCACGCCTTGGTGTCGGCCCGGGTGGCGACGTGGGTGGCCTCGTGGGTCACCACCACCCGGCGGCCGAGCTCGCTGAGCTGCCGGTACGCGTCGGGGTTGACCACGATCCGATCCGCGGGGGTGTGCGTCGGCGCGCCGCCGACCGCCAGGGTGACTGCGGCTATCCCCTGGTACGCGTCTGCGGATACATCCATCCGGCGGGCGAACTGCTGGACGGTGAGCGGCAGTTCGAGCAGCAGTCGGCCGGGCTTCCAGGGACCCCAGACGCCTTCGACGGTGGGCACCGCACGGTCGGCGAGGGCGGCCAGGTCGGCGAGTTCGCCGTCCTCGCCGAGGCCCAGCGCCAGACTGTGCCGCCCGGTCGCGGTCCGGACGGTGCCCAGGTCCCAGGGCGCCACCGCGCCGGTGGGCACCTCCCGGAGCACCCGCCAGCCGGCCGGCTCGCGCTGCAGGTCGATCTGCCGCTCCAGCAGCGCCGGGTAGTCGTCCACGCCGGAGATCCGGTAGCCGAGTTCGGCGCCGACGGTCAACCGTTCGGCGCCGGGCGCGGGTTCGGTGAAGGTGGTCAGCCGCAGCGTGTACTCGGTGAACCGGATCGCGGCGGTGCGGGTGAGCAGGTCCCGGTCGGCCTCCTCGGCGCCCGCCGCCGTCGGCAGCCCGGCGGGGTCGCGCCGCAGGATCGCGCCCGCCCGCCGCGACAGCACCTGCGCCACGGCGTCCCGGGCCCCGGACGGCGCGCCCGGCCCGGGCGGGGCGGCGGCCGGTCCGGCGGGCCCGGCGGGGAGCACCCGGGGCAGCGAGAGCTGGGCCGCGCACCCGGCGGCGACCAGCAGTGCGGCCCGCCGGGACGGCGAAGCACCGGCCTGCCGCGGCGCCGGCGCCTGCGGCAGGTCGGTGACCAGGGGCTCGTGCTGGCTCAGACCCGCACCACCGAGTTGACCGGCATCGCGCTGACGCTCTCGTAGCGGACCCGGGCGCCGGGGTGCGGCGCGTGCACGACGACACCGCCGCCGGCGTACATGCCGACGTGGTGCCTGTCCTTGAAGAAGATCACCAGGTCTCCGGGCCGGGCTTCGGCGAGGCTCACCCGCCGGCCGGCCGAGGCCTGCCCCTGCGAGGTCCGCGGCAGGGTCACTCCGGCCTGCCGCCACGCCCAGTACATCAGACCGGAGCAGTCGAACGTGCTGGGCCCGGTGGATCCGTACACGTACGAGGAGCCGATCTTCGAGACGGCCGCGTTCAGCGCGGCGGCGGCGCGGTCGGACGCGGGAGGCTCGTTGCCGAGGTCGAAGCGGTCGGCGCCGCGGGCGGCCCGGGCGTCGTCGTCGTAGGCGAGCCGGTCGCGCTCGGCGGCGGTGAGGTCGCCGAGCAGCTGCCGGGCCCGGGCGAGGCGGGTGCGGACTTCGTCCTTGGCGGCGGCCAGGCGGTGCCGGGCCTGTTCCAGTTCGTCGAGTTTGGCCGCGGTCTCCTGACGGCGCTGGTCCAGCCGGCGTTGTCGTTCGCGCAGGTCGCGCAGGGTCTCGTTCTGCCGGGCGGTGGCCTGGCCGAGCGAGCGGGCGCCGGCCAGGTAGGACGCCGGGTCGTTGTCGAGCATCAGCCGCAGCGTGGGGTCGAGGCCCTGGGCGCGGTACTGGGCGGCGACCACCGCCCCGAGGTCGGCGCGCAGCCGGTTGAGGTCGTCCTGCCCGGCGGCGACCTGGGTCAGCAGGATGCCGGCCTCGCGCTGCAGCCGTTTCTGCTGTTCCTGGGCGGCGTTGTACTTCTCGGAGGCCTGCTCGGCCTCGTCGTACAGCTGGTCGACCTGCGCCTTGACGTCGGCGCGGTCCGGCGGGTCGGCCGGAGTGGCGGCGGCCGGGGCGACGCCGAGATGGATCACGCCCGTCGCGGCGGCGGTGAGCGCCAGGGCTCGGGCGAGGCGTTGGACACCGGGCAGTGGGGGGCGACGGTGCACTGGCACGTGCGACGACTCCGTTCCTGAGCTCCGGCCTCCGCCGCCGCCCGCGGATCGGACGGCCGTCCGCACGGGGGGCCGGGGCAGAGGTTAGCGAGTCGGACGGATCCAGTCCAAACCCTGACAACTTCGAATATTCGACCGCGAATCGGACACCGGAACGAGAGCGGCCCGGCACCCCCTGTGCGGGGTGCCGGGCCGAAGGCTCCGAGCGGCCGTCAGATCCGGACGATCTTGGTGATCGGCATGACGGTCGCCGACTCGTAGCGGACCTGCGCGCCGGTGTGCGGGGCGTGCACGATCTGCCCGTTTCCGACGTACATGCCGACGTGGTGCTGGTCGCCGTAGTAGATGATCAGGTCACCCGGACGGGCGTTGGCGATGTTGGTGCCGAGGCTGGTGCCGGCGCCCGCCTGGGCCTGCGAGGTGCGCGGGATGGAGACACCCGCCTGGGCGTACGCCCACTGCATCAGACCGGAGCAGTCGAAGGTGCTCGGGCCGGCCGCGCCGTAGGAGTACCAGCTGCCCAGCTTGGACAGCGCGGCGTTCATCGCGGCACCCGCGTAGCCGGCCGGGGCCTGGGCCGGCGGGGCGCCGAGGTCGGTGCGGGTGTTGTCGCGGGAGGCGCGCTCGGCCTGGGTGCGGGAGTCGTTCGCGGCCTTGGCCTCGGCCGCCGCGAGATCGTCGCGCTCCTTCTGGGTGAGCGTGTTGAGCAGCTCCTGCGCCTTGGCCAGCTTGGACTGGACGTCTTCCTTGTCGGCCTTGAGGGCCTTCGTGGTGGTGTCCAGTTCGGCGAGCTTCTGCGCGGCCTCCTCGCGCTGCCCGTCGAGCTTGGCCTGCTCGGCCTTGAAGCTCTTGAGCAGGTCGGCCTGGGTGGCGCCGACCGTGTTCAGCGTTCCGGCCTGCCCGAGGAAGCTGTCCGGGTTGCTGGAGAGCATCAGCTGCATGGTCTGCGGCATGCCGCCGTTGCGGTACTGCTCGGCGGCGATCGTCGCCAGGCTGTCCTGGACGGTGGTCACCTGCTCCTGCTGGCGGGCCAGCTGGTCCTGCAGTTGGGTGACCTGCTTCTGCAGGTTCTGCTGCTTCTCGACGGAGGCGTTGAGCGCCTCGGTCTTCACCTCGGCCTGCTCGTTGAGCTGGTCGACCTGCGCCTTGACCTGGTCCTTGGTGGGCGCCGGATCGGCGTGCGCGCCGGTCTGGGCGGACAGCGCGACGGCGGTGGCGGCAGCGGCAGTGAGAATCGAGACCCGGGCACGGCCGACGGGCTTGGGACGGCGATGGGACGCCACGAAGGCGGACTCCTTCTTCCTCACACCGCCTACCGGGTGAGCTGACGGGTTCGGGCCGGAAGAGACGCCCTACAGCGCCTCACCGGCCGCTCTCGCGGCCGACCTGGCGCCGATTCACCCCGGGGGAACGTGGTTCCCCGGCTCCGTTCGACAGCAACCCCCTCAGGGGTATCCCCGTCGGCGGATCTCGTTCTGACGATCCACCCGCTGCGTCACGGACTCGGCGGCGACCTCCGCCGTCGCCCCCCTTGGGCGATCGACTCTGCGGTGGTCGAACTATGACCCTAGTAACCGATCCGTGATCCGTTCAAATCCTTGTCGGAAAAAAATCTGAATCTGAGTCAATTTCGATTACGAAACTGACCGAACGTAAGGGATTCGTTGCACAGTGCGTAGCATTTCCCGCCGTTCGCCTGGGAAACGCGACGCCCGGACGTGTTCGAGATCACAGCAGGATCTCGACCCGCCCGGGCGTGTCACGGCGTGTCAATTGTCGCCCCGAGGGGCGTATGTCCGGTTTGTCGGCCCGTCAGACCCGACGGATGGTCGAGATCGGCATCGCGTCGACCTTCATGGTCTTCACCACGTCACCGGTGTGCGGCGCGTGCACCACCATGCCGTTGCCGATGTACATGCCGACGTGGTGCCGGTCGCCGTAGTAGACCACCAGGTCACCGGGCTGGGCGTTGTGCCAGTCGGTACCCACGCTGGCGCCGTAGCTGCCCTGCGCCTGCGAGGTGCGCGGCAGCGAGACGCCGGCCTGCGCGTACGCCCACACCATCAGGCCGGAGCAGTCGAAGGTGCTCGGGCCGGTCGCACCCCACACGTACGGCGCACCGCGCTTGTCGAGCGCCCGCTGCACCGCGACCCCGGCGTAGCCGGCGGCCTTCGGCAGGGTGGCCGGGTCGACCCGGTCGGCACTGCGCGAGGCGGCGCCGTCGCCTTGCGTGATCGCCCGCCGGTCGGAGGCGGAGAGCTGGTTGAGCAGGTTCTGCGCCTGCTCCAGCTTGGTCCTGACCTCGTTCTTGGCGTCGTTGAGCGCCTGGGTGGAGTTGTCCAGCTCCTTCAGGACGTCCGCCGCTTCCTGCTTCTGCTGGTTCAGCCGGCGCTGCTGGTCCTGCAGCGACTTCAGGGTCTCGGCCTGGGTGCTGGCCGCCTGGTCGAAGGAAGACGCCTTGTCCAGGTACTTGTCCGGGTCGGCGGAGAGCATCAGCTGCATCGACGGGTCGACGCCCGCGTGCCGGTACTGGTCGCCGGCCACCGCCGCGAGCCCGGAGGACAGCTCGTTCAGCTGGTCCTGGCTGCGGGCCAGCTGGTCCTGCAGCTGGTCGGCCTGCTTGCGGAGCTGGTCGGCCTTCTCCTTGGCGCCGTTGTACTTCTCGGCCGCCTGCTCCTGCTCCTCCATGAGCTTGTCGACCTGCGCCTTGATCTCGTCCTTGTTCGGCTGGGCCGGCGCGGCGTGCGCACTCACCTGGGCCGACAGGGCGACCGCGGTCGCGGCGGCAGCGGTGAGCACGGTCACCCGGGCGCGACTCGGCTGCTTGGGACGGCGGTGGGAGGCCAAGGCGGTGCTCCTTCTTCCTCTGGACTCACCCGTTAGAGCGATAGTCCGGAATATAGGTTTGACGCCAGACCCTAGTGAAGTCCCTGCCTCCGCGTCCACTCCCGGGGGGCTCCCGGATTCACTTCTCCGCCCCTCTTCACCACACCGACACACTCCGGACGCCCCAACACCGCTGAGCGGCCGTCAGCTGCGCGACAGGCGGTTCAGCAGCAGAACCGAGGCCACCGGGCGGGCGCCGGCCTTGCGCACCCCGTCCGCGACCTCCTTGTCGGCGGACACCACCACCACCGGCCGGCCCTGCGGCTCGGCCCGCACCAGGCGGCGGATCAGCTCGTCCGCGGTCTCCCCGGTCCGGCTGAACCGGACCCGGACGCCACGCGGCGGGGCCATGATCACCGGAACGTCCAGGTCCTGGCCGTCGAACACGCAGGTCACCTCGGCCTGGGTCCGCTGGGCCAGCATCGCCAGACCGCCCAGCAGCCTCAACCGCTGCTGCTCCAACGGCAGTTGCGGGTAGCCGGTCTTGGTCACGTTGTAGCCGTCCACCACCAGGTGGACCTGCGGGATGGCCAGCAGCTGGTCCAGCAGCGCCGGATCGTCCTCGGCCAGCCCGCGCCGGGCCACGTCGTGCGGCGAGGCCGAACCGGGCTCCACCGCCTCCACCAGGTCGGCCGGGCGCAGCGCCGTCACCGGCAGCGCCAGCTCCCGCTGCAGGCCCTGCGCGGACTGCAGCACGGTGTCCAGCAGCAGCCGCAGCCGCATGTCCTCGACGCTGCGGCCCTCCCGGGCGGTGCGCCGGCCGGTCTCCACGGCCGCCTCCAGTTCGGCGACCCGGTGCCGCAGCCGGCGGGCCTCGATCTCGGCGGCGCCGCGCTCGGCGGCGGCGGCGGCCCGGGCGGCCTCCAGTTCGGCGGCCAGTCGGCGGCTCTCGGCCTGCGCGCGGCGGGTGTCGGCCTCCAGCGAGCGGACCTTCTTGCGCAGCGAGTCCGCCTCCCGGCGCACCCCTTCGGACTCGGCGCGGTGGCGCTCCAGCTCGGCGCGGGCGGTGGTGCGGGCCTCGGCCAGCTCCTCGTGGAGCTTCTCGGCCAGCCGGGCGGCCTCGGCGGCGACGCTCTCGGCGTCGACCCGTTCGGCCTGTTCGCCGGCCTCCTCGACCAGCCGGGCCCAGCCGGTGGGCCGCACCAGGTAGGCGGCGGCGGCCACGTCCATCGGGTCGGCGGCGGCCGGCACGGTGCCCGCCTCCAGGGCACGCACCAGGTCCGGCTGGCCGAGCCGCAGCCGCTCGGCTATCCGCACCCGGAACGCGGGGTCGGACTCCAGCGCGGCGGCCAGCGCGGTGGCCGCGTACTTGGCCCGCCGGGCGGCGGTGAACTTGGCGTACGGGCGCAGCGCGGCGGGCAGTTCGCCGGCGGCGATGCCGCCGAGCGCGTCGGAGGCGATGCCCACCACCCGGCGGCGCACTCCCTCGGGCAGCGCCCGGCCGGCCATGTCGCCGCCGGCCTCGGTGACCGAACCGGCCTCGGTGACCGACCCGGCCTCGACCGGGCCGATTTCCTCATGGACCGGAGCGTGCGCGGTCCCGTCCGTGCCCGCGGGCGCGTTCGCTGCCTCCGCCACTGTTCTCGGCTCCGATCCTGATCCGGGCGGGCCCCGGCGGGTGCCGGGGGCGTTGGTGTCCGCCGCTGCTTGCAATTGTCCCGTCTACCGTGCCGCACCGACAGCACCCCGCCGACGAGTCCGCCCCGCGCCCCGGTCCGGGGCGCGGACGGGGACGCGGGGCGGTGGAAGCGTGTCAGCCCTGCGCGGGGCCGCCGTCCTCGGGCTCCTCGGCGCCCGGGCGGGCGACCAGCTCGACCTGGTCCACGGCGTTGCACCAGCGGCAGCGCACCGACTCGATGGTCTCGGAGAGCACCTGGGTCTCCTCCACCTTGGAGTCGCCGGACAGGTCGAAGTGCACGAAGTCGATCACGCGGGAGGACCGGGTGACGTCGAAGCGGGTGAGGTTGCCGCACAGGGTGCAGCGCCAGCGGGTCTCGGCGGTCGGCGCGGCAATGGTCATCAGTGGTCCCTCTCGGCTGGTCCCCGTTTACGGGCCTCCACCCTATTGCCTGTGCCGCGGCGGCCGGATCACCGGTCCACAGCCCGGACGCTCACCCGTCCGGAGCAGCGCCCGGTGTCGCGAGTGCGCCCCCGAGGAATGCTCATCGGCATGGTGCTCTCCGCCCCCGCCCGGGCCGGTTCGCCGACGGCCGGGGGGACCGCCCGCACCCCGGTCGTCGCCCACCTCCTGATCGCGCTGTCCGCGCTGGTCCTGGTGGCCGGCCCGGCCGGTCTGAACCCGGTGTACGGCAGCGGCGACGCCCGGATCTGCGCCGAGCAGCGCTACGAGCACCGCTGGGGCGCGGTGCCCGCCGAGCTGCTGAGCGGCCACCCCCTGACGGCCTCCCAGCTGTCCTCACTCGCCCCGGCGACCCCGGGCTGCGCGCTGCCGCCGACCCCCTCCAAGATCCCCGAACTCTCCGTCCTCACTTCACTGTTCGTCCACGCGGGGTGGCTGCACCTGCTGGGCAACCTGCTGTTCCTGTTCGTCTTCGGCCCGGCCGTGGAGGCCCGGCTGGGCCGGGTGCGCTTCCTGGTCGGCTACCTGGCGATCGGCTACCTGGCCACCTACGGCTACGCGGTGGCCGAGGCGCACACCGCGGACGGGATGCGCGCCCTGGTCGGCGCGTCCGGCGCGATCGCGGGGGTGCTGGGCGCGTACCTGCGGCTGTGGCCGAGAGCCCGCGTGACGGTGCTGGTGCCGGTTCTGTTGTTCCTGCCACTGCGTTTCCCGGCCTGGCTGGTGCTCGGCCTGTGGTTCGCGCTGCAGGGCTGGTCCGTCAGTTCGGGCGGCAGCGGGGTGGCCTATCTGGTGCATGTGATCGGCTTCGTGACGGGCTGGCTGTTCGCCTGGGCCGCCCGTCCGGCGGGCGATACCCTTGGCGCACCTTCTCGAACAGGAGTTGCTCAGTGATCACCGCGATCGTCCTCATCAACACCAGCGTCGACCGGATCCCCGAGATCGCCGAGGCGATCGCGGCCATCGAGGGCGTCAGCGAGGTCTACTCCGTCACCGGCACCTACGACCTGGTCGCGATGGTGCGGGTCCGGGGCCACGAGGATCTGGCCGACGTGATCCCCGGCCGCCTCAACAAGGTCCCGGGCGTCTCCAACACCGAGACCCACATCGCCTTCCGCACCTACTCGCAGCACGACCTGGAGGCCGCGTTCTCGCTCGGCCTGGGCGAGTAGCCGCTCAGCGCTGCCGAGTGTCCGCGACGCAGCGCCCGCCCTCGTTGCGGTAGCTCCACCGCGCGCCGTCGGTCACCAGGTCCCGAACGGCCGTCAGGAACCGGTCCAGGTGCTCGACGGGGGTGCCGGCGCCGAAGCTGACCCGGATCGCGTTCAGGCTGCGCTCCCCGGGCAGCGACGGCTCGGGCGCCCCGCACTGGCTGGGCGCGGCGTCCTCCCCGCCCAGCAGCGTCCGCACCAGCGGGTGCGCGCAGAACAGCCCGTCCCGCACGCCGATGCCGTACTCGGCGGACAGCGCGGCCGAGAAGTGCGAGCTGTTCCAGCCGCGCACCACGAAGGACACCACGCCGACCCGGTCGGAGCCCTCACCGAACAGGCTGAGCACCCGCACCTCGGGGATCGCCGCCAGGCCCTCGGTCAGCTTCGCCACCAGCGCCCGCTCCCGGGCCTCCAGCTCCTCGAAGCCCGCCTCGGTGAGCGCCCGGCAGGCCGAGGCGATCGCGTACGCGCCGATCACGTTCGGCGAACCGGCCTCGTGCCGGGCCGGGCCGGTGTGCCACTCCACCGCCACCGAGCCGTCCAGCTCCCGGGCCACCGTCCGGCTCGCCCCGCCACCGGCCAGGTACGGCTCCGCCGCGTCCAGCCAGTCCGACCGCCCGGCCAGCACGCCGGCACCGAACGGCGCGTACAGCTTGTGGCCGGAGAACGCGATCCAGTCGACGTCCAACTCCCGCACCGAGACCCGGTGGTGCGGCGCCAGCTGGGCCGCGTCCAGCACCACCCGGGCGCCGTACCGGTGCGCGACCTCGGTCAGCTCCTTGACCGGCCACAGCTCACCGGTGACGTTCGACGCCCCGGTCACGCAGAACAGCTTCGGCCCCCCGGCCGCCCCCAGCAGCGCCTCCTCCAGCGCGGCCACCGCCTCGCCGTGCGAACGCGGCGCCCGCAGGTAGCGCACCGTCAATCCCTCACGCCGCCACGGCAGCAGCGAAGCGTGGTGCTCGGTCTCGAACGCGAACACCTCGGTCCCGACGGGCACCGCACCGGCCAGCAGGTTCAACGAGTCGGTGGTCGCCCGGGTGAACACCACCTGGTCGCCGTCCCGGAGGTCCAGGAACTCCTCGACGGTCCGGCGGCTCTGCTCGAACAGGTCCGTCGACAGCTGCGACAGGTATCCGGCCCCCCGGTGCACCGACCCGTAGTACGGCGCGTACGCCGCCACGTCCTCCCACACCCGGGCCAGCGCCGGCGCGCTCGCCGCGTAGTCCAGCGCCGCGTACCCGACCTTCTCGCCCGACGCCAACGGCACCTCGACGTCCTGGCCCAGCACGGCCAGCGGCTCACAGATCTCGGCGGTCACAGACATGGATGCACTCCTCCACAGGGTAAGGACCCCGGGGTGCATCAACCGGAAGTCCGCGCTTGCCGCGCAGACGGATCGCCACGCAGCCCGGTCCTCACCCAGGGCACCCCGCCACGGACGGAGGGTTGCCGGACAGCAAGCTGGGGCTTGGCGCTGCCACTCATGACCTGCGCAAGACCATACACGAGCAGCCCACGACCTCAACCCCCGTCCAGAACGTGGACGCCCCACCCCTGACACCCAGTCACAGTGGCCCCATCAGGGGCGCTGGGGGTACCCCCAGCGAAGCGAGGGGGCGGAACTGCGCGACCAGCCCCCCACAAGCGGAAAGATCCGCCCGGACAGGAGCAACTCCCCTCCCCGGACGGACCGTTGGTTCAAGGCCCCGCTACTGCGTAGCCTCCGCCCACCGCTTCAGCAACTCCCCCGCCGCCCCGGAGTCAATCGCCGCAGCCGTCCGCACCATCCCCGCCGCGAGCTGCTCACCCAGCGGCGCGTCCGTCAGCTCCAGCGCCACCAGCGCGGCCGCGCTGTTGAGCAGCACCGCGTCCCGCACCGGCCCGCGCTCCCCGTTCAGCACCCGCCGCGCGACCGCCGCGTTGAACTCCGCGTCCGCGCCTCGCAGCGCCTCGATCCCGACCAGCTCGATCCCGACCTCGCGCGGGTCGAACTGGGTCTCGGTCACCTGCCCGTCCCGGATCACCCAGACGTGCGACGTGGTGGTGATCGTCAGCTCGTCGAGCCCGTCGTCACCCCGGAACACCAGTCCCTGCCCGCCGCGCCGGGCCAGCACACCGGCGATCAGTCCGGCCAGCCGGGTGTCGAAGCAGCCGACCGCGTGGGCGCCGACCTTGGCGGGGTTGGTGAGCGGGCCGAGGATGTTGAACACGGTGGGGACGGCGAGTTCGGCGCGGGCCTGCGCGGTGTGCCGCATCGAGGGGTGGAACTTGGCGGCGAAGCAGAAGGTCAGCCCGACCTCCTCGGCCACTGCCGCGACCCGCGGGGCCGACAGGTCCAGGTTGATGCCGAGCCGCCCGAGCACGTCCGAGGAGCCGGACGCCGAGGAGGAGGCCCGGTTGCCGTGCTTGACCACCTTCGCGCCGGCCGCCGCGGCGACCACCGCCGACATGGTGGAGATGTTGACGGTCTTGGCGCGGTCGCCGCCGGTGCCGACGATGTCGACGGCCGGCCCGGGGATGTCCAGCGGCACGGCGTGCGCGTACATCGCCTCGACCAGGCCGGAGATCTCCTCGACCGTCTCGCCCTTGCCGCGCAGCGCGATCAGGAAGCCGGCCACCTGCACGGGGCTGGCCTCGCCGCTCATGATCCGGTCCATCGCCCAGGCGGTGTCGGCCTGGGCGAGGTCCTCGCCGCGCATCAGGGCCATCAGGAGGTCGGGCCAGGAGCGAACCACCTGCGCGGGGTCGCTACCGCCGTTCGCAGAGTGCACGTTCACCATGGCCGTCTCCAGCTCTCGTCTTGTCGCAGAGGAATGGAGTCAGCCTATCGAGCGCGCGGGGACGGCCGCCCTTACTTGCCGTCCCCTTCTCTCCAGTTGAGACGCCGGCTGAGACACCTGCCGGAAAGCGTCAGCGCGCGGCCGGTGCCCGCCGGGCCACCCGGGCCCGCAGCAGCGTGGTCGCGGCGTCGGCCAGCGCCACCGGGTCGACGGGGTGCGAGATCGCCGCGTCGGCCCGGCTCCAGGCGGCCAGCCAGGAGTCCTGCGGGCGGCCGATCAGCACCAGCACCGGCGGGCAGCCGTAGATCTCGTCCTTCAGCTGCCGGGTGAGGCCGAGTCCGCCCGCGGGCACCGCCTCGCCGTCCAGCACGCACAGGTCGACGCCGCCCTTCTCCAGGGCCCGGAGCACCGCGGGGGCGGTGGCGCACTCCAAGTACTCCAGGGCGGGGACGTCCCCGGCGGGGCGGGGGCCGAGAGCGAGGGTCACCTGCTCACGGGTGTTGCGGTCGTCGCTGTAGACGAGAACGGTGAGCGTCTCGTCGGAGTGCTGCGCCATGTCCCCTGCTTCCTGGTGCTCGTCCTCTTATATGTGTCCACTGTGTTCGCGCGGACCGCGACTGCGCGCGGCCCCCGGCCGAACGGCCCAGTGTGACCCGGACCACGTCCTGGGACGGATGCTACTCCGGCGGGCCCGTCCTGAAGAGACCCCGACGCGATCTCGCTCAAGCCGCCGCGCCACCGGCTCACCCCGGCAGCCCAGTTCGCCCACCCGGTCCGAACAACCGTCAGAAAACGGACCGGGGTCGAGGCGGGCATACCGCACGCACCGGACACTCCGAGGGAGACCCCCCGGCGTGAAGACGGAATAAGGGACCGACATAATGTCCGTCGTGGCGACAGCAACAGCAACAGAAACCGGACACGCGCACGGAGCGGTCAACAGGCCGAACCTGGTCAGCGTGGGAACCATTGTCTGGCTGAGCTCGGAGCTGATGTTCTTCGCGGCCCTGTTCGCGATGTACTTCACCCTCCGCTCGGTCAAGGGCGCCGAGTTCTGGCACGAGAAGGCCCATGCCCTCAACGTGCCCTTCTCCTCGGTCAACACCACGATCCTGGTGCTCTCCTCGCTCACCTGCCAGCTCGGCGTGTTCGCCGCCGAGCGCGGTGACGTGAAGAAGCTGCGTTCCTGGTTCGTGGTCACCTTCGTGATGGGCGCCATCTTCATCGGCGGCCAGATCTTCGAGTACACCGACCTGGTCAAGAAGGACGGCCTTTCGCTGTCCTCCGACCCGTACGGCACGGTGTTCTACCTGACCACCGGCTTCCACGGACTCCACGTGACGGGTGGTCTGATCGCCTTCCTGCTGGTCCTCGGCCGGACCTACGCGGCGCGGCGCTTCACCCACGAGCAGGCCACTGCGGCGATCGTGGTGTCGTACTACTGGCACTTCGTCGACGTTGTGTGGATCGGCCTGTTCGCGACCATCTACCTGATCAAGTAACAGCCGCCCCGCCCCTGACCCGGCGTCGTTCCGACGCATGGGAGTCGGGGGCAGGCTGCTGCCGACCAGATCCTGACACCGGGGTTATTCCGTGAAAAAGCTCTCCGCACGACGGCGCCACCCACTGGCGGCGGTCGTCGTTCTACTTCTCGCCCTGGCGGCCACCGGGGGGCTGTACGCCGCTTTCGCGCCCGCCGAGAAGGCGCAGGCCGACAGCTCCTCGCAGTCGCTCGCCATCGACGAGGGCAAGAAGCTCTTCGCCGTCGGCTGCTCCTCCTGCCACGGCCTGAACGGCCAGGGCACTTCTGACGGTCCGTCGCTGGTCGGCGTCGGCTCTGCTGCTGTCGACTTCCAGGTCGGCACCGGCCGCATGCCGGCCCAGCAGCCGGGCGCGCAGGTCCCGCGCAAGAAGACCGTCTACGCCCAGTCCGAGATCGACCAGCTGGCCGCCTACGTGGCGTCGCTGGGCCCGGGCCCGGTCACTCCGACCACGGAGCAGTACCAGCCGTCCGAGGACAAGGTCACCAACGCCGAGCAGGTCGCCAAGGGTGGCGAGCTGTTCCGCACCAACTGCGCCCAGTGCCACAACTTCGCCGGCAAGGGCGGCGCGCTGACCGACGGCAAGTACGCCCCGTCCCTTGAGGGCGTGGACTCCAAGCACATCTACGAGGCCATGCAGACCGGCCCGCAGAACATGCCTTCGTTCCCCGACACCACCATGCCGGAGGAGCAGAAGCGCGAGATCATCGCGTACGTCCAGAACACCAACAACGCGCCGAACCCCGGTGGTCTGGCCCTGGGTAGCCTCGGCCCCTTCACCGAGGGCCTGTTCGCCTGGATCTTCGGTATCGGCGTGCTGATCGCGATCGCGATCTGGGTCGCCGCCCACACCACCAAGGCCAAGAAGTCATGAGCCACGACATGTCAGAGAACCTGCCGGAGGCGCACGACGCCTCCCACGGCGCTGAGGTCGTCTCCCACGACGACCCGTTCGCCGACCCGGGCCTGCCGGCCCACGAGCCGCGTCGGACCGACATCGACGAGCGGGCCGCCAAGCGGGCCGAGCGCCAGGTGTCGCTGATGTTCGTGGTGTCGATGCTGGCGACCGTCGGCTTCATCGCGTCCTACGCCGCGATCGACGCCGACAAGCTCGTCTACATCTTCCCGCTGGGTCACGTCAGCGCCCTCAACTTCGCCCTGGGCATGACCCTCGGCGTGGCGCTGTTCTGCATCGGCGCGGGCGCGGTCCACTGGGCCCGAACCCTGATGTCGGACCACGAGCTGCCGGCCGAGCGTCACCCGATCGAGGCCTCCGACGAGGTCCGCAACGACGTCATCGAGCAGTTCAAGACCGGTGCCGCGGAGTCCGGCTTCGGCCGTCGCAAGATGATCCGCAACACCCTGATCGGTTCGATGGCCCTGGTGCCGCTGTCCGGTGTGGTGCTGCTGCGCGACCTCGGCCCGCTGCCGGAGAAGAAGCTCCTCAACACCGGCTGGGTCGAGGCGACCCCGGCCAAGCCGATCCGCCTGGTCAACATGAACACCGACCAGCCGATGAAGCCCGAGGACATCATTCAGGGCTCGCTGACCTTCGCCAAGCCGCACGGCCTGGAGGAGTCGGACGAGGCCTTCCAGCAGCAGATCGCCAAGGACGCCCTGATGCTCGTCCGGATCGCTCCGGAGGACATCAAGGACGCCAAGTCCGCCGGCCTGGGCTTCGAGGGCATCCTCGCCTACTCGAAGATCTGCACCCACGTCGGTTGCCCGATCTCGCTGTACGAGCAGCAGACCCACCACGCGCTCTGCCCCTGCCACCAGTCGACCTTCGACCTGGCGGACGGCGCTCGCGTCATCTTCGGCCCGGCCGGCCACCCGCTGCCCCAGCTGAAGATCACCACCGATGAGCAGGGCTTCCTGATCGCCACCGGCGACTTCGACGAGCCCGTCGGCCCGAGTTACTGGGAGCGCAAGCGATGAGCACCGCGAGCGGCACCACCACTGGTGCCTCCAAGCCGGCCAGCACGCGCGCCAAGCCCGCCAACAAGGCCGAGGCGACTGCGGACTGGGTCGACGGCCGGCTGGGGATCTACTCCCTGGCCAAGGCCAACCTGCGCAAGATCTTCCCGGACCACTGGTCCTTCATGCTCGGTGAGATCTGCCTCTACAGCTTCATCATCATCATCCTCACGGGTGTGTACCTGACGCTGTTCTTCAAGCCGAGCATGGCGGAGACCGTCTACCACGGTTCCTACCTGCCGCTGAACGGCATCCGGATGTCGGAGGCCTACGCCTCCACGGTCGACATCAGCTTCGAGATCCGCGGCGGTCTGCTGATCCGCCAGATCCACCACTGGGCCGCGCTGGTCTTCGTCGCCGCGATGTTCGTGCACATGATGCGCGTCTTCTTCACCGGCGCGTTCCGCAAGCCCCGTGAGATCAACTGGCTGTTCGGCTTCCTGCTGCTGTGCCTGGGCTTCTTCGACGGCTTCTTCGGCTACTCGCTGCCGGACGACCTGCTGTCGGGTACCGGTATCCGCTTCATGGAAGGCGCGATCCTGGCGGTGCCGATCGTCGGCACCTACATCCAGATGTTCCTGTTCGGCGGCGAGTTCCCGGGCACCGACATCATCCCGCGCTTCTTCACCATCCACGTGCTGCTCATCCCGGGCATCATGCTGGGCCTGCTGGTCGCGCACCTGATCCTGGTCTTCTACCACAAGCACACCCAGTGGGCGGGCCCGGGCAAGACCGAGAAGAACGTCGTCGGCATGCCGCTGATGCCGGTCTACATGGCCAAGGCCGGTGGCTTCTTCTTCCTGGTGTTCGGCATCATCGCGGTGATGTCGGCGGTCGCCACCATCAACCCGGTGTGGGCGTACGGCCCGTACCGTCCGGACCAGGTGTCGACCGACGCCCAGCCCGACTGGTACATGGGCTTCGCCGAAGGCCTGATCCGCTTCATGCCGGGCTGGGAGATCTCCGTCTGGGGCGGCCACACCCTGAACCTGGGTGTGTTCATCCCGCTGATGATCTTCCCGCTGGTCCTGGTCGCGATCGCGGTCTACCCGTTCATCGAGTCCTGGATCACCGGCGACAAGCGCGAGCACCACATCCTGGACCGCCCGCGCAACGCTCCGGTCCGTACCGCGCTCGGCGCGTCCTGGATCTCGCTGTACCTGGTCCTGCTGGTCGGCGGTGGCAACGACCTGTTCGCCACGCACCTGCACATGTCGATCAACACGATCACCTACATGGTCCGTGTCGGCTTCTTCGTGGTGCCGGTCATCACCTTCTTCGTCACCAAGCGCTGGTGCCTCGGCCTGCAGCGCCGCGACAAGGAGAAGGTGCTGCACGGCCGCGAGTCGGGCATCATCAAGCGCCTGCCGCACGGTGAGTTCGTCGAGGTCCACACGCCGCTGTCGCAGAAGGACCTGCACACCCTCACCTCGCACGAGCAGCCCCAGCCGCTGGAGCTGCCCGCCGAGGTCGACGAGAACGGTGTGGCCCGCAAGGCCGGCCTGGTCGCCAAGACCCGGACGAAGCTCTCCGAGGGCTACTACGGCGAGGGCAACCAGATCGCCAAGCCCACCTCCGAGGAGTACCTGGAGATCACCAGCGGCCACGGCCACCACTGATCCCTAGCTGTCACGCCACGTCAGAACCCCCATCGGCTTCGGCCGGTGGGGGTTCTGGCATATTTCTCCGGCACCGGCCCGGCGCCCTGTTATGTTGACCGGGTGCACGTGGCGATCGACCCTCTCTCCTCCACGCCGCCCTACGAGCAGGTGCGCTCGCAGATCGCGGCCCAGGCCCGTACGGGTGAACTCCCGACCGGTCTGAAGCTCCCCACCGTCCGCGCGCTGGCCGAGCAACTCGGCCTGGCCGCCAACACGGTGGCCCGCGCCTACCGCGAACTCGAGGCGGACGGCGTGGTCGAGACCCGCGGCCGGGCCGGCACCACCATCGCCCCCACCGGCGACACCTCGCACCGCCTGGCGGCCGACGCCGCCGCCGAGTACGCCGCCCGCACCGCCCGCCTCGGCCTCACCCGCGACGAGGCGCTGGCCGCCGTCCTGACCGCGCTGGACGCCGTCCACCGCTGACGGGCACAACGAGGGCCGCCCGGCAGGAGCCTGTGCTCCTGCCGGGCGGCCCTCGCCGCGGTGCCGCTACCGCCCCGCGGCCGGGGCGCTGAGGTCGGGGACGGGTGCGGTGTTCGTCCCGCCCGCCGGCTCCGCCGTGTTCACCGGCTTGCCGAGGGCACTGTGCTTGACGTACTCGTCCCAGTCCACGTTCCAGTCGCCGAAGCCGTTGCCGAACGGCTCCATCTCGTGGCCCATGCTGTTGACCACCTGTACGAGGTCGCCGACCCGGGTGTTGTCGAAGAACCACTTCGCGTCGTCGGTGCTCATGCCGGTGCAGCCGTGGCTGACGTTCTCCCGGCCCTGCGCCCAGGTCGACCAGGGCGCCGCGTGGACGTACTCACCGCTCCAGGTGACCCGGGTCGCCCACTTCACGTCCAGGTCGTAGGACTCGCTGCTGCCGTTCGGTATGCCTATGGTCTCGCCGCTCATCCGGACGTCGGCCTCCTGTCCGAGCACGACCTTGACGCCGTTGCGGGTGTCGAAGCCCGGCTTGCCGGTGGTGACCGGGATGGTCCTGACCACTTCGCCGTTGCGCTTGTACGTCAGCTCGTCGCTGCCCGCGTCGATGACCGCCTCGATCCGGTCGCCGGTCCGCAGCGCCAGACTCTTCTCCTCGCCGCCGTAGATGCCGTCGGCTATCCGGATGCCGGGCAGGTCGTAGGCGAGCTTGACGGTGGTGTTGGACGGCCAGTAGTCCTCCGGGCGGAAGTGCAGGTTCTGGTCGTCTACCCAGTACCAGGCGCCGGTCACGGCGGGCTGCGAGGTGACGGTCAGACCGCGTTCTATCTGCTGCCGGGCCGCCGGGTCGGTGACCTTCTCGGACAGCGTCACGGTGAGCGGCTGGCCGACGCCGTAGACGCCGCTGCCGGAGCTGTCGGGGCCGAGTTCGGCGCTGACGACGTGCTCCGCGGGCGTGGTGGTGAAGGTGGAGTCCGCCTCGCCGTGGCCACCCTTGCCGTCCTCGGCGGTCACCTTGACGGTGTATCCGGCGCCGGCCCGGAGCGGATCGGTGGTCTCCCAGTGCTGCTGGTCGGCGGAGAGCTGTCCGGCGACGGGCTTTCCGTCGGGGCCGGTGACGGTGATCTCGCCGAGCTTGGCGGCGCCCTCCGTGGTGATGCTGAACGCCTTCGCAGGGTCGGCCTTCTCCCCGGCGGCCGACGTGTGGATCAGCGGTGCCACGTCGATCTGGTGGGGCGAGTGCTTCGCGGACGAGCCGCTGGTGGAACAGGCCGCGGCCGGTGTGATCATCAGCAGGGCGACCAGCGTGGTCCGGGTACTGACTATCCGAGAGCCCTTCAACGGAACCTCCCAGGTTGGAACCTGCCTCGAAGCGTAGGAAGGCGTCACCCCGGCGGCACTCCGGGTAACCCGCGCGGGGGAATTTCCGGAAGGGCGCCCCAACGCCGACGGGCCGGGCACTCCCCGAGGGGAGTACCCGGCCCGCCGTACGGCTTGCTCGATCCGGAACCCTTACTGGTTCTGGTTCTCGCCGCGGTAGAACTCGAAGACCCAGCCGAACAGGCCGATCAGGATGACCGGGATCGACCAGAACAGCAGCCACCAGCCGAAGATGACGCCCAGGAAGGCCAGCGCGCCACCGAGGGCCAGGGAGAGCGGCTGCCAGCTGTGCGGGGCGAAGAAGCCCAGCTCGCCGGCGTCGTCCGAGACCTCGGCCTCGGGGTTGTCACCCGCACCGGTGTCCACCCGCTTGGCGGTGAACGCCAGGTAGAAGCCGATGAAGGCACACAGGCCGAAGGCCAGGAACAGCGCGGTCGTACCGGCGGCCTCCAGGCCGTGGTCCGACTTGGTCGTCCACACGAAGTACGTGATGGCGATGGCCAGCGTGAAGACGGCCAGACCCGCGAAGATCTTTCCCTGTTCCTTCATCGGGCGTCACTCTCCTTGCCCTTGCCCAGGGACGGGCGGTCGTACTGCGCGGGCGTGACACCCTCGAAGTGCTTCGCCGTCTCGCCGTGGTTCTCGAGGTAGTCCAGCGCGGCGATCTCCGGGTGGTGCAGGTCGAACGCCGGGGATTCCGAGCGGACACGCGGCAGCGTGGTGAAGTTGTGCCGCGGCGGCGGGCAGGAGGTCGCCCACTCCAGCGAACGGCCGTAGCCCCACGGGTCGTCGGTGGTGACCTTCTCGCCGTACTTGGCGGTCTTCCACACGTTGTAGAGGAACGGCAGCATCGACAGGCCCAGCAGGAACGAGCCGATGGTCGACACCGTGTTCAGCGTGGTGAAGCCGTCCGAGGCCAGGTAGTCGGCGTAGCGGCGGGGCATGCCCTCCGCGCCGAGCCAGTGCTGGACCAGGAAGGTGGTGTGGAAGCCGAAGAACAGCGTCCAGAAGGTGATCTTGCCGAGGCGCTCGTCCAGCATCTTGCCGGTCATCTTCGGCCACCAGAAGTGGAAGCCGGCGAACATCGCGAAGACGACGGTGCCGAACACCACGTAGTGGAAGTGCGCGACGACGAAGTACGAGTCCGAGACGTGGAAGTCGATCGGCGGGGAGGCGAGCAGCACACCCGTCAGACCACCGAACAGGAAGGTGACCAGGAAGCCGACCGTCCAGAGCATCGGGGTCTCGAAGCTCAGCGAGCCCTTCCACATGGTGCCGACCCAGTTGAAGAACTTCACACCGGTCGGGACCGCGATCAGGAAGGTCATGAACGAGAAGAACGGCAGCAGAACCTGGCCGGTCACGTACATGTGGTGCGCCCACACCGTCACCGAGAGGCCGGCGATGGCGATGGTCGCGGCGATCAGGCCGGAGTAGCCGAACATCGGCTTGCGGCTGAAGACCGGAATGATCTCCGAGACGATGCCGAAGAACGGCAGCGCGATGATGTAGACCTCGGGGTGACCGAAGAACCAGAACAGGTGCTGCCACAGCATGGCGCCACCGTTGGTCGGGTCGAAGACATGTGCCCCGAACTTGCGGTCCGCCTCCAGGGCGAACAGCGCGGCGGCCAGCACCGGGAAGGCCAGCAGGATCAGCACGGCGGTCAGCAGGGTGTTCCAGACGAAGATCGACATCCGGAACATCGTCATGCCGGGGGCGCGCATGCAGATGATGGTGGTGATGAAGTTGACCGCACCGAGGATGGTGCCGAAGCCGGAGAAGGCCAGGCCCATGATCCACATGTCGGCGCCGATGCCCGGCGAGCGGACGGCGTCCGACAGCGGCGAGTAGGCGAACCAGCCGAAGTCGGCGGCACCCTGCGGGGTCAGGAAGCCCGCCACCGCGATGATCGAGCCGAACAGGTACAGCCAGTAGGCGAACATGTTCAGACGCGGGAACGCGACGTCGGGGGCACCGATCTGGAGCGGCATGATCCAGTTGGCGAAGCCCGAGAACAGCGGGGTGGCGAACATCAGCAGCATGATCGTGCCATGCATGGTGAACGCCTGGTTGAACTGCTCGTTCGACAGGATCTGGGTACCCGGCCGGGCGAGCTCGGCGCGCATAATCAGGGCGAGCACGCCACCGATCAGGAAGAACGCGAACGAGGTCAGCAGGTACAGGCTGCCGATCGTCTTGTGGTCAGTGGTGGTGAGCCACTTGATGATCGTGTTGCCCGGCTTGCGCACACGCGGAGTCCCCGAGGTGACTGCCCCGGCTCCCCCAGCTGCCGCGGCGGGCTCGTTGAGGATGGTCACTTCACTTCACTACTTCCCGTGGGGAGGATGCCTGCGGGAACCGCGCCGGCCTGGCCCTTGTCGCGGAGTTCCTTCAGGTGCGCCTCGTACGCGTCGTGCGAGACGACCTTCACGTTGAAGAGCATCCGCGAGTGGTCGACACCACAGAGCTCGGCGCACTTGCCGCGGTAGGTGCCGTACGCCGTCGGGGTCACCTCGAACTCGTTGACCACACCCGGGACGACGTCCATCTTCATCAAGAAGTTGACGGGCCAGAAGTCGTGGATGACGTCGTTGGAGGTCAGCTTGAACTTCACCGACTCGTTGATCGGCAGGTAGAGGGTCGGAGCCTCCTTGGTGCTGCCGACCTCGTACGCCGCCGTGGTGCTCGACGGGTCAGGGATCTCGCTGTTCTCGTAGTTGAACGCCCAACTCCACTGGAAGCCCACCACGTTGATGGTGTGCTGGGGCTTCTCGGAGACCTTCGTCAGGGTGGACTCGTCGCGCGCGACGAAGTAGAACAGCACCGAGACGATGACGAGGGGGACCGCGGTGTACAGCGCCTCGATGGGCACGTTGTACCGGGTCTGAGCAGGGACCTCCACCTTGGTGCGGCTGCGCCGGTGGAAGATCACGCTCCAGAGGATCAGACCCCACATCAATGCACCAACAACCAGAGCCGCGATCCACGAGCCCTGCCACATGTGAAGGACCAGCGGGCCTTCCTTGGTGACGGGACTGGGGAGGCCAAGCCTGGGCAGGTCGTTGGCCGAGCAGCCGGTGGCGGTCGCGATGACGAGGCCCAGTGCCAGCGCCTGAGGCAGCTTCCGCCGCATCGTGCGCCGCGGCGAGCGGTCGGAGCCGTTGGGACTCACGTAGCGCCTTCCCGAAGTCTCGCCCGCGAACGCACCACCCTCAGGAGTCCTTGTCTGGTCTCCCCGGCGGTCCGGCCACGGGCACGGTTTGAATGCTTATGCGGGCCAAACGCTACTCCATCCTTATGCGGCACTCACGGGCAGCCCCCGCTAACGCGCCGCCCGGCTACCCGATCAGCCCCCGAGGGGTGAAGCGCCCCGGAAGGGCGGACGGAGTCGCAGGTCATGGCGGACTTCTGAGCCTCCCACGACCGAACGGGCGACCGCACTGCGACACGCGGGTGACGGGCCGTCGGCTCCCTCGGAAGCCGGGAGGAATCCCCCCGTATGGGGCGTCGTCTACGGTGGCCCCGTGCCCTACTTCGACGCCGCTTCCACCGCTCCGCCGCACCCCGTCGCCCGGCAGGCGCTGCTCGCCGCCCTCGACGAAGGCTGGGCCGACCCGGCCCGGCTGCACCGCTCCGGCCGGCAGGCCCGCATGCTGCTCGACGCCGCCCGGGAGACCGTCGCCGAGGTACTCGGCGCCCGGGCCGACGAGATCGTCTTCACCGCATCCGGCACCCAGGCCGTCCAGTTGGGCATCCTCGGGACCCTGCGCGGCAACCGCCGTCGCGGCGCCCACCTGGTGCACTCCGCGGTCGAGCACTCCGCCGTGCTGCACACCGCCGAACGCTGGGAGGCCGACGGCGGCAGCGCCACTGCCGTCCCGGTCGACCGTCACGGCCGCGTCGACGCCGCCGAGTTCGCCACCGCGCTGCGGCCGGACACCGCGCTGGCCGTCCTGCAGTCCGCCAACCACGAGGTCGGCACCCTGCAGCCGGTCGCCGAGACCGCCGCACTCAGCGGGGACGTCCCGCTGCTGGTGGACGCCGCGCAGAGCGCCGGCCGGCTGCCGGTGCCCGCCGGCTGGTCGGTGCTGACGGCCAGCGCCCACAAGTGGGGCGGCCCGGCCGGCGTCGGGGTGCTGGCCGTCCGCAAGGGCGTCCGGTACGTCTCGCCGCTGCCCGCCGACGACCGGGAGAACGGGCGGGTGCCGGGCTACGTCAACGTCCCCGCGATCGTGGCCGCCGCCGCGTCGCTGCGCGCGGTCCGGGCCGAGGCCGAGGCCGAGAACGCCCGGTTGCGCGCCCTGGTCGAACTGATCCGGCACCGGGTCCCGCAGCTGATCCCCGAGGTCGAGGTGGTCGGCCACCCCGAACTCCGCCTCCCCCACCTGGTCACCTTCTCCTGCCTGTACGTGGACGGCGAGGTGCTGCTCGGCGAACTCGACAGGGCCGGCTTCGCCGTCAACTCCGGCTCCTCCTGCACCTCCAGCACGCTGACGCCCAGCCACGTCCTGGCCGCGATGGGCGTCCTCACCGAAGGCAACGTCCGCGTCTCGCTCCCGCCCGGCACCGCCACCGCGGACGTGGAGCGCTTCCTCGACGTACTCCCCCGCGTCGTCGCCGACATCCGCGCCCCGCTCGGCCTGGACCTCCCCGCCCCGGCCACCACCAGCGACGCCCTGGTCCTCGACACCCTCGGCAAGCGCTGCCCGCTGCCGATCATCGAACTCGCCAAGCGCATCCCCGCCGTCGCCCCCGGCGGCCGCATCGCCGTCCTCTCCGACGACGAAGCGGCCCGCCACGACATCCCCGCCTGGTGCGACATGTGTGGCCACACCTACGCGGGCGAAACCCCTGCCACCGAATACGGTGCCACCCACGGCACGGCGTACCTGGTGGTCAAAGCGACGGAGGCATAAAAAGGGGCTCGGGGAACGGCGAGGCCATGACTGCTGGCGGTCGGAGCCCATCGGGAGGTCGTGCTGCGTCGGGTCAAAGACAGGAACCCGAAACAACCCGACGCTCTACGCCCCGTTGCTCACCAGCAGTCTCGGCCCCGCCGTTCCCCGGGCCCCTGAAAGACAGACTTACAGGTTGCCGCGGATCTCGGCCGCCGCGTCCGCCCCGTAGGCAGCCTCGAAGCGCTCCAGGAAGTGGCCGCCGCGCAGCTCGTACTCCTGGGTGCCGACGGTCTCGATGACCAGGGTCGCCAGCATGCAGCCGACCTGCGCGGCGCGCTCGAGGCCGAGGCCCCAGGAGAGGCCCGCGAGGAAGCCGGCCCGGAAGCCGTCGCCGACGCCGGTGGGGTCGGCCTTGCGCTCCTCGGTGGCGCAGCCGACCAGGATGTCGGGCTCGCCCTCGCGCTGGATGCGGACGCCCTTCGGGCCGAGGGTGGTGACCCGGGTGCCGACGCGGCTCAGGATCTCGTCGGAGGACCAGCCGGTCTTGGACTCGATCAGCGCGGCTTCGTACTCGTTCGTGAACAGGTAGGCCGCGCCGTTGACGATCTCCCGGATGTCGTCGCCCTCGAGGCGGGCGAGCTGCTGGGAGGGGTCGGCGGCGAAGGCGTAGCCGCGGGTGCGGCACTCCTGGGTGTGCCGCACCATCGCGGCGGGGTCGTCCGCGCCGATCAGGACCAGGTCGAGGCCGCCGACCCGGTCGGCGATCGGCTTGAGCTCGATGTTGCGGGCCTCGGCCATCGCGCCGGTGTAGAAGGACGCGATCTGGTTGTGGTCCTGGTCGGTGGTGCACATGAACCGGGCGGTGTGCCGGGTCTCGGAGATGTGCACGGACTCGGTGTCGACGCCGTGGCGGTCGAGCCAGCTGCGGTACTCGGTGAAGTCCGCGCCGGCCGCGCCGACCAGGATCGGGTGCAGGCCGAGGACGCCCATGCCGAAGGCGATGTTCGGGC
Source organism: Kitasatospora sp. NPDC051984 (assembly GCF_044593455.1). NCBI lineage: Bacteria > Bacillati > Actinomycetota > Actinomycetes > Kitasatosporales > Streptomycetaceae > Kitasatospora > Kitasatospora sp. NPDC051984. Next base: position 31,317 of record NZ_JBIUCB010000004.1, read on the forward strand.
CGACGCCGCCGCGCCGGATGTCCAGGGTGTCGACCAGGAACGACAGGGACACCGTGTGCAGCTGCTCGGGGACCAGCTGGTCGGAGAAGCGTCCGGGGAAGGTCGTCAGGTGGTCGGTGGCGATCGAGCCGGCGACGGCGATGCGCACGGGGTTCTCCTCGGGCTGCCCGGCGGTGGCCGGAGCGGCGGACATCAACTCACCTAAGGTACCCGCCCGATCCGGTACTACCCATGGGTAGGCCTGTTGCGGGTGGCCGGAGCGTCCTAGGGTCGCGAGTACGGGGGCCGGACGCGGCCCCCGTCCAGTCCGCGGTGCCGTGGCCGCGGCGCGGCGATCGGAGCTGGTTCCGCATGGTGATCGATCACTCCCCCCGCCAGCTGTTCACCGGCGCGTACGACGTCGATGCCGAGTCGCTGGCCGATCTGCTGGACTCCTCGCGCCGGCTGGGCCGGTTCTGGCCGGCCACCGGTCCGGGTCCGGTGCGGTCGGTGCCGACGGTGTTGGGCGTCGAGGTACCGGTGGAGGCCCGCCGGGTGGTGGCGGGGATGCCGGAGTTCGGCGAGTAGCGGGAACCGGTTTCCTCCCGGGCACGTCAAAGCGACGCGGTGCCGCTCCAGCGGCGCCGCGTGACCCCCGGGAGGAACGCAGATCATGGACGACAGGACCGCAGCCGTCTCCGCCAAGCCCTCGCACGCGCGCCGGACCGTCCTGGCGCTGGCCGCCGTGTCCCTCGCCGCCGGGCTGCTGACCGCGTGCGGCAGTTCCGGCACCCCGGCGATCGCGACCGGATCCGGCCCGACCGCGGCCACCGACGCGACTCCCGGCCCGGGCACCGCGGCCCCGGACTCGCCGTCCGCCACCCCGTCCGCCGGTACCGGCAGCAGCCCGCAGTCCTCGCCGACCAGCCCGGGGATCGCCGTCGGCGAGCACCCGCCGACCGCGGTGAAGATCCCCGTGACGGGTTACCGGCAGGACAGCCCGACCCAGTTGACGGTGTTCTACACCGCCGGGGTGTGCGACAAGTACGGGGTGCGTCTGGAGGAGGACGCCCCGCCGACCGTGAAGCTGCGGATCGTGGTCACCAAGACCGCCGAGCCCGGCAAGGCCTGCCCGCAGCTGATGAAGGAGCAGGAGGCGACGGTCACCCTGCCCCGGCCGATGAACGGCGGCGGCGTGGTGGACACCGCGACCGGCGACCAGGTGCCGCCACAGACCGGCGGGGTGGGAGCCGGCGGCCCGCGCTGACCCCGGAAAGCCCCGAGGGCGGCCCCCCTGGTGGGGAGCCGCCCTCGTCGTTCGCGCCGTAATAGGGCTTAGCTGAACGAGTCGCCGCAGGCGCAGGAGCCGGTGGCGTTCGGGTTGTCGATGGTGAAGCCCTGCTTCTCGATGGTGTCGACGAAGTCGACGGTGGCGCCGCCCAGGTACGGGGCGCTCATCCGGTCGGTGACGACCTTGACACCGTTGAAGTCCTTGACGACGTCGCCGTCCAGCGAACGCTCGTCGAAGAACAGCTGGTAACGCAGGCCCGAGCAGCCGCCGGGCTGCACGGCGACGCGCAGAGCGAGGTCCTCGCGGCCCTCCTGCTCCAGCAGGCCCTTGACCTTGGCCGCGGCGGCATCGGTGAGGAGGATGCCACTCTCGACGGTGGTCTCGTCCTGGACGGTCATGCTTACTCCCGGTCTGTGACGACTGTAATCCGCCAGTGCCAACCAGCGGCCTCCCGGATTCATTTCCGGAAGGTGGTGCGTTCGGGGGACATTTTTCGTCGCCCACTCCCCCACGTACCCCATGCTCGCACACCGGGCGGGGGCGGTCACGGGTCGCTCGGGCAAACCGCTACCGCCCGCACCGCGGGCACAGCAGGATGTGACGGTGATCATTCGTCAGCTGAGAGACACCGCCGAGGACGCCGAAGCAGTGAACCGGGTCTCCCGGGCGGCGTTCCGCGACCTGGACGGCCGGCCGGCGGACGCCGAGCCGGAGCCGGCGGACGCGCCGTCCCGGATCCGCCGGCTCGCGCGTTCGCGGCACCTGGCCGTCACCGACCCGCAGGGGTGCTGGATCGCCGAGCAGGACGGTGAGCCGGTGGGGGCGGCGCTGTCGCTGCGCCGTGAGGGCGTGTGGGTGCTGGCGCTGTTCGTGGTGCTGCCGTCCGCGCAGGGGCAGGGCGTGGGGCGGCTGCTGCTGGAACGGGCCGCCGCGTACGGGCGGGGCTGTCTGCGCGGGATGCTGTGCGCCTCGCCGTCGCCTGCGGCCGCGCGCCGCTACCGGGCGGCCGGGTTCACGCTGCACCCGACGATGCGGCTGACCGGCCGGGTGGACCGGGAGCGGCTGCTGGACCCGGGGGACATTCCGGTGCACGCGGGCAACGCCTCGCACCTGCACCTGCTGGACTCGGTGGACCGGCGGCTGCGGGGCGCGGCGCACGGCCCGGACCACGCGTTCATGCTGGCGCACTTCGAGGAGCTGCTGATCGCGGACACCCTGGCCGGCACCGGCTACTGCTACCGGGACGGCGGCACCGTCCAGCTGGTGGCCGCCACCTCGAAGCGGATCGCCGCCCGGCTGCTGCGGGAGGCGCTGGCCCGGGTGCCGGAGGGCACCGACGCGGATGTGGAGTTCCTGACCGCCGAGCAGGAGTGGGCGGTGGACGTGGGCCTGGACCTGGGGCTGTCGCTGACCACCCGCGGCTACCTGGCGGTCCGCGGGATGCGCCCACCGGCCCCGTACATCCCTAACGGCGGCTACCTGTAGCCGCCGTTCGGTCCGCCGACCGGTCAGCGCATGGTGTCGAGGATCTCCTGGACCATCTCCATGGTGGTGCCGGGGTGCAGGAAGGCGAACCGGGCGACCGTCTCGCCGTCCCAGCCGGTGGGGGTGACGAAGCCGATCTGGTCGGCGAGCAGCTGCCGGGACCAGCGGTAGTAGTCGTCGTGGGTCCAGCCGGTGCGGCGGAAGCAGACCGCGGACAGCTGCGGGTCGTGGAGCAGTTCGAGGTGCTCGGTGTCGCGGATCAGCTGCGCGGTGTCCTGGGCCAGCCGCAGGCCGGTCTCGATGGCGTCGGTGTATGCCTGGACGCCGTGGACGGCGAGCGAGAACCAGAGCGGGAGGCCGCGGGCGCGCCGGGTGAGGTGGTAGGCGTAGTCGGTGGGGTTCCACTCGTCGCCCTCGGTGTGCAGGACGTCCAGGTAGCCGGCGTCCTGGGTGTGCACGGCGCGGGCCAGGCGCGGGTCGCGGTAGAGCAGCGCGGCGCAGTCGAACGGGGCGAACAGCCACTTGTGCGGGTCGACCACGAAGGAGTCGGCGTGCTCGATGCCGTTGTAGCGCTCGCGCACCGAGGGGGCGAACAGTCCGGCGCCGCCGTACGCGCCGTCCACGTGGAACCAGAGCTCGCGTTCGCGGGCGACCTCGGCGATGCCCGCGAGGTCGTCGATGATGCCTTCGTTGGTGGTGCCGGCGGTGCCGACCACGGCGATGACGGTCTCGGGGTGCGGGTCGGCGTCGAGGGCGGCGCGCAGGGCGGCGCCGGTGAGGCGGCGGTCGACGGCGGGGATGGGGAAGGCCTCGACGCCGATGATGTTGAAGGTGTTCTTGACCGAGGAGTGCACCTGGTCGGCGACGGCGATCCGCAGCCGGGCCTCCGGACCGACGCCCAAGCGGCGGCGGGCGGTGTCGCGGGCGACCACCAGCGCGGACAGGTTGCCGGCCGAGCCGCCGGAGACGAAGACGCCACCGGCGGTGGCGGGCAGGCCGGCCCGGTCGGCTATCAGCCGCAGCACCTGGTTCTCGGCGGCGATCGCGCCGGCCGCCTCCAGCCAGGAGATGCCCTGCAGGGAGGCGCAGGAGACCACCATGTCGAACAGCAGGGCGGCCTTGGTGGGGGCGCACGGGATGAAGGACAGGTAGCGCGGGCTGTCGGCGGAGATGACGGCGCGGGACAGCTCGTGGTCGTACAGCTTGAGCACGTCGGCGGGGTTGTTGCCGCGGTCGTTGAGCAGTCCGGCGAGGACTTCCCGCAGGTGGGCGCCGTCGCCGGGGTGGTCGAGGGGCACGGGGTCGTACTGCAGCCGTTCGCGCATGTAGTCGAAGACCAGCTCGACCAGTTCGGCGTCCGGCTTGTGCATGCGGTCGGGGGCTGCGTACACGGGTGTCCTCTTCGCTGCTGCGGTGCGTGGGGGTCATGATCAGCGTAGGCAGCGGTGCCGGGCGGGCGCGCGTCGGAACGGGGCCGGTCAGGGCCGGTTTCGTGCGTGTTCGAGGGGGGCCGCGCAGGATTCCTGCGTCAGATCAACTGGGAGAGCACGACCGAGGAACGGCTGCGCTGGACGCCGGGCTCCTTGCGGATGCGTTCGATGACGGCTTCCAGGTGGCGGGTGTCGGCGGCCCGCAGGTGGACCAGGGCGTCGGGGTCGCCGGTGACCGTCCAGGCGGCGGCGACCTCGGGGAACTGGCGCAGCGAGGCGAGCAGTTCCTCGGGCGAGGTGCGGGCCCGGCAGTAGACCTCGACGAACGCCTCGGTGCCCCAGCCGAGCAGCGCGGGGTCGAGCACCACGGTGAAGCCGCGGACCACGCCGCGCGCCCGCAGCCGGTCGATGCGGCGGCGGACGGCGGTGGCGGACAGGTTGGTGAGCAGCCCGATCTCGGCGTAGGAGGCGCGGCCGTCGCGGCTGAGGTGCTCCAGCAGCAGGCGGTCGGTGTCGTCGAAACCCGCCTGGCCGAGGTCGGGCGGCCGGTGGGTGCTCATGGCGGGGCTCCACGGGTGGTACGGGTGTGAGGGTGGGTCGAGCCGCGGCCCCCGCACAGGGGCGGACTCTGCGGGCCCATTCTCGCCGACGCCGGGTGTCCGTTCAGTCCACCAGCAGAACGATCTTGCCGCGGGTGCGCCCTTCCGCGTTGAGGGCCTGGGCGGAGGCGGCCTGGCCGAGCGGGAAGGTGGAGGCGACCGGGACGGTGAGCAGCCCGTCGTCGGCAAGCCGGGCGACGGCGGCGAGGTCGTGGGGGTCGGGGCGGGTCCAGATGTAGTGGCCGCCGAGCCCGGTGACCCGGTAGTCGACGGTGGAGGCGATCCGGGCCGGGTCCTTGACCAGGGCGGTGGAGACGTCGAGGGCGTCGCCGCCGACCAGGTCGAGCACCGCGTCCACCCCGTCGGGGGCGAGGGCGCGGACGCGTTCGGCCAGGCCCTGGCCGTACTCGACGGGTTCGGCGCCGAGGCCGCGCAGGTACGTGTGGTTGTGCGGCCCGGCGGTGCCGATCACCCGGGCCCCGAGGGCGGTGGCGATCTGGACGGCGAGCGAGCCGACGCCGCCCGCCGCGGCGTGGATCAGCACGCTCTCGCCGCGGCGCAGCCGCAGTGCGTTCACCAGCGCCTGTTGCGCGGTGAGCCCGGCGGTGGGCAGGCCGCCGGCCTCGGCCCAGCCGAGCGCGGCGGGTTTGCGGGCCAGCGTGCGGACGGGCGCGGCGACGAGTTCGGCGTAGGTGCCGTAGCCGATGACGTCCTTGCGGACGTAGCCGATCACCTCGTCCCCGGGCCGGAACTCGGTGACGGCCCCGCCGACCGCCTGCACCACGCCGGCCAGGTCGAAGCCCATGATCAGCGGGAAGCACACGTCGAGGATGCCGTCGAGGTGCCCTTCGCGGATCTTCCAGTCGACGGGGTTGACGCCGACCGCGCGGGTGCGGACGAGTACCGAGTCGGGGCCGACCTTGGGGTCCGGGAGTTCGGTGTACTCGACCACGTCGGGGCCGCCGTAGCGGTTGATCGCGATTGCCTTCATGGGTCCAGCCAACCGGGGGCACGGCAGGTTCTCGCGCGGGAAGCATCCATCCCGGTGAGCGGTTCTCGTCACATCGACAGAATGGCCATCGTCAGGCTGACGAGAACCGGTTATCATAGATAGCGTCAGATAGACGAGAAGGCTGTGTTCGGGAACGATCCGGCCGCATCAGGAGGGCAGCCGCCCGTGACCACCACCACCGAGACCTACGGCGTCGACCCCACCGCCTCGCCGCTCGCCCTGCTGCTGCTCGGCCGGGAGGCCGACCCGAACAGCGAGCGCGGCGTGGAGTGCCCCGGCGATCTGCCCGCCGCCTCCGACCCGGACCTGGTGGCGCGCGCCCGCGCCGCCAAGGAGAAGCTGGGCGACCGGGTCTTCATCCTGGGCCACCACTACCAGCGCGACGAGGTCATCGAGTTCGCCGACGTCACCGGCGACTCCTTCAAGCTGGCCCGGGACGCCGCGGCCCGCCCGGAGGCCGAGTACATCGTCTTCTGCGGCGTGCACTTCATGGCCGAGTCCGCCGACATCCTCACCTCCGAGCGCCAGCAGGTCGTGCTGCCGGACCTCGCCGCAGGCTGCTCGATGGCCGACATGGCCACCGCCGAGCAGGTTGCCGAGTGCTGGGACGTGCTCACCGACGCGGGCATCGCGGACGTCACCGTCCCGGTCTCGTACATGAACTCCTCCGCCGACATCAAGGCCTTCACCGGCAAGCACGGCGGCACCATCTGCACCTCCTCCAACGCCAAGCGGGCGCTGGAGTGGGCGTTCGAGCAGGGAGAGAAGGTGCTGTTCCTGCCGGACCAGCACCTGGGCCGCAACACCGCGGTGCTGGAGATGGGCTTCGCGCTGGAGGACTGCGTCCTCTACAACCCGCACAAGCCGAACGGCGGCCTGACCGCCGAGCAGCTGCGGGACGCGAAGATGATCCTGTGGCGCGGCCACTGCTCGGTGCACGGCCGGTTCAACCTGGACTCGGTCAACGAGGTCCGCGAGCGGATCCCCGGCGTCAACGTCCTGGTGCACCCCGAGTGCCGGCACGAGGTGGTCACCGCCGCCGACCAGGTCGGCTCGACCGAGTACATCATCAAGGCGCTGGACGCCGCCGAGCCCGGCTCCAAGTGGGCCATCGGCACCGAGCTGAACCTGGTCCGCCGCCTGGCCAAGGCGCACCCGGACAAGGAGGTCGTCTTCCTCGACCGCACCGTGTGCTTCTGCTCCACCATGAACCGGATCGACCTGCCGCACCTGGTGTGGGCGCTGGAGTCGCTCGCCGAGGGCCGGGTCCCGAACGTGATCACGGTGGACGCGGAGACCGAGAAGTACGCCAAGGCCGCGCTGGACCGCATGCTGGCCCTGCCGTAACGGTTCGCCGCAAGCCGGCTTCGGGCACGCGAGAGGGCGGGCACCCCCTGGGGGGTGCCCGCCCTCTCGTCACGAACGGCGCCCGAACTACTCCGGGATGCCCGGGATCAGACCGTCACCCTCGGCGCGCAGCAGCTCGCGAACCTGCTCCAGGGACGCCTCGGCGTCCGGCAGGATCAGGTCCGACGGCTCCAACGACTCCGCCGGCACCGGCGTACCGACCTCCCGGACGGCCGCCAGCAGGCTGCCGAGAGCGGCCTTGAAGGCCTCCTCGTCGCCCGCCTCGACGGCCTGAAGCAGATCGTCGTCCAGCTGGTTCAGCCGGTTCAGGTCGCCCTCCGCGACCTCGAACTGCCCCTCACCCAAGACCCGCATGATCATGCTGGTGCGTCTCCCCTGCTCGCGGGCTTACTTGCGGTAGTTGATGGTGGGCGGCGGCGGGGTGTCGTTCTTCCCCTGCTCGATCGCCTGCGGCTGCGAGGCGGGGGTGCCGCCCGTCAGCTCGGCCTTCATCCGGGCCAGCTCCAGCTCGACGTCGCTGCCGCCGGCCACCCGCTCCAGCTCGGCCTCGATGTCGTCCTTGCGGCCGAGGCCGCTGGCGTCGTCGAGCGCGCCGGAGGCCAGCAGCTCGTCGATCGCGCCCGCGCGGGCCTGCATCTGCGCGGTCTTGTCCTCGGCCCGCTGGATCGCCAGGCCGACGTCGCCCATCTCCTCCGAGATGCCGGAGAAGGACTCGGCGATCCGGGTCTGCGCCTGGGCGGCGGTGTAGGTGGCCTTGATGGTCTCCTTCTTGGTGCGGAAGGCGTCCACCTTGGCCTGGAGGCGCTGGGAGGCGAGCGTGAGCTTCTCCTCCTCGGCCTGCAGGGCCTGGTACTGCGTCTCCAGGTCGGTGATCTGGGACTGCAGGTTGGCCTTGCGGCTGAGCGCCTCGCGCGCCAGGTCCTCACGGCCGAGGGACAGCGCCTTGCGGCCCTGGTCCTCGTACTTGGAGGACTGCTGCTGCAGCTGCGTCAGCTGGAGCTCCAGGCGCTTGCGGGAGGTGGCCACGTCGGCGACGCCCCTGCGCACCTTCTGCAGCAGTTCCAGCTGCTTCTGGTAGGAGTAGTCGAGCGTTTCGCGCGGGTCCTCCGCCCGGTCCAAGGCCTTGTTCGCCTTGGAGCGGAAGATCAGCCCCATACGCTTCATGATTCCGTCGCTCATGGGCCTCGATAGCCCCCTTCTTCGGGCCTGGGTTTGCGTCTCGTGACAGGTCGAGTGTATGCGCGACGGGGTCCCCGGCGCAGTCCACCAGCCAGCAACAATGCTGCTACAGCGAGCGGCCGTTCGGCATCGTCCTCACGATCGATATCGGTTCGCATCCGGGGCCGGGCCGGAAAGCGGCCGGTCAACCCGTACGCTGGGAGTGTGTTTCGACGCCGCTCCGATGACTCCGCCGCCTCCTCGTCCGTCACGCTGACGAAGGAGGAAGAGCGGCTGCCCCGCGACCCGCAGGCCCCGAAGGGCCGGCCCACGCCCAAGCGCAGTGAGGCCGAGGCCCACCGGAAGACCCGGGTCTCCGTTCCCAAGGACCGCAAGGAGGCCGCCCGCCAGGCCCGCGAGCGGATGCGCGCCGAGCGCGAGAAGCAGCGCACCGCGCTGCTCGAGGGTGATGAGCGCGCCCTGCCGGCCCGTGACAAGGGCCCGGTGCGGCGCTACGTCCGCGACTTCGTGGACTCCCGCTGGGCCGCGGCCGAGTTCTTCCTGCCGTACGCCGTCGTGGTGCTGGTGCTCAGCATCACCAAGGTGCAGTCCCTGCAGCTGATGTCCACGCTGCTGTTCATGATCTTCTTCGTGGTGGTCATCCTCGACTTCGTCCGGCTCGGCTTCACGCTGCGCAAGGGCCTCGCCGAGCGCTTCCCGAACGACAACACCCGCGGCGCCGTGATGTACGGCCTGATGCGCACCCTGCAGATGCGCCGCCTGCGGCTGCCCAAGCCCATGGTCAAGCGGGGCGAGCGGCCCTGACCGCGGAAGCGGTTCCGCCGTACTGGGCCCCGCCGGCGCAGCAGCCGGTCGGGGCCTTCGGCACGCCGGGCATCCCCGCCCAGCACGGGCTGCCGCGCGGCCGGCACGGCCGGCTGCCCGCCCGCGGCGGGCCGTACCACAGCGGGGCCGGCGAATGGCTGGAGCGGCACGGCGGACTGCACAACCTGGTCCGCCAGGAACTGGTGACCCGTCAGCTCGCCGAACAGCTCACCCGCGGCACCGCGCTGCGAGTGCTGGACGTCGGCTGCGCCGAGGGCACCCAGGCGCTGCGCCTGGCCCGCGCCGGGCACTTCGTCACCGGCATCGACCCGGACCCGGAGATGCTCGCCGTCGTCCACGAGGCGCTGGCCGCCGAACCGCCCGAGGTCCGCGACCGGGTCCAGCTGCTCACCGGGGACGGCCACCAGGTCGGCCGCTGGTTCGGACCGCGCAGCTTCGACCTGGTGCTCTGCCACGGCACCCTGATGTACCTGCCCGACCCCGACCCGATGCTCGCCTCGGTGGCCCGCATCCTGGCCCCCGGCGGGCTGCTCTCCCTGCTGGTCCGCAACGGCGACGCGCTGGCCATGCGGGCCGGGCTGACCGGCGACTGGCGGGCCTGCCAGGAAGCCTTCGACAGCACCCGCTACACCAACCGCCTCGGCCTGCCCGCCCGCGCCGACCGGCTCGCCGAACTCTCCACCACGCTCGCCGAGTTCGCCGTCCCCGTCCGCCACTGGTACGGGGTGCGGGTGTTCACCGACACCATGCCGGACGAGGCCGCCCCGGTGGACGGCCGCCAGCTCGGCCAGCTGCTCGACGCCGAGGAACGGGCCGGCAAGCAGGACCCGTACCGGCACGTCGCGGCGCTGCTGCACGTGGTCGGCGCCAAGTAGCGCGACGGGCGTCAGCCCTCGTGCAGGCTCATCGGGTAGATGTCGCGGCCGTCCTCGACCAGCACCACCCGGTCGACGCCGTCGTCCAGCAGCGTCTTCCACTCCTCGCCGATCCAGGTCTCCGCGTCGCCCTGGCTGGAGAACTCCTCGGCGCCGTCCTGGGCCACCACGGCGCCGTCGCTCTTCTCGTACCGCCAGGTCCACACCATGCCGGGCTCCTCCGGGTCAACGCTGCTGCTGAAGGGTTGCGACAGTAGCGTGCCCAGCTGGGATACGGGCATGCGCCGTCCGGCAGGATGATCGCATGGCACTCCCCCGCACCCTGCTGCTCGGCGGCGCCCGCTCCGGCAAGTCCACCCACGCCGAACAGCTGCTCGCCCCGCATCCCGACGTCCTGTACGTCGCCACCTCCGGCACCCGCGACGGCGACACCGACTGGGCACACCGCGTCGAACTGCACCGCTCCCGCCGGCCCGACGGCTGGCGCACCGCGGAGACCTGCGAGCTGGAAGCCGTGCTCGCCGACGACACCGACCCCGCACCGGTACTGATCGACTGCCTGGCGCTGTGGCTGACCGCCGTGATGGACGAGCACGACGCCTGGGACGACGAACGGTGGACGGCCGGCGGCCGGGAGGCCGTCGAAACGCGCTGCGCGGCACTGGCCGCGGCCTGGGCCGCCACCCGGCGAACCGTCGTCGCGGTCTCCAACGAGGTCGGCATGGGCGTCGTCCCCGCCACGGCCTCCGGGCGGCGCTTCCGAGACACCCTCGGACGGCTCAACATGGCCGTCGCCGACGCCTCCGAGCAGGTGCTGCTGGTGGTCGCCGGACAGGTGCTGACCATCAAAGCGGTGGCCGTGTAGATTGCCGAGCGATGGACACCACCGTGGATCTCGACACTTTCTCCTCGCTCGTCGAACGGCCTGACGAGAGTGCGCGGCGCGGCGCCGAGGAGCGCTGGCAGCAGTTGGCCGTGCCGCGCGGCGGCCTGGGCCGGCTCCAGGAGCTGGCGGCCTGGCTGGCGTCCGCGCAGGGCGAGGCACCGACCCGCCCGCTGCGCAACAGCCGGGTCCTGCTGTTCGCCGCCGACCACGGCGTCGCCTCGCTCGGCATCTCCACCCTCGACGCCCGCGGCGGCACCGCCGACCGGGTCCGCGCCGTGCTCGACGGCACCGCGCCGGTCGCCGTACTGGCCCGCCGCTACGGCGCGGACATCCGGGTGGTCGACATCGCGGTGGACGCCGACCCCGCCGAGTTCCCCGAAGAGGTCGTCCGCCACCGCGTCCGGCGCGGCTCCGGCCGGATCGACGTCGAGAACGCGCTCAGCCCCGACGAAGCCACCCGGGCCTTCCGGGCCGGCATGGCCGTCGCCGACGAAGAGGCCGACGCCGGAACCGACCTGGTCCTGCTCGGCGACCTCGGCGTCGGCTCCACCACCGTCGCCGCCGTCCTGATCGGCGCCCTCTGCGGCACCGACGCCGCCGCCGTCACCGGCCGCGGCTCCGGCATCGACGACCGGGTCTGGATGGTCAAGTGCGCCACCATCCGCGACGCGCTGCGCCGGGCCCGCCCCGTACTCGGCGACCAGCTCGCGCTGCTCGCCGCGACCGGCGGCGCGGACTTCGCGGCGATCACCGGATTCCTGCTGCAGGCCGCCGTCCGCAAGCTCCCCGTCGTCCTCGACGGGGTGGTCACCGCGGCCTGCGCGCTGGTCGCGCAGCGGATCGCCTTCCGCGCCCCCGAGTGGTGGCAGGCCGCCGCGCTCACGGGCGAGCCCGCCCAGGCCAAGGCGTACGACCGCCTCACCCTGACCCCGCTCCAGGACACCGGCGTCACCATGGGCGAGGGCATCTCCGCGGTGCTGGCGCTACCGCTCCTGCAGGCCGCGACCGACACCCTCGCCGAGCCGACGGCCGTCCCGAGCGCGAAGCCGCTGCCGCCGCGGGCACCGGCGAAGCTGCCTACGGCGGCGGAGCTGTTGGGCCGGTACTAGCGCGGGCGGGTGCGAGAAGCGCGTGGGGGTACCTCCCGGCCCGCCAGGGCTGGGGGAGAACTGCGCGAAGCGGGAGAGAGCCGTCGAAGAGCCCTTCGCCGATGAGAACTTGCACGTGAGAGGGCCTGGCTGGTGAGCAACGAGAACGCGCAGCCGGGGGCCGAGCGCGCAGAGAGTCCCTCGGTGGGGCGTGTGGGGGCAGTTGACGGGCTCAGGTTCGCGTTCGGGACGTTGACGGTGTTTCGGGTGCGGGTGCACCGGTGGGACCGGGCGGCCGGCGGGGTGGCCATGGTGGTGGCGCCGGTGGTCGGGGTTGTGGTCGGGGTGTTGGCGGGCGCGGTGGGGGCGCTGGTCGCGTGGCGGGGCGGGGCGTTGTCGGGGGCGGTCGCGGTGGTGGCTGTCGGGGCGGTGGTGACGCGGGGGCTCCATCTGGACGGGGTCGCGGATGTCGCGGACGGGCTGGGCAGTGGCAAGTCTGCCGAGGACGCGTTGCGGATCATGAAGCAGTCGGACATCGGCCCGTTCGGCGTGCTGACGCTGGTGCTGCTGATGTTCGCTCAAGTTGCTGTGCTGGCAGGCCAGTTCGGGGTCTCGCTGTGGCGCGGGGCGCTCGCCGCCGCCGTCGCGGCGACGGCGGGGCGGGTCGCGCTGGCGTGGGGGTGTCTGCGGTCGGTTCCGACCGCCCGGCCCAGGGGGCTGGGGGCGATGGTGGCCGGCACGGTGCGTCCGGTGTCGGCGGTCGTGGTGACGCTGCTGGTGGCGGGTGCGGCGGCGGCGGTGCGGTGGCAGTGCGGGGTGGCCGTGCTGCTCGGATCGGTGGTCGCGGCGGGCCTGTTGCGGCGGTGTGTGCGGCGCTTCGGCGGGGTGACGGGTGACGTGCTGGGGGCGCTGGTGGAGACCTCGGCGACGGCGGCGCTGGTGGCACTCGCGCTGACATGACGGCGCGTCCGCGCGGGAACTCACGCACCGTCACGAGTTGCGGCGGTTCGTGCACGGGGGTAGGCGGGGCGGCGAGATCCCAATATGCGGACTACCATGCGGTGAGCACCCTGGCCCCATGCCCCGTTTTGCCGCGGAGTCTGCCTGGGTTTGCCGGTCGGCAATGGAGCCGTCACCGGCCGTGGACCGCGAAAGAACAGGACGCATTTGTCGTGACTGCACTGTCTGTGAGCACCTCCTCCGCCGCGAGCCTGCGCGCGGATGCCCTGGTGATCGGTGTCGCGAAGGGCCCCAAGGGCCTGATCGTGGCAGCCGGCGCCGAGGCGGTCGTCGAGGCGTTCGAGGGCAAGCTGGCCGAGGTCCTCACCACCCTGGGCGCCACCGGTGCCGAGGGTGAGGCGGTCAAGCTTGCCGCTCCGGCCGGGCTGAAGGCGCCGCTGGTGCTGACCGTCGGCCTGGGCGACGCCGCCGACGGCGCGTTCGGCGCCGAGGAGCTGCGCAAGGCCGCCGGTACGGCCGCCCGCACCCTGGCCGGTTCGAAGAAGGTCGCGCTGGCGCTGCCGGCCGCCTCCGCCGAGGACGTCGAGGCGGTCGCGCTGGGCGCCCTGCTCGGCTCGTACGCGTTCGGCACCTACAAGGCCGAGGTGGCGAAGGCCCCCGTCGCCGAGCTGGTCGTGCTGGCCGACCGCAAGGGCTCGAAGGACGCCAAGGCCGCCGTCGAGCGCGCCACGGCGCTCGGCGAGGAGATGAACCGGGCCCGTGACCTGGTCAACACCGCCCCGAACGACCTGAACCCGAAGTCCTTCGCCGCGATCGCCCAGGCGGCCGGCAAGGAGCACGGCCTGAAGGTCGAGGTGCTGGACGAGAAGGCGCTGACCAAGGGCGGCTTCGGCGGCATCCTCGGCGTCGGCACCGGCTCGGCCAACCCGCCGCGGCTGGTGAAGGTGGCCTACACCCACCCGAAGGCGCAGGCCTCGCTGGCGTTCGTCGGCAAGGGCATCACCTACGACTCGGGCGGCATCTCGCTGAAGCCGGCCGGTCACAACGAGACCATGAAGTGCGACATGGCCGGTGCCGCCGCGGTGTTCGCCGCCGTGGTCGCCGCCAAGCGCCTGGGTCTGCAGGTCAACGTGACGGCGTGGCTGGCGCTGGCGGAGAACATGCCGTCCGGCACCGCGACCCGCCCCGGCGACGTGCTGCGGATGTACGGCGGCAAGACCGTCGAGGTGCTGAACACCGACGCCGAGGGCCGCCTGGTGCTGGCCGACGCGATCGTCCGGGCCGGCGAGGAGCAGCCCGACGTGATCATCGACGTGGCGACCCTGACCGGCGCCATGATGGTGGCGCTGGGCAGCCGCACCTTCGGTGTGATGGCCAACGACGACGAGCTGCGCACCAAGCTGCACGAGACCGCGGGCGCGGTGGGCGAGGCCTCCTGGCCGATGCCGCTGCCGGCCGACCTGCGCAAGGGCATGGTCGAGTCGACCGTCGCGGACCTGGCGAACATGGGCGAGCGGATGGGCGGCGGCCTGGTGGCCGGTCTGTTCCTGAAGGAGTTCGTCGCCGAGGGCATCGACTGGGCGCACCTGGACATCGCCGGCCCGGCGTTCAACGAGGGTGCCGCGTCCGGCTACACCCCGAAGGGCGGCACCGCCAGCGCGGTGCGCACCCTGGTCCGCTTCGCGGAGGACACCGCCGCGGGCAAGTGACCCGTTGATCGACGCGTGGGGCCCGGCACCGATGGTGCCGGGCCCCACGTGCATTACCAGCCAGTAGCAGCCGCGCCAACCCGGCCGACTGTTCGCCTCCGGCGAAACTTGATTCCGCAGAGCGGAACTGCTACGGCGAAGCCCCCCGAACGGACTACCTCCGATTGCCGATTTCACGGCCGTGAGCTGGGACGATACCTCCGAGAGCAGGTCACCCCACCGCTCCGCGCGCCGCACCGGGCCCGGGCCGGGGCACCCTCCGACGCCACCCGCCGCCAACAAGTGCAAAGATGTATTTCCGGCACGACTGGGCGCCCTTACAAGGGCTCTCACCCACCGGACCGCGACCGGCCCGGCGATCCGCACCTTTTGCATGGAGGACGTGACGTGGCGAACGACGCCAGCACCGTTTTCGACGTAGTCATTCTCGGAGGCGGAAGCGGCGGCTACGCCGCGGCCCTCCGCGGCGCTCAGCTGGGCCTGAGCGTCGCGCTGATCGAGAAGGGTGAGCTGGGCGGCACCTGCCTGCACCGCGGCTGCATCCCGACCAAGGCGCTGCTGCACGCCGCCGAGGTCGCCGACGAGACCCGCGAGGCCGCCGACTTCGGCGTCCTGGCCACCTTCCAGGGCATCGACATCAAGGGCGTCCACAAGTACAAGGACGACGTCGTCGCCGGCCTGTACAAGGGCCTGCAGGGCCTGGTCGCCTCCCGCAAGGTCACCTTCATCCAGGGCGAGGGCCGGCTGTCCTCGCAGACCTCGGTGGACGTCAACGGCCAGCGCATCGAGGGCCGCCACATCGTCCTCGCCACCGGCTCCGTGCCGCGCTCGATCCCGGGCCTGGACATCGACGGCGACCGGATCATCTCGTCCGACCACGCGCTGAAGCTGGACTACATCCCGAAGTCGGCGATCATCCTCGGCGGCGGCGTCATCGGCTGCGAGTTCGCCTCGGTCTGGAAGTCCTTCGGCGTCGACGTCACCATCGTCGAGGGCCTGCCGCACCTGGTGCCGCTGGAGGACGAGAACTCCTCCAAGCTGCTGGAGCGCGCGTTCCGCAAGCGCGGCATCAAGTTCGAGCTGAAGTCCCGCTTCTCCGGCGTGGAGTACACCGCCGAGGGCGTCAAGGTCTCCACCGAGAACGGCAAGACCATCGAGGCCGACGTGCTGCTCGTCGCCATCGGCCGCGGCCCGGTCTCGACCGGCCTGGGCTACGAGGAGCAGGGCGTCGCGATGGACCGCGGCTACGTCCTGGTCGACGAGTACCTGCGCACCAACGTGCCAACCATCTCCGCCGTCGGCGACCTGGTCCCGACCCTGCAGCTGGCCCACGTCGGTTTCGCCGAGGGCATCCTGGTGGCCGAGCGGATCGCCGGCCTCAAGGTCGTCCCGATCGACTACGACGGCATCCCGCGGGTGACGTACTCCAACCCGGAGGTCGCCTCCGTCGGCCTGACCGAGGCCAAGGCCGTCGAGCAGTACGGCAAGGAGAAGGTCGTCACCCTCAAGTACAACCTGGCGGGCAACGGCAAGAGCAAGATCCTCAAGACCGCTGGCGAGATCAAGCTGGTCCAGGTCAAGGACGGCGCCGTCGTGGGTGTCCACATGGTCGGCGCCCGCATGGGCGAGCAGGTCGGCGAAGCCCAGCTGATCTACAACTGGGAGGCCCTGCCCGCCGAGGTCGCGCAGCTGATCCACGCGCACCCGAGCCAGTCCGAGGCCCTGGGCGAGGCCCACCTCGCGCTGGCCGGCAAGCCGCTGCACGCGCACGACTGATCGCGCCCCCGTCCCCCTTCATTCCTGAACGCAAGACTTGATAGGAGTCGCTGGAACCATGGCGGTCTCAGTAACACTGCCCGCGCTGGGCGAGAGCGTGACCGAAGGCACCGTCACCCGCTGGCTGAAGGCCGAGGGTGAGCGCGTGGAGATGGACGAGCCGCTGCTCGAGGTCTCCACCGACAAGGTCGACACCGAGATCCCGGCGCCGGCCTCCGGCATCCTGGCCGCGATCAAGGTCGGCGAGGACGAGACCGTCGAGGTGGGCGCCGAGCTGGCGGTCATCGACGACGGCTCCGGCGCCCCGGCTGCCGCTCCGGCCCCGGCCGCCGCCGAGGCCCCGGCCGCGCCGGTTGCCGAGGCCGCTCCGGCCGCTCCGGCCGCTCCGGTGGCGGAGGCCCCCGCGGCTCCCGCGCCGGTCGCCGAGGCCCCGGCCGCCGCTCCGGTTGCCACCGCTCCGGCCGCCGACGCCACCCCGGTGGTGCTGCCCGCGCTGGGCGAGTCGGTCACCGAGGGCACCGTCACCCGCTGGCTGAAGGCCGAGGGTGACACCGTCGAGGTCGACGAGCCGCTGCTCGAGGTCTCCACCGACAAGGTCGACACCGAGATCCCCTCCCCCGTGGCGGGCACCCTGGTGAAGATCCTGGTCGGCGAGGACGAGACCGCCGAGGTCGGCGCCCAGCTGGCGCTGATCGGCGCCGCGGGTGCGGTCGCCGCTGCCCCGGCCCCGGCCGCCGCTCCGGCCCCGGCCGCTCCCGCTGCTCCGGCCGCTCCGGCTCCGGTGGCTGCTGCTCCGGCTCCGGTCGCTGCCCCGGTCCCCGCGCCGGTCGCGCCCGCCGCCCCGGCTGCCCCGGCCCCGGTCGCGGCTCCGGCCGCTCCGGTCGCCGCTCCGGCTCCGGTTGCCGCCGCCCCGGCCGCTGCCGCTCCGGTCGCGGACGCCGGTGACGCCTACGTCACCCCGCTGGTGCGCAAGCTCGCCGCCGAGCACGGTGTCGCGCTGGCCTCGGTCGCCGGTACCGGCGTCGGTGGCCGTATCCGCAAGCAGGACGTGATCGCCGCCGCCGAGGCCGCGAAGGCCGCGCCGGCTCCGGTCGCCGCCGCCCCCGCTGCCGCCGCTGCCCCGGCGAAGGCCGCCGCCGCGCCGTCCGCGCTGCGTGGCCAGACCGTCAAGATGACGCGCATGCGCAAGGTCATCGGCGACAACATGATGAAGGCCCTGCACGAGCAGGCGCAGCTGACCAGCGTGGTCGAGGTGGACGTCACCAAGATCATGTCGCTGCGCGCGAAGGCGAAGGACTCCTTCCTGGCCCGCGAGGGCGTGAAGCTGTCCCCGATGCCGTTCTTCGTGAAGGCCGCCGCCCAGGCGCTGAAGGCCCACGCGGGCATCAACGCCCGGATCAACGAGGCCGAGGGCACCATCACCTACTTCGACACCGAGAACATCGGTATCGCGGTGGACTCCGAGAAGGGTCTGATGACCCCGGTCATCAAGGGTGCGGGCGACCTGAACATCGCCGGTATCTCGAAGAAGACCGCGGAGCTGGCGTCGAAGGTCCGCGGCAACAAGATCACCCCGGACGAGCTGTCCGGTGCGACCTTCACCATCTCCAACACCGGTTCGCGCGGTGCGCTGTTCGACACCGTCATCGTTCCGCCGAACCAGGCCGCCATCCTGGGCATCGGCGCGACCGTGAAGCGCCCCGTGGTGATCGAGGCCGACGGCGGCACCGCCATCGGCATCCGCGACATGACCTACCTGTCGCTCTCCTACGACCACCGCCTGGTGGACGGCGCGGACGCCGCCCGCTACCTGGTCGCGGTCAAGGAGATCCTGGAGGCCAGCGAGTTCGAGGTCGAGCTCGGCCTGTAAGGGATCCCCGGTTTCGTCCGGAAGCCCCGCACCGTCCCCGGACGGTGCGGGGCTTCGGCGTGTCCGGGCACTTGTCGGGCTGTGCCGTCAGCGGTGCGATCGGGTGCGGGCGCGGTGCGGATTGTGGATGCTGGAGCGGTGATGGACGAGACGGCATTCTGGCAGCTGATCGACGACTCCCGGGACGCGGCCGGGGGTGACCCGGACGAGCAGGCGCAGTCCCTGGTGGAGCGGCTGATGGGGCTGACCCCGGACGATGTGCTGGACTTCGCCCGGCAGTTCGAGGCGCGGTTCCAGCGGGCGTACACGGTTGAGCTGTGGGGCGCCGCGCACCTGCTGCTGGGCGGGGCCTCCGAGGACAGCTTCGACTACTTCCGTTGCTGGCTGATCGGCCAGGGCCGGGAGGTGTTCGAGGGCGGGGTGCACGAGCCGGACCAACTCGCGGGCCTGCTACCGGACTTCGACGACGAGGAGGACGGCGACGCGGAGGAGCTCGGGTACGCCGCCGACGAGGCGTACGAGCGGCTGACCGGGCTGCCGCTGCCGGACCTGGGGGTGCGTCAGCCACCCGCGCCGCAGGGCGTCCCGTTCGACTTCGCGGACAAGGCGGCGATGGCGGCCCGTTACCCGCGGCTGTGGGAGCTGTACGGGGACTGACGGCCTGTTGGGCGAGCAGGTGGCGGCCGTCCGGGTGCGGGACGGGTGACGGCCCGTTGGGCGGGGCGGGTGGCGGCCGTCCGGGTGCGGGA
Source organism: Kitasatospora sp. NPDC051984 (assembly GCF_044593455.1). Taxonomy (NCBI): domain Bacteria; kingdom Bacillati; phylum Actinomycetota; class Actinomycetes; order Kitasatosporales; family Streptomycetaceae; genus Kitasatospora; species Kitasatospora sp. NPDC051984. Next base: position 50,398 of record NZ_JBIUCB010000004.1, read on the forward strand.
CGGGTGACGGCCCGTTGGGCGGGGCGGGTGGCGGCCGTCCGGGTGCGGGGCCGCCACCGGCTCCGTGCGGTCAGTGCAGGGCGCGGCCCATCCAGACGTCGTCCACGTAGGCGCCGTCCAGCAGGAAGTGCTCGGGCAGCACGCCGAGCACCTGGAAGCCGTTGCGCTCGTACAGGCGGCGGGCGGGCGCGTTGTGGCTGAGCACCCGCAGGGTCATCCGGCGGGCGCCTGCGGTGCGGGCGGCGTCGCAGGCGGCGGTGATCAGGGCGTCGCCGATGCCCCGGCCGCGGGCCTCCGGGTGCACCGCCAGGCCCTGGATCTGGCGGACGTGGGCGCTGGAGGCCAGCGGGATCTCCTGCAACTGACGGATGTAGCCGACGATGTGGCCGTCGAGTTCGGCGAGCAGGTACTGCTCGGGCGGGTGCTGCTGGTCGAAGACCGGCGCGTCGGCGGCGCCCTTCGGGGCGACCTCGCTGAGCGTGGACCAGGTGGCGTGGTCGAGGGCGCGGATCGCCTGCTCGTCCTGCTCCGCAGCGGGTCGGATGATCGGATTGGTCGATGGCATGGCGGCCATGCTAGGCGCTCACCTGCGGATCCTGCCGGGAATTGTCGCCCCGCTCGTGGACGGGCGGCCCGGCTGCCCGGGCGGGCCGGTAAGGGCTGCGAGGATGGCCGGTATGCGTATCGCGGTGACAGGTTCCACGGGGTTGATCGGGTCCGCGCTGGTGGGCTCCTTGGTCGGGGACGGGCACGAGGTGCTGCGGCTGGTGCGGCGGCGTTCGCGCACCGGCCCGCAGCCGGACGGGACGGTCGGGGTGGGGTGGAACCCGCTCCTGATGCAGATCGACGACGCCGCGCTGGAGGGCGTCGACGCGGTGGTGCACCTGGCCGGGGCGGGCGTCGGGGACCGGCGCTGGTCGGACGCCTACCGGCGGGAGATCCGGGACAGCCGGGTGCTCGGCACCGAGACGCTGGCCGCCGCGCTGGCCCGGCTGAAGACCCCGCCGAAGGTGCTGGTCAGCGCCTCCGCGGTCGGCTGGTACGGGCAGACCGGGGACCAGCTGATCGACGAACAGGCGCCCAGCGGCAGCGACTTCCTGTCCGAGGTGTGCCAGGAGTGGGAGCGGGCCGCGCAGCCCGCTGCGGCGGCCGGGATCCGGGTGGTGCACCCGCGCACCGGGCTGGTGCTCGACCCGAAGGGCGGCGCGGGGGCCCGGCTGCTGCCGCTGTTCAAACTCGGCCTGGGCGGTCGGCTCGGCAACGGCAAGCAGTACTGGAGCCTGATCTCGCTGGCCGACGAGGTGGCCGCGCTCCGTTTCCTGATCGACCACCAGGACATCAGCGGCCCTGTCAACCTTGCCGGGCCCGATCCCGTCACCAACGGTGAGCTGACCGCAGAGCTGGCCAGGCAACTGGGGCGACCCGCGGTGTTCGCGGTGCCGGAGTGGACACTGCGCGCAGTGCTCGGGGAGATGGCGGTCGAGGTGGTCGGCAGTCACCGGGTGGTACCGAAAGCCCTGGTGGAGGCGAGGTTCGAGTTCCGTCACCCGGATCTGGCGTCGATCGTGGCGGCGGCGCTCGGGCGGCCCGGGCACTGACGGAGCGTCGAGGGGGCGCACGGGTGCACAGGGACGGCGCGTGGGGCGTGAACGGTGACCGTGCGCGCCCACTCCCGCCTCGCGCGCCCCGTTTGGGGCACGGTGGGTGACGGAGCCGCCCCACCGTGTCTCCCCCGCCAGTGGTACGAACCGATTGGGTGGCGACCGGCGGTCTGGGTGGCCGGGTGACGGGGCATCACCTTCGACGGACCAAGTTGTCCTCGCTCCCCGCTGCCCGCCCCGGCACCCACCCGCTCACTCGCGGGCGCTGCCGCGCGCGGCGGCAGCGGAGGGCTCCGCCAGGGAGGGAGCACCCACTCGTGCCCGCACATGACTTCATCAGCCGTGTCCACGCCACCGACCCCGACGCGATCGTGGTCGGCGCCGGCGTCGCCGGGCTGACCGCCGCCACCGCGCTCACCGCCCAGGGCCTGCACGTCCAGGTCCTGGAGGCCACCGAACGCGTCGGCGGCCGCACGGCCACCCGGGAACTCGACGGCTTCCGCCTCGACCTCGGCGGCCACCTGCTGAACACCGCGTTCCCCGAACTCGGCCGCCACCTGGACGTCGACCGGCTGGACCTGCGCCCGCTCGCCCCCGGCGTCCTGATGCACAGCAGCGGCCGCACCTACCGGGTCGGCGACCCCCAGCTCACCCCCGCCCGGCAGGCCGCCACCCGCAGCCCGCTCGGCACCCCACTGGACCGGGCCCGGCTGGCCGGCGCACTCGCCCGGCTCGCCGCCACCCCCACCCCCCGGCTGCTGACCCGTCACGAGACCACCGCCGCCCGGGCGCTGGCCGACCGCGGCCTGCCCGGCCGCACCGTGGACGGCTTCCTGCGGCCGCTGCTCGCCGCGCTGCTCTCCGACCCGGCACTCGGCACCTCCAGCCGGGTCGCCGACCTGGTGCTCCGCGCCTACGCCCGCGGCCGGCTGTGCGTCCCCGCCGCCGGGATCGGTGCCGTCGCCACCGAGTTGGCGGCGAGGCTCCCGGAGGGCACCCTGCGTACCGGCGTCACCGTCACCTCGGTCGGCACGGACGGCGTGGAGACCGCCTCGCACGGGCGGATCCGGGCCCGCGCGGTGATCGTCGCCACCGACGCCGCGACCGCCACCACGCTCCTCCCCGGCCTGCGGCAGCCCGGGTTCCACCCCGTCACCACCTACTACCACGCCGCCAACCGCTCGCCGCTGGGCGAACCACTGCTGCTGTTGGACGCCGAACGCACCGGCATCTCCCACTCACTGGTCCTCAGCGACGCCGACCCGTCCTACGCCCCCGACGGCCGGGCCCTGATCGCCACCACCGTCCTCGGCCGCCGCGCCTTCGACTCCGGCGGCCCGTCCGGCGACGAGCCGGTGGTGCGGCGGCGACTGGCCGAGCTGTACGGCACCTCCACCGCCGGCTGGGAGTTCCTGACCGTCCGCCACGTCCCCGACGCGGTGGTCTCGATGCCCCCGCCGCACCACTTCCGCCGCCCAGTCCGGCTCCTGGCCGGCCTCTACGTGTGCGGCGACCACCGGGACACCGGGACCATCCAGGGCGCACTTGCCTCTGGCCGGCGGGCCGCGGGCGCGGTGCTGCGCGACCTGGGGGTACGGGCGGAACCCTCGGTGGTGGAGGCGGCAGCGTAATCAGGGGCTCGGGGAACTGCGACGCCGAGTCGAGGGTGGTCGGGGAGAGCGGTGCGGCCATGACTGCTACCGGTCAGAGACGGGAACCAGAAACGGCGGAACCCTTCTCGCCCCGCTGATCACCAGCAGACTTGGCCCCGCCGTTCCCCGGGCCCCTGATGGCTCGTCCCCCTGGCCCCTGCGGGACCCTAGATCACTCCCGCCTGCCGGGTTGCCTCCTCGAAGGCGCGCGCCGCAGGCGTAGTGCGGTACGGGGCGAGGCGGCGGTGGAAGTCGCGGAGGTACTCGACGGTGCGGGCGGAGCGCATTTCGCCGGCGGCGCGGAGGCTGTCGGTGGCCATGGAGCAGGATTCGTCGACGTCTCCCATGCCGAGGCGGGCGGAGGCGAGGACGAGGCGGCAGAGGATGCGGCTGCGGGCGTAGGCGGGGGCGCGCAGGCGCAGGGACTTTTCGGCGTGCTGGGCGGCGGGGCGCCACTGCTGGAGGTCGCGGTAGCAGTGGGCGAACTCGTCGGCGAGCTGGGCGTCGTCGAAGTAGCGGGCCCAGGACGGGACGTCGTCGCCGCTGCGGGCGGTGGCGAGGGCCCGTTCGCAGCGGACCAGGGCGGTGGTGCAGGCCCGGACGTCGCCGGCCAGGGCGTGGCCGCGGGCCTCGGCGGCGTGCATCAGGGCCTGGACGACGGGTGCGGCGGTGGTGCCGACGCCCTGTTGGGCGACCCGGGCGAGCTGGATGGCTTCCCGGGCGTGGCCGAGGTGGACGGCCTGTTGGCTCATGGTGGTCAGGACGAAGCCGCCGAGGATCCGGTCTCCGGCCGCCTGGGAGAGGCGCAGGGCCTGGACGAAGTAGCGCTGGGCGAGGCCGTGCGCGGCGATGTCGAAGGACGTCCAGCCGGCCAGCCTGGTCAGGTCGGCGACGGCGCCGAACAGGGCGCGGCCGATCTGTTCGCCGTAGCGGCCGCGGAGCATGGGTTCGGCCTCGCTCTCCAGGTAGCGGACCAGCGCCTGCCGGGCGTGGCCGCCGCCGTAGGCGTGGTCGAGGGCCCGGAAGAGGTCTCCGACGGCGCGGATGGCGGCGATGTCGCCGCGGCCGACCCGGACGGGGGGACGGGCCTCGCGGGGGTCTGCGGCGGCGGGTTCGAGCGTGCCGCCGGTGGGGCGGCGGGCGCCCTGCTGGGGGACGCGGGGGCCCGGCGGGGGTGTGCGCAGTTCCTCGGCGCTGAGGGTGGTGCCGTCTCTGGCGACGCGTTCGTCGGTGCGGCCGATCAGCCAGTCGCGGCTGGGGACGACCAGTCCGGCGGGGGTGAAGGCGATCTTGCGCAGTTCGGCGTAGGGGCCGTTGTCCTTGCGCCACATGGAGGCGACGATGTCGACGGCCTCCTGCGGGGTCTCGGCGAACTCCAGCCCGGCGTAGACCGGGGCGCAGGCGTCCAGGCCGACGTCCTGGGCGGTGAGGCGGCGGCCGAGGCGGCGGGTGAAGACCTCGGCGATCAGCGCCGGGGTGGCGCCGCGCGGCTGCTGGCCGCGCAGCCAGCGCGTCACGGAGGTCTTGTCGTACCGCAGGTCGAGGCCGTGTTCCAGGCCGAGTTGGTCGACCCGGCGGGCGAGGCCGGCGTGCGAGAAGCCGGACTCCTCGATGAGTGCCGCGAGTTGGGGGTTCTGGGCGCGCCCGCCCGACGCTGCGTCGGCCGGCTCGGCGGCGCGCGAAGGGGTCTCGGCCGCTCCGGTTTGACGCGGGTCGAGCGGGTCGAGCGGTCGGTACGCCGGGCTGTCGATTACTGGCCGTTGGGGCATAGCAGTCCACACCTCTCAGGCACCGTTCCGGCCCCTCCTGCCCGGGACAGCGCCCCCTGATCGGGAATCGGCGCGAATGTAGCGAGCATTGGGGCGCTATGGGTGGATTCGGCCCATCGATCCTCCGAACGGGTGAACCAGGCCCGCCCGTTCTGAGGAAGCCCGGGTGCCGCGTGTTTGAGTTCGAGGGCCGTTGCCCGCGTTCGGACGGCATAGCGCATGCCACCATGCAGGGCGGGGATGCTGTGGTGCTCGCCCACATCGTTGCGGGGGCCGCGGATTCCTACCGTTCTCGGCCATGGACACCACTTCTGCCCCCCTCCCCCAGCCCCCGCTGCTCGGCCGCACCGCGCTGGTCACCGGCGCCGCCTCCGGCATCGGCAAGGCTTGCGCGGAGGCGTTCGCCGCGGCCGGCGCGCGCGTGTACGTCGTCGACCTGGCCGCCGCGCCCGCCGAGGAGCTGGCGGAGCGGATCGGCGGGGTCGCGCACGTGACCGACCTGTCGGACCCGGAGGCGGTGGACGCGCTGCCCGCCGACGCGGACATCGTGGTCAACAACGCCGGCCTGCAGCACGTCGCGCCGGTGCACGAGTTCCCGATGGAGCGGTTCACGCTGATCCAGCGGGTCATGGTGGAGGCCCCGTTCCGGATCCTGCGCCGCACCCTGCCGCACATGTACGAGCGCGAGTGGGGCCGGGTGGTCAACATCTCCTCGGTGCACGGCCTGCGCGCCAGCGCCTTCAAGTCGGCCTACGTGACGGCCAAGCACGGGCTGGAGGGCCTGAGCAAGACGGTCGCGCTGGAGGGCGCCCCGTACGGGGTGACCAGCAACTGCATCAACCCGGCGTACGTGCGCACCGCGCTGGTGGAGAAGCAGATCGCCGCGCAGGCGCTGGCGCACGGCATCCCCGAGGACGAGGTGGTGGAGCAGATCATGCTCGACCGCACCGCCGTGAAGCGACTGATCGAACCGGAGGAGGTGGCGCAGCTGGCGGTGTGGCTGTGCACGCCGAACGCCTCCTACATCACCGGCGCGAGCCTGCCGGTGGACGGCGGCTGGACCGCGCACTGAGTCCGGCCGGAACGGGCCGATAGGGTCCTGACTCTCCCTCACCCCCACCTCCTGCAAGGGGACATCACTGATGGCTGCCTCTCCCGACGTCGCGAGACCCGCCTCCCTGCCCCGGGTGGTCGCCGCCTCGCTGATCGGCACCACGATCGAGTGGTACGACTACTTCTTGTACGGATCGGCGGCGGCGCTGGTCTTCGGGCACGTGTTCTTCCCGAAGTCGGATCCGCTGACGGGCACTCTGCTGTCCTTCCTCACCTACGCGATCGGGTTCGCCGCCCGGCCGCTGGGCGCGCTGGTGTTCGGGCACTTCGGCGACCGAATAGGCCGCAAGAAGCTGCTGGTGCTGTCCCTGCTGCTGATGGGCGGCGCGACCACCCTGATCGGCTGTCTGCCGACGTACAACCAGATCGGCGTGGCGGCGCCGGTGCTGTTGACGGTGCTGCGGCTGGTGCAGGGCTTCGCGCTGGGCGGCGAGTGGGGCGGGGCGGTGCTGCTGGTCTCCGAGCACGGCGACCAGAAGCGGCGCGGCTTCTGGGCGTCCTGGCCGCAGGGCGGCGCGCCGGCGGGCAACCTGCTGGCGGCCGGCGTGCTGTCGGTGATGACGTCCGTCCAGTCGGACGCGGCGTTCCTGGCCTGGGGCTGGCGGGTGCCGTTCCTTCTGTCGGCGGTGCTGGTGATGGTGGGCCTGTGGATCCGGCTGGCGGTGGACGAGTCGCCGCTGTTCAAGGCGGCGCTGGCGGCCGCCGAGCAGCGCGCCGAGAAGGAGAAGCCGCCGCTGGTGGCGGTGCTGCGCGATCACTGGCGGGACGTGCTGGTCGCGATGGGCGCCCGAATGGCCGAGAACATCTCGTACTACGTGATGACCACCTTCGTCCTGGCGTACGCCGTCGGCCACGCCCACCTGCCCAAGCAGACCGCGCTGAACGCCGTACTGATCGGCTCGGCGATCCAGTTCGCGCTGATCCCGCTGTTCGGTGCGCTCTCCGACCGGGTCGGCCGCAAGCCGGTCTACCTGGTCGGCGCGGTCGGCGTCGGCATCTGGGCCTTCGTGTTCTTCGGCATGGTCGACACGAAGAACTTCACCTCGCTGGTCACCGCCATCACCGTCGGCCTGTTCTTCCACAGCATGATGTACGCCCCGCAGGCCGCGTTCTTCGCCGAACTGTTCGCCACCCGCACCCGCTACTCCGGCGCGTCCATCGGCGCCCAGTTCTCCTCCGTCGCGGCCGGCGCCCCCGCCCCGCTGATCGCCACCGCGCTGCTCAAGGACTACGACAGCGCCACCCCGATCGCCGTGTACGTGGCGATCGCCGCCGCGATCACCGTCCTCGCCGTGCTGTGCGGCCGGGAGACCCGCGGCGCCGACCTCGCCGAGGCGGACGACGCTCGGGTGGACTCCGTGAAGGCCGCTACGACGGCCTGAGCACTTCCGACAAAATCAGGGCCGCGTCACCGGGCAATCCGCCCGGCGGCGCGGCCCCGGCCCGTTTCGCGACAGCGCGACAGCACGACAGCGCGACAGGCCGCGGGCAACGGGGGCCACGGGGGGCACGAGTGACAGGGAAGACCGAATGGACCGCCACACCACCGCCGCACCGGCGCTGCGCCGACTCCTCGACCTGCTGGCGACCGGCGCCGCCACCGAGGACTTCGGCGAAGTCCTCGCCGACGCCCGCCGACAGGGCGCACCCGCCCAGGTGCTGACCGAGATCGACGACGCCACCTGGCAGGCGCTGCGGGTGCACCGGACGATGCGTCAGCACCGCCGCCGCGAAGCCGAACTGACCGCGCTGTTCGACACCGCCGGCGACCTCGCCGCCTCCCGCGACCTCGACGCCGTGCTGCAGGCCATCGTCCGCCGCGCCCGGATGCTGCTCGGCACCGACACCGCGTACCTCACGCTCCCCGACGAGCAGGCCGGCGACACCTACATGCGGGTCACCGACGGCTCCGTCTCGCCGCTCTTCCAAACCCTGCGGCTCAGCCTCGGCGACGGCCTCGGCGGCCTGGTCGCGCAGACCGCCCGCCCCTACGCCAGCCACGACTACCGCATCGACGAACGCTTCCGGCACACCGGCCAGATCGACGCGGGCGTGCTCGACGAGGGCCTGGTCGCCATCATCGGCGTGCCGCTGCTGCTCGGCGGCACCGTGATCGGCGTGCTGTTCGCCGCCGACCGCACCCCCCGGGCCTTCTCCCCCGACGAGGTCGCACTGCTGTGCACCCTCGCCGCGCACGCCGCGATCGCCCTGGACACCGCCAAGTCGCTGGCCGACACCCGCGCCGCGCTCGCCGAACTCGCCACCGCCAACGCCGTCATCCGCGCCCACGCGGGCTCCGTCCAGCGCGCCGAACAGGCCCACGACCGGCTCACCGACCTCGTCCTGCGCGGCGCGGAGGTCGGCGACGTCGCCGCCGAGGTGGCCGCTCTGCTCGACGGCGAGGCCTCCGTCCACGACGCGGAGGGCGCCCCGCTCACCGGCCCCGGCGGCGCCCCCGACGGCCTCTCCGACGCCGTCGCCGCCTCCCGGGCCGGCGGCCATGCCGTACGGCACGGCGCCGAGTGGGTGTGCGCGGTGCTGGCCGGCCAGGAACTGCTCGGCTCGCTCGTCCTGCACGGCAGACCCGAACTCGACGACGCCGACCGGCGGGTGTTCGAACGCGCGAGCGTGGTCACCGCGCTGCTGCTCCTGCTGCGGCGCTCGGTCGCCGAGACCGAGAACCGCGTCCGCGGCGAACTGCTGGCCGACCTGCTCACCGCCCCCGACCGCGACCCGGCCGGCCTCACCGCCCGCGGCCGCCGTCTCGGCGTCGACCTGGGCCGCCCCCACCTGGTGCTGGTCGCGGTCGCCGCGGACGTCAGTGCCCGGGAACGGCTGGCCGGTGCCGCGGCCCGGTACCTGTTCGGCTCGCGCGGCATCAGCGCCGAGTTCGGCGACGGCGTGGTGCTGCTCGTCCCGCACGACGGCACCGGCGACGGCGCGGTCGCCGCCCTCGCCGCGGAACGCCTCGCCCGGCTGGTAGGGGTGCCCGTCACCGTCGGCACCGGCCGCGCCGCCAGCGGGCCCGTCCCGCTGGCCGCGGCCTACGCGGAGGGCGTGCGCTGCGTCCGGGCCCTGCGCGTGCTCGGCCGCGAGGGCGACGGCGCGTGCGCGACCGACCTCGGTTTCCTAGGCGTCCTGCTCGGCGACGGCCACGACGTCGAGGGCTTCGTCCGCGCGACGCTCGCCCCGCTCCTCGACTACGACGCCAAGCGCGGCACCGAACTCGTCCGCACCCTCCGCGCCTACTTCGACTGCGGCGGCAGCCTGACCCGGGCCAAGGACCTGCTGCACGTCCACGTGAACACGGTCGTCCAGCGGCTCGACCGGGTCGAGGTGCTGCTCGGCCGCGACTGGAACCAGCCGGAGCGGGCGCTGGAGCTCCAACTGGCGCTCAGGCTCTTGCTGTTGGCCGGGGAGTAATCAGGGTGCGAAACCGGGGGCGCGTGGGGGTACCTCCCGGCCCGCCAGGGCTGGGGGAGAACCGCGCGAAGCGGAAGGCGAGCGTCGGCAGGATCGCGCCCCCGACGGCCAGCTGCGCGTGGGCGCGACCAACGTGCAGGAAGGTCGCGCCCGAGCGCAGGCGTACAGTGGCGAGGTTGGGCTGAGCCGGCCGGCAGGGAGCATGCAGTGAGCGAGAACGTGCGGTTCGTGCGGATGGGGATAGGCGAACGGACCGTCCCCTACCAGGAAGCGTGGGCGGAGCAGCAGCGGCTGCACGCGTTGCGGGTCGCGGACGAGATTCCGGACACGGTGCTGCTGCTGGAGCACGACCCGGTCTACACGATGGGCAAGCGCACCAACCCGGAGGACCTGCCGCTGGACGGGACGCCGGTGGTGGAGGTGAACCGTGGTGGGGAGATCACCTGGCACGGCCCGGGCCAGCTGGTGGGGTACCCGATCGTGAAACTGCCGGACCCGATCGACGTGGTGGCGTACGTGCGGCGGCTGGAGGAGGCGCTGATCCGGGCGTGCACCGAGTTCGGGGTGGAGACCACCCGGATCGAGGGCCGGAGCGGGGTGTGGAAGCTGGGCGCGGAGATCCCGGGCGCGGTGGTGGACCCCTCGCAGGTGGTGGAGATCGGCAAGCTGACGCTGCGGATGGGCCTGCCGCTGGGCATCGACCCGCGTCTCGCGGGCCCCGAGTACGCCCCATCCAACGCGGGCCAGCGCGGCGACGACCGCAAGCTCGCGGCGATCGGCGTGCGGGTGGCGCGCGGCGTGACCATGCACGGCTTCGCGCTGAACTGCGACCCGGACATGACGTACTTCGACAAGATCGTCCCGTGCGGCATCCGGGACGCCGGCGTGGCCTCGCTGAGCGGCGAGCTGGCCCGTCCGTTCGCGGTCGCGGACGCCGTCGGGACGGTGGAGCGGACGCTGACCGAGGTGTTCGCCGAGCTGCCCGAGCCGGCCGTCAAGGTCTGATCGCGGGCCGGTCGCGGAATCGGCGCGCCGCGCCCGGTGTTGCCTTCCGAATAAAGGCCCGGGGCCCGGCGCAGGCCATCGAAGCAACGGCGTACCCTTTGGGGTACCCCGTCTAGTTCTAGGAGTCGCACGTGTCCGCTGTCGCACCCGACGGCAGGAAGCTTCTCCGCCTGGAGGTCCGCAACAGCGAGACCCCCATCGAGCGGAAGCCCGAGTGGATCAAGACCAGGGCGAAGATGGGGCCGGAGTACAACGCCCTGCAGTCCCTGGTGAAGAAGGAGGGGCTGCACACGGTCTGCCAGGAGGCGGGCTGTCCCAACATCTTCGAGTGCTGGGAAGACCGCGAGGCGACCTTCCTGATCGGCGGCGACCAGTGCACCCGCCGCTGCGACTTCTGCCAGATCGACACCGGCAAGCCCGCCGAGTTCGACCGGGACGAGCCGCGCCGGGTCGCCGAGTCCATCGTCACGATGGACCTGAACTACGCCACCATCACCGGCGTCGCCCGCGACGACCTGGAGGACGGCGGCGCGTGGCTGTACGCGGAGACCGTCCGCCAGGTGCACGCGATGACGGCGGCCCGCGAAGCCGGCCGTACCGGCGTCGAGCTGCTGATCCCGGACTTCAACGCGGTGCCGGAGCAGCTCGCCGAGGTGTTCTCGTCCCGTCCCGAGGTGCTCGCGCACAACGTCGAGACGGTGCCGCGGATCTTCAAGCGGATCCGCCCCGCGTTCCGCTACGAGCGCTCGCTGGACGTCATCACCCAGGCCCGGGCGGCCGGACTGGTCACCAAGTCCAACCTGATCCTGGGCATGGGCGAGACCCGCGAGGAGGTCAGCGAGGCGCTGTCCGACCTGGTCGACGCCGGCTGCGAGCTGATCACCATCACCCAGTACCTGCGGCCCTCGCTGCGCCACCACCCGGTGGAGCGCTGGGTGAAGCCGCAGGAGTTCGTCGAGCTCCAGGAGGAGGCCGAGGAACTGGGCTTCGCCGGTGTGATGTCCGGCCCGCTGGTGCGTTCCTCGTACCGGGCCGGCCGGCTGTACCGGCAGGCGCTGGAGCGTCGCGAGCAGGCGGCGGTCTGAGCGCAGTGCTTCTGGAGGGCGGGCCCGATCGGGCCCGCCCTTCGGCGTGCGGGGAGGTACCCGCGGGCCCGGGCGCGGGCGGGGCCGACCGGACTAACCGCCGACGTTTCACGTGGCATTGACGGTCGGGTCACCGTACGGTAACGGGCGTCCGGGACGCTCGAACGGTACCCGGGTCGAGGAGTTGGTGTGGTCATGCGTACCGGACTCAGGACCGCCCTGCGGCGGGCCGAACAGCTGTTGCTGATCCGCGGCGCGCGCCGCAACGCGTGGGCGGCGGTGTGCGAGAACCGCCGGCTGGCGGGCGAACGCGAGCGGTCCGAACGGGTGCCCGAACGCAGCGCGTGAACCGCTGGTGACGCCGGGGTCGGCATCCGGGAAAGTCCAGGGTCACGGAACCGGCACCGCTTGGATGATCACCCCTTATGCCACGTACCATGAGCGGTATGGCGAGGCAAAAATCCGATACTCCTGGGCGGCTCGCACAGATCCGCCAGGCATATGTCATGACCAAGCAGGTCGACTCCAAGATCGGCCTGATCATCGCCGGCGTCGGCCTGCTGACCTTCGGCGTGTTCCTCGCCATCGGCTTCGCCCTGGATCACCCGGTCTACCTGGGCATTCTCGGCTTTGTGGTGGCGGTGCTGGCAGTCGCGATCGTGTTCGGCCGTCGCGCCGAGCGGGCCGCGTTCGGGCAGATGGAAGGCCAGCCGGGCGCGGTCGCCGCGGTGCTGGGCAACATCCGCCGCGGCTGGAGCGCCAACCAGACCCCGGTCGCGGTCACCCGCAGCCAGGACGCGGTCTACCGCGCGGTCGGCCGGGCCGGCATCGCGCTGATCGGTGAGGGCAACCCGAACCGGGTGCGTCCGCTGCTGGCGTCCGAGAAGAAGAAGATGTCCCGCGTCGTCGGCGACATCCCGGTGCACGACATCATGGTCGGCAACGGCGAGGGCGAGATCCCGCTGAAGAAGCTGCAGATCCACCTGATGCGACTGCCGCGGTCGATCTCCGCCGCCCAGGTCACCGAGACCAACGACCGGCTGCGGGCGCTCGGCGACCTGCTGTCGAAGGCGCCGATCCCCAAGGGCCCGATGCCGAAGGGCGCCCGGATGCCCAAGGGCGGCGCGCGCTAGCGTTCACTCCCCCGTAGGACACCACGGCCCCGCTCGCGAGATTCCTCTCCGCGAGCGGGGCCGTTCGACGTTCCATGGCCTTGGCGGGCCTTGTGGCGGGCCTTGGCGACGTTCTATCGCTCTGGCGGCGTCAGATCCGGACCTCGACGGTGCCGACGGCCTTGTCGTGCAGGCCGCGGGTGTCGCGGTCCCAGACGGCGGCCGGAATGATCAGGCACAGCAGGAAGGTGCGCAGCAGCACCTGCGGGATGGTCGCGCGGCGGCCGTCCAGCCGGACCACCCGCAGGCCGAACAGGCGCTTGCCGACGGTGGTGCCGGTGGTGGCCAGGAACAGCACGGTGACGGCATAGAACAGCGGGGTGGTCCACAGGTTGGCCGAGCCCTGGTCGCCGTGCGTGATCAGGCCGTAGGCGACCAGGCTGACCAGCCAGCCGTCCACGAACAGGGCGCCGATCCGGCGGCCGGGGCCGGCCATCGAGCCGGGGCCGGAGCGCGGCAGGCCGAGGCGCTCGCCGCGGTAGCCGAAGTCGGCGCCCATCTTCTCGGCGGCCGCCTTCGGGCCGTCGATCCACGATCCGAGTGCTTCTCTGGTGTCCACGGACCCACCCTAACCGGGCTTACCCGCCGATCCGGCGGCGGGCCCGCGGGCGGGACGCGCCGGGGCGGGCTCCCGCCGGGGTGAAACGGATTCCGCCGACTGCCGTGAATGGTCTCGACATGTCGGGGTACACGGGCGCTACTGACACCGGCGATTTGCCCGGGACCGTACCGCTTTGCGGCCCGCCCGAGCGGCCTGGTTAACATGTGGGAAACAGTCGAGTCACGATCGGGAAACGGCCGATTCCTATCGTGAGCCCCTGCGCGGGGGCTCCCGTCGCCCCTGACGGAGGCTCGGACCGCACGTCGAGGAGGAGTACGGATGTTCACCAACGCCGACGAGGTCAAGCAGTACATCGCGGACAACGACATCAAGTTCGTCGACGTCCGGTTCTGCGACTTGCCGGGCGTGCTGCAGCACCTCGCGGTCCCCGCCGACACCTTCGACCCGACCGAGACCCTGATGTTCGACGGCTCCTCGATCCACGGCTTCCAGGCCATCCACGAGTCCGACATGGCCCTCGTCCCGGACCTCGCCACCGCCCGGCTGGACCCGTTCCGCACCGAGAAGCACCTCAACATCAACTTCTTCATCCAGGACCCGATCACCGGCGAGGCCTACAGCCGCGACCCGCGCAACGTGGCCCGCAAGGCAGAGGCCTACCTCGCCTCCTCCGGCATCGCCGACACCGCGTACTTCGGGCCCGAGGCCGAGTTCTACGTCTTCGACTCGGTGCGCTTCGAGACCAGCGCCAACGCGTCCTACTACCACATCGACTCGGTGGCCGGTGCCTGGAACACCGGCTCCGCCGAGGGCGACGTCCGCGGCTACAAGGTCAAGTACAAGGGCGGCTACTTCCCCGTCCCGCCGGTCGACCACTTCGCCGACCTGCGCGCCGAGATGTCCCTCGAACTCGGCCGCGCCGGGCTCACCGTGGAACGCCAGCATCACGAGGTCGGCACCGCCGGGCAGGCCGAGATCAACTACCGGTTCAACACCCTGCTGCACGCCGCCGACGACCTGATGCTGTTCAAATACATCATCAAGAACGTCGCCTGGCGGGCCGGCAAGACCGCCACCTTCATGCCCAAGCCGATCTTCGGCGACAACGGCTCCGGCATGCACGTCCACCAGTCCCTCTGGACGGCCGGCACCCCGCTGTTCTACGACGAGCAGGGCTACGCGGGCCTGTCCGACATCGCCCGCCACTACATCGGCGGCATCCTCAGGCACGCCCCCTCACTGCTCGCCTTCACCAACCCCTCGGTGAACTCGTACCACCGCCTGGTCCCCGGCTTCGAGGCCCCCGTCAACCTGGTCTACTCGCAGCGCAACCGCTCCGCCGCGATCCGCATCCCGATCACCGGCTCCAACGCCAAGGCCAAGCGCATCGAGTTCCGCGCCCCCGACCCGGCGTCCAACCCCTACCTGGCCTTCTCCGCCATGCTGATGGCCGGCCTCGACGGCATCAAGAACAAGATCGAACCCGCCGAGCCCGTCGACAAGGACCTCTACGAACTCGCCCCCGACGAACACGCCGCCGTCCCCCAGGTCCCCGCCTCCCTCCCCGCCGTCCTCGACGCCCTCGAAGCCGACCACGAATACCTCCTGGCCGGCGGCGTCTTCACCACCGACCTGATCGAAACCTGGATCGACTACAAGCGCACCCAGGAAATCGCCCCGATCGCCCTGCGGCCGCACCCGCACGAGTTCGAGCTCTACTACGACCTGTAGGACCCGCTCCGGCCTGTGGAAACGTCTTCAACCTGCTCGACGACCTGACGGTGCTGGACACGGATGCCGCCCAAGCAGACCATCGCGATGGTGCTGACCTCGGTGAGCCTCACCGGCCTGGTCGCCGGGCTGATCGGAGTCCCGATCGGGATGGCGGTGGAGAACGTGACGCTGAGCCGGATGGGCAGCGCGATCGGCAGGAACCTGCCGCCGAGCCTGAGCCACGTCTTCACCGCCGGGATGCTGCTCCCGCTGCTGGCCGGCGGGATCGCGATCGCCCTGCTGCCGGCTGGCTGGGCGGTCCGCTCCCGGACCGCCACCGCGTTGCGGACCGAGTAGCAACTTCCGTGCGGCCCCCGTTTCGCTGGGAGGGGTGCGGTGCCCGGACCCGGACGGATCCGGGCACCGCACCCGTGTGGGGGATCGGTCAGCAGGTGAGGACCGGGCCCGCCCAGTCGGCGTGGTCGCTGTTGTTGCCGTCGCCGCCGTCGGTGACGACGAGGTGGAGTTCGTTGGCGCCGGTGAGGTCGGCGGTGAGGTGCTTGGCGCCGGCGGTGGCGTTCAGCACGCCGCTGTCGGCGACCTTGGTGCCGTCCTTCCAGATCTGGAAGGCGACGGTGCCGCGGCCCATGGCCTCGGCGTCGACGCCGACGTCGGTGGTCAGCGAGGTGCAGGTGCCGCCGAGGTAGTAGACGATCTCGCTGAACGCGTTGGTGCCGAGGCCCTTGGCGTAGGTCGCGCCGTTGATGGTGATGGTGTGTCCGTCGCCGGACTGGTTGTCGCCGTTGCTCATGTCCTTCTCGACCTGGCCCCAGCCGTTGCTCGCGGAGGTCCAGGTGAGGTCGGAGAGCTGGTGGGCGCCGGCGGTGGGGCCGTTGCCGCAGGCGATCTTGGCGTCGGCCCAGTCGGCGTGGTCCCAGCTGGTGCCGTCGCCGCCGTCGGTGACCGCCAGGCGCAGGGTGGTGGTGGCGGTGAGGTCGACGGTGAGCTTCTTGGCCGGGTCCTTGCCGGTGAGCTTTCCGCTGTCGGCGGCGAGGGTTCCGTCCTTGAATATCCGGAAGACGGCGGAGCCGTTGCCGGACGTCTCGTCGTCTATGCCGACACTGGTCACCAGGTTCTTGCAGGTACCGCCGAGGTTGAAGCTGATGTCGCTGGCGGCGTTCGTACCGATGCCCTTGGCGTACGTGGTGCCGCGGATGGCCAGGGTGCGGCCGTCACCGGCGGCCCAGTCGCCGTTGCTGTGGTCGCGCTCGGCCGGGCCCCAGCCGTTGGCCTGGGCGAGGAACGGCAGGTCGCTCAGGTAGCTCATGCCGGTGGGCGGCGGGACGGGCACGCTGGGGGTGACCCGGAACATCGCGGTGCCGTGGCCGGGGACCGTGGCGCTGATCGTCCCGGTGCTGATGGTGGTCTTCTTCGCCCACAGGTCCTTGACCGTGTACGAGGGCGCGCCGGCGATGCCGACGGCCTGCACGGTGGTGGTGATGGTGGCGTCGTAGGAGCCCTCGTTGGTGAGGGTGACCGCGCGGCTGCCGTCGGCCAGCGGCTTCGACATGACGACCAGGCCGTTGTCGCTGGAGACCACCGAGCCCTGCTTGCCCAGCGGATCCTGGTCGATCGCGATGACGTCGGCGTTGGTGAGGATGTCGAACGTCTCCTGCTTGGCGGTGCGCAGGTCGGCGCCGATCAGCAGTGGTGCGGCCATCTCGGCCCAGAGGCTGAAGTGGGTCCGGTACTCGGTGCCGGTCATGCCGCCGTTGCCGACCTCCAGCATGTCCGGGTCGTTGAAGGCGCCGGGCTTGGCGTAGGCGGACAGTCCCTGGTTGGCGTGCGCGATGGAGATCATGCTCTGCCAGGTGTCGCTGATGTCGCCGGTGGTGCGCCAGGAGTTGCCGACCGGCTGAGCCCAGTTCCACGGGCCGCTGGAGCCCCAGTCGCAGATGCTGTAGAGGATCGGCCGGCCGGTCTTCTTCAGCGCGTCGCCCATGGCCTTGTAGCGGGTCTGTGCGTCGACGCCCATGTTGTTGCAGTTGTCGTACTTGAGGTAGTCGACGCCCCAGGAGGCCCACAGGTCGGCGTCCTGCTGCTCGTGGCCGAGGCCGCCCGGGAAGCCCTGGACGTCGCAGGTGTGGATGCCGGCGCTCGAGTAGAGGCCGAACTTCAGGCCCTTGCCGTGGACGTAGTCCGCGAGCGCCTTGATGCCGTGCGGGAACCGGACCGGGTCGGGCACCAGGTTGCCGGACAGGTCCCGGGAGGGCATCGCCCAGCAGTCGTCGAGGTTGATGTACTGGTAGCCGGCCGCCTTGAGGCCCTTGCTGACGAACAGGTCGGCCATGCCCTTGACCAGGTCCTCGTTGAACTGGGACCCGCACCAGGTGGTGTTCCAGTTGTTGAAGCCCATCTGGGGGGTCAGGTTGATGCCGTTGTCGAGCGCCATCGCCGGTGGGGCGGTGGCGAGTTGGGCGCCGGCGACGAGCGCGCCGCCACCGGCCAGCAGGGTGAGGGACGTTAACGCCGCGCTGATGCGGCGGGACAGTTTTGCGCGTACGGATTGCAAGGTTCCTCCCCGGGAACGGACATGCGGGACTCGACCACACGGAAAGTGGATCGCTGTGGGTCCGCCGCGTCAGGACATCAGGCTCCAGGACTGGCCTGCGGCCGATCCGTCGGGCTGGTCGAGGACGACGGCGGACGTGGGCGTGGACTGCGGGGCGTCCAGTGCGAGGCCGGTGGCCACGTTGGTGATGGTCAGCGCACCGGTGGCGGTGTTCTGGACGACGCGCCACTTCTGGTACGGGCTGTTGGGGTCGTAGCTGTTGAGGACCCACGCCGGATTGCCGGGCGCGGCCGGCCCGGTCAGGGTGCCGTGGACCTGGGTGCCGGTGTAGCAGTCGTCGGTGATGTGCACCGTGCCGTCACCGTTGGCGTCGAAGCGCCACCGCTCCGAGGTGTGCCAGTCCCACCAGGTGTTGATGTCGGTGGTCGAGCCGTCGGGGGCGCTGCACGTGCCCCGGACCTCCAGGACCTGGCCGCCGGTGCCGCCGGCGCTGATGCCGTGGTAGCGGCCGTCGCCGATCACCGTCGCGGGGACGGTGACGGGCAGGGCCTTGAGCCGGTACATGGCCACGCCGTGCGGGGCGACCGAGGCGCCGAGCGTGTCGGTGACGTTGCCGGTGGCGCCGGTCCACAGCTCCTTGGAGGAGTAGCCGGGGCCCGTCAGTCCGAGTGCGCTCAGGGTGGTGGAGACCGTCCGGGCGGAGTTCGGGTCCTGGTTGACCAGCAGGACGGCGGTGTCGCCGTTCGCCAGCTGCCGCTTGAGGACCAGCGGGGCGGTGGGGCTGTTCGGCGGGTTGCCGACCAGGGTGGCGGGCTTGGCGAGGCTGTCCTGGTCGACGGCGATGACGTCGGCGTTCTTGTAGATGGCGAGCGCGGAGTCGCTGATGCCCGTGGACCAGGTGTAGCCGCGGTCGCTGTGCTGGGAGTCGGCGGCGGTACGCAGGTCGGCGCCGGAGATCAGCGGGGCGGCCGTCATGGCGAGGATCGACATCTCGCTGCGCGATTCGGTGTCGTTCATCGGCTTGTGGCAGGTGCAGGTGTCGGTGGTGCCGTAGAGGCCGTACGGGTCGAGCCAGCCGGCGAACATCATGTCCATGTCGTTCCAGCTGCCCGGCCGGACGTTGCCCGGATACTGCAGCGCGGTCTGCAACTGGCCGTTGTAGAGCACGCCTTCCAGGTCCGGACCGCGGTCGCCGCCGATCCGGCAGAGGTTCGCGACCTGACCGCACCAGATGCCGGTCGGCGCGTAGCCGGGGGCCTGCCGGGCGGGGGTGCCGGCCGCCCGGATCACCGGGTCGGTGCGGGCGGGGTCGTCACCGGCCAGCAGGTACGGGAGGCCGGTGTGCACGGGCTGCGCGGACA
This sequence comes from Kitasatospora sp. NPDC051984, assembly GCF_044593455.1. Classification (NCBI taxonomy): domain Bacteria; kingdom Bacillati; phylum Actinomycetota; class Actinomycetes; order Kitasatosporales; family Streptomycetaceae; genus Kitasatospora; species Kitasatospora sp. NPDC051984. The sequence goes on from NZ_JBIUCB010000004.1 coordinate 69,426, forward strand.
CGCTCATCACGACGCGCGGTCGGCCCTGGGCGGCGGAGGCCGCGTCCAGGGCGCGCTGGAAGTCCTGCGTGCGGGCGTAGATGGAGCGGGTCAACTCCCGGCCCTCGCCCTGGGTTCCGTAGTTGTACCCGTCCGGACCGGTGATCGGCGGGCCGTAGGGGCAGTCGTCGTACTTGACGAAGTCGACACCCCAGGCGACGAAGTCGGCGGCGTCGGTCGACTCGTGCCCGAGACTGCCCGGGTGCCCCTGGCAGGTGGTGTAGGTGCCGGTGGCGTAGAGGCCGAACTTCATGCCCTTGCTGTGGGCGTACCACGACAGGTACTGGATGCCGTTCAGGGTCTGCCCGTTGACGGTGTGCGCCGGGAAGTGGTTCGGGTCCGGTATCAGGTGTCCTGTCGTCAGGTCGAAGCCGTTGCCGTCGGTACCGCTGACGGGGTTGCGGTTGGCGTCGTACAGCTGCATCGCGCCGTAGGAGTTCTTGACGAGGTCGGTGGTCTGGCCGTCGCGGTGGGACAGCGACCAGCCGTCGTCGATGGTGACGGTGTCGTAGCCGGCCGCCACCAGGCCCTTGGACGACATGAAGTCGATGGTCTGGACGACCTGCTGCTGGGTCACCGCGGTGCCCAGGATGTTCCAGGAGTTCCACCCCATCGGCGGAGTGAGGGCGTTGCCGTTGTCGAGGGCCGCGGCGGGGGCGGAGCCGGCGACGACGGCCGTGAGGCCGGATGCCGCGAGGGACAACGCCGCGAGGGCGTGCAGCAGGGTGCGGGGCATGGATGGACGCATGGGGGCGCTCCAGGTGAGCCTGCGGGGGATGTGACATGCCGGTGGGTTCTGTTGAATCCATCTCCAGAGATCGACGGCTGGAGGAATTTTCAAACAGAAAGCAACGCATGGTAGCCAGATCGGAAACAAGCACTCAAGACCTCGAACACGCCGTCTTCAGGAAGCTTCAGGCCGAACTGCCGTTGAATGCAACGGATAACTTCACGGGCGGATGTCCATGCCCCCGCCCTCTTGACATGCCCGTGCAATGGCACTGAGATATGTCGGGTCGCGTTTGAGCATGTTGGTTTCTGGTGGTTTGACGGGCCGCCGGAGCCTGTGCGCGACGGAGTCAGGAGCCCCCTCCCCCTCTCGCGTTCGACGAAAAGGAGCCTCCCCTCATGTCCCGTGCCATCAACTGCCGTGCCGCCGCAGGACTCCTGCTCGCCCTGGGCCTGACCACCACCGCCTGCTCCACCGGCCAGGAGTCCACCTCCGGCGCCCCCGCGGTCGCCCCGGTCGGCGGAAAGATCTCGATCACCTACCTGCAGAAGCAGGGCGACCAGGAGTACTTCGTCGGCGAGGCGGCCGGCGCGAGAGCGAAGGCCGCCGAACTGGGCATCGACATCAAGGTGGTGAACCTCGGCAACGACGCCAACAAGACCATCAGCGAGGTGCAGTCCGCGATCGCGCAGAAGACCAACGGCGTCATCGTGGTCGTGCCCGACCCGGCCGTCGGCCCGCAGGTCGTGCAGACCGCGCGGGACGCGAAGATCGCCCTGCTCACCTCGGACGATCAGGTCTGCGCCACCGGACCGGACCCGGCGAAGTGCGCCAAGTCCGACCTGGTGCCGCGGATCGGCTTCTCCGGCGCGCAGATGGGCGGCGAGGTCGGCAAACGCGCCGCCGAGGAGTTCAAGAAGGCCGGCTGGAACGCCGCCGACACCCGGATCATCTCCGCCTGGAAGCAGGACGTCACCGTCTGCGGCGACCGGGTCAAGGCCGCCAAGGAAGCCTTCGACTCCGCCGTCCCCGGGGTCCGGAACATCGACGTCGCCACCGACAACACCCCGACCGGCGCACAGGACAAGGTCGCTGCGACGGTCACCGCCAACGCCGGGGTCAAGCACTGGGTGGTCTGGGGCTGCAACGACGAGAACGTCCAGGGCGGCGTCACCGCCCTGCAGAACGCCGGCGTCAGCCCCGGCGACATCGACGGCGTGGGCCTCGGCGCCTACCTCGCCTGCAAGAGCTGGACCGGCGGCAAGCCCTCCGGGATGAAGGCCGCACTGTTCATCAACGGCAAGGACGTCGGCGCACTCGCCGTCCAGACCATGTACGACCGGCTGAAGAACAACAAGGAGATGCCCGCCGAGGCGTTCGCCCGCACCACCATGGTCGACGCCGCCACCTGGAAGGGCGCCGGCGTCACCTGCAACTGACCGTCGTTCCCCGCGGTCGCCGGTGGGGCCGGCGGCCGCCTCCACTCCTCCGCTCCACTCCTTCGCTCCATTCCTGAGGTGACCCAGTGAACAGAGCACGCCCCTCGACCCCGATCTCCCGACCGCCCTCCACCGCCGGGGCGCGGGTCGAGGGGATCACCAAGCGATTCGGCGCGGTGCAGGCCCTGAGCGACGTGACCCTCGACCTCCCCAGCGGCAGAGTCACCGCCCTCATGGGTGAGAACGGGGCCGGCAAGTCCACTCTTCTGAAGATCCTCGCCGGCGACCACCGGCCGACCGAGGGACGCGTCCTCCTGGACGGGCGACCGGTCGACCTGCGCTCCCCGGCCGACGCACGGGCCGCCGGCATCCGGATCATCCCGCAGGAACCCGAGATCATCCCGCACGTCCCGGTCGCCGAGAACGTCTACGCCGGGTCCCTGCCCCGCCGGGCCGGCCGCCGTCTCGACCGGGCCGAGCTGCGCCGCCGGATCACCGCGGACCTCGCCCGGTTCGGTTTCGCCGACGTCCTGGAACCCGATCTGCTCGGATCACAACTGACGGCTGCCCAGCGCCAGTTGGTCGAGATCATGCGAGCGCTGACCGGCGGAACCGCCGCCCGGGTCATCGCGTTCGACGAGCCGACCTCCTCGCTGTCCGAGCACGAGGTCGACGCGCTGTTCGCACTGATCAACCGCTTGCGCGACCAGGGCGTCGCCGTCGTCTACGTATCGCACCGGATGCAGGAGATCTTCCAACTCGCCGACCGCATCGCCGTCCTGCGCGACGGAGCCCTGGTCGGCGTCCAGGACGCCGGGACCACCACCGAAGGCGACCTGGTGCGCCTGATGGTCGGCCGCGACCTGTCGGCGATGTCCGTCCGCCGCCCCGTCGTCACCGACCGGGTCGTCCTGGACGTCCGTGACCTGACGACGGACCGGGTCCACGGCATCGACCTGCGGATCCACGCCGGCGAAGTGGTCGGCATCGCCGGACTGATCGGCGCCGGACGCTCCGAACTCGCCCTCGCGCTCGCCGGGGACCTGCCCGTCCGCTCCGGCAGTGTCACCCTGGACGGGCAGCCGCTGCCGTCCGGCAACCCCGGAGCGGTGATCCGCGCCGGCCTCGGCCTGGCCCCGGAGGAACGGAAGGCGCAGGCGCTGTTCCTGCACCGCACGATCCGGGACAACACCTCCATCGCGGTGCTGGAGCGACTGCGCCGCTTCCGCTTCGTCAGGCGAGGAGCGGAACGCGACCTCGCCCAGGAGTACACCGACCGCCTGCGGGTCCGCGCACCGTCCGTCGAGCACGAGGTCCGCAAGCTCTCCGGCGGCAACCAGCAGAAGGTCGTCCTCGCCCGCTGGCTCGCCCGCAAACCCAAGCTGCTGATCCTCGACGAGCCCACCCGCGGCATCGACGTCGGCGCCAAGGCCGAGATCTACCGGATCATCGCCGACCTCGCCGAACAGGGCATCGCCCTGCTGGTGATCTCCTCCGAACTGCCCGAACTGCTCGGCCTCGCCGACCGGATCGTCGTCATGCAGAACGGCCGCACCACCGGCGAGCTGAACCGTGCGGAAGCCACCGAGGAGGCCGTCCTCGCCCTCGCGATGGCCGATGACATCAGCACGAGCGCCCCAGGAGCAACCTCATGACAACCGCCACCACACCGCCTGCCGTCTCGGACGACGGAGGCCGGCGCCGGCCCTCCACGAGGATTCCCGTCCTGGGCGCCGTCGGCGGGCAGAACCTCAGCCTGATCGGCGCCCTGGCCGCGGTCCTCACCGTCTTCGGCCTCCTCAACGACAACTACCTCAGCCTTACCAACATGCAGGTGATCGCCGAGGCCGCCACCATCACCGGCCTGCTCGCCGTCGTCCAGACCGTCGTCATCATCTGCGGCGGACTCGACATCTCGGTCGGCTCCCAGGCGGGCGTCGCCTCCGTCGTCAGCGCCATGGCCTTCACCTCCGCCGGCTCCAACGCCTTCGCGGGCATGGCCGCCGCCGTCGCCGTCGGCCTGCTGATCGGCATCCTCAACGGCGCGGTCATCGTGTACGGCCGGGTCAACCCCACCATCGCCACCCTCGCCGGCCTCGCCGCCTACAAGGGCCTCGCCCAACTCCTCTCCGACGGCCGGGCCCAGGGCTACGTCCTCAACAACGCCTTCTTCGTCTTCCTCGGCCGGGGCAGGATCGCCGGACTCCCCGTCATGGTCTGGATCCTCATCGCCGTCGCCCTCGCCGTCCACGTCCTGCTCACCTACACCGACATCGGCCGCAACGTCTACGCCATCGGCGGCAACGACACCGCCGCCCGCCTCGCCGGCATCAACATCAACAAGTACCTGGTCGCCGTCTACGCCCTCATCGGTACCGTGGCCGCCATCGCCGGCATCCTGCTCACCGCCCGCACCGGCAGCGGACAGCCCACCTCCGGCAGTGAAGGCCTCGAACTCAAGGCCATCACCGCCGCCGCCCTCGGCGGCTGCGCCCTCAAGGGCGGCAAGGGCACCATCGGCGGCACCCTCCTCGCCGTCGCCCTCCTCGGCGCCCTCGAGAACGGACTCACCGTCCAGGGCATCAACTCCTTCTGGCAGAACGTCGCCCAGGGCGCGCTGCTCGTGGTCGCGGTCGTCATCCAGCAACGCCGCACCCGGGAACGCGCCGTCGGCCTCCCCGCCTGACGCGGAGGGCCGTCAGAGGCCGAGGATGCGGACGAGGCGGGCGGGAAGGTCGGGGTCGATGGGGAGGCCGGTGACGAGCTGGCGGTAGAAGACCGCGCCGGCCAGGGCGTCCATGAAGAGCTCGACGTCGGTGTCCGGGGGCAGGTCGCCTCGGGTGATGCCGCGGTGGATGACGGTGGCGCAGTTGGCGCGGCGTTCGGTGAGGAAGGCCGAGCGAAAGGCGTCCAGGGCGCCGGGGCGGCCGGCCAGGTCGGCGATCAGGGCGGGCATGGTCGCACCGGCGGGGGTGGCCGTGTAGTTGGCGATGGTGCCGCGCAGCCAGGTGGTCAGGTCGTCGCGGGTGTTGCCGGTGTCCGGGAGCGGGCCGGTGTCCATCCGGGAGGCGAGGGCGTCCGCCACCAGGGCCGCCTTGTCGGGCCACCAGCGGTAGAGGGTGCTCTTGTGGACGCCGGAGGTGGTGGCCACGCCTTCGACGGTGAGTCGCGCGTAGCCGGTCTCGCTGAGCAGGGCGAGCGTGGCGTCGAGGACCTGGTCGCGGCTCCGGGGGCCTTTGGGCTGCGAGGGGGTGGGCGGTGGGGTCATGTGGTCCACCCTGCCATAATGCGACGCGACGTCGCGTCGCATTTGGAGGATTGATGCGCTTCGCAGTGTTCGCCGGATCCGCCACCGGCACCCGCACCGAGTACGCCGCCCTGGCGGCCGCCCTGGGCACCACGCTGGCCCGCCGGGGCGTCGGCATCGTCTACGGGGGTGGAAAGGTCGGGCTGATGGGCGCGCTGGCCGACGCCGCGCTCGCCGCCGGCGGCGAGGTCGTCGGGATCATGCCGAAGTCCCTGGTGGACAAGGAGATCGCCCACCGCGGCCTGACCCGCCTGCGGGTGGTTGAGGACATGCACCGGCGCAAGGCCGCGATGGCCGAGGCGGCGGACGGGTTCATCGCACTGCCCGGTGGCGCCGGCACCCTGGAGGAGCTGTTCGAGGCGTGGACCTGGCAGCAGCTCGGGCTCCACACCAAGCCCGTCGCACTGCTCGGCCCGCCCGGTTTCTGGCAGCCGCTGACCGCGCTCGCCGACCACCTGGTCGACACCGGCTTCGTCCGCCCCACGTACCGGAACCTGATCACCGGGACGGACCCCGGGGCCCTGCTCGACGCCATGGCCCGGTGGCAGCCGCCCACGCCCAAGTGGGAGACCCCGTCGGCGGACGATGCGCTGCTGGACTCCGTGGGCTGGATCTGCGTCCGCGACCGGCGGCTGCTGGCCGTCCGGACACACGGCAAGGACGCCTTCTACCTCCCCGGCGGCAAGTTGGAGCCCGGAGAGACCCCGGCCCGGGCGCTGGCCCGGGAGCTGCGCGAGGAACTCGGCCTGACCTGCGCACCCGAGCGGCTCGCCCACGCCCACACGGTCGAGGCCCCCGCCCACGGCCGCCCGGGCGTCCGACTGCGCATGCACTGCTACACCGGCCCGGCCGACGGCATGCCCACCCCCGGCGCGGAGATCGCGGAACTGGCTTGGCTCACCGCCGCCGACACCGACCGCTGCGCGCCTGCGCTGCGGGAGGTGATGGCCCGACTCGATCTGGCCTCGTAGCGCGGGTCCGGGCCGCGGTGTCAGCGGCGGTGACGGGAGTGGCGGCTCGGGGTCAGTGGGAGAGGCGGGCGACGAGTTCCAGTTCGTCCGCCAGGAGGGCCGGGTCGCGGGGGCCGAGGTGGGGGGCGCTCAGGGAGCGGACGCGGAAGCGGTTGTGGGGGGTGACCTCGTCGGCCTCGCGGATCATGAGGTCCTGGAGGGAGAGCGGGATGGTGTGGTCCTCGGTGTAGCGGACGAAGGTGCGGGGGACGCGGCCCCAGGTCGCCGGGAGGCCGCGGGCGTCCTCGGTCAGGCCGATGGACGCGGACTCGTCCGGCTCCAGGATGTTCATCAGGGTTCGGACTTCGGCGTCCGTGCGGTCGGCGGCGAGGGAGTCCTTGACGATCGCGAAGAAGGCGGGGTCGGCGGAGCGCCAGTTGACCCGGTTGACGCCCAGCTCCGGCGGTGTCTGAACCGGGGGAATCCGGAACATGGAGCTGCCGGCCCCCTCGGGGGTCAGCACCAGTTGAAGCACCGAGGGGTGCTTGGTCGGGCAGAACGCGGAGGTGTACACCAGGTGCGCGATCAGCTCGGGCACCTGGTTGGCGACCGCGTTGAGAGTGGCGCCGCCGAGGCTTGCGCCGACCAGCACGACGGGGCCGTTGCGGCGCGCCTGCCGGACCGTGGCGATGACGTGGGCGGCGAAGTCGGCCAGCGTCACCTTGGACAGCGGGGACGGCTCGGTGCGCAGCCGGTCGAGGTCCTGCGGGGACTGGTAGGACTCGGGAAGGTACGCGCCGAGGCCGTGTCCGGGCAGGTCGACCGCGATCGCGCGGTGTCCGCGCAGTCCCAGTTCGCGCAGCAGGGGCTGCCACGCGAAGGAGTTGCTGCCCGAGCCGTGGACGAGGACGAAGGTCGGGGCGCCCCGCCCGGGCCCGTCCGCGTGCGCGGCGGGGGTGGCCGCGCCGAGGGCGGCGATCGTCCCCGCGCCGGCCACGGCCGCCTTCAGCGCGCTGCGCCGCGACGTCCCACCGGCCTGCGCGTCGCTGTGCTGTTCCTTGGTCATTTACGGCCTCCCCCTTGAGAGTTGAAGGTTCTCGACGGATTCTTTCAGCCCTTACAGCAGAGAACCGGACGGGGCTACCTCGCGTGCAGGGCGGCCACCACGGTCATGCGGCCGACGCGGCGGGCGGGGAGGACGGCGGCGGCGAGGCCGATCAGGACGGTCAGGGCGAGGGAGGCGAGGACGAGGGGGATCGGGGGGCCGCCGACGGTTCCGACGGTGGAGGTGACGGAGCGGGCGGCGGCCCAGCCGTAGGTCAGGCCGAGGGTGGTGCCGGCCAGGGCTGCGGCGAGGGAGAGGAGCAGGGCTTCCAGCGTGAGCATGCGGCGCAGTTGGCGGCGGGACATGCCGATGGCGCGGAGCATGCCGATCTCGCGGGCGCGTTCGCTGACGCTGAGCATCAGGGTGGCGGCGACTCCGAGGCCGGCGATGGCGACGGAGAAGGAGAGCAGGGCCATGCTGACCTGGGTCATCCGGTCGAGGAGGGTGCGGATGGTCTGGGCCTGGGCGGCGGTGTCGGTGACCTGGATCCCGGGGTGGCCGGCCAGTGCGCGGTCCATGGCGCGGCGGGTGGTGAGGTGGTCGGTGCCTTCGGCGGGGCTGATCCAGACGGTGGTGGTGGGTGCGCCGGGGGCGATGCGGTCGAGGGTGGCGGGGGTGACCAGCAGGTAGGCACCGCTCTGCAGGGTGAAGGGCAGGCTGCTGCGTCCGGGGGCGGTGCGGAGGGCGGTGGCGGGCTGCCCGGGAGCGGTGACGCGGATGTTCTCCGGTCCGCCGCCGAGGCCGCTGAGCGCCGTTCCGTCGGGCAGGGTCCGCGCTCGGTCGACGCCGTCGGCGCGGGGGTTGAGGCCGGTCGGGTCGACGGCCGCGAGCAGCGTCGGGTGTCCGTCGACGTCCACGGTGGTGGAGCGGACCTGGGTGACGGCGAGTTCGGGCTGTCGGCCGAGGGCGGCGAGTGCGTCGGCGGGCAGGGCGCCGCCGGCCGCGGGGGCGGCGGCGAAGACACCGGGCTGGCGGGCGGAGACCACCGGCACCAGGGAGTTGGAGGTGATGTCGAGGGCGGTGACGGCGCCGACCATGACGGTGACGCCGAGCAGCAGGGCGGATCCGGTGGCGCCGGTCCGGACCGGGTTGAGGCGCAGTTGCCGGGTGGCGAGCCGTCCGGCGGTGCCGCCGAGTCGGCGGGCCGGGGCGCCGAGGGCGGCGACCACGGCGGGCAGCAGTCGGTGGCTGAGTCGCAGCACTCCGAAGAAGCTGCTGACCGCGCCGAGGGTGACGGCGAGCAGCGACAGCGGCGGAGGTGTCAGCACGCCCAGCACCAACGAGGCGGCGCCGGCCAGCAGCAGCGCCGCGGACCAGACCGCGGCGCGCAGCCGGGCTGCGGTGCCGCCGGTGGCGACGGCGCCGCCGAGTGCGGCCACGGGCGGCACCGCGGAGGCCTGCTTCGCCGGTCCTCGGACGGCCAGCAGGGTGAGCAGCACGCCGAACAGGCCGGCGAGCGCGCAGGTGGCCGGGGCGGGCAGCAGGTCCAGGCGCACCGGCCCGAGGTCGGCGTACCGGGCCAGGCCGGTCGCGGCGGCGCAGAGCCCGACGCCGAGGAGTACGCCGACGGTCGAGGCGCCGGTGCCGAGCAGCAGGCCCTGGCGGCGGATCAGTCGGCGGATCTGGGCCCGGTCGGCTCCCACGCAGCGCAGCAGGGCGAGCTGGCGGGTGCGCTGCGCCAGCATGACGGAGAAGGTGTTGCTGACCACCATGCGCGCCACCGCGAGCGCGATCAGGACGAAGGACAGTGCGGCGATCAGGACCACGCCGTAGAGGGTGGTGCTCTGCCGGGTCGCCTCGGTCACGGAGGCCGCCCGGGTGCGGATCACGGGTGCGTCGCCGAGGGCGGCGCGCAGTGCCTCGGTGGTGTGCGTGCGGGACGCGCCGGGCTGGAGTCGGACGTCGAGTTGGGCGGCGGTGACGGCGGCGGCGTACTCGCCGACGGCAGCGGCCGGGACGGCGGTGATCGGGTGCCCGGCGAAGCTGGGTGCGCCGCGGCCGTCGAGGGTGCCGACCAGGCGGGCGGTGGCGGTGGTGCCGTCGGGGCGGGTGAGTCGGATGTCCGAGCCGGGTGCGGCGTCGAGGCGGTGGGCGGTGTCGCTGTCGAGCAGTGCCTCGCCGGGGGCGTCCGGCCATCGGCCGTCCTTGAGCAGTTGCCAGCGCAGGGCCGGGTCGGCGGCGACGGCGGTCACGGCGGCGGCGTCGAGGGGCTGCCCGTCGGCGGCTTGCAGTGCGCCCTGGCCGGTCAGTCGGAGCGCCACGGCGGCGACTCCGGTGGCCTGTTGGGCGTGGGCGGCCGCGGTGGCGTCCAGGCCGCCGTTGGTGGCGGGCCTGGTGACCTGGATGTCGCCGGGGCCGACCTCGGTGGCGGCGGTCTGGCTGAAGGAGTCCACCAGGGCGCCGCTTCCGCCGACGGAGGCGATCAGGAAGGCCACGCCCAGGGCGATCGCGGCTCCGCTCAGCACCAGCTGCCGCAGTTGCCCGCGCAGCTCGGCCACGGTGTATCGGTAGGTCGTCATCGTTCCTCGGTTCGCACGCCCCTGACCAGTGGTGATGTGGCGTCAGGTGGCCGTCTCCGAGCCTATGGAGGGCGGTGGCGCGGGCCGTAGGCACCAGGTCGTGATCTTGATCGATCCGCAGGGTGAGGGCTTCGTCCGCGCTCTCCTCCTGTGGAGGTACGCCGACCCCGAACGGGTCCCGCGCCCGGCTTGTTGCACACTGTGTGCAACTGCAAGTCTGATGCGAGAGTGGTGCGGGCCGATGCCGGAGTCGCCGGTGGTGCTGGGAATCGAGTCGTCGTGCGACGAGACGGGGGCGGGGCTGGTCCGGGACGGGGTGCTGCTCGGGCAGGCGGTGGCGTCGAGCATGGACGAGCACGCCCGGTACGGCGGGGTGGTGCCGGAGATCGCCGCGCGGGCGCATGTGCACGCGATGGCGCCGGTGGTGCGGGAGGCACTGGGGCGGGCGGGGCTGACACTGGGGGACGTCGGGGCGGTCGCGGTGACGACGGGGCCGGGGCTGTCGGGGGCGCTGCAGGTGGGGGTGGCCGCCGCCAAGAGCTACGCGTTCTCGCTCGGGGTGCCGCTGTACGGCGTGCACCACCTGGCCGGGCATGTGGCCGCCGCCGGGCTGGCGGGCGGGCCGCTGCCGGATCCGTGCGTGGTGCTGATCGTCTCCGGCGGGCACACCTCGCTGCTGCTGGTCCGCGATCTGGCCCGCGACCCGATCGTGCATCTCGGCGACACCCTGGACGACGCGGCCGGCGAGTGCTTCGACAAGAGCGCCCGCATTCTCGGCCTGCCGTACCCGGGCGGTCCGGCCATCGACCGGGCCGCCCGGGACGGCGATCCGGCCGCGGTGCGGCTGCCCCGTCCGCTCACCGGGGCGGGCGACGACCCGTACGCGTTCTCGTTCTCGGGGCTGAAGACCGCCGCCGCCCGCTGGGTGGAGGGCCACCGCGCGGCCGGCCGCGAGCTGCCGGTGGCGGACGCGGCGGCCGCGCTCCAGGAGGCGATCGCCGACACCCTGACCCGCAAGGCCGTCCGGGCCTGCGTCGACCACGGCGTCGGGACGCTGGTGGTGGTCGGCGGGGTCGCCGCGAACTCGCGGGTCCGGGCGCTGACCGAGCAGCGCTGCGCGGCCGCCGGGATCACGCTGCGGGTGCCGCCGCCGGGGCTGTGCACGGACAACGGCGCGATGGTCGCCGCGATCGGCGACCTGCTGGTCCGTGCCGGTGCCGATCCCGCGCCGCTGGACGTGTCGATCGACCCGTCCGCGCCGCTGGAGTTCGCCGCACTGACGCCGCGGGCCCGGGCAGCCGCCTGACGGCCGTCAACTCTCGTACTGCACCCTGCTTTTCGGGGCCTCGACGGCGAGGAACCGGGCCCTGCGGGCAGAGCAGTTCGGGGTCGAGCGATCGTTGAAACACCAGTGCGACAATGAGCCGGGCCCTGGATGTGCCGGGCGGGAGTGCACAGGAGGGGTCGGGGTGGCGTACGAGCTTGCCGGGCGGCTGGTGGTCGGCGTCGCCTCCAGCGCGCTGTTCGATCTGACGGACTCGGACCGGGTGTTCCGCGAGGACGGCGAGGACGCCTACCGGGCGCACCAGGAAGGCCACTTGGACGTCACCCTGGCGCCCGGGGTGGCCTTCCCGTTCGTCAAGCGACTGCTGTCCCTGAACAACCTGGGCCCGGAGGACGATCCGCTCGTCGAGGTGATCGTCCTGTCGCGCAACGACCCGGACACCGGGCTGCGGGTGATGCGGTCCATCCGGGCGCACAAACTGCCGATATCCCGGGCCATCTTCAAGCAGGGCCGCGCCCCGTACAGCTACATGCCGGTGCTCAACATGTCGCTGTTCCTGTCCGCCGACGAGGACGACGTCCGCGAGGCGGTGGCGGCCGGGCTGCCGGCCGGGCGGGTGCTCGGGCCGATGCGGCAGGACGACGAGGACGACACCGACCTGCGGATCGCGTTCGACTTCGACGGCGTACTCGCCTCCGACCAGTCGGAGCAGGTCTACCAGCGCGAAGGCATCGAGAAGTTCCGCGACTACGAGGTGGCCCACGCGGACGTCCCGCACGACGCGGGGCCGCTCAAGGACTTCCTCGCCGGGATCAACCGGATCCAGCAGCGCGAGGAGGACCGGCGCCGCACCGACCCCCGCTACCGCCTGCGGGTGTCCGTCTCGATCGTCACCGCCCGCAACTCTCCCGCCGACGAACGGGCCGTGAAGAGCCTGAAGCGCTGGGGCGTCCGGGTCAACGACGCGTTCTTCCTCGGCGGCATCGACAAGGGCCGGATCATGGAGGTGCTGCGTCCGCACATCTTCTTCGACGACCAGCGCGTCCACCTCGACAGCACCGCGCGCACCACGCCGAGCGTGCACATCCCGATCGGTCAGATGAACGAACCGGCGCGGACCGACGAACCGTCGCAGCTGGACGAGCCGGCGAACGCCGGCGGTGCGGTCGGTTAAGGCCCGGGCACGACAAAGCGCCGGCCGAGGTGGCCGGCGCTGAGGTGGTGCGGGGAGGAGGGCTGGGACGGCCCTCCTCCCGTTCAAGCGTCAGGCGTCGGTCTTACCAGCTCGCGCCCGCGTCGGTGGCGCCACCGAAGACGCCCTCGTCGCTCGCGACGACAACGCCGCTGGCGTGCTCCACGCCGTCCGGGCTGACGAACGAGGCGGTGAAGGCGAGGGCGGCAACGTCCTCGTTGGCGGCGAAGTCGAAGTCGACGAAGTGCGCCTCGGGCCGGTCGCCCATTTCGTCGATGCCCCCGCCGTCCCCGGCGAAGGCCAGGCCCGCGCAGCCGAGCAGGACGGGGGCGGCGAGGCCGAGGGCGGCAACAGTACGAGTCAGAGCACGCATCAGAAAACAGTCCTTCCGAGAACGGAACTTGAGTCGGGAAGCAGTGGGCTTCCCTGCACTCAAAGAGAAACGACAGCGGCCGCGGCTGCCAGTCGGTACGAGTCCGATTGCTCCCCATGGCCGAGCAGCCCGATCTGGGGGTTTCCGGCCCGCCCACCCCCGTCGCGGCCCGCCGGAAGGCGCCTCGGACACTCCCGCTCCCCAGCCTCAAGGCCGCTTCTCCGGACGGGAGTTGGCGCACGTCGCAATCCGGGCCCGGAGGGGAAACCGGTTGGCGTGTCGACAAGCCTAGGATACCTTGGCTCAAAACTAGGACTCCTAGGGATGGGTGGGGAAGACATGCGGGCACTGACCGACGCGGAGATCCGGGCGTCGTTCGTCAACTGCACGAAGGGGGAGGCGAGTCGGGCCTGGCTGCCACGCGGGCTCGGCGAGCTGGACTGGGCCGGACTCGACTTTTTGGGATGGCGGGAGGCAGGGGCACCCGAGCGGGGGTACTTGGTCGCCGAGTTCGAGGGGCGGACGGTCGGGGTGGCCCTGCGCCTGGCGCAGCGGCCGGCGGCGGGGCGCGGTGGGGCGATGTGTTCGATCTGCCTGACGGCGCATCCGGCCTCGGGGGTGGCGCTGATGACGGCGCGTCGGGCGGGCCGGGGGTCGGCGGAGGAGTACGCGTCGGCGGGCGAGTACTTCTGCAGCGACCTGGCGTGCCCGCTGTACGTGCGGGGGCGCAGGCGGGTGGCGGCCGGCGGGGCGCGGATGACGGAGAGCCTGGACGCGGAGGCGCGGGTGGCCCGGATGCGGGCGAACCTGGCCGGGTTCCTCGGGCGGGTCGTCCGATGACGGGCCGGGAAGGCCGCGAGGGCCGGGAGCCGCTCGGCGGGCCGGTGGTGCGGGCGGCGCTGGTGCTGGCGGCGGGGGCGTTCGTCGCGCTGCTGGACACCACGGTGGTGGGGGTGGCGCTGGAGTCGTTCGCGCGGCGCTTCGACGCGGGCCTGGCGCAGGTGCAGTGGGTGGCGACGGCGTACCTGCTGGCGATGTCGGCGGTGATCCCGGCGACGGGCTGGGCGGCGCGGCGGTTCGGGGCGGTGGCGTGCTGGACGGCGTCGCTGGCGGTGTTCCTGCTGGGGTCGGTGCTGTGCGGGCTGGCCTGGTCGCTGGGGTCGCTGGTGGCGTTCCGGGTGGTGCAGGGGCTGGGCGCGGGGATGCTGTTCCCGCTGATGCGGATCCTGGTGGTGCAGGTGGCCGGACCGGCGCGGATGGGGCGGACGATGGCGTTGATCGCGGTGCCGATCCTGCTCGCGCCCGTCGCGGGGCCGGTGGTGGGCGGGGCGCTCGTCCAGGGCCACTCGTGGCGGTGGCTGTTCCTGCTGAACGTGCCGGTGTGCCTGGCGGTGGTGGTGCTGTCGCCGCTGCTGATGCGCAACCAACGGGAAGGCGGGCCGGGCGAGTTGGACCTGGCGGGCCTGGTGACGGTGAGCGGCGGGCTGACGGCGGCCGTCCTCGGGTGCGTCCGGCTGGGCGGGGGCCGGGCGCCGGGCGACCCGGGGGCGCTGGTGCCGCTGCTGGTGGCGGCGGTGCTGCTGGCGGCGCACGGGCTGCTGGCGCGGCGCCGGCGGGGCCGGGCGCTGCTGGACTTCGGGCTGTTCCGGGACCGCGCGTTCGCCGCGTCGACCACCGTCTCCCTGTTGAACAGTTTCGGCCTGTACGGGGCAGTGGTGCTGGTGCCGCTGTTCTTCCAACAGGCGGGCGGGCGCGGCCCGTTGGCGGCGGGTCTGGTGATGGCGGCGCAGGGGGCGGGCGCGGGCGTGGCGGTGCTGCTGGTCGGGCGGGTGATCGACGCCCGGAGCAATCCGCGGGCGCTGGTGCTGGCCGGGCTGGCGCTGGTGGGCGCGGGCCTGGCGGTGTTCGCCCGGGCCGGCGGCGCGGAGCCGGGCCCGCTGCTGCTCGGCGCGCTGTTCGTGCAGGGGGTGGGTCTGGCGCTGGCGGCGTCGCCGGTGATGGTGACGCTCTACCACTCGCTGCCGCCGGCCTCGGTGCCCGCCGCGACCACCGCGAACGCGGTCGCGCAGCAGCTGGGCGCGGCGGTGGGCACCGCGGTGGTGGCGCTGGTGCTGCAGCACGCCTCGCACGGGGGCGCGGGGACGGTCGGGGCGTTCCGCGTGGTGTTCGCAGTGGCGCTGGGGTTCGTGGCGCTGACGGCCGTTCCGGCCGCGTTCCTGCCGGCGAAGCAGCGGGCCTGAGCAGCCCCCGCCGACGCGGCACTAGGCGCGGGGCCAGTTCTCCAGCAGTTGGTGCAGGCCGGTGACGATCCGTTGCCAGGAGCCGTCGATGCCGCGTGGGTGGTGGAAGCCGCCGTTGGCCTCGATGGCGATGAAGCCGTGGAAGGTGGAGCGCAGCAGCCGGACGGCGTCGGTCAGTTCGGGTTCGTCCAGTCGGTAGTGGCGCATCATCGCGTAGGTGAGTTCGACGGACCGGGCGAGGGCGTCGGTGTCGGCGAAGTCGGCCGGGTCCAGGCGCAGTTGGGTGGCGGCCCAGCGGCCGGGGTGCTGCTGGGCGTAGGTCCGCTGGGCGTCGGCGAAGGCGGCCAGGGCGTCGGCGCCGGAGCGGCCGGCGACGGCGGTCGCGATGCGGTCGTTGATCTCCTCGGTGGCGAGCAGGGCGACCCGGGTGCGGATCTCCTGGAGGCTCTTGACGTGCGAGTAGAGGCTGGCGTCCTTGACGCCGAAGCCGCGGGCGAGGGCGGAGGCGGTGACCTTGTCGATGCCGACCTGGTCGGCGAGTTCGGCGGCGGCGCGGGTGATCCGTTCGACCGTCAGTCCAGCGTGCGCGCCCATGTTTCCCGTCCCGAACGTTGACCTGCCGAAGCCCGCGTCAGTGTATCCGGGCAGATCCGGCGGCTTTTGGGGTGCGACCTTTCGGAAGGTCGGCGCGTCTAGAAGGAGGGACCCCAAGGAACCAAGGGGAAAGATCATCTGATTTGCCATCAGATGATAATGTCCCGGACAAACGGGGGCGTTGGTGACGCACGCACCCCGGCCGATCCGCACTCTGGAGCCACCCGTGTCCGCACGCACGTACCGCCGCAGCCTGCCGCTCGCGGCCGCGGTCCTCGCCGCCTCCCTGCTCGCCGTCTCGGCGCAGGCCGACGACCCGGCGCCGGCCGACGCCACGCTGACCGCCGACCTGAACACCCTGCTCGCCGACCCCCGGCTGGCGAGCGCGCAGGCCGGCGTCGTGGTGCAGGACGCCACCACTGGCGAGGTGCTGTACTCGCGGCAGCCGCAGGCGCTGTTCACCCCGGCGTCCACCCTGAAGACCGTGACCTCGACGGCGGCGCTCGACCTGCTGGGCGCGGACTACCGGTTCACCACCGAGGTCCGCTCCACCGGCAAGATCTACGGCGACACCATGACCGGCGACCTGGTGCTGCGCGGCGGCGGCGACCCGACCCTGCTGGTGCAGGACCTCGACGACCTGGCCGCGAAGGTCGCGGCGTCCGGCGTCACCACCGTCACCGGCCGGGTGCTGGCGGACGGCAGCCGGTACGACTCGACGCCGCTCGGCCCGGGCTGGGCCTGGGACGACGAGGCGTACTCGTACAGCCCGCAGATATCCGGGCTGACCGTCGCCAACGACGCCGAGTACATGATGGACACCGTGCAGGTCACCGTCACCCCGGGTGCGGCGGGCGAGAACGCCAAGGTGACGCTGAACCCGGCCGAGGCGCCGATGAAGTTCACCGGCACGGTCGCCACCGGCGCGACGGGCAGCGGGTCGAGCGTCGGCGTGGAGCGGCGCCGGGGCAGCAACGAGCTGGCGCTGTCCGGCAGCATCCCGACCGGTGCGGCGCCGGTGACCTCCTGGGTGACGGTCGAGGACCCCACCACGTACGCCGGGAAGGTGTTCGCGGGCGCGCTGGCCAAGCACGGCGTGAAGGTGCTGCGCGGGGTGCAGACCGCGAGCGGCTCGGAGACCTCGCAGCCGATGGCCTCGCACGAGTCGAAGCCCCTCACCGAGGTGATCGTCCCGATGCTGAAGATCAGCAACAACGGCATCGCCGAGCACCTGACCAAGGAGATCGGCAAGGTCAAGGGCGGCCGCGGTGACTGGGCGACCGGCATCAACCAGGTCAACGCCTTCCTGAAGGCGAACGGCGTGACCGGCCCGACCACCCGGCAGGTGGACGGCTCCGGCCTGTCCCGCTACGACCTGATCACCCCCGGGAAGATGGCCGACCTGCTGAAGGTCGCCCACACCAAGCCGTGGTTCGACGCCTGGTACAACGCGCTGCCGGTGGCGGGCAACCCGGAGCGGATGACCGGCGGCACCCTGGCCGCCCGGATGCGCGGCACCAAGGCCGAGAACAACGTGCACGCCAAGAGCGGTTCGATGGGCGGCGTCGACAACCTGGTCGGCTTCGCGACCGCGCCCGACGGCCGCAAGCTGTCGTTCGTCGTGCTGGTCAACAACTTCGCCGGCACCAGCCCGCGCCCGGTGATCGACGCGATCGCCGTCCGGCTCGCCGCCGGCCCCGCCGCCACGGCCCAGCTGAAGTCCAACAAGCTGGTCGCGCCCGGTGGTTCCGGTGACGAGTACACCGGCACCCGCTGGGAGGACTGCGAGACCCTGGCGCACTGCTGACGATTCGTCATCACGGGCCCCGTCGCAGCTGCGGCGGGGCCCGCGGTCGTTTCCTGCGCCCGAAAATTCTCTCCATCAAGCGCTTGATCAGTGACCCGGGCCGCGCGTACGCTCCCCGCCATGAGCCAGCACCGGACGGCCGCCGAGGCGAGCCGGGAACGGATTCTCACGGCCGCCACCGCCCTGTTCGCCGAACACGGCTACGACGGCACCACCACCCGGACGATCGCCGGCGCGGCCGGGCTGAACGTCGCCACCGTCGCCTACCACGTGGGCACCAAGGCCGACCTGTACCGCGAGGTGATGCGGCGGGCCCACCAGGCCGAACGGGCCGCCGTGGACGCCGCGTTGGCCGAATTCGCGGTGGCCGCACCGGACGATCCGGCCCGGGCGGCGGCCCGCTTCGCCGACCGGTACCTGGACTTCTGCCTGGAGCAGCCGCACGTCCCCGCGCTGTGGATGCGCCGCTGGATGGCCGACGCCGCCGAGTTCGCCGACCTGGAGGAGCGGTACGCCCGGCCGCTGCTGGAGTCGGTTGCAGGTGAACTCGCCGCTGCGCTACCGCAGTTGGGGCGCGACCGGGTCGAGTTCGCGGTGTGGACGGTGCTGTGGACCACGCACGGCTTCTGCCGCTCGATGATCCGCGCGCAGGTGCCGCGCTTCCGCACCCACCTGCGGGCGCTGGTGCTGCGCGAACTCGGCCTCGAAGGTGCGATATGACGGCCGGTCGGGGCCTGTCGCGGCGGGAGCTCGCCGGGTACGCGGTGGGCTCGATCGGCACCGGCATCCACTCCACCGTCCCCGGCCTGCTGCTGCTCTACTTCATGACCGACGCGCTCGGCGTCCCGGCCGGCCTGGCCGGTCTGGTGGTCGCGCTGCCGAAGGCCTGGGACGCGCTGTTCAACCCGCTGGTCGGCGCGGCCAGCGACCGGGAGGCGCTGCGCACCGGGCGCCGCACCCGGATCCTGCTGGCCGGCACGCTCGCCCTGCCGGTCGCGTTCGCCGCGATGTTCCTCTCGCCGCTCACCGGCTCCGGCGCCGCCGCCTGGGTGGCCGGTACCTTCGTTCTCGCCTCCAGCGCGTTCGCGCTGTTCCAGGTGCCGTACGTGGCACTGCCCGCCGAGATGTCCGATCAGCCGCGCGTCCGTACCCGGATCATGGTGTGGCGGATCGTCTGCCTGACCGTCGGCATCCTGGTCGCGGGCGGCCTCGCCCCGGCCGTGGTGTCGCTGGCCGGCGGCGGGCGCGGCGGCTACGCCGTGATGGCGGGGGTGGTCGCCGCGCTGCTGCTGGTGACGCTGCTGATCCCCACGCTCGGCGCCCGCCGGGTGCCCGCCCGGCCGGGGGCGGAGCCGCTCGGGCTGCGGGCGGCGCTGCGCACCGCGCGCGGCAACCGGGCGTTCTTCGCGCTGCTCGGTGCGTTCGTGGTGCAGGCCGCCGCGGTGGCGATCATGCTGGCGGCCGCGCCGTACGTCGCCACCTACTGGCTGGGCGGGTACGGGCTGACCTCGGTGCTGTTCGTCTGCCTGGTCGCGCCGAGCGCCGTCGCCGTCCCGCTGTGGGGCCGGGCCGCCGCCCGCTGGGGACGGCTGCGCTGCCTGGCCGCCGCGACCGGACTGTTCGCCCTCGCCTCGGCCGCGCTCTGGCCCGCGGCGCACGCCGGTGGCGGACGGGTCGGGCTGGTGCTGGCGCTGTGCGCGCTACTGGGCGTCGCGTACGCCGCGTTGCAGGTGCTGCCGCTGTCGCTGCTGCCGGACACCGTGCACGCGGACGCGGCGCGCACCGGCCGCCTCCAGTCGGGGGCGTTCACCGGCCTGTGGACCGCCGGGGAGACCGCCGGACTGGCCGCCGGACCCGGCCTGTTCTCGCTGGCGCTGGCCGCCGCCGGATTCGTCTCCTCCACCACCGACCACCCCGTGGCGCAGAGCGACGCCGCCCGGGCCGGGGTGCTGCTCGGCTTCAGCCTGGTGCCGGCCGCGCTGATGCTGCTCTCGCTGCCCGCCCTGCGCGCGTACGGCCGACGCCGCCAACTCCCGCATTGGAGCTGAGTCATGACCACTGTTCACCCCGGGCTGCCGCAAACCGGGCGCCCCGCCGAGGAGTTGCTGGCCGAGCTGCACGCACTGACCGCCGGCGACCTGCCCACCCGGGGCGGGCGCACCACCGCGTACACGTACGACGCGGGCCGGCCCGAGGTCCGGGAGGCCGCCGAACGCGCGTACCTGGCGATGCTGGAGGTCAACGGCCTGGACCCGACGGCGTTCCCGAGCATCGTCGCGCTGGAACGCCAGGTGGTCGGCGCGGTCGCCGCCCGGCTCGGCGGGGACGACACCACGCCCGGGATCTTCACCAGCGGCGGCACCGAATCGATTCTGCTCGCCGTGAAGGCCGCGAGGGACTCCCGCCCCGGGATCGCCGAGCCGGAGATCGTCGTCCCCGCGACCGCGCACGCCGCGTTCTTCAAGGCCGGACGCTACCTGAAGGTCAAGGTGGTGGCCGTGCCGGTCGACCCCGCGACGTTCCGGGCGGTGCCCGCCGCGATGGCCGACGCGTGCACGGCGAACACCGTACTGGTGGTGGCCTCCGCGCCCTCGTACGCGCACGGCGTGGTCGACCCCGTCCACGAGATCGCCGCCGACGCGGCCGAACGCGGACTGCCCTGCCACGTGGACGCCTGCGTGGGCGGCTGGCTGCTCCCCTGGCTCGCCGAAGCGGGCGCCCCCGTACCGGAGTTCGACCTGTCGGTGCCCGGAGTGACCTCGCTCTCCTGCGACCTGCACAAATTCGGGTACACGCCCAAGGGCGCCTCCGTCCTGCTGTTCCGCGACCGGTCGATGCGGCTCGCCGCGTACTTCGCCTGCGCGCAGTGGCCCGGCTACCCGGTCGTCAACTCGACGGTCCAGAGCGGCAAGGGCGCGGGCCCGCTCGCCGCCGCATGGGCCACTTTGCAGGCCCTCGGGGCGGACGGTTACCGGGAGTTGGGGCGGGCGGCGCTGGCCGCGACGCGGCGGCTGATCGCGGGCATCGACGCGATCGACGGGCTGCGGGTGCTGGGCTCCCCCGACGCGACGCTGGTCGCGCTCGGGGCGGATCCGGACGACGCCGCGCTGGATCTGTGGGAGCTGGCCGACGAGACGCGTGCCCGCGGCTTCTTCCTGCAACCGCAGTTGAGCGTGGCCGGACTGCCCGCCAGCCTGCACCTCACCCTCACCGGGGTCAGCGAGCAGGGCGTGGACGAGTTGCTCTCGACGCTCCGCGAGGCGGTTGCGGTCGTCCGGGGGCGCGGGCCCGTCGCTCCTCCGAGTGAACTGTTGGCGCTGCTCGGGCAGTTCGACCTCGCGGAGCTCGACGACGCGACGTTCGCTGAGCTACTGCCTGCGGCGGGCTTCGCGCCCTCCCGGATGGCCGGGGTCAACCGGCTGCTCGACGCGCTGCCGCCGGAGCTGCGGGACCAGTTGGCGACGCGGTTCCTGTCGGTGCTGTACAGCCCTTACCTCTGAGGGTTCGAAACGCAGGTGGGTGCGAAACCAGGGGCGCAGGGAGACTCGCGCGAGCTGGCGGGCAGCCCATCACACCCGCTCGCGCCCCCGGTGGAGCTCTCCCTGGTTTCGCGCCCGCTCACTCTCGCCGTTCCTGAAGCAAGAGCACCGCAAGGCCGTCCGCGAGGAGACTTGCGCGAGCTGGTGGGCTCGAAGTCAGGGGCGCTGGGGGTACCCCCAGCGAAGCGAGGGGGCGGAACTGCGCGACAAGCGCAAGCCGCGTCCGCAAGGTCGCTCTCACGTGCAAGTCATTGTCCTGCGTCGCGATCTTGCTGACGGACGCGTTCCCCTTCGCGCAGTTCCCCGCGCCCCTGGTTTCGCACCCGCACAGTTTTCGCACCCCTGGTTTCGCACCCGCACAGTTCTCGCGCCCCTGGTTTCGCACTCCTGGCTGTGCTCTGTCCGGCTTCGCGCCCGCTACGCGGAAGCGTTCTCCGGGGGCAGCAGGACCGCAAGGCCGTCCGCGAGGCGCTGGAGGCCGAATTCGAAGCGGGTTTCCATGTCGGGGTTGGTGAGGTCGTCGGCGAGGGCGACCAGGTTGGGGAAGGTCTCGGCGGGGAGGGCGCGGAAGGCGTCGCCCGCGGCGCGGGCGACTTCGCCGCGGCCGGCGCCGGCGGCTTCTGCGGCGGAGAGGGGGGACTGTTCCTGGAGGACGAAGCCCTGGACGTACGCGGACAGCAGGTAGGAGGCCATTGCGGCGTCGGCGTCGCTGAAGCCGGCGTTGCGGAGGCGGTCGAGTTGGTCCTCCAGGATGGCGAGGGTGTGCGGGCCGGTGGTGAGGCGGCCGGAGAGGACCTTGGCGGCGTCGCGTTTGGCGAGCAGCAGGGCGCGGTAGCGGCGGCCGTATTCCAGGAACTGTTCGCGCCAACTGCCTTCCCGGGGCGGGAGTTCGGCGCCGGCCACCAGGGCGTCGGTGAGCAGGTCGAGCAGTTCTTCCTTGTTGCGGACGTGCCAGTACAGCGAGGCGGCTTTGACGCCGACCTCGGCGGCGACCTTGCGCATGGAGAGGCCGGCCAGGCCTTCGCGTTCGAGGACGCGCAGGGCGGCGGCGGCCAGGCTCTGCCGGGTGAGGGCGGGGGTGGGCTCGGCCATGGCGGTTCCTTGGGGTGGGCGGTCCGGGGCGCTGAATCGCGCTTGCAATCTAACACCGTTAGAGACATCCTGGGTGCGCACCAGCAGCCCCTAACACCGTTAGGGGCCATCTCGGCACACCCGGAGGGGGACGGTTTCGGTGGAAGGTTCGGTCGGCGCCCGGCACAAGTGGCAGGCGCTCGCCACGCTCTGCGTCACGATGTTCATGGCGATGCTGGACAACGTCATCGTCAACATCGCGCTGCCCCGGATCGGCCGGGATCTGGACACCGGCATCAGCGGGCTCCAGTGGGTCGCCGAGGGCTACAGCCTGGTGTACGCGGCGCTGCTGCTCACCGGTGGCACGCTCGGCGACCGGTTCGGCCGGACCAGGGTGTTCCGGGTCGGGCTGGCGCTGTTCACGGTCGGGTCGGCGGCGGCCGCACTGGCCGGCGACATCGGGGTGCTGGTCGCCGCCCGGATGCTGCAGGGTGTCGGTGCGGCGCTGCTGACGCCGGGCAGTCTGGCGATCCTGGGCCAGGTGTTCACCGACGAGAAGGAGCGGGCCCGGGCGATCGGCCTGTGGTCGGGGGTTTCGGCGCTGGGCCTGTCGATCGGTCCGGTGATCGGCGGTCCGATGGTGGACGCGTTCGGCTGGGCCAGCGTGTTCTGGATCAACGTCCCGGTCGGGCTGGTGGCGCTGGTGCTGGCGTTCCGGGTGCTGCCGGTGATCGCGCCGCGTGAGCGCCGGATCGACCTCACCGGGCTCGCACTGTCGGCGGCCGGTCTCGGCGCGCTGGTCTACGGCCTGATCGAGGGCCCCGGCCGGGGCTGGACCGATCCCGTCGTGCTGGCCTGCGGGGCGGCCGCGGTGGTGCTGCTCGCGGTCTTCGTCGCGGTCGAACTGCGGTCGGCGGAGCCGATGCTGGAGCTGCGACTGTTCCGCGACCGGGTGCTCGCCGGGGCGCAGTTGAGCGGCCTGATGGTCAGTTTCGGGATGTTCGGCGCGCTGTTCTTCCTGCCGCTGATGCTCCAGGGCGTGATGCGCTGGTCCCCCACCGACGCCGGGTACGCCGGGCTGCCGATGACGGCCGTGATCACGCTGGCCGCGCCGCTCTCCGGCCGGCTGACCGCCCGTCACGGGACGCGCCTGCCACTGGTGCTGGGCATCTCGCTGTGCGCGGTCGGCCTGGGCGGGCTGTCGCTGTACGGCGGGCACGCGCACTACTGGTCGTACGTGTGGACGCTGGTGGTGCTCGGCTTCGGCATGGGGCTGACGTTCACGCCGGTGTCGATCGCGGTGCTGCAGCGGGTCGCCCCGGCGCAGACCGGCATGGCCTCGGCCACCATCAACACGCTGCGCGAATTCGGCGGCGTGCTCGGCATCGCGGTCCTCGGCGCCGTCCTCACCAACCGGCTGACGGGCGCCCTGACCGACTCGTTCCGCCGGCTCGACCTGCCCACCGACGGGGTCTCGCACGCGGTCTCCGCGCTCACCGGCCACGGCACCGGCCCCGCCGCCGCCCCCACGCCCGCGCCCGTGCAGGCGGCCGTCGACAGCGCGTTCGTCGACGCGCTGCACCTCGCCCTGCGCTGCGGCTCCGCCGCGCTCGCCGTCACCGCCGTCCTGGTCGCCGTCCTGCTGCACCGCTCCGCCGCCCGGCACCCGGCCCCGGCGCCGGTCGCCGAGCCGCAACCCGTGGCGTGACCAACAACGCTCGGTGTCCACGAGGTTGACGGCCCGTTCGCTGTGCTGTTCGGTAAAGGAACGTCAAAGTCGGGACCAAGTAGGGTGACCGGCGACAGGACGCGGATCGCGCGGAGATGTGGTGAACGGCGCTGGGTTCGGCGGCCGTACTTCGCTAGCATGGCCCGCTCAAGCGGTCGGACCGACACCGGTGTTGGGGGATGGCGTGCGCGACGTGGGCCCAGGCGGGAGCGGCGGCGGGTTCCAGGTGGACCCGGACGTGCTGGAGGCGGCGGGGCAGACCGCGGCGGTGGACGCCGAGCGGGTGCCGGCCGCCACCACGCGGGTGCTCGGCCCGTCGGACAGTGCGGCGGACGGACTGCGCGGCTGGCAGACCGGCAGCGAGCTCACCGCCTGCACCGCGGAGTGGAAGGGCATGCTGGACAAGCTGTCCGTGGAGATGGACAAGCAGGGCGGCAACCTCCGGCAGACCGCGGCGAACTACCGCAACGCCGACCAGGTCGCGAGCGGCACCGTCACCTCGGCCGGGCGGTGAGCATGGACGTCCCCATGCTCCGCGACGCGGACCCGCGGCGGCTGTTCGGCGCCGCCGACGCGTACGCCGCACTCGCCGACGCCATCGGTGACGACACCGAACAGTGGCAGGCCGGCGTGGACAACCGGGTGCGGGACTCCGGGTGGACCGGCCAAGCGGCCGACAACGCCCGGCAGTCGCTCGCCCGGACCACCGGCAAACTGACCGCCGCACACCTGGAGTTGGCCCGGATCGCACCCGTCCTGCGGGAGGGTGCGGAGGCCTTCGTGCTGGCCCAGGCGGACCTGCGCCGGGCGCTGGACGAGGCGCGGGCCGGCGGCTTCGAGGTCGCCGACGACGGCGGGATCTCCTGGCCCCCGGCCAGTCCGGGCGAGCGGCACGACCCGGACGCGCCGGACCGCACCCGGCAGGGCACCGACCTGCGCGACCGGATCGGCGAGGCGCTGAACAAGGCCGCGCACGCCGACCAGGTGACGGCGCAGCGGCTGCGCCAGTACACCACCGACGCCCGCACCGGCGCCGGCCTCGACCCGTTCGGCTCCGCGATGCGGCTGAACAGCGCGGTACTGAGCGCGGTCGCCGGCGAGGACCTGGTGCTGTCGGGCATGCCGGGCCAGAACGCCTCGCCGACCGAGGTGAACTCCTGGTGGAAGGGGCTGCCCGCGGACGAGCAGCAGCGGCTGATCAAGGAGCACCCGGACCGGATCGGCAACCGCGACGGCATACCCACCCCGGCCCGCGACCAGGCCAACCGGATCCACCTCGACCAGATGGTGAACGACCTGTCGTCCCGGCAGAACCTGTCGGACTGGGACAAGAAGAAGCTGGAGGGCTTCCGGTCGATCCAGGGCCGCCTGCGCGACGACCAGGGCAAGCAGCCGCCGTCCTACCTGATGGTGATCGGCGACCAGGGCCAGGGCCGGGCCGCGATCGCCTACGGCAACCCGGACACCGCGGACGACGTGGTGGCGTACGTGCCCGGCCTGAACACCGAGGTCAAGAACATGGGCGCCGGTGACGCCAACCGGGCCCGCGACCTGTGGCAGTCCGCGCACGACATCGACCCGACCCGCAAGACCGCCTCGATCGCCTGGCTGGGCTACGACGCCCCGCAGGCCAAGGGGATCAGCCCGGACGCGCTGGCGGTGGCCGGTGACGCGCGGGCCAAGCAGGGCGGCGAGGCCTACCAGGGCTTCCTGCAGGGCCTGCGCGCCTCGCACGAGGGCCAGCCCGCGCACCTGACCGCGCTCGGCCACAGCTACGGCTCGTTCACGGTCGGGCAGGCGGCGCAGCGGCCCGGCGGCATCCCGGCGGACGACATCATCCTGGTGGGCTCCCCCGGCACCGGCGCGCAGAAGGCGTCCCAGCTGGGCGTGGACGGCTCGCACGTGTGGGTGGGCGCGGCCGAGCACGACCCGGTCTCGCACCTGCCGAGCCACGCCGAGGCGAAGGGCATCGGCATCGGCGCGGGCATCGGCGGCGTGCTCGGCGGCTTGCCGGGCGCCGCGCTCGGCGGCTGGATCGGTGACAAGATCGCAGGGCACGATGATCCGCACGAGCTGTGGTTCGGGCAGGACCCAGCGAGTTCCGAGTTCGGCGCGCACCGCTTCGACGTGGCCGACGGCCCGCGGGGCTTCCAGTCGCACTCGGACTACTGGAACCAGGGCGACGGCCGGGACGGCCACTCGCTGCGCAACATGGGCATGATCGTCTCCGGTCACGGTGACCGGGTGATCGGACAGGACCGGCGATGAACGACTTCGCGGCACCCCACCCGTCGGCCGCGCTGCTGGCCGCGAAGGCGGCGGTGGACGAACTGCTGGACTCCGCCCCGGCGGCGCTGAACCCGCCGGCCGACTGGGCGGACGGCCCGTACGTGGCGGTGGAGCACGAGCACCCGTACACCCGGGAGCCGGACGGCACCGCGCACCTGGAGAAGCGGCGCTACCTGATGACCCGGCTGTCGGCGGACCGCTACCCGGAACTGCTCTCCCAGCTGGCCCGGGCCTGGCAGGCCCGCGGCTGGCGGGTGGACGGCGAGAACGACCCGGTGCTGCCTCTGCTGCGGGCCGAATCGGCGCTCGGGACGGTCGAGTTGAGGATCGGCATACCCGGCAACGCGACGCTGCTGGCGCGGGTGCAGGGCGTGCCGCCGAGCGGCACCTCGTACCCGTTCGGCGGCGACAGCACCGTCCCGCTCGGGCCGGACGGCGTGATGGACACCATGCCGCGCCGGCACGACCCGTTCTGGTCGGTGTGACCTCCGATGGGTAGCCGGAGGGGACTACGGGCGGCGGGCGCCGTCGCCGCGCTGCTGCTGGGGCCGGTGCTGGCGGGCTGCGGCTCGTCCGGCGCGGCGGCGGGCGGCTCGGCGCCGGCCGCCGACCTGGCCAGGGGCCGGATCCACGAACTGGTGGACGGCACCACCTCGGCGCTGACCCCCGCGGTGCGGTTCGCCGACGACGCCTACCGCTCGGTGCCGCACGAGAACGCCCGCCGGGACAACGACGGCACCGCACAGCTGACGCTCCGCCGGTACGTGCTGACCAAGGTCGCGGAGGCCAACCGGCCCCGGCTGCTGGAGCAGGTCCGGACGTACTGGACCGGCCGCGGCTGG
This sequence comes from Kitasatospora sp. NPDC051984, assembly GCF_044593455.1. Taxonomy (NCBI): domain Bacteria; kingdom Bacillati; phylum Actinomycetota; class Actinomycetes; order Kitasatosporales; family Streptomycetaceae; genus Kitasatospora; species Kitasatospora sp. NPDC051984. Next base: position 96,476 of record NZ_JBIUCB010000004.1, read on the forward strand.
ACCGTCACCGAGAACACGGCCTTCGAGGCGGGGGCGCGCACCCCGGACGGCACCGGCGTGACGGTCAGCATCGGCGTCCCCGGCAACGTGACGGTGACGGCCACCGCCCGGGTCCGCGACCCGGGCGCCACCGAGCCGTTCGGCCCGGCCCCCAGCCCGCTGCCGACCGGCGCCGACGGCGGACCCGACACCCTGCCCCGCTTCGACGACCCCGGGTGGTCCTGACCTGCCGGGACGAAACGGGCGGGACCGGTGCTGATCGGACGTCAGAGCGGGTGAGCCGGGCGGTATTTGCCGGGGCACCCTAGGGCGACCCGACCTGACCTGGCTATAGTCGCCCGTGATCTAGCCGGAACGGCGGCCGGCCGAGGGGTTTCCCCGGCATTGGCATGCCCGCCTGCCGCCGTGCCGTCCGGAGCCCCGAAGCCGTCGCGTGTTCCGCCGTTGACCACGGGGAGAGACGACGACCATGGCACACACGACCGGGCGGGGGCGCACCGCGCTCGTCGCCGTCATCGGTGGAACGCTGCTGCTGGGCGGCTGCGGCATCGTAGGCTCTCAGGACAAGAAGGACGACCTGCACGCGATGCTGCCGGAGTCGATCCGCAAGTCCGGGGTGCTGACGGTGGGCGCCTCGTTCACCGCCGCGCCGGTGGTGTACCGCAACGACCGCAACGAGCCGGAGGGCCTGGACCCGCACCTGGCCCAGAAGCTGGGCGAACTGCTCGGCGTCCGGGTCGAGTTCCAGGACGCCGGACAGTTCTCGAACGTGCTGCCGGGCCTGATGAAGCGCCAGTACGACATCGCGATGTCCGGCATCACCGACACCCGCGAGCGCGAGGACGGCCTCGACAAGGACGGCAAGCAGGCCGGCCCTGGCGTCGACTTCGTCGACTACTTCATGGCGGGCATCGGCATCGCCGTCAAGAAGGGCACCACGCAGAACGTCGCCGACATCGACCACCTGTGCGGGCGCACCATCGTGGTCAAGAAGGGCACCACCCACGACGACCTGGTGCAGCGTCAGGCGAAGGTCTGCGAGCACGACGGGAAGCCGCTGAAGATGGTGCAGACCGACACCGACACCGCGGCGCTGGACAAGCTGAAGGGTACGGCGGACGCGTTCGTCACCGACTACCCGAAGGCCCAGTACGCGGCGCAGACCGTGGACAACGGCAACGCCTTCCAGATCGGCGGCCCGCAGATCCAGCCCCGGCCGTTCGGCATCGCGGTGCGCAAGGAGGACTCGGCGCTGCGCGACGTGCTGATGCGGGCGATGAACCGGCTGATCACCGAGGGCGGCTACGACCAGGTGCTGTCCGACCACGACCTGACGGTCGGGGCGATCCAGAACTCGGTGATCAACGGCTCGTCCTGACCGCCCGCCTCAGACCGCGCGGGCGCGTGCGGGGCGACTCAGGCCGCGCGGGCGGGTGCGGGGCGGCTCAGGCCGCGCGGGCGCGTGCGGGGCGGCTCAGGCCGCGCGCAGGGCCAGCACCGCGACGTCGTCGGTGAGGGTGCCGGCGTGGCGGCGGACGTCCCGCTCCAGGAAGGCGACCAGGGTGTCCGGGTCGGTGCCGGGCAGGGTGCCGAGCCGGGCCGCCAGCGGGTAGAACTCGCCGTCGCGGTCCCGGGCCTCGGTGACGCCGTCGGTGTACAGCAGCAGGCTGTGCCCGGACGGCAGCGGCACGGTGGTGGGTTCGGCGGCCGGGCCGTAGGCGAGGTGGCCGAGACCGAGCGGGAGGTCCTCGGCGCAGCGGACGGCGGCGACCGTGCCGGGGGCGACCAGCAGCGGCGCGAGGTGGCCGCGGTTGACCAGGTCAAGCCGCCCGGTGTGCCGGTCGTGCTGGAGCAGCACGGCGGTGACGAACAGTTCGCCGTCGCCGCGCTGCTCGGCCGCCCGCCGTACCTGGCGGTCGAGTTGGGCGGCGAGTTCGCCGAGGTCGGCGGTCTCGTGGGCGGCGATCCGGAACGCGCCGATGACGTCGGCGACGGTGCGCACCGCCTCCAGGCCCTTGCCGCGCACGTCGCCCAGCAGGATCCGGGTGCCGTGCCGGGTCTCGCACACGTCGTACAGGTCGCCGCCGATGCCGAAGTCGGCCTCCGCGGGCCGGTACAGCCCGGCGGCCCGCAGTCCCCCGACCCGGGCGGGGACGGGGTGCAGCACGGTGTGCTGGAGGGTGTCGGCGACGGCCCGCATCCGGACCAGGGCGCGGGCCTGGCGGCGGCGCTGGGTGGCCAGCCCGGTGCCCATCACGCCCGCCAGCACGGTGGCCAGGTACGTCCACAGGTGGTGCTGTTCGTACAGGTGGCCGGAGCGCAGCGCGAGCAGCGCCTGCAGGCCGACGGTGAGGACGGTCGCGAGGGCCACCATGACGGGACCGGCGCTGAACGCGGCGACCACGGGCAGCACGGTCAGCAGGAAGCCCGCGGCGACGGACCGGGGGACGGACTCCTCCAGCGCCAGATCGGCGACCAGCAGCAGGGCCGGCAGGGCGCGCGCCCAGGTGGGGGTGCGCAGCGCCTCGGCCATCGCGGCCTCCCAGCGGGCGGTGGCCTCCCGGCCGTGCTGGTGGCCGTGGCCCTCGCCGTGGTCCTCGTCGTGGGCGACGCGGACGGGCGCGGTGGTGGGCGCGGGCATGCTGACCTCCTCAGGCGGGCGCCCGGGGTGGGTGCGTCTCCGCTCCATCGTCCCGTGCCGTCCGTCGGGACCACGCCTTGCCAAGGTCCCGACGGATTGGGCCGTTCGGCCCGATCCGATCATATTTCAACCATTTGCGTGACCTGCGTCACCGCCGACGGCCGAGGGCGGTCGGCGGCGGGTCAGCGGCCGGTGAGCGTGACGGGCAGCGTGCGGAAGCCCCGCAGCACCAGTCGCTCGCGGCGGACGGCCGGACCGGCGGGGGCCAGCGCGGGGAAGCGGCGCAGCAGGGCGGGCAGCGCGGTGACGGCCTCCAGCCGGGCGAGCTGGGCGCCGAGGCAGTAGTGCGGGCCGCCGCCGAAGCTGAGCAGCCGGCCGCCGCCGCGGGTCGGGTCGAAGCGGTCGGGGTCGGGGAAGCGTCGCGGGTCGCGGTTGGCGGCGCCGATCAGCAGCATCATCCCGGTGTCCCGCGGGACGGGCTCGCCGCCGACGGTGGTGCCGGTGAGCGCGATCCGGGAGGTGAGCTGGACGGGCGCGTCGAACCGCAGCACCTCCTCGACCAGCGCGGCCGGGTCGAGCGTGCCGTCGCGCAGCTGCGCGGCGGTGCCGGGGTGCTGGAACAGCAGGGCGAGGGCGTTGCCGAGCAGGTTGCCGGTGGTCTCGAAGCCGGCCACCAGCAGCAGCGCCAGGTTGGCCAGCAGTTCGGTGTCGGACAGCCGCTGCGGGTCGGCGTCGGCGGTCGCGACCAGCGCGCTGACCAGGTCGTCCTTCGGGTCGGCGCGCCGGAGGGCGGCCAACTCGGTGAAGTACCGGGAGAGTTCATCGGCGGCGCGGTCGGCGGCGGCCAGCTCCTCGTCCCCGACCAGGAACTCCAGGGTGGCGGTGAGGTCGGAGGCCAGCGGGCGGAACAGGTGCCGGTCCTGCTCGGGGACGCCGAGCAGTTCGCAGATCACGCCGATCGGCAGCCGGAACGCGAAGGCGTCCAGGAAGTCCACCGGGCCGTCGCCGTGCTCGGCGAGTTCGTCGAGCAGCTGCTCGACGGCGGCGGTGACGGCGGGCGCCAGGGCGGCGACCCGGCGCGGGGTGAACAGCGAGGAGATCAGCGAGCGCATCCGGCCGTGGGCGGGCGCGTTGCGTTCCAGGATCGAGTCGCCCAGCAGGGTCTGGCCCGGGTGGTCGAGGTAGTCGGGTTCGAACTGGACCCGCACCTCCGGCTCGATGACGCCGAAGGCGGGGCTGCGCAGGATCTCGTCGATCTCCTGGTGGCCGGTGACCATCACGATGTACTCGTCGCTGCGCACCGTCGGCCCGAACGCGCGCAGCCGCTCGTACAGCGGGTACGGGTCGCGGCAACCCTCCGGGCCCATCAGCTCGTTGACGATCGTGGCGACGTCCATGCAACTCCCCCGTCAGCAGTCGTACTTATCTGTCCGCTGCGGAACGGCCGGGCGGCGCGCCCGGGTTCCCGCCGCCCGGGCGGGGCCGGTCGGTAGGGTGGCCGGTCATGGAGATCTGGATCAACCCGCGGTGCAGCAAGTGCCGCACCGCCCTGGGCGAACTCGACGCGGCGGGCGCCGAGTACACGGTGCGCCGCTACCTGGAGGAGCCGCCGACCGCCGCCGAACTGACCGAGGTGCTGGGCCGCCTCGGCCTGGAGCCGTGGGACGTGGCCCGGCTGGACGAGCCGGTCGGCAAGGAACTCGGCCTGCGTTCCTGGGGCCGGGAGGACGCCGACCGCGCGCGCTGGGTCGAGGCGATGGCCGCGCACCCGGCGCTGATCCAGCGCCCGATCATCACCGCCGACGACGGCTACACGGTGATCGGCCGCACCGAGGAGGCGCTGAAGGACGTGCTCTCGCACTGACGGGTTTTGCTGGCCGGGGCGCGGTGACAGCGCGCTGACAGCGTGCTGTGAGCGGGCCCCGGCAGGCTGGCCCGGCCACCTCCGATCCGACAGGAGCCCGCCGTGTCCGACCTGCCGATCCGCCGGCTGACCGTCACCGCCGTCCGCCGCCCCACCCCGCGCACCGTCCGGGCCAGTTTCGCGCTGCCGCCCGGCGAGTTCGCCCTGGCCGGGCCCGACCAGCAGGTCAAGCTGTACTTCCCGCGCCCCGGGCAGGACTCCCCCGAGCTGCCCGCGGCCGCCCCCGGGCAGGACCTGATGGACTGGTACCGGGCCTGCCACGCCGTCCCGGAGCACCGCCGCCCGTGGATGCGGTCCTTCACGATCCGCGCCCACGACGCCGAACTGCACACCGTGGACGTCGACTTCGTGCTGCACGGCGACGGCCCGGCGGCCGACTGGGCGGCCCGCGCCCGGCCCGGGCAGGTGCTGGCCATGTTCGGCCCCTCCCCCGAGTTCGCCCGCCCGTTCCCGCTGGACGGCGGCCGCCCGCTGCTGTTCGCCTGCGACGAGTCGGCGCTGCCCGCGCTCGCCACCCTGGTGGAGGCCCTGCCGGCCGGGGCCCGGGCCCACGCCTGGATCGAGACCGCCGGCCCCGAGGAACAGCAACCCCTGCGCGGCTTCGGCGAGTTGACCGCCCACTGGGTCCACCGCGACGGCGCCGCCCCCGGCGAACGCCTGCTCGCCGCCGTCCGCACCGCCGAACTCCCCGCCGACCTCGGCCACGCCTGGCTGGCCGGCGAGGCCGGCACCGTCCGCGCCCTGCGCCAGCACCTGTTGGCCGAGCGCCGACTCCCCCGCGAGAACGTCCACTTCACCGGCTACTGGCGCCACCGCCTCACCCAGGACGACGCCCCCACCCCCGAAGACCTCGCCGACGCCCAGGAGTTGCTGGCGCAATACGGGGGCTGACCCATAATCCGGGCGACCGCGCCGCCGGGTGCCTGTTACCGTCCGCCCGATGACCACCAGCCTGCTCCAACCACCGCTGCTCACCCGCCTGCTCGCCGCCGATCGGATCCTGATCGCCGGCGCGGGCGGCGGCTTCGACATCTACGCCGGGCTGCCGCTCGCCCTCGCGCTGCGCTCCGCCGGACGCGAAGTGCACCTGGCGAACCTGGCGTTCACCCACCACTACGGCCTGGACGCCACCGCCTGGGAGGGCCCGCAGCTGGCCCGGATCACCCCCGACACCCGCTCCGCCGAACCCAAGTTCCCCGAACGCGCCCTGGCCCGCTGGCTGCGCGCACACCAACAGCCCGACACCGTCTGGGCGTTCGCCTCCACCGGGGTGAAGCCGCTGCGCGCCGCGTACCGGACGCTGGTGCGCCGGCTCGGCATCGACGCGATCCTGCTGGTCGACGGCGGCACCGACATCCTGCTCCGCGGCGACGAGGCGGGCCTCGGCACCCCCGAGGAGGACATGGCCTCACTCGCCGCCGTCGCCGGGCTGCGGTCCGTTCCCGAACGCCTGGTCGCCTGCCTGGGCTTCGGCATCGACGCCCACCACGGCGTCAGCCACGGTCTGGTGCTGGAGAACCTCGCGGCCCTGCAACGCGACGGCGGATACCTGGGCGCGTTCTCGCTCCCCGCCGACACGCCCGAGGCCGCCCTGTACCTGGACGCCGTCGAGCAGGCCCGGGCCGCCGCGCCCGACCGTCCCAGCATCGTGCAGGGCAGCGTCGCGGCCGCCCTGCGCGGCGAGTTCGGCGACGTCGGGCTCGCCGAGCGGGTGCCCGGCAGCGAACCGTTCGTCAACCCGCTGATGACGCTGTACTTCGGCGTCACCGTCGAGGCTCTGGCCGCCCGCAACCTCTACCTCGACCGGCTGGAGGGCACCACCCAGACCCGCCAGATCGCCTCCGCCATCGCCGACTTCCGTGAGGACCTGCCCCGGCTGCGCCCCGCCCGGGCGTACCCGCACTGACCGGCGTGCGCCAAACGTGCCCTGGTACCGTCCGCCCGGTGACCACCAGTGTGTTTCAGCCGCCGCTGCTCACCCGCCTGCTGGCCGCCGAGCGGATCCTGATCGCCGGTGCGGGCGGCGGCTTCGACGTCTACGCGGGGCTGCCGCTCGCCCTCGCGCTGCGCGCCGCCGGGCGCGAAGTGCACCTGGCGAACTTCTCCTTCAGCAACCTGTACGGCCTCGACCTGGACGTCTGGCACGCCCCCGAGCTGGCCCGGATCACCCCCGACGTGCGCAGCGCGGACGTCTACTTCCCCGAACGCTCACTGGCCCGCTGGCTGCGCGCGCACCAACAGCCCGACACCGTCTGGGCGTTCCCGTCCACCGGCGTGCAGCCGCTGCGCGCCGCCTACCGGGCGCTGGTCGAACACCTCGGCATCGACGCGATCCTGCTGGTCGATGGCGGCACCGACATCCTGCTGCGCGGCGACGAGGCCGGACTCGGCACCCCCGAGGAGGACATGGCCTCGCTCGCCGCCGTGGCCGGGCTCACCGAGGTGCCCACCCGGCTGGTCGCCTGCCTGGGCTTCGGCATCGACGCCTATCACGGCGTCAACCACGCGCTGGTGCTGGAGAACCTGGCCGCCCTGCAACGCGACGGCGGCCACCTCGGCGCGTTCTCGCTCCCCGCCGACGCGCCCGAGGCCGCCCTCTACCTGGACGCCGTCGCGCACGCCCGGCAGGAGTGCCCCGAACACCCGAGCATCGTCCACGGCTCGATCGCCGCCGCCCTGCGCGGCGAGTTCGGCGACGTCCGGTTCACCGAACGCACCGGCAACAGCGCGCTGTTCATCAACCCGCTGATGACGATGTACTTCGGTGTGACGGTGGAGGCGCTGGCCGCCCGCCACCTCTACCTCGACCGGCTGGAGCACACCGTGCTGATGCGCCAGGTCGCCGCCGCCATCGGCGACTTCCAGGACTCCCTCCCCCGGCAGCGCCCGCCCCGCGCCTACCCGCACTGACCGGCGGTCAGCCCTTGCGGGCGGCGGCGGCGATCTTCGCGGTGGTGTGGAAGAACCGCGAAGTCGCCTGCCCCTGGTAGGACTTGGGGAAGGCGGTGGCCGGGTTGCCGGTCATCCGACCGCCGCGCAGGTGCATCACCACGAACGCCGCGCCCGCACTCGCGCCGATCATCTCCCAGTCGCCCTTCGGCGAGGCCACCGGCAGGACCAGCTCGGGCGGCAGCGGCTCGGAGAGGAACAGCACGCACAGGCGGTCGTCCTCGGTGACCTCCACGCCCGCGAACGGGTCCAGCGCGACCACGGCCTCCACCTCCTCGACCGTCCGCAGCATCACCGGCACCGGATACCCCAGGCCCTCCGCCAGCCCCGCCTCGATCCGCGCCGTCAGCGCCGCCCGGTCGGTCTCCGCGCTGCGGAAGAACACGTTGCCGCTCTGGATGTACGTCCGCACGCCCTCCAGCCCGAGGCCCGCGAACAACTCCCGCAACCGGTCCATCTTCACGGTGCGGCCGCCGACGTTGATCGCCCGCAGGAAGGCGATGTAGGTCTCCATGCGCGGAGTCTAGGACGGGCCGCCGACAATCAGCGGTTCTTCCCACCCGGCGGCCTACACTCCGCGCATGACGACCTGGCAGGACTTCGAGCAGCAGGCTCCTGATCTCGCCCCGCGCATCCGCGCCCGCTTCGAGGCGTACCGGCACCATGTGCTCGCCACGCTGACCAGGGACGGTTCGCCCCGGGTGAGCGGCATCGAGGTGGACTTCCTCGGCGCCGACCTGTACCTCGGTTCGATGGCGGGCGCGGTCAAGGCGCTCGACCTGCGCCGCGACCCGCGCTGCGCCCTGCACTCGAACCCTGGGCCGGACACCAGCCTGACCGGCGGGGACGCGAAACTCGCCCTGTACGCCGTCGAGTTGACCGATCCGGACGAGCTCGCCGCGTACGCCGCCGAGCTGCCCGAACCGCCGCCCGGCCCCTTCCACGCGTTCCGGCTGGAACTGCGCCGGGCCACCCTGACCGAGGTGGCGGAGGACCACCTGCTGATCAGCACCTGGCAGCCGGGCGGGGACGTCAAGGTGATCCAACGCCGGTAGCGGCCCCCTTCGCCGGAGAAGGAGACCGCCACCCGACGGGACGTCAGCCGTTCGGCAGGATCACCGCACGCCCGTTGATCTTCCCGGCGTGCAGGCGCTCGTAGGCGAGCGGCGCCTCGTCGATGCCGTACGTCTCGACGTGCACGTCGATCGCGCCGGCCCGGGCCAGGTCGAGGACCTCGATCAGCTCGGAGCGGCTGCCCCAGTACGGGGAGCTGACGCGGGCGTCGTAGGGCAGCGCGCCGAAACCGACGGCCAGCGTGCCGCCGCCCAGGCCGACGATGCTGACGTCGCCCTCGACGGCGACCAGCTGCCCGGCCAGCGCGGTGGTGGGCGGGGCGCCGACGAAGTCGAAGACGGCCTGCGCGCCGAGCCCGGCGGTCAGTTCGCGGACCTTCGCGGCGGCGGCGCCGTCCGAGAGCACCGCCTCGTGCGCGCCGACCGCGCGGGCCAGTTCGAGCTTCTCCGCGGAGACGTCCACGGCGATCACCCGGGCCGCGGTCATCGCGCGCAGCAGCTGGACGGCGACGTGCCCGAGGCCGCCGGTGCCGATCACCACCGCCGTGGAGCCGGGGACGAGCTTCGGCAGCGAACCCTTGATCGCGTGATAGGGCGTCAGCCCGGCGTCGGTGAGCGGCACGGTCCGCACCGGGTCGAGGTCGCCGAGCGGGACCAGGTGCCGCGGGTCGTCGACCACCATGTACTCGGCCATCGCGCCGGGCGCGCCCAGCCCGGGCGGCCGGATGCCCAGCTCGTGCGCCCGCAGGCAGTAATTCTCCTTGCCCTCGGCGCACTTGGCGCAGCTGCCGCAGCCCCACGGACCGTACACCGCGACCGACTCGCCCTCGGTGAAGCCGGTGACTCCGGCGCCGAGCGCGGCGATCGTACCGACGCCCTCGTGGCCGAGGGTGAGCGGCAGCGGGAACGGCAGCTGCGCGGCGGGCCAGCTCATCACGGCTATGTCGGAGTGGCACACACCGGCGGCGGTGACCTTCAGCAGCACCTGCCCGGGGCCGGGTTCGGGGTCGGGAACGGTGACCACCTCGGGGTGGCTGCCGACGGTGCGGTACTGGACTGCCTTCATGGCTGGAAAACCCTCTCTCTCGTGCGGTCCCCCACGACGGACGGTCAGCGGGCGGAGTAGCCGCCGTCGACCAGGTGGTAGCTGCCGGTGATGAAGGACGCCCGCTCGGAGAGCAGGAACGCGGTGAGTTCGGCGACCTCCTCGGCGCGGCCGAGGCGCCCGGCGGGGTGCAGCGCGATCAGCGCCGCGCGCGCGGCCGGGTCGGCGTCCTTGAGCAGCGGGGTGTCGACGAAGCCCGGGCCGACCGCGTTGACCCGGATGCCCTGCCCGGCGTACTCCAGCGCGGTGGACTTGGTCAGGCCGACCACGCCGTGCTTGGCGGCGACGTACGCGGGCGAGCCGGCGAAGCCGTTGGTGCCGAGGATGGAGGACATGTTGACGATCGCGCCGCCGCCGGCGGCGAGGATCTCCGGCAGTTCGTAGCGCATCGAGTAGAAGACGCCGTCCAGGTTGGTGGCGAGCACCCGCCGCCAGTCCTGCGGGTCGTAACCGCCGGTGGGGGCGACGGCGCCGCCGATGCCGGCGTTGTTGACGGCCAGCGAGAGCGGACCGAGGCCCTGCACGGTGGTGCGGACGGCGGCCTCGACGGAGGCCGGGTCGGTGACGTCGACCTGCACGGCGAGGGCCTCGGCGCCGATCGCCTCGAGGGCGGCGACGGCCTCCCGGGCGGCGTCCAGGCGGAAGTCGGCGACGGCGACCTTCGCGCCGCGCCCGGCGAGCATGGTGGCGACGGCCAGGCCGATGCCGGAGGCGGCGCCGGTGACGAGAGCGGTGCGGCCGGTGAACTCCTGGGTGGTCATGGGTGGTCGTTCCTTTCGTGCGCCGCCGGGGGGGCGGACGCGGGTGGTGCGGGTGTGCCGACGGGGGGTCAGCGTGGGGGTTCGACCGCGACCAGGTCGAAGGCGCGGTCGATCAGGGCGGGCAGGTCGCCCGCCGGGTCGCGCACCCAGGTGCGGGTGGCGGCGTGCAGGGCGGCGACGCCGAGGCCGACGGCGACGGCGGGCCGCAGGTCGGTCTCCGGGTGCAGGCCGAGCCGGGCGGCGACCAGCCGGATCGACTGCTCCTCCTCGGCGACGGCGATCCGCCGGTAGGCGGCGGTCAGCGCGGGCTCCTCGTCGATCAGCACGAACAGCGCCCGCATGCCGGGGCGGCGGTGCCAGGCCGGGTGGTCGGCGTCGTGCAGCCAGGCGGTGACGGCGGCGCGGTAAGCGGCGACCGGGGTCTCGGCGGCGGGCCGGGCGGCGAGTTGCGCGTTGATCCGGGTGAAGTCGGTGCGCAGGGAGTCGAGGACGGCGTCCTCGCGGGACGGGAAGTAGCGGCTGAAGGTGCGCCGGGAGACGTCGGCGGCGTCGGTGACGTGTTCGACGGCGAGGGCGGCCAGGCCGTGTTCCAGGGTGAGGCGCAGCGCGGCGTCGGCCATCGCCTCGCGGGTGCGGCGGGACTTGCGGTCGCGCCGCCCGAGCGAGACCGGCGGCTGCCACTGGTCGGTGCTCATGTGATCACCGTACTACCGAAAATGTCCCGGCGGGACATGAGTCCCGCCGGGACATCCGGGCCCGGGTCGTGCTGCTCACGTCCCGGACGGATCCGGGACGGTCTCATTGTCCGGCGGGGCCCCAGAGACGGTCGGTGCAGCGGGCGTAGGTGTCGCGCCAGTGCGGCCAGTGGCGGACGGTCTCGTCGTCGCAGTCGGCCAGCAGGCGGTCGATCTGTATCGGGTCGACGCCTTCGAGCAGCCAGACCAGGGCGTCGGACGCGGACGGGCCCTCGGCGAGGCGCAGCAGGTCGAGCAGTTCGGGCAGGGTGCCGATCCGGGAGCCGGGCTGGAAGACGTCGGCCATCCGCGGCAGCAGCTGGCGCTCCTCGATCCGCAGGTGGGTCTCCACCCGGGCGGCGAGTTCCTCGACGGCGTAGGAGACCGGCCAGGAGCTGGCGGGGTCGCGGGTGGCGATGCCGACCAGGGTGGTGGTGCGGGTGAAGCACTGGTCGAGGTTGTGGTGGTCGGACTCCAGCCAGTTGAGCAGCAGCCGCAGCTCGGGCGAGAAGCGGCGCAGCAGCGGCCACAGCCGGGTGTCCTGCTGCTCGTGGTGGCAGGTCACCATGGCGGTGACGAAGTCCCAGTGCCGCTTGAGCGCGAGCGCGCTCTCGTGGTCGTCGGGCTGGAGCAGTCGCAGGGCCTGCGGGATCCGGGCGAGGTCGCGGCGGACGGCGGCGTGCACCAGGCGCAGTCCGGCGAACGGCAGGAGTTCGGCCACGGGCGCGGCGGGCAGCTCCTCGCACGGGGCGGGAATGGTCGTCGGGCCGACGGACAGCAGGTGACGGGACATGGCGCTCTCTTCACGACTGGCTGGGGCTGGCCGGAGCGGGGGCCGCGGTTGCGGCGCCCCGGTCCAGTTCTCCGGTCCACGGGGTCCAGGGTGGGAGCAGTGCATCAGGGTCGAATGAACGACCGATTGATGTGCAGGTCAGCGCGTTTCCGGAGCCGTTTCCGACCTCGGTCAGTCGGATTCGGGTCCGGCGGTGTTGGCGGTCAGCCATTCCAGGGTGTGCGGGATCATCTTCTTGAAGTCGGAGGTGAGGTGCTTGCCGCCGGGCTGCTCGTAGTACTCGACGGTGGTGGGGGCCTTGGCCTTCTCCACCCAGTTCTTCACCAGCTTGGTCTCGTAGGGGTTGGCGCCGCCCGCGGTGGCCAGCATCCGCACGTCGGCGGTGCCCTCGGCGATCAGCTTGTCGGGGCTGTTGGCCTGGCGCTCCTGGTCGTGGCCCTTCCACAGCGGCGAGTCCGGGTTCCAGTAGCCGTCGATCGGCACCGCGGCCTTGAACACGTCGGGGTGCTGCAGGGCGAGCTTGGCGCTGCAGAACGCGCCGGTGGAGGCGCCCATCACGGCCCAGCCGTCGCGGCCCTTGACGGTGCGGAAGTTGGCGCGGACGAAGTCCGGGATGTCCTCGGCCATCCAGGTGCCCATCTTCGGCTGGCCGGGGATGTCGGCGCACTCCAGGGCCTTGGACTCGTTGGAGTCCAGGTTCTGCACCGGCATGATCATGATGAACGGGTGGGCCTTGCCCTGGGAGACCATCTGCTCGTCGATCTCCTGGATCGGCAGCTGGTTGTCGGTCCAGGTGTTGTAGCCGGCGCTCTGGCCGCCCGCGTACAGGGTGAGCACAGGGAAGCCGGTCTTCGCGTATTTGGGGTCGTTGTACTGCGGCGGCAGCCAGACCCACACCTTGCCGCTGACACCGGACTTGGGGCCGGCCAGGGTGGTCATCATGATCGGCCCGGCGCCGGTGTCGCGGACCTTGGACAGCTGCGCGGCCGGGCCGGTCGGCATCAGCACCTTGGACGGCTTGGGCGGGGCGCTGCTGCTCTGCGCGGCGGACGGGGACGAGTGGCCTGCGGCGCTCGCGCCCTTGGCGTCGCCGGAGGTCCCGGTGTTGCTGCCGCAGGCGGCCAGCGGGGCGGCGAGGGTGAGCAGGGCGGCGGCGGTCAACAGACGGCGGGCGGCGGAACGGGGCTGCGGCAGCACGGGGCGGTCTCTCCGGGCGGGGGCCGACCCGGCAGCCGGGAGGGGCCCTGGTCATTGGGCTTGGCCGGGGCCGCCGCGCGCTGGTGACGGCCGGCGCTCCCCGGGAACGGCCGCGACCGCACAAAGGTGCGGCGATTGGGCCGTTCGAGATCCTATGACGTACCGCCCCGGGCCCCGGTTGCGGAGGGGTGAACAACCCGCCGCACGGCGGGGGCGGCCCCCGCCGTAAGACGGGGGCCGCCCGTTTCCGGGAGCGGCGTCAGGGACGCCAGGTGTCGTTCAGGGTGATCCTTCCGCTCGCCGGGACGGTCGCGGTGCGGTTGGTACCGCTCTCCCAGGTGACGGTGCCGGCGGCGTCCTTGCGCAGGTACTTGTACTGGATCGCGGTGCCGCCGGGCAGCGCCACGTCCAGCTTCCACACCGGGTAGGAGGCGGAGCCGAGCAGCAGCGCCTTCGAGGTGTCCCAGCCGCCGAGCGCGGCCGCGTCGCCGACCACGTAGAGGTTCTGGCCGGGCGAGGTGGTGCCGTTGACCGCGAACGAGGCGCCCGGCGCGGTGCCGGCGGCGGTGGCGCCGACGTGCAGCGCGACGGCGTCGTTGGCGCCGACCGAGGCGGTGAACTTCCCGTCCGCGCCGACGGTGTAGGTCGGGCCGGAGCAGCCGCCGCTCACCGGGTCGCCGTGCTGGACGTCGCAGTAGACGCCGGCGGGCAGCGAGGTCTGGAAGGTCTGGGTGATCGCCGAGCTCTCCCGGTTGATCGCCACGTAGCCCTTGGTGCCGCGTCCGAAGGCGATCGCGTTGTTGCCGTTGGACCACCAGTTGGTCATCGCGGCACCGGCCACCGCGTTGCGGAAGCCGACCATGTTGGCGACCTGCCGCCAGGCGTGGACGCAGTTCCAGCCGTTCTGGTAGCAGGCGGTGACGGCGCCGGCGTTCGGCGGGCCGTCGTCGTTGCTGCTGAACGCGTAGCCGGAGTAGACGTTCGGCGAGCCGTACGGGTGGGCCAGCATGAAGACGTTGGCCAGCGTGTAGGTGGAGCCGTCCTTGTAGGTGAGGGTGGAGCCGTTGCGCTCGGTGTCCCAGTTGTCGACGAAAGTGCGGGCCTGGGCGGAGGCGAGCAGGCCGCTGCCCCAGCTCTGCAGGTCGGATATCTTGCCGCCCTGGAAGGAGCTCTTCAGCCAGGTGCCGGAGCGGAACTCGTCCACGTCGCCGGTGCCGGTGTACTCGGAGGGCTGGATCGGCTCGCCCGCGCCGTAGATGACCTCCTGCACCCAGTACGCGTTCGGGTTGCTCATCTTGGCCTTGATGGCGGCCAGGTCGGTGGCGGCCATGTGCTTGGCGGCGTCGATCCGGAAGCCGTCCACGCCGAGCGAGAGCAGGTCGCTGAGGTAGTTGGCGATGGTCTGCTGGACGTACGCGGAACCGGTGTTGAGGTCCGCGAGGCCGACCAGCTCGCAGTTCTGGACGTTGGCGCGGTCGGCGTAGTTGGTGATCGACGTCCGGCAGGAGTGGAAGTCCTGGTCCTGGTAGTAGCCCGGGTAGTTGTACTTGGTGTAGACGGTGCCGCCGGTGCCGGTGCCGCTGCCGGCCGACATGTGGTTGATCACCGAGTCGGCGAGCACCTTGACGCCCGCCGCGTGGCAGGTGGTGACCATGTTCTTGAACGCGGTGCGGTCGCCGAGCCGGCCGGCGATCTTGTAGCTGACGGGCTGGTAGGACGTCCACCACTGGGCGCCCTGGATGTGCTCCTGGGGCGGGGAGACCTCGACGAAGCCGTAGCCCTTGGGGCCGAGGCTGTCGGTGCAGGCCTTGGCCACCGAGTCGAACTTCCACTCGAACAGGGTGGCGGTGACGCCCTTGGTGCCGGGCGGGGTGGCGGCGGCGGTGGGCGCCAGCGAGAGCCCGGCGCCGGCCGAGAGGCCGAACGCCGCGAGGGCGGTGCAGGCGGCGACGGCGCGCTTCCTGCGGGCGGGGGCGAGGGTGGGCAAGGGAGCGCTCCTGGGGGAGGCCCGGCCCGCGGACGCAGGTCGCGGACCGGGAGGCGGCTGGGTGGGGCCGCGACGGCTGGGGTGTTGGGGCCGTCCGCGCGGAGGGAAGGTGCCACTGCAAGAGACTGCAAGGTGGGGTGAAACTTGCAGGAAATTTGCAGTGGCATGACCATATGGTCGGCCCGGACGGCCGTCAAGGGAGCCCGCGACCCGCTCCGGGGCCGGCAAAACGGCAGCGCCGGCCCGCCGCTGACAGTTCGTCAACGGCGGACCGGCGCTCGGCGGGCGGGATCCGAGAAGGAGCCTCAGCCCAGCTGCTGCTCGATCACGTCACAGGCCCGGGCGGTGCCGCCCTCGCCCATCGCGCGGGCGCTCAACTCCCGCAGGCGGGCGGCCACTTCCTCGCTCCCGACCAGCTCGGTGAGCGCCGACCACAGCGCCTCGGGCGTGGCGTCGGCGGTGTCCAGCCGGCGGGCCACGCCGAGCTCGACCAGCCGGTCGGCGTTCATGAACTGCTCGGCGGCCTGCGGCACCGCGATCATCGGCACGCCCGCCAGCAGCCCTTCGCCGCAGCCGCCCATCCCGGCGTGGGTGACGAAGGCGTCGGCCTGCTCCAGGACCGCCCGCTGCGACACCCAGGAGTGCACCTCGACGTTGGCCGGGATCTCCCCCAGCTCGGCCGGGTCCACGTGCTTGCCGATCTGCAGCACCAGGTGCCAGCCGGGGCGGCCGCCGAAGGCCGCCAGGCAGTTCCGGTAGAACTCGGGCTGCCGGGTGAACGCCGAACCGAGCGACACCAGCAGCACCTTCTCCGCCCCGGCCGGACGCCGCCAACCGCCCTGCTCCGCCCGCAGGTCGAAGCACGGCCCGACGAACTCCACGGCCTTGCGGTCCACCCGGTCGGCGTGCGGCTGCATCGCCTCGGTGATCATCGCGACGGCCCGGGCCGGCCGCCCGGAGAACGCGTCCACGTCCACCGTGGTGGCGCCGGAGCCGGCCAGCCACTCGGCGAAGAGCCCGAAGTAGCCGTCCGCTCCCGGCAGTTCGCGGATGGCGGCACCCACCTCCGCCTGGTAGCCGTCCCAGGCGACCAGGGTCGGCGAGAGCTGGACGATCGGCCGGCCCTGCGCCTCGGCGAGCGCCCGGGCGGCGTACGCGCCGATGTCGTACAGGTAGAGGTCGGCCGGGTCGGCGTCGTAGTGCGCGTGCAGCCGGGGGAGCATCGCGATCGCGTCCTCCAGGAAGACCCGCATCTGGCCGATCGGGTCGTCCGGCCAGTCGTGGTCGGCGACCGGCAGGGTGGACGGGTACGGGACGAGCTCGGCACCGGTCGGGGTGATCAGCCCGGCCGCCGACGGGTCGTTGAAGTACGTCACCCGGTGGCCGCGGGCGACGAGTTCGCGGATCACTTCGAGGCTCGGGCGGACGTGGCTGACGGCCGGGATGCCGATCATGGCGATATGGGCGCGACGGGTCATGCGAAAGCACCTGCTTCCGGTCTACGGGGCTGGGAAGGGAACACCGCACCGCCGGCGCGCCGTCAGGGGGCGCCGTGGCGTGCGGGACGCGTGGCTCGGGGCACTGCCCCGGCCGCGTCAGCCGTAGATCTGGTGGAAGAAGGACATGCCGGGACCTTAACCCGCCCGACCCGTCGCACGCATCCGAATTAAATCCGGCTCCCGTGAAGGTAATTGACTGACCATCATGCGAACGCGCCGGTGCCCGGCAGCCGAAGCGGCTGCCGGGCACCGGCACTACCGAAGGAGCGTCAGCTGGTCTGGATCGCGGTGTCGTCGACCACGAAGGAGGTCTGCAGCGAGACGTCCTCGACGGCGTTGAACTTCACCGTGACGGTCTGACCGGCGTAGGCCGACAGGTCGATGGTCTTCTGCGAGTAGCCGGTGTTCTTGTCCAGGTTGGAGTACGTGGCGACCGAGGTGCCGTTGACGGTCACGGTCATCTTGTCGTACGCCGTGCTGGTGGTGGTCTCGGCGGTGTCGATGTGCAGCCAGAAGCTCAGCGACGCCTTGCAGCCCGACGGGATGGTGACGGTCTGCTGGATGCTGTCGGTGTGGCTGGAGCCGTAGCCGTCCATCCACGCCTTCCAGGAACCGCCGTGCGCGGCCTGCGAGGTGGAGTTGTCGACCACACCGCTGGTGGTGGTCCACGGCGCGGCGCTACCGGTCTCGAAGCCGGGGTTGCCGAGCAGCTGGGCCGGGGTGCAGCTGCCGCCGCCGCCACCGCTGACGGTCCAGGTGAAGGAGACGGAGCCGGTCTTGGCGGCGGCGTCCTTCGCGGTGACGGTCACGTTGTAGGTGCCGGCCGCGGTGGCGGTGCCGGTGATCTTGCCGGTGGCGGCGTCGATCGACAGGCCGGTGGGCAGGCCGGTGGCCGTGTAGGTGAGCGGCGCGGTGCCGCCGGTGGCGTTTATCTGCAGGCTGACCGAGGAGTTCAGCGCGGTCGACTGGTTGCCGGGGCTGGTCACGGTCGGGCCGCCGGTGCTGGGCACCGAGCCGACGTTGACGGCCGCCCAGGCGGTCGCGGTGGCGTTGTACTCGGCCGAGTTGGCGCCGTACAGGTCGGTCGCGGCGGACAGCATGCCGGCCCGCGCGCTCGCGTAGTTGGTGGACGAGGTCCAGTAGGTGGTCAGCGCCCGGAACCAGATGGCGGCGGCCTTGTCGTGGCCGATGCCGGTGACCGGGATGTTGTTGTAGGTCGGCGAGTTGTAGCTCACGCCGTTGACCACCTTGGCGCCGCTGCCCTCGGACAGCAGGTAGAAGGCGTGGTTGCCGACGCCGGACGAGTAGTGGACGTCCTTGTTGCCGACCGTGGAGGACCAGTAGTCGGCGGACGCGCCGTCCTTGGACGGCTGGTCCATGTAGCGCAGCGGCGTGCCGTTGCCGTTGATGTCGATCAGCTCGCCGACCAGGTAGTCCGGGTTGTCCTTGGAGTTGTTGGCGTACCACTCGACCATGTTGCCGAACACGTCCGAGGTGGACTCGTTCAGGCCGCCGGACTCGCCGGAGTAGATCAGGCCGGCCGTGTTGGAGGTGACGCCGTGCGTCATCTCGTGGCCCGCGACGTCGAGTTCGGTCAGCGGGTGGGTGTTGCCCGAGCCGTCGCCGTAGGTCATGCAGAAGCAGCTGTCGTCCCAGAAGGCGTTGACGTAGTTGCTGCTGTAGTGGACCCGGCTGTAGGCGCCGACACCGTCGTTGCGGATGCCGTTGCGGCCGTAGGTGTTCTTGAAGTAGTCCCAGGTCATCGAGACGCCGTAGTGGGCGTCGACGGCCGCGGACTCCTTGTTGGCGGCGGTGCCGTCGCCCCAGGTGTCGGTGGCCTTGGTGAACAGGGTGCCGTTGCCGCTGGTCCCGTTGTTCATGTTGGTGGTGTACATCCCACCGCGGGTGGCGTCCTTCAGCTGGTACGTCGAACCGGACAGCGTGGTGCCGACGTTGACGGTGCCGACGAAGACGCCGGTGCCGGTGCCGGTCTCGATGCCTTCCCACTTCTGGATGACGTCGCCGCTGTTGGCGTCGGTCACCACGTGCAGCTTGCTCGGGGTGCCGTCCTTCTGGGTGCCGGCGACCACGGTCTCCCAGGCCAGCCGCGGGCTGTTGTCGGCGGCCCACACCACCAGGCGGGGCGCGGTCTCCAGCGCGGAGCCGGACTCGGCGGCCAGCGCGGTCGCCTGGCCCTTGGCGGCGGCCAGCTTCGGGGTGGTGGACAGGCCGTTCAGCGACGCGGTGGAGGCCCGGTCGACACCCTTGGTGGTGCCGTTCGCGGCCTGGTGGACGACCATGTCGCCACCGAGGACGGGGAGTCCGTTGTAGGTGCGCTCGTAGCGGAAGTGCTGGGTGCCGTCGGCGTCCTTGAACGCGTCCTTGACCACCAGCTTCTCGGCGGAGCCCATGCCCAGGTTCTGCGCGACCTGGGGGGCGCGGGAGCCCGCGTCCGAGAGCAACTGGGCGCGCCCGGCGGCCACCTGCTGGCCGGCGACCTGCGAGGCCGCGGACGGGCCGGCGGGGGCGGCCTGGGCCACCACCGACGGGATCGCGGTCACCAGCAGGGCGGTGGTGGCCGCGAGGGCGGCCATGCTCACGCGGGCATGCGTGTAGCGAGACATTCGGGACTCCTTTACCGACCGTCGCGGGGTCACGAGCGGTGAAGAGAATCTGGCCGCGGTTGCGGCGCAGCGGGGGCCCCGGCCGCCTGTCGCGGCGAGGGTGCGGTGCACGTACGCGGTGCGTGGCTGCGGGGCTGCCGGTGGCCTGGGGAGGGCTCCACCGGCGGGAGTTGGGGCTACCTGTCTTCGCAGCGAGGGGAATCGTGGCAGCAAACACCCGTCGAATGACAGATGCATGCCACGGATTGACTCATTTATGACCGCCCTACAAGTACCTCAAGAGCCCCCCATGGTCCGGCATTTGGGATGCCGTCAGCTAAACATGGCGGTTGAAAGTACCGCACCGATGCTTTCCGGCCAACCCCGCAAGGGGCCCCACCCGGAGGTGAGACCCCTGTTACCGGCAGGGAACCGTTACTTCTGGACGAACACCGCCACCGTCCGGCCCGGCACCGTGAAGGTCCCCGAGGCCGCGTCGAAGGCTGCCTGCCTGACCACCGGATCGGTGCCCGAGGCCTGCACCTGGTGCAGCGCCTGCGCCGTGCCGCGCAGGCCCGCCACCGTCTGGGTCTGTGCGGTCGGGGTGGCGTTGAAGACCACCGTGAGGCCCTTCTCGGCGCCCGGCAGCCCCGTCCCGTCCAGGTGCATGGTGATCACACCCGGGTTCTCCCCCGCGGTGCCGGACAGCGGGAAGGACAGCCGGCGCTGCACCTCGGCCGTGCTCGCCAGCGAGAACAGCGGCGAGGACTGACGGATCCTCAGGAACTGCTGGTAGAGCGCCGTGCCGGCACCCATCTCGTTGCAGCCCATCCGCAGCTTCGGGTCGGCCAGCAGCTGCTTGTCGCGGGCCCACATCTCCTGGTTGTCGGCGGCCATCGGCAGGCCGCGGCCCCAGCCGTTGCCCAACTTGCAGTCCCAGTTGACGGCGTTGAACCAGTCGCCGGAGTCGTACGAGTTGGCGTCCAGCGACTTGGAGCGCAGCAGGTCGCTGCCGGCCTGGGCGAAGCCCGGGCCCTGGGCGAGCGCGGTCAGCGACAGGCCGAGCGCCTGCATCCGGGCCCGGTCGGCGGGCGAGGTGCCCTGCGGCAGCTTGAACGCCAGCGCGTCGTACAGGTCGGCGTTGTCGTGCGCGTCCAGGTACTCCACCGCCTCGCCGGGGTTGGCCGCGTAGCCGGTCGGGGCGCCGTTGTAGTCGACTCCCTTGCCGGTGACGGACTTTCCGGCGGAGTCGGTGAACGCGTAGCCGGCCAGGTTGCCGGTCAGACCGACCTTGATCTGGTCCATCTGGTGCAGCAGCCGGTCCTTCTGCTCCGCCGAACTGCCGTTGTCGGCCGAGCCGTTCGGGTCGGTGTACAGGCCGGAGGCGAAGCCCTGCTGCGGGGCCGAGGACAGCATGTAGTTGCCGCCGCGCCCGGCGTCCCGGATCCGGTCGTTGAAGGTGGCGATGCCCGTCCCGGCCATGTTGGCCTGGATGGCCTGGACGAACCGGGCGTCGTTCGCGACGGTGCCGAAGTTCCAGCCCTCGCCGTAGAGGAAGATGTTCTTCCCGTCCACGCCGTCCCGCTGCGGGGTGAGCCCGCCGAGCGCGGACCGCACGTCCAGCATGGTGGACTTCGGGTCCAGGCCCATCAGGTCGAACCGGAAGCCGTCCACCCGGTACTGCCTGGCCCAGGTGAGCACCGAGTCGACCACCAGCTTGTTCATCATGGCGTGCTCGGGCGCGGTGTCGGCGCAGCACGAGTCGGTGGTGACCTTGCCGCTGTCGCTGAGGCGCTGGTAGTAGCCGGGGACGACCTTGTCCAGCACCGAGTGCTCGTCCTGCCCGGCGGCCGCGGTGTGGTTGTAGACCACGTCGAGCACCACCCGCAGGCCCGCGTCGTGCATCGCCTGCACCATCTCGCGGAACTGCACGGTGCGCGCCGTACCGGTGGGGTCAGTGGCGTACGAGCCCTCGGGGACGGTGTAGTGCAGCGGGTCGTAGCCCCAGTTGTAGGCGTCGTCGGCCTTCACCGCCGCCACGCACTCCTGCTGCTTGCCCGAATCGGCGGGCAGCGCGGCCAGGTCGCAGGCGGGGAGCTTCTGGTCGGCCCGGTTCTCCCGGATGGTGGCGATGTCGAAGGTCGGCAGCAGGTGAATGGTCGTCACCCCGGCCGCGGCGAGCTCCTTCAGGTGCTGCATGCCCGCGGACTTCGACTGCGTGAACGCCAGGTAGGTGCCGCGCTCGTCGGCCGGCACGGTGGTGTCGGCGGCCGAGAAGTCCCGCACGTGCAGTTCCTGGATCTGCTGCTTGACGGCCGGTATCGCCGCCGGGCTGCGGTGCTGGTCCCAGCCCTTGGGCTTGGTCGCGGCGGCCGACAGGTCGGCGACCAGGCTGCGCTTGGAATCGGCGGCCAGCGCGGTCGAGTACGGGTCGGTGACGGTGTTGGTGACCATCTTCCGCACGCTCGGCGCCCACACCTTGACCTGGTACAGGTAGTACTTGCCGTCCAGCTCCTTGGCGTCCTTGGTCAGCGACCACACGCCCGACGCCTCGTCGCGCTTCAGCGGCACGGTCTTCGGGGTGCCGCCGCTCGCCCTGTCGAACAGCTGCACCGCCACCTCGGTCGCGGTCGGCGCCCACAGCGAGAGCGTCACCTGGCGGTTGCTGCCGTTGCCCCGGCCCGGGCCCGTGTACACCGGGCCGAGCTGGGCCTTCGCGGCCTTCCCCGCGTACAGGTCGTCCAGCACGCCGGGGATCTGCACGCCGGTGGCGGCCAGCGCCGCGCCGTTCGGCAGGTGCTCGGCGAAGACCAGCTGGCTGCGCAGCGCGGCGGTGATCCGGCCGGCGTCGCGCGCGTCCACGGTGAACGCCCGGTAGCCGGACAGGTGCGGGAACTTCGCCTTCTGGGCGTCCGTCAGGCCGGCCGCCGGAGTGAGCCGGATCCAGTGGCCGGGCTTGGACAGCACGCCCTGCTCGACGCTCAGCCCGCCGGCCGGGTCGTAGATCAGCTGGGCGCTGGTGCCGCCCTTCAACTGGGCGTCCGCCGCACCGTAGTTGGCGGGCACCACGACGGTCTTCGCGTCGATCCACTGGGCCTTCGCGGAGCCCAGGTCGAGCTGCGAGGAGGCGCCGGCGGTCTGCGGCAGCAGGTAGCCCTCCTGGCCGCCGATGATCCACACCTCGCGGCCGGAGGTGGCGAAGTTCAGCGACTGGTCCTGCGGCAGGTCCTTGTCGTTGCCGTTGTGGATGATGTAGCTGAGGCTGCTCGCCCCGGCCGCCAGCGGCACCTCGAACACCGCGCCGAACGCGTCCTTGCGGGCCGGCATCAGTGGGTTGCCCCAGTCGGTCGGGGTGGCCGCGCCCGTCCAGTCGTGCAGGCCCCAGCCGTCGTAGTTGCCGTCGGCGCGCCGGTAGTGGATGACCGCCTTGCCCTCCGGCACCGGCTGCGCCCCGTCCGGGTTGGCCGTGCGGACGGCCGGGTCGCCCTCCTTGATCCACACCTCGCCAGTGGCGGAGATGTCGATGTGCCGGTCCTGCTCGACGTCCTTGGTGCCGTTCTTCTCCACCACGAACCCGACGTCGGACGCCCCGCCCTTCAGCTTCACGTACGCGAACGCGCCGTACGCGTCCCGCCCGACGAAGCCGTGCCCGTCCGGCCAGGTGGTGCCCTCGCCGTCGGCGATGTCGCCCCAGGTGTACAGGTTCCAGCCGTCGTAGTTGCCGTCCTGGCGCTGGTAGTGCACCACCGCGTACGGCCGCGTCACCGCGCTCGGCGCGGGCACCGGCGCCTGCTGTCCGGTGGTGAACTGCCCGCTCGCGGAGGCCAGTCGGCCCGCCGGGTCCTGCACCACGGCCTTGAACCGCACCACGGTGCCGGGCGCGACGCCGTCCAGGTTCTGCGTGACGCGGTACACCCCGTTGTCGGCGGTGCCCAGCGTCCGCCACGGCCCGTTGCCGACCTGCGCGGCGAACGTCACCCGGTTGAACCCGCCACCGGGCACGCTCGCGCCGAGCGCCACCGTCCCGTACGAACCGTCGGCCGGAGCGTTCACCGTGACCGACGGACCCGCCGCCGGCTTGGCCAGCTTGTGCTTCGCCTTCAGCACCAGCGAGGACATCGCCGGGACGGTGACCGTCACCTTGCCGTCCGCGCTGCTGCTCACCTTGCCCTGGAACCCGTACAGGCCGTCGAAGTCCATGCCCGCGGAGAAGGTGTCCAGCGTGACGGTCTTCGCCCCGGCCGCGTTGTTCACCGCCACCAGGTACTCCACCTGGTCCTTGGCGTCGATCCGGGAGAACGCGTACACCCCCGGCCCGTCCGCCGCGTACCGCTCCACCTGCGCGCCGTCGGCCAGCGCCGGGTTGTCCTTGCGCAGCTTCGCCAACCCGGCGATCCCCCGGTACAGCGCCCCGTCCCGGCCGTACCGGTCCTTCGAACCGGCGTCGCCGCCGATCACCGGGTCGCTGTTGTACGAGGGGGTCTTCGAGGCGAACATGTCCTGCCGGGCGTCCTTGTCGCCGCCCGCGCCGGTGAAGCCCTGCTCGTCGCCGTAGTAGACCACCGGCTGCCCGCGGGTCAGGAACTGCAGCTCGTTGGCCAGCCGGTCCTTGCCCAGCAGCGCCTCGTCCGACGCCCCCGGGTTGTCGCTCCGCAGGAACGACCCGAACCGGCCCATGTCGTGGTTGCCGAGGAAGGTCGGCAACTCGTACGCGTCGGTGTCGGCCGTGGTGTACCGGTAGTCCTGCGCGTACAGCTCGCTCAGCGCCTTCGCCGAACCGTTCTGCGACACGTACTTCCGGGCCGCCTCCTGGAACGCGAAGTCCAGCGTCGCCTGCAGCTTGCCCTTGGTGACGTACGGCGAGGTCACCGCCGGGTCGCCCGAGTACACCTCGCCGAACATGAAGAACTTCTTGTTCCCCTGCTGCGCCGCGAACTGCTTCAGCGCCGGCGCCCACTGCTCCCAGAACGCCATGTTCACGTGCTTGACGGTGTCGATCCGGAACCCGTCAACCCCGGTGTCGGCCACCCACTGCTGGTAGATCTTCTCCATCCCCGCGACGACCTTCGGGTTCTGGGTGTCCAGGTCGTCCAGGCCGGAGAAGTCGCCCTCGGTCGCGGACTCGCCGACGAAGGTCGAGTTGCCCCGGTTGTGGTAGAGCGCCGGGTCGTTCAGCCAGGACGGGGACTTCGCCTTCGTGTCCGCGGGCGCCCGGAACACCGGGGTATAGGGGAAGGAGTCCTTCGAGATGCCCGGCCACTGCGCCCGGGCGTCGGCGACCGCCGTCTCGTCCACCGGGTTCCCGTCGGCGTCCAGCGTCGGGTAGGCGCCCGTCGAACGGTAGTCGTACGAGCCCTCCGCGTAGTCGATGACGTCCGCGGTGTGGTTGGTGATGACGTCGAAGAAGACCTTGAGGCCGCGCTTGTGCGCCTTGTCGATCAGCTCCTTGAGCTGCGCGTTGGTGCCGAAGTGCGGATCGACCTGGGTGAAGTCGGTGATCCAGTAGCCGTGGTAGCCCGCGGACGCGTCCGCCCCCGCGCCCTGCACCGGCTTGTTCTTGAAGATCGGCGCCATCCAGATCGCGGTGGTGCCGAGGTCCTGGATGTAGTCCAGCTTGTCGATCAGCCCTTGCAGGTCGCCACCGTGGTAGAAGCCTTTGTCGGCCGGGTCGAAGCCGTTGTCCAGCCGCCCACCGGTGACCCCGCCGGTGTCGTTGCCGGTGCTGCCGTTGGCGAACCGGTCCGGCAGCACGAAGTAGAACTGCTCCCGGGTCAGGTCGTGCCGGGCCGCGGTCGAAGCCAGCGACGCATCCGACGGCGCGGCCGGCGGGGCGGACGGCGCGGCCGACGCGAGCGGCACGGCGCCCAGCGTCGCGGCGATCAGCGAGGCCGCCACCAGGACGGAGGCCCGTCCGGGACGGCGGTACGGGGTGGTGCGGCGCGGGGAACGGGCTTGGGCGTCGGCCACGACGGGCTCTCCCTCTGGGGCGCTCGGGCAGGGTGGGTGGCGTGGAACCTAGCGCTCTGCAAGATGTTTCAGCAAGATGCGAAAGCCCTTCCGGCCGGGAGTCATATCGAGTCGTGACCTGCCCCGCTTGGGATCCGCGCACGAACGAGACCCCGGTTCGACCCCCGGTAACCCTCACGTCACAATGGACCGCATGCGCCTCGAGAACCGATCGACCCCTACCCCCGTAGGGGGACAGTCGGTGAAGAATCCCCGACCAGAGGATGAGCAAGCGGCCACGCCTCTTCTGGCAGACTTCTCGTCCATGGGGGAACCGACCGAGATCCACGCACCCGGCGCCGACCGCGCCGAGCGGAGCGCACGCGACGGTTCCGACCCGGGCACGGACCACACCGCCCACAAGCCCGGCGGAGCCACCCGCGTCGCCCAGCCACCCGCCGCCGGCCTCCGCGCCCGCCTGCGCGAGCAGCGACGCGCCCCGCGCAGACCGCACCTGTTCTTCGAACTCGCCCTGATCGGCATCAGCTACTGGCTGTACTCGCTGGTCCGGAACGCGGTTCCCGAGCAGGCCGCGATAGCGCACAAGCACGCCAACTGGATCTGGGACCTCGAACACACCCTCGGCATCGCCGTCGAGCGCTCGATCAACCACGCCGTCAACTCGGTGACCTGGCTGATCGTCGGAATGAACTACTACTACGCCACCCTGCACTTCATCGTCACCATCGGCGTACTGGTCTGGCTCTACCGCTCCCACCCCGGCCGCTACGCAGCCGCCCGCACGGTGCTCTTCGTCACCACCGGCATCGCCCTGCTCGGCTTCTACTTCTTCCCCCTCGCCCCACCCCGCCTGATGGACGCCGGTTTCGTCGACACCGTCACCGTCCACCAGACCTGGGGCTCCATGGCCTCCGGCGCCGGCGCACACGTCTCCAACCAGTTCGCGGCCATGCCCTCCATGCACATCGGCTGGTCCATGTGGTGCGGCCTCACCATCTTCTTCCTGGCCCGCCGCACCTGGGTCCGCGTCCTCGGCCTCGCCTACCCCCTCGTCACCCTCAGCGTGATCATCTCCACCGCCAACCACTTCTGGCTGGACGCCGTCGGCGGCGAGATCTGCCTGATCATCGGCTTCGTCGCGGCCCGGTTCATCTACCACAACTGGGTCTACCGCCTCCCCCGCGACCCGGACGACGCGGCGGAGAACGCCCTGACGGTTCCGGTCTCCTGGAACGCCAGAGTCTCGGCCTAGGGAAACCAGGGGCGCAGGAAGACTTGCGCGAGCGGCCCGCCCGCGTTCGCCCTACTCCGCCCCGTAAAACAGCCGCTCGACGGCGTGTCGCGCCCGGCGGGTGGTCCGGCGATATTCGTCCAGCAGCTCGCCGGAGTGCCCGACGCCGTAGCCGAGGTAGCGCGCGACGCCCGCCAGTTCCCTCGCGTCGCCCGGGAAGCTGTCCCCGGCCCGGCCCCGGACCAGCATCACGGCGGCCCTTACCCGCGAGGCCAGGACCCACGCGGCGTCCAGCACCTCCGCGTCCTCCCGCTCCACCAGGCCGGCCGCCGTCGCGGCCGAGAGCGCGGCTCGGGTCCGGGTGGTGCGCAGGTCCGGGATCTCGTGGCCGTGCCGGAGTTGGAGAAGCTGGACCGTCCACTCCACATCCGCCAGCCCGCCGCGGCCGATCTTCGTGTGGGTGGTGGGGTCGGCGCCGCGGGGCAGTCGTTCGGCCTCGATCCGGGCCTTGATGCGGCGGATCTCCGTCAGGTCGCGTTCGGAGACGCCCCCGCCGGGGTAGCGCAGCGGGTCGATGAGATCCCGAAAGCGTGCGCCGAGTTCGAGGTCGCCGGCCATCGGTTCGGCCCGTAGCAGTGCCTGGCTCTCCCAGGCGTGCGACCAGCGCGCGTAGTAGCCGGCGTAGGAGGCGAGGGTCCGCACCAGCGGGCCGTTGCGGCCCTCGGGGCGGAGGTCCGCGTCGACCTCCAGTGGGGGTTCGACCGAGGGCGCGGCGAGCAGGGTCCGCATCTCGCCGATGACGGCTTTCGCCGCGCCCGCCGCGTCGTCGTCCAGGACGCCGAGTCGCGGCTCGTGGACGAACAGCACGTCCGCGTCGGAGCCGTAGCCGAGTTCGTGGCCGCCGAACCGGCCCATGCCGATGACCGCGATCCGGGTGGGCAGTTCGCCGTTGCGGGCCTCCCAGCCGGCGGTCGCGGCGCGCAGCGCGCCCTGCAGGGTGGCGGCGTTGATCGAGGTGAGGGCTTCGCCGGCGGCGTCCAGCGCCTGTGCGGGGTCGTCGTCGAGTCGTCCGAGCAGGTCGGCGGCGGCGGTGCGGAACAGTTCGCGGCGGCGTACCGACCGTGCTGCCGCCACCCCGGCCGAGGGGCTGTCGGCGCGGCCGACGGCGGCGAGGATCTCGGACTCGAGTGCGGCCCGGCCGCGCGGCGCCAACCCGCTGGAGTCCCCGAGCATCGCGACCGCCTCGGGTGCCCGCAGCAGCAGGTCGGGGGCGAATCGCCCGGCCGACAGCACCCGGGCCAGCTGTTCGGCGGCCGCGCCCTCGTCGCGCAGCAGCCGCAGGTACCAGGGGGTGCCGCCGAGCGCGTCGGAGACCTGCCGGAAGTTGAGCAGGCCGGCGTCCGGGTCGGCGGAGTCGGCGAACCAGCCGAGCAGGACCGGCAGCAGGGTGCGCTGGATGGCTGCCTTGCGGCTGACGCCGGAGGCGAGTGCGGAGATGTGCCGCAGCGCGGCGGCCGGGTCGGCGTAGCCGAGTGCGGCGAGGCGCTGCCGGGCGGCTTCGGCGGTGAGCCCGGCGGCGCCGGAGCGGGTGACCCGCAGTTCGGCGACGGGCAGTTCGGCGACGGCGTCGAGGAGCGGACGGTAGAACAGCCGCTCGTGCAGCCGTCGCACCTCGACGGCGTGCCGCTTCCACTCCCGTTGCAGGGCGGTGACGGGGTCGTCCCTGGTGTCGCCGTTGATCAGCGGGGCCATGGTGCGGGCCAGTCGGCGCAGGTCGGCCGGGTCGGTGGGCATCAGGTGGGTGCGGCGCAGCCGGTGCAGCTGGATGCGGTGTTCGAGGGTGCGCAGGAAGCGGTACGCGCCGTCCAGCGAGGCGGCGTCGGCGCGGCCGACGTAACCCCCGGAGGAGAGCGCAGAAAGCGCTTCCAGGGTGTTGCCGCTGCGCAGGCCCTCGTCGGTCCGGCCGTGCACGAGTTGCAGCAGCTGGACGGCGAACTCGACGTCCCGCAGCCCGCCCGGGCCGAGTTTCAGCTGCCGTTCCAGCTCGCCCGCCGGAATCGTATCGACCACCCGGCGGCGCATCTGCTGGACGTCCGCGACGAAGTGCTCGCGGGCGGCGGCCTCCCACACCAGCGGGGCCACCGCCTCGGTGTACGCCCGGCCGAGTTCGGCGTCCCCGGCGACCGGGCGGGCCTTCAGCAGCGCCTGGAACTCCCAGGTCTTGGCCCACCGCCGGTAGTACGCGAGGTGGCTGGCCAGGGTGCGCACCAGCGGACCGTTGCGGCCCTCCGGGCGCAGATTGGCGTCCACCGGCCAGATCACGCCCTCGCCGGTGGTGTCCGAGCACAGCCGCATCAGCCGCGCGGCGAGGCGGGTGGCGGCCTGCATCGCGCGCTGCTCGTCCACCCCGTCCCGCGGCTCGGCCACGAAAATCACGTCCACATCCGAGACATAGTTCAGCTCCCGGCCGCCGCACTTCCCCATCCCGATCACCGCCAGCCGGCACGCGGCGGCCGCCTCCGGATCCTCGGCGGCGGCGATGTCCAGCGCGGTCTGCAGCGTGGCACCTGCCAGGTCGGCCAGCTCGGCGGCGGCCTGCGGCAGGTCGGTGGTGCCGGACAGGTCGCGGGCGGCGATCGTCAGCAGGCAGCGCCGGTACGCGGCCCGCAGCGCATCGGCCGCCCCCGCCTCCCCCGGCTGAACGCGACGGGCCAGCTCGCCGAGAAAATCCCCACGCCCCGGGTGGATGTCGCGCAACTCGAACGTGACCAGCGCGTGCCAGTCCCGCGGATGCCGGGCCAGATGATCACCGAGCGCCGTCGACGCCCCCAGCACCCCCAGCAACCGGTCACGCAGCGGCTTCGACGTGGTGAGCGTGTCGCGCAAGGTGTGCCGCTCATGCGGATCCAGCGCCTCCAGCAACCGCGCCAACCCGAACAGCGCCTGATCCGGATCGGCCGCCGCCCCCAACGCGTCCAACAGCACCGGATCAGCAGCGAGCCCGCTCAACTCCGGCTCGTCCAACAACCGCACCGCCTGGTCGGGGTCGGAGAACCCGCGCCGCACCAGTCGCGTCTCCAGCCGACTGACCCGGCTCCCGGACCGTTCCTCCACCGCTCCGCCTCCCGTTCGTCTCCCGTCTCCGAAGCGTACGTTCCAGGCGGGCCCCCGGACCGTTCGCCGCTCTCGTGGCAGCCCGTCCCCCACGCTGCTCGCCTGATCAAGTCCGGCTCGCGAAAACCTGCTGTTCCACGAGGGCGGCCGCCATGCCCCGTGGCCCGCACCCGCCCGGCGCCGCGAGCAGCTGCGCCGCTGAGCGCACTCAGCCCGGCGCTGCCCGTGCCTCCAGCAGCCGCTGCCGGAGGGCGGCCGCATGCTCGGCGACGGACGGCATGACCCGGACCAGGGTGCCGAGTTCGATGTGCAGTTCAGCGAGCTGCCCGGCGGACGGCGCGGCCTGCAGGAACGCGTCCAGCACATGAGCGGCTTCGGCCGGATCGGACGCGGCGGTGTGGGCGAGCACCAGGTTGCTCAGGGTCGCGACAGTGCCGCCCGGTCGGAGGAGTTCGACGGCACGTGCGAAGCAGGCATCCCCCTCGGACCGGCCGAGCGCGTGCAGGACCACCCCCTTCTCGTAGTGGACCCAGCCCTTCTCCGGCTCCTCCTCGATCGCCCGGTCGAGGTCCGCCAACGCCTCCGCGTATCTGCCCAGCAGGCGGTACGTCAGCCCTCGCGCCGCCACCAGCCAGGCCGCCGGACTGGCCTCGACGGCCCGGTCGCAGTCGGCCAACGCTTCGTCGTACCGGCCGAGGAGCCGGTACACGACGCCCCGGAGCACACCGTGGGCCGGATCGAGTCGCACCGCGCGGTCGTACGCCGTCAGGGCCTCGGCGAATCTGCCCGCCATCCGGTGGGCGAAGCCCTGCGAACCGGCGAGCAACGCATGGTCGGGACCGAGTTCGAGCGCCCGGTCGTAGTCCGCCAACGCCTCGTCGTACCTGCCCATCGCCAGGTGGGCGTTGCCCCGCTGCTCGACCGCCCAGCCGCTTCCTGGGGCGAGTTCCACGGCCCGGTCGAAGTCGGCCAGTGCTTCCGTGTGCTGTCCCATCGCCACGTACTGGTGGCCACGCGCCGCCAGAGTCCTGGGCTCGTCGGGTTCGAGGGCGAGCGCCCGGTCGAGGTCGGCCAGCGCCTCCGGGTGGTCTCCCATCGCCTGGTGAAGGCTGCCGCGGGCGACGAACAGCGCCGCCTCCTCGGGCATCAGCCGAATGGCCCGGTCGAGACCGTCCAGCGCGTCCTGATGACGCCCCAGGTCCCGGTACATCCACGTACGTGCCAGCACCGTCCACCAGGAGTGCGGGGCGAGTTCCACTGCCCGGTCGTACGAGGCCAGCGCCTCCTCGGGCCGCCCAAGCTCCCGGCAAGTGTCGCCGCGCGCGGTGAGGGCCACCACGTCCCCGGGATCGAGCTCGACGGCCCGCTCGTAGTCCGCCAACGCCTCCTCGAACCGGCCCAGCTCCTGGTAGGTCCCACCCCGTGCGTGGAAGGCCCACCCGTACTCGCCGTCGATCTCGATCGCCCGGGCGAAGTCGGCCAGCGCCTCCTCCAGCCGGCCCAGCTCCCGGTAGGTCAGACCTCGGCGGACCAGGGCCGGCACATTGTCCGGATCGAGCTCGAGCGCCCGGACGAGATCCCTCAGTGACGCCTGGTGACGCCCCAGGTCCCGGTTGGCGTGGCTCCTGAAGCTGAGGGCCAGGACGTACTCCGGGTCGAGCTCGATCGCCCGGTCGAGATCGGCCAGCGCCACCTCGGGCCGCCCCGACTGGCGGTGGATCTCGCCCCGGACGGTGAGGGAGAACAGGTCCTCGGGATCGACCTCGATCGCTCGACCGAAACTGGCCAGCGCCTCCTCGGTTCGCCCTCTCCCCCAGTAGATCTGCCCCTGGCCAATGAGAGCCCAGCGGTCGTCCGGATCGAGCTCGACGGCCCGGTCGTAGTCCGCCAGCGCCTCCTCGTGCCGTCCCAACTCCTGGTGGGTGTCGCCGCGACGCCCGAGGGCCCAGCCGTGGCCGGGGTCGAGCTCGACGGCCCGGTCGAAGTCGGCCAGCGCCTCCTCGTACTGTCCCGTCAGACGCCGGGCCTCCCCCCGGGTGGCAAAGGCCGCGGCGTAGTCGGGATCCAGCTCGACGGCCCGGTCGAGATCGGCCAGCGCCTCCTCGTACCGCTCCGCCGTGATCAGGGCGCGCCCGCGACTGTGCAGCGCCTCCGGCCGGTCGGGGTCGAGCGTCACCGACCGGTCGAAGTCCGCCAGCGCGAGGTCGTGCCGGCCCTGCCCGTGGTGTCCGATGCCGCGCCGCCGGTACGCCACGGCCCGACCCGGGCGGTCGAGGACCCTGCCCGACAGCAGCAGCGTCGTCGCGGCGATCCCCGGCTCCGGTTCGGCCATCGCCGCCACCAGCCGATCACCCCACTCCTGGAGCTCCCCCGTGCCCGTGTCCCGACCTGCCCGGGCGAGCATCTGCACCCAGCGGAGCAGCGTCGCAGTGCTGTGGCTCCAGGCGTCGAGCAACTCCCGCAGCGCGAGCGGCAGCGCCCGGTCGGGGTCGGCGCACAGCCGGTGGTACGTCTCCTGGAGGCGGTACCCGCACCAGCGTTCGTCCCGCCAGCGGCCTCCCGTCTCCTCTGCGTCGCAGGCGAGTTGAGCCCGCCACTCGCCGAACGTCGTCGCCAGCCGCTCGTGCTGCCGCCGCCACCGCACCGGCGACTGCTGCCGCTGAAGCCGCAGCATCGCCGTCCGCACCACCTCGTGGTAGTGACACCGCCCCGACCGATCAATCACGAACGGCATCGACCGCAGCCACCCGAACAGCTCCCGGGCCTCCTCGTCCTCAACGGCCGCCCGGTACACGTCCTCGTCCAACTCCTGCGGCAGCGCACAGGCCAACGCGGCCGCTCTCCGTTCAGGCTGGGTCTCCCACTTCAGGAAACGCTCAACCGCTGTGCCGACCGGGTCGCCGACCTCGGCCGCCGCACTCGGCTGCGACTCGGCGAGAGTGGAGACCAGCAGCGGCAGCCGACCGGACAGCCGCAGCACCACCTCGATCACGTGCTCGTCCGTGACGCCCTTGGCGGCCAGCAGCTGGCGCGCCTCGGTCTCGGTGAACACGTCCAGTGGCAGATCCGCGACCAGGTCCATCCAGTCCCCCCAGCACTGCGCGTCCAGCCGCCCCTGCCCGGCCAGCACCACCAGCACGTTCGCAGGCAACTCGCCGTAGCGGTCGCTGAGCAGCACGTCCCGCAGCCAGGTGTCGAGCATCGGCCCGGTGCGCTCGTAGGTGTCGAAGAACAACACCACCCAGCTGCGCCGCTGCGCGATCTCCGTCAGCTCCTGAAGGAATACCGGCGCCAGCGCCTCGACGGGCGACAGCACCAGCTGCACGTCCTCGTGGCTACGGAACCGCGCGCTGAGCATGCCCTTCAACTGCTCGGCGCCGGCAGCGACTTGATTGGCGTCCAACGCCCCCGTGAATGCTCCGACCCCGGGGATCATCCCCAGCCCGACCAGGCCGACCCTCGACGCGATCACACTTCCCGGAGACGGGGACGCGCTCTCCCCCGCCACCACCAGACCGGCGTCCGCCTCGTGCCGCCGCTGCTGATACGTGTTCAGCAGCCGCTCCAGCGACTTCATCGGCGTACCCTGCTGCCCGAACTGCCCGGCGAGCGCCTTCATCGCCTCGACGGGATCGGCCACCGCCTCGTCCACGTACCCGGTCGCGGCCTGTGCGTCCCGCGCCGCCGTCTCCATCTGCCGCACCAGCGTGGACTTCCCCACCCCGCCGGGCCCGTGCACATGGAACAGGAACTGCGCCGCGTCCTCCGGCACCTGCCCCAACACCTCGGTGAACGCAGCCAGTTCACTCCGCCGCCCGACGAACCCGCTCCGCCGCCGACGCCGGATCAACTCCTGCCGCGAAGGCCCCCGCCCGCCACTCACCTCGGCGACCCGCCGTCCCGCTGCTGCATCTCGGCCTGCGACTCGCGGCATTCGTGGAACACGATCGCCTCCTGCTCGACCACCCGCAATTCACGCACCCCGGCCACGCCCGCCCCCAGATCGCTCCCTGGCGCGGCAGCCCAGCAACTGGAACCGCCCGCGACCAACTGTCGACACAACCCGTCACTACCCCGTCGACGGCGGTCACTCACGGAGGATGTCGGGGTACGGGCAGGCCTCCAACGGCTCACCCGACCGGTCCAGCCACCCCCACCAGACGTGCCGCTGGTCGCACGCCATGACGCCGCGACAGGTCCGCTTCCCGTCGTCCTCGCGCTCGAACAGCACCATGGCGCCGAACGACAGCGGACGATCGCACCCGGCGCAGCTCGGCCGGTTCTCCTCGGACGCCATGGCGCGCACCGTATCGCACGGATGGACCGTCGATCGGCCCGCCCGGGACGTACGAAGGGCCACGGGCGGGCGGCACCGCGCCACCGGCCCGGGGCCCCACGCCCGCGGCTACAGCACCTGGAGGATCTTCCGCAGCTCGAACGGCGTGACCTCGGAGCGGTACTCCTCCCACTCCTGCCGCTTGTTGCGCAGGAAGAAGTCGAAGACGTGCTCGCCCAGCGTCTCGGCGACGAGTTCGCTGCGCTGCATGAGGTCGATCGCTTCGCCGAGGTTCTGGGGCATGGGCTGGATGCCGAGGGCGCGGCGTTCGCCATCCGTCAGGGCCCAGACGTCGTCGTCGGCGCCGGGGGGGAGTTCGAGGTTGTCCTCGATGCCCTTGAGGCCGGCGGCGAGGGTGACGGCGTAGGCGAGGTAGGGGTTGCAGCCGGTGTCGAGGGAGCGGACCTCGATGCGGGTGGAGCCCTGCTTGCCGGGCTTGTACATGGGGACGCGGATGAGGGCGGAGCGGTTGTTGTGGCCCCAGCAGATGTAGGAGGGGGCTTCGCCGCCCGCGCCGGCGGTGCGCTGGGAGCCGCCCCAGATGCGCTTGTAGGAGTTGACCCACTGGTTGGTGACGGCGGCGGTCTCGGCGGCGTACTTGAGCAGGCCGGCGATGAAGGAGCGGCCGACCTTGGAGAGCTGGTACTCGGCGCCGGATTCGTGGAACGCGTTGCGGTCGCCCTCGAAGAGGGAGACGTGGGTGTGCATGCCGGAGCCGGGGAAGTTGGAGAACGGCTTGGGCATGAAGCTGGCGTGGACGCCCTGTTCGAGCGCGACCTCCTTCATGACCAGGCGGAAGGTCATGATGTTGTCGGCGGTGGAGAGCGCGTCGGCGTAGCGGAGGTCGATCTCCTGCTGGCCGGGGGCGCCCTCGTGGTGGCTGAACTCGACCGAGATGCCCATGGATTCGAGCATGGTGATGGCCTGGCGGCGGAAGTCGTGGCCGATGCCGCGCGGGGTGTGGTCGAAGTATCCGGACTGGTCGGCGGGGGTGGGCGGGGTGCCGTCGCCGGGGAGGTCCTTGAGGAGGAAGAATTCGATCTCGGGGTGGGTGTAGAAGGTGAACCCCTGGTCGGAGGCCTTCTTCAGGGTGCGCTTGAGGACGTAGCGCGGGTCGGCGTAGGACGGGGAACCGTCGGGCATCCGGATGTCGCAGAACATTCGGGCGGTTCCGGGGTTCTCGGAGCGCCACGGCAGTATCTGGAACGTGGTGGGGTCCGGCTTGGCGATCATGTCGGACTCGTACACCCGGGCGAAGCCCTCGATCGCGGAGCCGTCGAAGCCGATGCCCTCCTCGAAGGCCTGCTCCAGTTCCGCGGGGGCGACCGCCACGGACTTGAGGAAACCGAGGACGTCGGTGAACCACAGCCGGACGAACCGGATGTCACGCTCTTCGAGTGCGCGAAGCACGAACTCCTGCTGCTTGCCCATGGGGACAGTCTCACCTCTGCTCTTTACGCCCGTGTTACGCCTGACACGCCCTGAACCGGACGAACCGGATGCGTCGCACCGAACCGCGCCGCGTCGGACCGCATCGCGCCGTGACCCATCATGGCGGATCCCGGTCCGCTTGCCGACCGCGCGGACCGTGCGGGCAACCCACCCCTCGCGACATAACGTCAGTTAGACGATTACACTCAGGGGCATGCCGAATCTGCGTCTCGCCCTGTGCCAGATCGACCCCTGGGTCGGTGACCTCGCCCGCAACAGCGAGGAGGTGCTGCGCTGGTCGAAGCGGGCCGCCGAGTCCGGCGCGGACCTGATCGCGTTCCCGGAGATGGTGCTCACGGGCTACCCGGTCGAGGACCTCGCGTTCCGCAACTCTTTCGTGGAGGGCTCGCGCGCCGCCCTGGTGGACCTGGCGGCCAAGCTGCAGGCCGAGGGCCTGGGCGACACTCCGGTGCTGGTCGGCTACCTGGGCCGGGGCGAGCCGGGCAGCAAGTACGCGGGCAAGCCGCAGAACTGCGCGGCGGTGCTGCGCGGCGGCGAGGTGGTGACCAGGTTCGCCAAGCACTTCCTGCCGAACTACGGCGTGTTCGACGAGTACCGCTACTTCGTGCCGGGCGACCAGCTGACGGTCCTTCGGCTGCACGGCGTGGACGTCGCGCTGGCGATCTGCGAGGACATCTGGCAGGAGGGCGGCCGGGTCGCCGCGACCGGTCAGGCCGGTGCGGGGCTGCTGCTGTCGATCAACGGTTCGCCGTACGAGCGGGACAAGGACGACGTCCGGCTGGAGCTGGTCAAGCGCCGTGCGGCCGAGGCCGGTTGCCCGCTGGTGTACCTGAACATGGTCGGCGCGCAGGACGAGCTGGTCTTCGACGGCGAGTCGCTGGTGGTCGACGAGAACGGTGAACTTCTGGCCCGCGGACCGCAGTTCGAGGAGGCGCTGCTGGTCATGGACCTCGACCTGCCGACCTCGTCCGAGCCGGGCCTGCCCGACGGCACGGTGCTCGCCGACGGCCTGCGGCTGACCCGGGTCGACCTGGGCGGCGAGCCGAAGCCCGCGCCCGCCGAGATCAAGTCCCCCCACATCAACCAGCGGCTGGACGACGAGGCCGAGGTGTACGCGGCGCTGGTCGAGGGCACCCGGGCGTACGTCCGCAAGAACGGCATGCGCTCGGTGCTGATCGGCCTGTCCGGCGGCATCGACTCGGCGCTGGTGGCGGCGATCGCGGTGGACGCGATCGGCGCGGAGCACGTGTACGGCGTCTCGATGCCCTCGCGCTACTCCTCGCAGCACTCCCGCGACGACGCCGCCGAGCTGGCCCGCCGCACCGGGCTGCACTTCCGCACCGTCCCGATCGCCCCGATGTTCGACGCCTACATGGGCGCCACCGAGCTGACCGGCCTGGCGGAGGAGAACCTGCAGTCCCGGCTGCGCGGCACCCTGCTGATGGCGATCTCCAACCAGGAGGGGCAGATCGTCCTCGCCCCGGGCAACAAGAGCGAACTCGCGGTCGGCTACTCGACGTTGTACGGCGACTCGGTCGGCGCGTACGGCCCGATCAAGGACGTCTACAAGTCGCTGATCTTCCGGCTGGCCCGCTGGCGCAACTCGCAGGCCGAGGCGCGCGGCGAGGTGCCGCCGATCCCGGAGAACACCATCAGCAAGCCGCCGTCCGCCGAGCTGCGCCCCGACCAGGTGGACACCGACTCGCTGCCGGACTACGACCTGCTGGACGCCGTCCTGGACCGGTACGTCGAGGGCGACCAGGGGCGGGACGCGATCGTCACCGA
This sequence comes from Kitasatospora sp. NPDC051984, assembly GCF_044593455.1. Classification (NCBI taxonomy): domain Bacteria; kingdom Bacillati; phylum Actinomycetota; class Actinomycetes; order Kitasatosporales; family Streptomycetaceae; genus Kitasatospora; species Kitasatospora sp. NPDC051984. The sequence continues at coordinate 133,627 of NZ_JBIUCB010000004.1, forward strand.
GGGCTTCCCGGCCGAGGTGGTGGACCGGGTGGTACGCCTGGTCGACCTGGCCGAGTACAAGCGCCGGCAGTACCCGCCGGGCCCGAAGGTCTCGCCGAAGAACTTCGGCCGCGACCGCCGGCTGCCCATCACCAACCGCTGGCGACAGGGCTGACAAAAGGGCTGACAGGACGGGCGGCAGGGGTTAGGGTGAGCGCCGCGATACGCGCCCGATCATGGACGGCGCGCCGGCCGAAGGAGGTGGGAGAGATCACCGTGCAGGTTGTCGAGGTGCTCCCCCGCCGTCCGACCGCGGCCTGACCGGACGGGGAGCCCGCAAGGCTTTCCGAGAGGTCTCCGTGTCGTTCCCCCTTTCCCCCGCCCAGCTGACCGACCACGTCACCGACCGGCTGCGGGCGGCCGGCTGTGTCTTCGCCGAGGACGAGGCCCGGCTGCTGCTGTCCGCCGCCGACCGCCCCGACCGGCTCGCCGAGATGCTCGGACTGCGGTGCGCGGGGCACCCGTTGGAGCAGGTGGTGGGCTTCGCCGAGTTCGCCGGGCTGCGCATCGCGCTGACCCCGGGTGTGTTCGTGCCGCGCCGGCGCAGCGAGTTCCTGGTCGAACGGGCCGTCGCACTGGGCGCGCCCGGCGCGGTGGTGCTGGACCTGTGCTGCGGCTCCGGCGCGATCGGCGCGGCGCTGGCCGCCCGGCTCGGCGGGGTCGAGCTGCACGCCGCCGACGTCGACCCGGCCGCCGTCGCGTGCGCCCGCCGCAACCTCGCCCCGTACGGCGGCGTGGTGCACCTGGGCGACCTGGACGCCCCGCTGCCCGCCGACCTGCGCGCCCGGGTCGGACTGCTGGTGGCCAACGCCCCGTACGTGCCGACCGGCGAAATACCGCTGCTCCCGCCGGAGGCCCGCGACCACGAGCCGCCGGTGGCACTGGACGGCGGCGCCGACGGCCTGGCAGTGCAGCGCCGGGTGGCGGCCGCCGCGCCGCGCTGGCTGGCGCCCGGCGGCCACCTGCTGATCGAGACCAGCGAACGGCAGGCCCCGGCGACGGCCGCACTGATGTCCCGCCAGGGCCTGACGGTCCGGATCGAGCAGGACGAGGAGCGGGACGCCGCCGTGGTGATCGGCAGCAGTCCGGGCGGGCCCTCCTAGTACTTGTACGCGGCGGTCAGCGCCAAGTGGTCGCTCGCGTCCGCCGGCAGGGTGCGGGAGTCGGTGGGGACCAGCCCGCCCTTGCTGAGGATCTGGTCGATCCGGGCCATCGGGAAGGACGCCGGCCAGGAGAAGCCGAAGCCGTCGCCGGCCGCGCCCTGGGCGGAGCGCAGCTGGGAGGTGATGGGGGCGAGGCTGCGGTCGTTCATGGTGCCGTTGAGGTCGCCGAGCAGCAGCACCTTGCCCAGCGGCTCGTGCTCGATGGCGTCGCCGAGGGCCTGCGCGCTGACGTCGCGGCGGCCGGCGGTGAAGCCGCTGTCGAACTTGACCCGCACCGAGGGCAGGTGGGCGACGTACACGGCGAGCGGGCCCTTGGGGGTGGTGACCTGGGCGCGGAAGGCCCGGGTCCAGCCCATTTTGAGGTCGACCACGGTGACGTCGTCGATCGGGTAGCTGGACCACAGGCCGACGGTGCCCTTGACCACGTGGTACGGGTACGCCTGCTCCAGCCCGGCGGCGTAGACGGGCGCGACGGCGCCGGAGATTTCCTGCAGGGCGACGATCTGCGCGCCGGAGCCGTTGAGCATCCGGATGGTGCCCTGCGTGTCGTCGTTGGCGGCGGACACGTTGTGGGTGAGCACGGTGAAGTCGCCGGGTCCGCTGCTCTTGTCGACCAGCAGCGCGCCGAACAGGTTCAGCCACACCGCGGCTGGCAGCAGCGCGGCCACCACGGCGACGCCGGAACGCCGCCACAGGGCGAGTACCAGCAGCACCGGTACCGCCAGGCCCAGCCAGGGCAGGAAGGTCTCCAGCAGGCTGCCGAGGTTGCCGAACCGGTTCGGCAGCTGGGCGTGGGTCACCAGCAGCACCGTGAGCAGTACGCCGAGCGCGGTGAGCAGCCAGGCGCGCCGCCAGTCGAACCAGCGCCGCAGCCGGCCGCGCCAGGTCGGCGCCTGCTCGTCCGCCACAACCGCCGGGCCGTCCGCCCGCACCATGCCCGCTCCTTGCCGCCGTGTCCGTCGACTCCCTGCCGACCCGCCCGATCTGCTCCGATCCGATTCTCGGCTCAGCCTATGACGGGAGGGACGCGACAATGTGTGCGAGGAGTTCCACGCCCAGGCCGATCTAGGGCCTGTCCGGCCGATCTTGTCGGATCAGCGCGCGGCTCCCCCAGCCCTTGCGGGCTGGGAGGTGCCCCCATTTCGCGCCCGGCTGGGCGTGCCGCCGGAACGTCCTCGTACTGGGTGTACTTGGATGTTTCGGCGGTGCGTCCAGGCGGGATGATCCGGCGTCGCGCGCCCGGCAAGATCGGCCGGACAGGCCCTAACGGGCGGCGATGCCCTCCAGGACGGCGTCGATCATCTGGCGGGGCAGGTCGGGGTCCTCCAGCGGTGCGTCGTCCCACAGGACGGTGCGCAGCAGGATCGGTCCGATGAGCATCTCGCAGAGCAGCTCGACGTCCACGTCGGAGCGGAGTTCGCCCGCCTCGACGCCGCGCCGGACGATCTGCCGGATCAGTTCGCGGCGCGGATGGACCACCCGTTCGTGGTACGTCTGCTTGAGTTCGGGCCAGCTGTTCATCTGCCCGAGCGCGGACTTGACGATCCACCGGGAGCGCTTGATCAGGCCGCGCCGGCGCATGTAGTCGACGGCGCTGATCAGGTCGTCGCGGTAGGTGGGGCCGGCCAGCGGGGGCATCGGCTCCTCCAGCCGGGCGACCACGTCCACCAGCAGGGCTTCCTTGTTGGGCCAGCGCCGGTAGATGGTGGCCTTGCCGACGCCCGCCTCGGCGGCGATCCGCTCCATGGACAGCTCGGCCAGGCCGACGCCGTCCTCCATCAGCTTCTCGACGGCGCCGTAGATCGCCTGCTCGGCGGCCTCGCTGCGCGGGCGGCCCCGCCGCGGAGCGTCCTGCTCCGCGGCGGGGCCGTGGCACGGCTTGAGCGGAGTGTCGGCGCTTGTCATGGCCTTATTCTCCACCCTGCCGATCAGACCTTGGCGGGACTCGCGCCGGAGTCCGCCTTGCCCTGCGCGTCGGCCCGGCCGGCCGGGCCGCCGGGGGCGGCGGGGAGCTTGCCGGGCAGCAGCGCCATCGCGAGCACCGCGCCAAGCACGGTGACGCCGGCCGAGACCGCGGAGACCACGTGCATGGCGTGGATGAACGCGTCCTTCGCCGGGTCGACCAGATCCGGCAGGTGCAGCTTCTCGGCCGTCCCGAGGGTGGACTCGATCGACTCGCCGGCCCGGTCGCGGAGCTGCTCCGGCACGGTGCCGAGGTGGTTCTCCATGCCGTTGCGGTACACGGTGGACAGCAGCGCGCCCAGCACCGCGATGCCCAGCGAGCCGCCGACCTGGCGGAAGGTGTTGTTCAGCGCGGAGCCCGCGCCGGCCTTCTCGCGCGGCAGCGCGCCCATGATGGCGACCGTCACCGGCGGCATCACGTGCGCCATGCCGGTGCCCATCACGAAGCCGAGCACGATCAGCAGCCAGATCGGGCTGGTCGCGGTCAGGAAGGCGTAGCCGAGGAAGCCGACGGTGACCAGCAGCATGCCGCCGGCGCAGGTCAGCCGGACGCCGATCCGGTCGACCACCAGCCGGGCCCGGGGCGCGAAGATCAGCTGGGCGACGGCCAGCGGCAGCATCAGCTCACCGGCCTGCAGGGCGCTGTAGCCGCGCACGCTCTGGATGTAGAACACGCCGAAGAACGAGACGCCCATCAGCGCGAAGAACACGATGCCGACGACGCCGATCGACGCGGAGAACACCTTGTTGCGGAACCAGGTGACGTCCAGCGCGGGGTGGCTGGTGTGCTTCTCGAACAGCACGAACGCGGCCAGCGCGACCACACCGATCAGGGTCGGCACCCACGCCTCGGGGGCGGTGAAGTCGGCGAGTTCGCCGCCCTTGATGATGCCGTAGATCAGCGCCACCAGGCCGACCACCGAGAGCAGCACGCCGACCGGGTCGAGCTTGCCCGGGTTGGGGTCCTTGGAGTCCGGGACCAGCCAGCCCATCAGGCCGAGCGCGAGGATCACGATGGGGACGTTCACCAGGAACACCGAGCCCCACCAGAAGTGCTCGATCAGCAGGCCGCCGGTGATCGGGCCGATGGCGATCGCCAGGCCCACCGCGCCGGCCCAGATGCCGATCGCCTTGGGCTGCTCGTGCCGTTCGAAGACGTTCATGATGATGGCCAGCGTCGCCGGCATCACGAACGCGCCGCCGAGGCCCATCACCGCGCGGTAGCCGATGAGTTCGCCCGGGCTGGCGGCGAAGGCGGACAGCAGCGAGCCGAGGCCGAAGACCACCATGCCGGACAGCAGGGTCCACTTCCGGCCGAACCGGTCGCCCAGCAGGCCGGCGGTGAACAGCAGGCCGGCGAAGACCAGCGTGTAGGAGTTGATCGCCCATTCCAGGTCGCTCTGGCTCGCGCCGAGGCCCACCGGGGCGGGGGTGGCGATGGTCTTCATCGCCACGTTGAGGATCGAATTGTCGAGCACGACGACGAGCAGGGCGAGCACCAGGGTGCCCAGGATCCACCAGCGTCGGCGGTGTACGGCTTCCGGCACCCGAGGTGCCGGCGGCGCGGTCGGCGAGGTCATACGAGCAGACTAGCCGCCTATTCGATACGAGACGGTCCCGTATCGTAACGGTCGGGACACCGTACGGCAAAGACCTCCCCAAGAACCCCTCCGAACGGCCGGGGACGGCAGGACTCCCGCCCCTTTGCTGACGGCCCGTGGCATGCAAGCATGGAGCCAGATCCGGGGACGCCGCACGGCGCCACGAGACGACACACACCAGGAGTCTGTTCAATGAACGCCTCTCCGCTTCAGCCTGCCCAGCCGCAGGACGCGCCCGCCACCCTCTACGGCGGGGTCACCAACCGGCGGGTCACCGTCCGGGACCTCGCCAAGGCCAAGCGCAACGGCGAACGGTGGGCCATGCTCACCGCCTACGACGCCCTCACCGCCGGCGTCTTCGACGAAGCCGGCATCCCCGTCCTGCTCGTCGGCGACTCCGCCGGCAACTGCCACCTCGGCTACGAGACCACCGTGCCGGTGACCATGGACCAGATGGTGATGCTCTCCGCCGCCGTCGTCCGCGGCACCCAGCGCGCCCTGATCGTCGCCGACCTGCCCTTCGGCTCCTACCAGGAGTCCCCCGCCCAGGCCATGCACAACGCGGCCCGCCTGATGAAGGAGGCCGGCGTCCACGCCGTCAAGCTCGAAGGCGGCGAACGCAGCGCCCGCACCATCGAACTCCTCGTCGAGGCCGGCATCCCCGTGATGGCCCACATCGGCCTCACCCCCCAGTCCGTGCACGCCTACGGCGGCTACCCCGTCCAGGGCCGCGGCGACGAGGCCGCCCACCAGCTGCTCCGCGACGCGAAGGCCGTCCAGCAGGCCGGCGCGTTCTCCGTCGTCCTCGAAGCCGTCCCCGCCGAACTCGCCGCCGAAGTCACCACCCACTCCGCGATCCCGACCGTCGGCATCGGCGGCGGCCCCGGCACCGACGCCCAGGTCCTCGTCTGGACCGACTTCGCCGGCATGACGGCCGGCCGCGTCCCCAAGTTCGTCAAGCAGTACGCCAACCTGCGCGCGACGCTGGCGCAGGCGGCGAGCGAGTTCGCCTCGGACGTCCGCGAAGGCACCTTCCCGGGCCCGGAGCACAGCTTCCAGTAAGGCGAGCCGGGGAGAGCACAACCAGGGGCGCGGGGAACTGCGCGAGGCGGAAGCCCTCCACCGCAAGATCGCGACGCAGGACAATGACCTGCACTTGATCGCGACCTTGCGGACGGGCTTTGCGCTTGTCGCGCAGTTCCCCGCGCCCCTGTTTTCGCACCCACACTCCGCTGTCATCCCCCCTGACAGCGGGCTGACAGCCCCGTGACAGCCGGCCCCGGCACGGTGTTCCCATGACACGAAACACGGGGAACGCCGTGGAGGTCCACGGCATTGTGAAGCACTACGGGGAGACGAAGGCCCTGGACGGGGTCGATCTGACGGTGCGCGAGGGGACGGTGCTGGGGCTGCTCGGGCCTAACGGGGCCGGGAAGACCACGCTGGTGCGGGTGCTGTCGACGTTGATCAAGCCGGATGCGGGCACGGCGTTCGTGGGTGGGTTCGACGTGTTGCGGCAGCCGAAGCAGTTGCGGCGGACGATCGGGCTGACCGGCCAGTACGCGTCGGTGGACGAGCTGCTGTCGGGCTACGAGAACCTGTACCTGATCGGGCGTCTGCTGGATCTGTCCGCCAAGGACGCCAAGGCCCGGGCGGCCGAGCTGCTGGAGCGGTTCTCGCTCACGGAGGCCGCCAAGCGCCCGGCGAAGGGCTATTCGGGTGGGATGCGGCGCCGCCTCGACCTCGCGGCGTCGATGATCGGCCGCCCGAAGGTGCTGTACCTGGACGAGCCCACCACCGGCCTGGATCCGCGGACCCGCAACGAGGTGTGGGACGAGGTGCGGCGGATGGTCGGTGAGGGGTCGACGGTGCTGCTGACCACCCAGTACATGGAGGAGGCGGAACAGCTCGCCGACGCGCTGACCGTGATCGACAAGGGCCGGGTGATCGCCAGTGGCGGCGTCCAGGAGCTGAAGACCCAGGTCGGCGGTCAGAGCCTGCAGGTGCGCCCGCTGCGGCCGGCGGAGCTGCCGGAGATGGCCCGTGTTCTGTGGGATGCCGGGATCCCGGCGACCTTCGCCGAAGACTCCGGCCTGCTCTCGGTGCACCTCATCGACGAGGGCCAACTGACCACAGTGATAGGCGTGTTGGGCACCCGAGGGTTCGGGATCGCCGGTATCGACACCAAGCTGCCGAGCCTGGACGAGGTCTTCCTGTCCATCACCGGCAAGCCGTCCGTCCCCGCCCCGGCCCGTGACAAGGAGCCCGTCGCATGAGCACCGCCACCCTGAGCCCCGCCCCGGCCGCCGCGTCCGTGCGGTCCGCCGACGACACCCGGATCGGCCTGCGCTCGAACCTGCGCCACCTGGGTGCGCTGACCCGCCGGAACCTGATGCGGATCAAGGCCGACCCGGAGTCCATGCTGGACGCCCTGCTGGTACCGGTCATCATGATCCTGCTGTTCGTCTACGTGTTCGGCGGCGCGATGGCCTCCAACCAACACGAGTACATGCAGTACATGGTGCCCGGCCTGCTCGGCACCACCGGCCTGAACCTGGCGATGGCGCTGGGCACCGGCCTGAACACGGACTTCCAGACCGGTGTGATGGATCGTTTCCGCACCCTGCCGATCGGGCGTTCGGCGGTACTGCTGTCGAAGATGATCGCGGAGACGCTGCGGGCGGTCGTCGCGTTCGTGGTGCTGATCGGTTTCGCGCTGATCCTCGGCCTGGAGGTCAAGGGCGGCCCGCTGGCGCTGCTGGCCGCGGTCGGTCTGTCGCTGGTGTTCGGCGCCTCGCTGATGTGGGTGTCGATGCTGCTGGGCATGGCGATGCGCAGTGCGCAGGCGGTGCAGGGCATGGCGATGCTGGTGATGATGCCGCTGCAGTTCGGCAGCTCGATCTTCGCCGATCCCAGCACCATGCCGGGCTGGTTGCAGGCGTTCACCAAGCACAATCCGCTGTCGGCGCTGGCGGATGCCTGCCGGGCGCTGATCAACGGCGGCGCGGTCGGCAACTCGGCGGTGACGGTGCTGATCTGGTCGGCGGCGATCACCGCGCTGACGGCGCCGCTGGCGGTGGCCCGCTTCCGCAAGCGCACCTGAACGCGGGCTGGGGAGGTCGGTCTCAGAACTCCCCGGGATCGTTCAGCAGGGCGGACGCCTCGTGCAGGTCGAGGCGCCCGCCCTGCTCGTGTGCCGTCGAGTACGCCGATTCGCCGAGCAGTTCGCGCAGGACCGCCTCGCAGCGGGCACGTTCGGCGCGCTCCATGAAGGAGCCGGAGGCGCCGCTGAGGCCCTCGTGCGCGCCGACCAGTTCGGCGCCGCGCCGGGCGGCGGCCGGGTTGCCCTCCTGCTGGGCCAGTTCGGCGAGGACGGCGGCCAGCGGGATCATCAGCATCATCGCCATGTGTTCGACGAAGACGGTGGCCCGGCCCTCCACCTCGGCCATCGCGCGGCGGCCCTCGCGCATCAGGGCCAGTCCGGTCCGCGGGTCGCCGGAGCGGGCGGTCACCCAGCCCCGGATGCAGGTGGTGATGCCGAGGAACACCCAGGGGAGCGGGCCGCGGGTGGGTACTTCGTCGGACAGTTCGTCGAGCACCGTCAGCGCCCCGGCGTACTCGCCGCGCTGCACGCACAGGTTGCACAGCACCAGGCGGCCGTAGAGCCGCGCGCCCTCGGCGTCCCGGCTGTCCACGGCGGCCTCGGCGACGGCCTCGCGGACCATCCGCTCGCCGGCCGCCGGGTCCGATTCGGCGATCACCTCGCCGAGCCGGGCGCGCAGCAGCGGCACCTCCTGGCGGGCGCCGAGCCGGACGGCCAGCTCGATCGCCTCGCGGAAGGCCCGTTCGGCGAGCGCGCGGTCGCCGGACTTGGTGGCGTTCTCCGCCTTCGCGGCCAGCGCGTCGGAGCTGCCCCACAGGTCGCCCTGCGCGGTGTACAGGGCGAGCGCCTCCTCACTGTCGGCGATCGCCTGCTCCAGTCCCCCGGCCAGGTCGTTGAGCAGCCGGGCGCGCATTTGCAGGGCGAACGCCAGGTCGCCGGGGGCGCCGTGGCGGCGGGCGCCGGCCACCGCGTCGTCCAGCACCGCCCGGGTGCGGTCCATCTCGCCGGTGAGGAAGACCGCGAACACCCGGCTGAGCACCGGGGCCTGGTAGGACTGCGGCAGGTCGGGGGTGTAGACCTCCAGCACCCGGTGGGCGGTTTTCAGCGCGGCGGCGTCGTCGAGCATCCCGAGGTCGCCGGAGAACATGCTGATCAGCCGGTGCAGCCCGAGGTGGCGGCGGGCCTCCTGGAGGACCTCGGGCGGCAGTGGCGGCGGCTGGTCGAGCGGGCCGGCGGTGAGCGGGACGGGCATCGGGGCGTCGTCGGCGAACGGCTCGGGGCCGAGCGCGGCGGCTGCTTCGTACCAACCGCGGGCCTCGGTGCGGTAGTCGCGCAGCGACCAGTAGCCGGCCATCGACAGCGCCAGTACCAGCACCTCCTGCTCCTGCTCGGCGTCGACGGCGCGGCGCAGCGCGGCCCGGACGTTCTCCTGTTCGCGGTCCAGCCGGGCGAGTTCGTCGAGCTGGTCGTGGCCGCGCAGGCGGAGGGCGGCGGTCCGGGCGACTTCCCGGTAGTGCCTGGTGTGGCGGTGGGCGACCTCGGGTTCGGCGGCCTCGGCGAGGCGTTCGGCCGCGTACTCGTGGATGGTCTCCAGCATCCAGTAGCGCGGCTGTTCGCCGAGCCCGGCCACCAGCAGGGACTTGTCGACCAGCGACAGCAGCAGGTCGGCGACCTCCGCCCGGGGCACCTCGGCGTCCGCGAGCACGGCCTCGGCGGCCTCCAGGGTGCAGCCGCCGGCGAACACCGACAGCCGTCGCAGCACGGCGCGTTCGCGCGGGCCGAGCAGGTCCCAGGACCAGTCGACGACGGCGCGCAGGGTCTGCTGGCGGGGCAGCAGGGTGCGGGAGCCGGCGGTGAGCAGCGCGAACCTGGAGTCCAGCCGGTCGGCGAGCTGGCGGGGGGTGAGTCCGCGCAGCCGGGCGGCGGCGAGTTCGATGGCCAGCGGCAGGCCGTCCAGGCGGCGGCAGAGTTCGGCGCAGGCCTCCGGGTCCTGGTCGGTGCGGAAGCCGGGGCGGGCGGCGGCGCCGCGGTCGGCGAGCAGCCGCAGCGCGGACGGGTCGGGCAGCGGCTCGACGGGCAGCACGGTCTCGCCGGGGACGCCGAGCGGTTCGCGGCTGGTGGCGAGGACGGTGATGCCCGGGCAGTCGGCGAGCAGCCGGTCGGCGAGGTCGGCGGCGGCCTGGACGACGTGTTCGCAGTTGTCGAGCAGCAGCAGCAGGCGCCGGCGGCCGAGGTGGTCGACGACCCGGCTCACCGGGTCCTTGCGGCCGCCCTCGATCACCTCGGCGACGGTGCCGCCGGTGTGCAGCACGGTCTCGCGCAGGCCGAGCGCGGCGGCGACCGCGGCGGGGACGGCGGCGGGGTCGTCCAGCGGTGCGAGTTCGACCTGCCAGACGCCGCCGGGCCAGTTGGCGGTGCTCTGTTCGCGGCGGCCGGCCTCGACGGACAGCCGGGTCTTGCCGGAGCCGCCGGGGCCGGTCAGCGTGGTAAGCCGGCCGGCGGTCAACGCGCGTGCCACGGTGGCGAGTTCGCCCTCGCGGCCGACGAAGCTGGTGCGGCCGGGGCGCAGGTTGCCGGCGGCAGTGGTCGGCGCAGCGGGAGCGGTTTCGGGCGCGGTGGTGAGCAACTCGCGGTGCAGGGCGCGCAGTTCGGGGCCGGGGTCGGTGCCGAGCCGGTCGGCGAGGGTGTGGCGGATCTCCTCGTAGCGGGAGAGCGCCTCGGCGGTACGGCCGGCCGCGCGCAGGGCGCGCAGCTGGAGGGCCTGGAGCTGCTCGTCCAGCGGGTGGTCCCGGCAGAGTTCGGCGAGTTCGGCGGTGACCTCGGCGGCCCGGCCGAGGGCCAGTTGGGCGGTCAGCCGGTGCCGGCGGGCGTCCTCGCGCTGGGCCTCCAGGCGGGCGGCGGGGGCGGTGCGGTCGGGCAGGTCGGCGAGCGCGGGGCCGCGCCACAGGGCGAGCGCGGCGGTGAGCCGGTCGGCGGCGGCCGCCGGGTCGCCGTCGGCGAGGGCGCGGACGCCGTCGGCGGCCAGCCGCTGGAATTCGGCGACGTCGGTGTGCGGGCCGGTCAGCCAGTAGCCGGCCGGCCCGGAGCCGATCTCGTCCCGGCCGACGGTGCGGCGCAGCCGGCCGACCAGCGTCTGCAGTGCGGCGGCGGCGTCCTGCGGCGATTCCTCCGCCCACACCTCGTCGGCGAGCAACTCGGCCGGGACGGGCCGGCCTTGGCGCAGCGCGAGCGCGGCGAGCAGGGCGCGCAGCCGGGCGCCGCCGAGCGCGATCGCCGTGCCGTCGTCGTGGTGGGCGGTGGTGGTGCCGAGGATGCCGTAATGCACCCGCCCATTCTGCGGGACGCGTCCGGCGCCCCGGGCGCACACCCGTACGGAACGCTGGGCTGCCGCCGTCCGTTCATCCATGGCCGCTTGTCGGGTGCGCCCGGTGCCCGGCATCATCGGACGTCCGCCCGACCCCCATGTTCCGGAGCCTTCTCGTCATGACCTACGCCAGCACCGGCCAGCGCAGCGCGGAGAGCCGGGTCAGCCCGATCTTCCTGGCGCTGGCCGGCACCTTCGTCGCCTCCGGCTTCGCGCTGGCCACCGGCTGGGGCAACGCCCGGCTGGGCGTGTTCCTGTTCGTGGTGGCGGGCTGGATGGTCTCGCTCTGCCTGCACGAGTACGCGCACGCGCGCACGGCGCTGGCGGGCGGTGACATCACGGTCGGCACCAAGGGCTATCTGACGCTGAACCCGCTGAAGTACGGGCATGTGGTGCTGAGTTTCGTGCTGCCGGTGATCTTCGTGATCATGGGCGGTATCGGTCTGCCGGGCGGCGCGGTCTACATCGAGCGGGACCGGATCTCCGGCCGTCTCAAGCACAGCCTGATCTCGGCGGCCGGCCCGCTGGTGAACGCGCTGTTCGGCATCGTGCTGCTGGTGGCGGTCAGCCAGGGCTGGTTCGACAACCCGAACGTGCCGGCCCACTACGACGGCGAGGAGCTGATGTTCTCCCCGCTGCCGGCCGCCCTGGGCTTCCTCGCCTACCTCCAGGTCACCGCGGCGATCCTGAACCTGCTGCCGGTGCCGGGCCTGGACGGCTACGGCATCATCGAGCCCTGGCTGTCGCCCAAGACCCGTCGGGCGATCGCCCCGTACGCGCCCTACGGCATGCTGCTGCTGTTCGCGCTGGTGTGGCAGAGCCAGGTCGGCCAGTGGCTGTACGACCTCACCATGGGGATCTTCGACCTGTTCGGCGCGGACTCGCACTACGCGGCGGTCGGCCGGCTGCTGTTCAGCTTCTGGAAGACCTACTGAGCCCGCGCCATCCGCTCTATTGGGCCTGCGGCTGCTGCGCGCGGGCCCGCTCGGCGCGGTCCTTGCGCAGGTAGTACCAGGCGATGTTGCTGGCCACGCCGGCCATCAGCACCCACACCACGCCGAGCCAGTTGCCCTCGACGAACGAGACCACCGCGGCAGTCACGGCCAGGGCCAGGACGATCGTGGCGTACAGGGCGTTGCGGGGCATGGCGGGACTCCTCGGGCGGGCGGTGTGGCTCCGCCATTCTCGCCGACCGAACAGCCCGCACCGGCCGGGGGTGGCCGGTGCGCGCCGCGGCGTGGGTCACACCGCGGCGCGCCCGGCTCAGACGTCGGCTCACACGTCGGTGATCCGCAGGCCCGCGTGCGCCTTGTAGCGGCGGTTGACCGAGATCAGGTTGGCCACCAGCGCCTCCACCTGGTGGGCGTTGCGCAGCCGCCCGGCGAAGATGCCGCGCATGCCGGGGATCCGGCCGGCCAGGGCCTGCACGGTGTCGGTGGCGGCGCGGTCCTCGCCGAGCACCATCACGTCGGTGTCGATCGACTCCACCGTTTCGTCCTGCAGCAGCACCGCCGACAGGTGGTGGAAGGCGGCGGTGACGGTGGAGTCCGGCAGCAGCGCGGCGGCCTGCTGGGCGGCGGAACCCTCGGGGACCTGGAGCGCGTAGGCGCCCTGCTTGTCGAAGCCCAGCGGGTTGACGCAGTCCACCACGATCTTCCCGGCGAGTTCGGCGCGCAGCGAGGTGAGCGTCTCGGCGTGGCCGTCCCACGGCACCGCGACGATCACCACGTCGCTCTCCCGGGCGCACCGCCCGTTGTCGGCGCCGCGGATGCCCAGACCGAGCTGCGAGGCGCAGTCCTCGGCGCGCTCGGCGCTGCGGGAGCCGATGATCACCTGCTGACCGGCCTTGGCGAGCCGGTAGGCGAGGCCGCGGCCCTGGTCACCGGTGCCGCCGAGGACTCCCACCACGAGCTCGGAGACGTCCGGCAGCTGTCGGCCCGGTCCGGCCGTCGCGTTCACTGAATCGGGTTGCGTCATGCGGAAGATCCTGCCAAACGGCCTGCCCGGGCAGCATGCTGTCGCGCATGGACGCGGTGAGAGTTTCCGCACTCCGGCAGTCACTGTCCGGCACCGGCTGGCCCGAGCGGGCGGGCGCCTTCGCCTCCGCACTGCGCGGCTCGGTCACCCGGCGCAGCGCCACCGGCCTGCTGCTGGTCGGCACCCCCCACTACGAGCCGTGGCACCTGGCCGCGCACCTGAGCGACGAGGCCGCGTACAGCGGGGTTCCCGAGCTGGTCCCGACCCTGCTGCGGCACACCGTGCCGGCGGGCGCGCCGAACCATCTGGCGTGCGGGCTGCCCCGGCTCGAGGAGGCACGCACCGGCGCAACGGTGCTGCTGATCGCCCCCGCGCCCGCCGACGAGCCCCTGCTGGAGCGCCTCGACGGTGCCCGCCGGGCCGGCGCGGTGCTGCTCGCCCTGGACGGCGGCGACCCCGAGCTGACGGCGCTGGCGCACGAGCGGCTGACGGTGCCGGACGCCGAGCCCGAACCGTTCGAACTGGTCCAGCACCTGGTCAGCTCGGCCACCTCGGCGGTGCCGCCGCGCTCGCGGCTGGCCCGGCTGGCGGAGCGGCTGACCGCCTCGCCGGTGCTGCGCTGGTGACGGCCCGACAGAAAACCGGTTGCCCCGTTCCGTCCGCTTACCGCAGCATCTGACCATGTGACGTCTGCTGCCCGTTTCTTCCGCAAGCTCGCCCCGGATCTGACGCCCTGGCGCTCCTCCCGGGATTTCCGGCTGCTCTGGACGTCGGGCTGCATCACCGGCTTCGGCAGCTTCCTCACGTACGTCGCGGTGCCGATCCAGATCAAGCAGCTGACCGACTCGACCCTCGCGGTCGGCCTGGTCGGCGCGTTCGAGCTGGTGCCGCTGGTGGTGTTCGGCCTGTGGGGTGGCGCGCTGGCGGACGCGCTGGACCGCCGCCGCCTGGTGCTGCTCACCGAGGCGGGCCTGGCGCTGCTGGCCGCGCTGATGCTTGCCAACGCACTGCTGCCGCATCCGCTGCTGTGGCCGATCTACCTGGTGGCGGCGCTGACGGCAGCGCTGGACGGCATGCAGCGTCCGGCGCTTGACTCGATGATCCCGCGGGTGGTCGGGCACGATCAGCTGCCCGCCGCGTTCGCGCTCAACTCGCTGTACCGCAACGTCGCTTCGGTGGCCGGCCCGCCGCTGGCGGGCGTGATCGTCACGCTCGCCGGGGCGCGCGTCGCCTACGCGCTGGACTTGACGACCTTCCTGGTCTCGCTGACGCTGATCGTCCGGATGCGCCCGGTGCCGCCCGCCGAGAGCGCCGACCGCCCGTCGCTGCGCAGCATCGGGCAGGGCCTGAGCTATGCCTGGAGCCGCAAGGACCTGCTGGGCACCTACGCGATCGACACGGTGGCGATGCTGTTCGCCTTCCCCGTCGCGGTGTTCCCGTTCCTGGCCGCAGAGTTGGACGCGGAGTGGGCGCTGGGCCTGCTGTACTCGGCGATGGCGGCCGGCGCGCTGGTGGTGTCGGCGACCAGCGGCTGGATGTCGCGCGTCCACCGGCACGGCCGGATGCTGCTGTTCGCGGCGCTCGGCTGGGGCGCGTCGATGGCGCTGGCGGGCCTCGCCGGGAACATCTGGCTGGTGCTGGTGTGCCTGGCGCTGGCGGGCGCCGCCGACGACATCAGCGGGGTGGCCCGGTCGACGATCTGGAACCAGTCCATCCCCGACGAGCTGCGCGGCCGCCTCGCCGGGGTGGAGGTGCTGTCGTACTCGGTCGGCCCGCAGCTGGGCCAGGTCCGGGCCGGCGGCATGGCCGCGATGATCGGGACGCGGGCCTCGATCTGGACCGGCGGCGTGATGTGCGTGCTGGGCGTGCTGGCGCTGACGGCGTCCATCCCCAAGCTGCTGGCCTGGGACTCCCGCACCGACCCGCACGCACTGGCGGTGCGGGCCCAGCACGAGCGGCAGGCGGCGGAAGCGGCGAAGGCGGCGGGCGTCTCCGAGGGCGTGTCCTGAGCCTCCGTCAGCCTTCGGTGCCCGGCTCGTCCTCGTCGTTCCAGCGCGGGTCCTGCTTCCACTCCTGGTTGCGCTCGGCGGCGGTCTCCAGGGCGCGCGCGGCCTCCTCGCGGGTGGCGTAGGGGCCGAGCCGGTCCTTGGCGGGGCACTCCGGGCCTTCCTCGACCTTGCCGTGCTTGATGCAGTAGAACCACTCCCCCGGCTGCCCGGTGGGCTTGCTGCGGCCGAACACCATCGTCTCGTCTCCCGTCCTGGTGGGCCCCGCGGCGAGGGCCGCGGCGGTCAGCAGTGATCATTCCCGGTGGCCCGGCCGCGCACACGGCCCGGGGCGGGCGGATGACGGCCGATACACTCGCGGTCATGGCTCTGGTACCCGGCACGCAGTCCCCCACCCGCAAGGTCCCCGCGCACATCGCGCGCCCGGAGTACGTCGGCAAGCCCGCGCCGACCCCGTACACCGGCCCCGAGGTGCAGACCGCGGAGACCGTCGAGAAGATGCGGATCGCCGGCCGGATCGCGGCGCAGGCGATGGCGGAGGCCGCGAAGCTGATCGCCCCCGGTGTCACCACCGACGCGCTCGACGCCGTCGCGCACGAGTACATGTGCGACCACGGCGCGTACCCGTCCGACCTCGGCTACCGGGGCTTCCCGAAGTCGGTCTGCACCTCGATCAACGAGGTGATCTGCCACGGCATCCCGGACTCGACCGTGCTGCAGGACGGCGACATCGTCAACATCGACGCCACCGCGTACATCCACGGGGTGCACGGCGACCTGAACGCCACCTACCTGTGCGGCAACGTGGACGAGGAGTCCCGGCTGCTGGTGGAGCGCACCCGGGAATCCCTCGACCGGGCGATCAAGGCGGTCAAGCCGGGCCGGCAGATCAACGTGATCGGGCGGGTCATCGAGTCCTACGCCAAGCGCTTCGGCTACGGCGTGGTCCGCGACTTCACCGGCCACGGCATCAACACCTCGTTCCACTCCGGCCTGATCATCCCGCACTACGACAGCGAGCGGGCCACCCAGGTGATCAAGCCGGGCATGACCTTCACCATCGAGCCGATGCTCACCCTGGGCAGCTACGACTACGACATCTGGCCGGACGGCTGGACGGTCGTCACCAAGGACCGCAAGCGCACCGCCCAGTTCGAGCACACCCTGGTGGTCACCGCCGACGGCGCGGAGATCCTCACCCTGCCCTGACCTTCCCGGTACGACGGAGCGGCCCGCCACCCCACCCGGGGGAACGGGCCGCTCCGTCGTTCCTGCTCCTGCTCCTGCTCCTGGGCCTGCTTCGGCTCAGCCGATCAGCCACTGCTCCTCGGCGACGGCGCCGACCTCGGTGCACGCGTCGGTCAGCACGTCCAGCACCCGCAGCGGGTCCGGCAGTTGCTGGTCGGGGCCGCGCAGCCAGCGCACCCGGGAGCCGTCGGTCAGCGCGGCCGGCGGGACCAGGGTGTACGAGCCGCGGCAGTGCCAGCGCAGCCCGGGGTGCTCGGAGACCGTCTCGGGGGTGGAGTCCAGCGCGCTGGGCCACCACTCGTCCTCGTCCTGCGGGGTGCCGCGGGTCGCGGTGAAGAACAGGTACCGGTCGTTGCCGACCGCCGCCACCGGGCCGCCCACGCCGAGCGCGTCCAGCCGCCGCAGCGCCAGCACCCCGGCCTCGGCCGGCACGTCCAGCACGTCGTGCGCGCGGCCCGTCGCGGTGACGAAGTTCGCCTCCGGGTCGCGGGTCAGCCAGTGCGCCAACTGCTCGGCGTCGGTGGTGGCCTGGGACTGCCAGGCGAAGGAGACCGGATGCTGGGCCGGGGCCGGACAGCCGACCCGGTCGCACGAACACCGGTACCCCTCCGGGTGCGCCGCCGGCGCCACCGGGAACCCCGACCGGACCGCCCCCAGCAGCAGATCCAGCTTCGCAGCCGCGTCCTCTCCGGCGCCCGGGTCGTCCTTCCGGTCCCGCCGCCACCAGGACGTCCACCTGCTGCTGGCTTCCATCTGGCCCCTTCCGCACCCGCTGAGCTGCCGTGCCTGGTACGGCACGGCCACCTACGCAACAAACGACGCCAACACACGGAGCCGCTCGCTGCTTCCCTCATCGGTGCACCACGCGCGGGGGCGTCTGTCGTCGACCGGGGCCGGGTTCTCCGGCCGGCCGACGTTCCGGGGGCGGGTACGGAGTACGAGAGTCTCGCTCGGCGGGCGGGCGCACCTCGGCGCGCCCCACCCGGCCCGTACGGGCCCGCGGACCCGGGGCAACCCCCGGGGGCGTACGTAGCAGGATAAGGGTCCCGGAGCCCTCCGAATGACCGTTGGCGGTGCCGTCCCCGTCACACCTTCCGCCGCCGCGGCGGACACACCCGCCCGCACCGGACATCCCGCCCGTCGCCCTACCCTGGAGCGGTGAGAAGCGCCGACACCGCATTCCTCGGCGGCCCGCTGGACGGCAGGGTGCTGCCGATCCTGCTGAGCCCGCTGCAGTCCGTCCCGAAGGTCTACCGGGTGCCCGTCCCCGCGCACGGGGACACCCCGGCGGTCACGCTGGTCTACCGGCGTGCCAAGGAGTACAACGCCAAGGGCCGGTTCCGCTGGCGCTACGAGTACGACGAGGCCGCCAGCGGCTGACGCCCGCCGCCCGCTCTCAGGCCTCTTCGGCCAGGATCAGGTACAGCTTCTTCTTCGTCTCGGCCAGCACGGCCAGGCCCTTGGCGCGCTGCTCCTCGGTGCCGGTCATCATGACCTGGCGCACCGCGTGGTCCACCGCCGCGAGCGCGGCGCCGACCTCCTGCACGGCCTCCCAGTCGCCCTGCCGGCCGGCCTCGTCCCACGGGGACTCGGGGCCCTGCTCGGCCTCGGCCCGGCCCTGCTCGGTCAGTTCGAACAGCTTCTTGCCGGACTCCTCGTTGGCCTTGATCAGCCCCTCCTCCTCCAGCAACTGGAGCGTCGGGTACACCGAACCCGGGCTGGGCCGCCAGACTCCGCCGGTGCGCTCGCCGATCTCGGTGATCATCTCGTAGCCGTGCATCGGCCG
The DNA here is from genome assembly GCF_044593455.1 of Kitasatospora sp. NPDC051984. Classification (NCBI taxonomy): domain Bacteria; kingdom Bacillati; phylum Actinomycetota; class Actinomycetes; order Kitasatosporales; family Streptomycetaceae; genus Kitasatospora; species Kitasatospora sp. NPDC051984. Next base: position 151,876 of record NZ_JBIUCB010000004.1, read on the forward strand.
CTCCCGCAGCAGCGCGAGCAGCGAGGCCCGCACATCGCCCCGCCGGGCCCGCCCGCCGCGCCGGCCGCCGTGCCCGCGCGTCCCGTGGCCGCCGAAGCCGCGCCCGCGCGGCCCGAACCCCGGACCGAACGGCGGCATCGGCCGCCCCGGCGCCCCGAACGGCCCGAACGCGGCCCGCACCTCGAACTCCTCGCCCTCCCCGGCCCGCCGCGCCCCTTCGGCCCAGCGACGCCGACTCTCCGCGCCGTAACGCTTGTCGTAACGCATGATCCACTCCCCATGGTTGTCGGACGCTCCATCGGTGAAGCATCTCGATAACTCGACGATATATCGGTAACTGTCGTTCGACAACCCCTTCCGATACCCGGCCGCCGAAATGTCGAACGACGGCAGATCGTTCAGTCGCGCCTTCCCCGCACCTCCGCGAACTGGGTCAGTACGATCAGGGGACATGACGCCTTGGTCAGGTGTCCGCAACCGCCCGGCGCGCCAACGCACGGAGAGATGCCGCCGTTGGGCAGACCTCGCATGAGGTATGGACCGGCCGCGTCAGGCAACGGACTTGGCACCGTCGCGCTCACCTCGCACGAGGGAGAGGACCACAGCCGACTTCATCCGGGTCACCGGTCGTCACACTCGCACGGTCAAGGACTGCGGGTTCGACAGACGCCGGAACACCACGTTCAGATGGCATCGGTAGTGGTGGCGGCGCGACCGGCGATCAGGGCGACACAGTCGACCCGGTAGAAAAGCGAGTCATCCTCATGGCGGCTGGGTCGCTCTCGAAGCCGACGGCACGGTAGAGCGGCGCGGAGCCGTCGCTCGCGTACAGCTCGAACAGGGTGCAGCCGTGTGCGGCGAGGTGCTCGACGACTGTCTTGACCACTGCTGTCGCGTACCCTCGGCGCCGGTAGTCCGGGGCTGTGGCAACGGCGTGGATGCGGGCTGCGAGTCCCTTCGGGTACTTGGCGGCCGGCAGGACGCGGTGGATGAGCGCGAGCGCGCACGAGGCCAGGCCCCCGTCGGGAGTATCGACGACGTAGGCGACTGCGTCGTTCTCGTCCGCCAGTCGCTCCGCCAACTGCTCGGTGCAGATCGCCAGCCACTCGGCGTCCATGGGAGCGGAGAGGATCAGCTCGGATCGGAGTCTGGCAATCTCGCTGGCGTCAGCGGGAGTTGCCCGGCGGACGGTGGGAATCGGATGGGCAAGCGGTCCGCTCACGGCATCGTCCTTTCGGTGTGCTGGTTGTCTCGCTGCGGCGGGACGGTCGCTCGGTCGTTCTGCAAGTCCCAGAGCTCGCGTAGGCGACCGGGTTGGTTGACGAGTTCGTCGAAGGTGCCTTGCTGGATGATCTGGCCGTGTTCGAGGACCACGATCCGGTCGGCGATGGACACATTCGCCAGCCGGTGCGTCACCAGGACCACGGCGCGGTCCTGGGCGAGTTCACGGAGGTTCGCGAAGATGCGGTGCTCGGCGCGAGGGTCCAGGGCCGAGGTGGGCTCGTCCAGGATCAGCAGGGGGGCCGGGCGGTAGAAGGCGCGGGCGAGGGCGATGCGCTGCCACTGGCCGCCGGAGAGTGCCTCACCGCCGGCCCAGTCGCGCGTGAGGAGGGTGTCGAGGCCGCTGCCCAGGTCGTCGATGACGTCGCCCGCGCCGGAGATCTCGCAGGCCTGCCGGATGACCTTGTCGCCGCCCGGGAGCGGCTGGCCTTGGGTGATGTTCTGGCGGGCGGTGAACGGCCAGCGGGCGAAGTCCTGCGGGACGACCGCGGTGTGCTTCCACGCCGCGTGCGGGTCCATGTCGCGGGTGTCCACGCCGTCCCATCTCACGGCACCGCCGGTGGGGAGGTAGAGCCCGGCGAGGAGCTTCGAGAGCGTGGTCTTCCCGGAGCCGTTCTCGCCGACCAGGGCGATCACCTCGCCTCGTTGAACGTTGAGGCTGACGTCCGTGAGGGCGTCACGTTCGGCTCCGTCGTACCGGTAGCTCAAGCACTCGACCTGGACCTCGTGGACGCGGTCCACAGCGGTCTGACCGCGGTTGATCCGGTAGCCGCCGGCCTCCGTGAGAAAGTCCGACCAGTCCTGGAAGTACAGTCCGTCGCGGAACATGCGGGCTCCGGCGTTCGCGATGCCTCGCGTCCCCGAGGCGACGGACCGGAGCGCGAACGCCGCTGCCCCGCCGGACGCCGCGGAAAGCCGGCCGGTGGACAGCAGCCAGATCAGAACAGCCCAGACTGCTCCGGAGGCGACGCCGCCGAAGGCCGCGCCGATCAGGGAGGCTCGGGCCCCGAGGGCGGACGAACGGCGCTGCGACTCGTAGAGGCCCGCCGCGACCTGCCGGTACCGGCGCATCAGGAACGGCGTCATCGTCCCGGTGCGGATCTGATCGGCGGTCTCCCGGGCGGAGAGGTGCCAGCGCAGCATGTATCGCATTCGACTGAGGCTCATGGTGCTGGTGAACGCCATGCGGGCCGCCCTGGCGGCGTGGATCTGCGCCCAGCCCTGCGGGATGCCGGCGATGACCAGAAGTGGCAGCAGAAGCGGGTGGAAGGCCGCCAGGACGACTGCTCCGGCCACCATGGAGGCCGCCGCGGCGATGAGGTTCTGCCCGGTGGAGAAGAGATCTCCGGCCCACTCGGCGCCCCGTTCGGCGGCGTCCTTGCGGTCGCGGAAGCCGGGGCTGTCGTAGGCGGACAGCTCGACGTTCAGCGTCGCCTCCAGGAACAGGATCTCGGCTTCCTGCTGGACCGCCGGGATGAGCCTGGACGACAGCCAGTTCGTAACGATGCCCAGAATCGCGTGCAGGCCGGCTGCGGACACCAGGATCAGGACCGACACCCACGCGGCCAACAAGTGCTCGACGATCCGGCCGGAGGAGAACAGAGCGCCGATCGTGCCAGCCATCGCGAGGAGGCCCGTTGCCTCCGCGATCCCGGACACCGCCTGACAGAGGAGCAGGCCGATGACTGCCGGCCTGTCGACCCGCCACGCCAACGCGACGGAGCGTGCCGTGAGGAGCGGCAGTCTCGTCGTCATCTGCCGGAACGTCATGGAAGCCAGGCGCTGCGAGTACTCGTCTCCCTCCTCGATCAGGCCGATTTCATCGTCGTCGGTCATCTCCTGCGACAAGAACATCTCCTTCCGGCGAGGGTGCTGCGAGACGACGGGAGAGCGGCTGGGAGCTTGTGCCGCCGTTGATCGGAGAGCAGGACGCTACGCCGGGTCCGCCGACGCCTCACCGGGTATCGCACATGCGTACCCGATGTGGTGAATCCGCAGACACAGCAGGCGAGTTGCTGTGCCCATCAGCTCCGGTCTGTGTAGGGCTGCCGGGTCAGCGGTGGAGAGCGGTCGCCGTGGTGCTCTCCGTCGTCTCGGCTAGCACGGCGCGTGCGGCGGCGTGGGAAAGCGCGGCCTGGAAGTCGGCGGACAGACCGAGCCGGTTCCAGTGGAAGATCACGTGGTATGCCAGTACCTGGCGCAGGCCGCGTTCCAGCTCTCCCGCCCGTGACCCGGTTCCGAGTGCGGTTCCTGCCGCTCGGAATGCGTCAGCCCACGCAGCGGCGTAGGCGGCGGGGCCGTTGTTGTGGAACAGCGGGCCTTCTGGTGCGGTGTCGGCGAGGAGGAGCGGACGGATCTGGTCAGCGATCTGTTCGAGGCGGTGGTCCGGCAGATTGCTCGGGATCGGGCGTTCCCGGGCGACCTTCTGCCAGACGTCGCCCATCTCGTACCACTCCAGGCCGGCCGCGTGGAACATGCTGGTGCAGAGCAGCATGGACAGTTCACGGCGGCCCAGTTCTTGATGCCGGCCGATGGGGTTCTGGAGGATGAAGCCGCTGTCGGCGTAAAACAGCGTATGCGCGGTGTTCATCGCCTGGACGCCGCCGAAGGCTGCCGTTTCGGGTTCGTAGAGGCCGCGCCACCATCGCTTGACCTTGCCGCTGGCGGTGAGCTCGTCCAGGAGGTCCGCGATCTCAGCGCCAGGGTTGCCCCGGCTGGGGTCGTGGTGCAGACGCAGGCGCCAGCAGGGGTACTTCCGAATGAACCACCAGGTCACGCCGTGCGGCTCGGTGCTTCGGAGTGTGGGTGCGAGGTGACGGGCGATGACGGATTCGGCGGCTGTCCAGTCGGCGAACTCGATGTAGGCCTGCCAGCAGGTACGGTCCGTCTGCTGGTGGAGCGCGTCGCGGCCGGCTTGCCGGTACAGGTCGACGGCGGTCGCAAGCTCCGTGGGGTCGAGGCAGGCGCTGTTCGCCGCGTCTTCGATCTGGGTGTCGGCAAGGACGCGCAGGACGGCGGATTCGACCTGGACCGGGTCGCGTGGGGTCAGTTGATGAGCAGGCATGTGTCCCATCCGGATGCGGGAGGCTGGTTCGTCGTGTGGGCGGCGAGGGCGAGCTCCGTCCCGGCGGTGCCGTTCAGGAAGCCCTCCCCGGTGGCCGGGGTCTGGCGCAGGTGCTCACCGATGGCGGCCAGGTGCTGGGCAAGGTCGTGGGCGGCAGAGTCCCGTGCGGCATGCCAGACGGTCTGATGGAGTCCGGCCCAGCCATGGCACAGGCCCGAGTCGGTGATCCGCCGGAGCTGTTCTGTGTCGGTGAGGCAGTCATCGATGGCCTGTTCGTAGCCGTGTTGGCGACCGGTGTCGTTGAGTGCGATGGAGGCCAGTTGGCCTGCTCGGGCGATGCCCGGTGTCCCGTAGCACCAACTCGGTCTGCCTGGCTGCTTCTGCCGGGGACGGCCTGCGGAGATCTCCGAAAGGTCGACCGTCTCCGGCCACCATGCTCCGGCTGGACCGGTCTGCTTCCATCGATCCAGCCACGTGATGATGGTCAGGATGGCTTCGAGGTGGCCGGGGACGGTGATTCCACGACGGGCGGCTTGGGCGAGGAGCAGCAGCGGTCCGGCGATACCGTGTGCCACTCCGAAGTTGAGGTGTTCGGGACCGTGGTGGGCACCGTCGTGCCAGTGGAAGCCGTGCCCGGCCCACCAGCCGGGCAGCCGCTCCTGGTGCCGCTGGATCGGGTGAGTCAGTTCGACGACATAGGTCAGGACGTGTTCGAGGGCGGCGCTGCCCGGCTGGGTCCTGAGCAGGAGCGCACCGATCCCGGTGAGGCCGTACAGCAGGTCGTATTCGTGGAATCTGGTGGGCCGGCCTGCGCTGATGCGAGCCAGGCCGGCGTCGGCGCGCCGGTGGGCGATTGCGCGTACGTGCCGGTCCAGCTCGGCGCGGGCGCTCTGGTAGCGCTCGGGCGGCTCGGCGGCGGCGTGCAGGACGAAGGCGATGGCGGGTGCACCGAGGAACAGGCCTGCGCTGTCGCTCGCGTTCACGTCGTAGGCGATGGCGCGGCTGATCCAGGTGTGCGCTTGGCTCCAGTTGCTCTCACCGGTGCGGGCGCGCTCGGTGTGCAGCAGTGCGATTCCGGCGGCCCCGTTGTCGAGGCTCTGATCGGCCCACGGCGGATCTACACCCGCAGTGACGGTCACCGGGGCCTCCGGGAGGTGAGAGACAGCGCGCAGGATCTCGCGAGGCGGTCGGTCGCCTCTTCCCGGACCGGGTCCGCGGCGACGGCCCGAAGGTGATGGCCGTGGAGCAGGGACCGCAGCACGGTGGAGGGGTCTCGATCCTGCTGGCCGAGATGGTCCCGGTAGGCGGCAAGGGCGGTCGCTCGTTGCTGCCACGCCATGGTGATCAGGTCACCGCCCGGCAGGTCCAGCAGTGCCGGCGCGGGAGCGCCGGGGCTTGTGAACTTCTCGGTGGTCCTGCGGAGCTCAGCATCGGTCGGGCCGGTACGGCGCGGCAGCACCGTGCACAGCCATCCCAGGCCCTGGGCGGGATGAGCTGCGAGGGATGCCGCGATGTCGACCATGCTGGCAGCGGCCAGCGCCTGCATGGGGACCTCGGCTGCCAGTGCGGCACGGATCTGGGTGACGGCAGCCGCGCTGTCGGCGGCGAAGACCGCGTGTGCGGCGTCCAAGGCCTGGCCGTGGCCGTACCGGCCGGGTTGTGGCTGGTAGCCGGACACGTGAAGTTGAGCGACGAGCCGCTCAGTGCGCAGGCCTGCGGCCCATGTGCCGATCTCGCTCAGCACGTCGCCGTGCTGAGCGGGCGGAACGCGCCAGAACAGGTCGAGGAACTGGTCGGCGTCGGGCCGGGCGGTGTCCTTGAACCGCTGGAACCACCACTGCGTCGCGGAGCCGATGCCGACGAGGAGGGCCGGTACGTGGTTGGTAGGTGCTGGCGCGCAGCATCGCCGCGCCGCTCCAGCGGTAGACCGGTGGTGTCTCGCTCAACGGTTCCCCTCCTGACTGCACCGTTCTGTGAGCCGGTAACGGAACGGGGGTGGGCCGAGGGATGCTCCTGCGGCCCACCCCCGTCAGCGGGTCAGGACGGGTCCGCGACACCCGACGCGCAGGCGCTGGCCCCCGTCGAGCAGGTGCTGCCGCAGCCGTCGTTGGTGGCGCACATCAGCTTCCCGCTCGGGTGCGCGGCGACCACGACCCGGATGTCCAGGTCGAACGGGTCGCTCTCGGCGACCGGACGCTCAGCCAGCATGACCGACATGGCGATCACTCTCCTCACATGATGGTTGGGTGGTGCAGAACGCCTGGCCTGCTGCCTTACGCGGCAGGCCAGGAGATCGTGATCCGGCTGTTTCGCTTGTTCACGACGCGCTGGCCGGTCAGCTCGTCGTCAGGGGTGTCCGCCGGGAAGACCCGGAAGGTCGGGCCGGCGCCGTGTCGGCGGTCGCGGTCCCAGTCCCGGATGAGGTCGGCGATCTTCTCGGCCAGGTCGGCGGCCTGCGGCCCGAGGGCGTGGACGCCGAACTCGATCCCCTTGCCGACCCCTTCGGCGTCGAGCCGCTTCCAGGTGACGTAGCCGAAGGAGTTCCCGTCGACGTGCGCCATGGAGAACCACTTGTTCGCGGGGGCCACGATCCCGGTGTCCAGGTCTTCGCGGATGGTCATCGTGCAGAAGCCGTCGAGCTGGGTGGCCAGCCACATCTGCAAGGAGTCGAAGGGCTCCTGCGCGCCCAGTGTCACGCCGGTCCACGTCTCGGTCCTGGCGGTCTTGACGGCGTTGTCCAGGTGGCTGGGGTCGCCCATGATCTCGTCGTCGAACTTGAGGGCGATCTCTTCGGTCCCGGTCACCAGGAGAACCTGGGTGTGGTGCGCGTCGGCTCCCTGCATCGGCACAAAGCCGCACACGCGCACCGACTCGCTCACCAGGTGGTCGCCGCTTCGGGTGAACGCGATCGAGCGGGTCAGTCCCCTGACGCGCAGGGGCAGCACGAGCTTCCCGGCCTGGGCAAGCTGGTCGAGCCAGGCCGGTGCCACGTCCCACGCGCCGGCGGTCACGAGGATCACGTCGAACAGGCCGCCGCCCGGCACGGCCGCCGCGGCGTCGCCCGTCACCACGCTGACTCGGCCGTAGCCCTGCTGCTTGAGGAGCCGCTCGGCCCGGTCGGTGACATCGGCGTCGATGTCCATGGTCACGACGTGACCGTCCTCGCCGACCAGCTCGGCGATAAGCGCGGCGTTGTAGCCGCCGGAGCCGATCTCCAGCACTCGCATGCCGGGGGCGATGCCGGCCTGTTCCAGCATGAAGGCCTGGATCTGCGGCGCGGACACCGAGCTGGTGGCCGAGCCGCTCTCGGTGACCTTCGTGACCACGGCGTCGAAGGCGCTGTATGCCTCCTTCAGCGACGCGCCCGGGGTGAACTCGTGTCGCTGGACCCTGCGCATGGCCTGCTCCACGGCGGCCGACGTGAGGTCGCCCGATTCCCTCAGCGTGGCGATCACCTGCTCGCGCAGCTCCTCGGCCTCGCTGGTCGTGGGCTGTGTACTCATGGGACTCCTTGCATAGGGGGAAGCGCCTAGTATGCGAGATCTGATTGGCCCTCATGTGCCTTGCCAGAAAGGGCTTATGACCTGGTCACGAGTGGTGAAGTCGCCATTCAGGACGCTCTGGCCGCCGCGAGCTCGCCGAGCCGGTGTTCGGCCTCGGTGAGCGGCTCAGGTCCGACCGTTGCCCAGATGCTCTTGCCGGATCGGCTCCGGCACCAGCCGCATGCGGTGGACGATGCAACGGTCAGAGCAAGGCCGCGCCCGGATTCGTCGGTGTCGCCAGCCTCTGTCAGCGTCGGCCCTACGGGGCTCGCGTCGGAGACGATCACGGTCACGGTTCCGCCGCTGGACCAGAGGAGGAGGTCGACCATGTCGAGTATCGGCTTGCAGTGGCGGAGGGCGTTGCCCACCAGCTCCGTCACCAGGAGGCAGACGACGAACGCCTGTTCTGCGTCCTCGGGATACTCCCATTCGGTGAGCTTGCGCCGGACGTAGCCGCGAAGTCGTGTGACGCCGTCCTCCTGCTGGACGTCCACGCTCCAACGCGCCCAGGTGGCGCCCAGGGGTTGTACGGGTGGCGGCTGCTCGATCATGTGGACACCCCTTTCGGGCCGTGGCGGGCAGAGGAACTCCTCGGATCGCTCCGGGCGTCTTGGCGGCCAACACAGTGAACCTCCGGCCGCATGCCGGCGGTATGGCCTCGATTCCGTGGTCCTGTTCAATCCGTTCAACGGGTTCAACCAGCATGAGCCGGTGGCGAATTGAAGTGATGAGCAGACAGAAGGACCGCGTCGGAGCCGCTCGGAGCACCGGTTCCTCAGCTGTACGGTTCGACATCCCGGGAGGATGCCGGCGCCATGCCGTGAGGGCCCGCGCGGTGGTCGAGCTGGTTGTGCACGGAGACGCCCAGGAGGTTGATCACGGCCGCGTTGCCAAGTACCCATAAGCCGGCGAGCGCCGTCCCCGCAGGGTCTCGATGCCGTCCACGGTGCCGCCCGCAAGCGGTGAGGCCGCTGTCGATAGGTGTACGAACTGGCACAGGCATGCAACTCACGCTCCCCATGTACGAAGTTGGCTTGCCACGGATCGAACTGGGAAGGACTCGACTCATTGAGCCCACCCGCCCCTGTGGCGTGACTCACAGTCAACTAGCCTGTGCGGTACGTACGGGAGTTGCCAGGCGTGTGCCAGATGTAGGCCAGGTTGTAGTCCAGGGAGTGGTGCGATGTCGGGGGGACGGCCCATCGCAGAGCTGATCACCAAGGCCCGAGAGAAACGCGGCTGGTCCAAGGCGCGCTTAGCACGCGAACTCGGAGCCGCCGAGGGTCGCGGCGGTGACGGGCCCGGCCGGCACGCAGTGTGGCGCTGGGAGAAGGGAGACGATCGGACTCCCGACTACTGGCTTCCCTACCTTGTCAAGGTGCTTGGGCTTCAACTCGAAGCCCCGCAGGGAAGATCGAGTGAAGATGCAAGCCCAGTACGGCCCGGCGATACCGTGGCCTCAGTGATCGAGCTGGGGAGGAGCGACGACATGGACCGCCGTACGTTCATGACCGCATCGGGCGGATACGCCCTCGCCGCCCTCGGGCTGCCGGACCTCGACGGCATCACCCGCAGGACACGCGCGCAGAGCGAATCCGCGGTGAAGGTCGGCCGCGGCGAGGTCGCGGCGGTCCGGACCATGATCAAGTCACTGGGTGACGCGGCAGCGGAGATCGGCGGCGGCCACGCGCGCTCCACCGCCGTCCACTACCTGACCACCTCCGTCTCGAAGTGGCTCAGCGGCTCCTGGACCGAAGAAGTCGGGCGCGACCTGTACGGCGCCACGTCCCAACTGGTCCACCTGATCGGCTGGATGGCCCAGGACGAAGGAGACCACGGCTTCGCGCAGCGCTACTACGCCCACGCCTTCCGGCTTGCTGCCGAAGCCGGCGACGCCGAGCTCTCCGCGACCGCGTTGCGAGGACTCGCCGTCCAGGCGATCGACCTCGGCTACCGGGCCGCCGCCGTCCAGATCGCCGAGGAGTGCGTCGACCAGGCCAAACGCTTGGACGACCCCAAGGCACTCGCCTACTACGAGACGACCCTCGCCGACGCCGCGGCCCAGGACGACGACCGCAAGACCGCCACGCAGATGCTCAGCGCCTCACAGGCCCACATCGAGCGAGCATCCACCGAGGCAGGCGACTCGTGGGCCTCGCACTTCAGCATTGGCCGGTGGGCCCACCACTCCGGCATGATCCTCGCGCGCCTCGGGGACTACGACGCAGCACAGGACCACCTTCACCACTCGCTCGATATCCACGGACTCGACCGCCAACGAAGTCGTGCCATCGTTCTGGCCGACCTCGGCACCGTCCAGTTCCGGCAGGAGAACTACGAAGCCGCCATCTCCACGTGGGGCGACTTCCTCGACTGCGCGAACGGGGTGAGGTCCATCAAGGTCTCCGACGCCGTTGACGACATGCAGGCGCGGCTCCGCCGCATCCGCGGCGTACACGGCGCTGAAGACCTCAGCGAGCGGGCCGCCAACTTGACCTGACCCTCGCGGTCGCGCGCCGTGCGGCCCTCTCGACCCTTCAAGATCACATGTTCGGCCCGCGTAGCGGCGTGTTCTATCCGGGCCCGCTGATGATCGAGGATCTTCCCAAGTCGCCCGGTGATGCCGTCACTGCGCGCCGCGGGCCCGCCCGAATGATCTGAACGATCCCGGGTTGGGGCGGTCAGACTTCAGTGGCAAACGGTCAAGGTTGAGTGGCAGAGGACAGCCGAAATAACCGGTCGAACCGAGCGCCTGCCCGGCTCTAACCTCGCGCCGTGACGAACACGACGACGGACCCGGTCGAGACCGCCGAGGACTTCCTCGCCCTGCTGCGGCACCTGTCCGCGCACTTCGCGGGCCAGGGCCCGGACGTGGACGACGTCCTGCTCCGCTGGGCCGCCGCCCTCCCCGAGCGGGCCCCGGACCCGGGCTGGTCCGGCCTGGCCGACCAACTGCTCGGTGCCCTCGCCGCACCACCGGCCGGGCCCGCCGAACCCGCCCCGCTGGGCGAGGAGCTGGACGTGGCCACCTCCGGCGAACTGCGGATCCTGCTGCGCGCGCTGGCCGCCGACTACGCGCGGGACCGCGCCTGGACGGCGGACCGGGTGGCCCGCGGTCTGTGGGCCGGCGACGGCGGTGGCTGGGCGAGCGGCTCGCTGGCCGGGTTCTTGACGTCCTGGGAGTCCTGGCTCGACTCCTCCCTCGGCCTGCCACCGAGATTCTCCGACGCCCCGCCGATCGAACCGGTGACCTGGACGTCGGTCGCCTGGCAGCTCGACGCGGCCCGCGTCTACGAGTGACACCGACACGCCCCGCAGCGCTCCCGCCCCGCCGCCCGCAGCCACTACGGTGACGGCCATGTCAGGCGAACGCGATCTTCGACAGCTGCTCTCCGGCTTGAGCCCCGTCCTCAACCCCGGCCGCTACGTGTACTGCACACTGCCCGGCCGGGTTCCCGCCGGGCTGCGACCGGTCGTCACGGTGGCCGAACCCGAGGGCGTGACCTTCGTCGTCCTCGAGGAGGAGGCCGACTCGCTCGGCCTGCCGCACGCGTTCACCGCCGCCTGGATCACCCTGCGGGTGCACTCCGCGCTGGACGCCGTCGGCCTCACCGCCGCGGTCTCCGCCGCGCTCGCCGAGCACGGCATCAGCTGCAACGTGGTGGCCGGCTTCCACCACGACCACCTGTTCGTCCCCGCCGACGACGCCGACCGCGCACTGGCCGCCCTCGACGCCCTGGCCCCGCAGCCCACCTGACGGCCCCTGGTCTTCGCCGTCCGGCGCGGGCGAGAATGCGGACCAGGGCCTGTCCGGGCGAGAGGGATGCCATGCAGAACTCCACGTGGAGCGCCGACACCGCCGCCGTCCTCGGCGCCGGCCTCGCCGGGTCCGTGGACGCCGGGCTGTTCCCCGGCGGGGTGCTGACCGTCGGGGAGGTGGGCGCCGGCCGGGTCACCGTCGGGCACGGCCTGGTCGCCCCCGAGTGCGGCGACGCCCGGCCCGGCCCGGGCACCCGCTACGACCTCGCCTCGCTCACCAAGGTGCTCGCCACCTGGCCACTGGTCGGCGCCGCCGTCCGCGCCGGCCGGCTCGACCTGGACGCCCCGCTGCGCGAACACCTGGCCGAACTTCCCTCCCCCGGCGGCAACTTGACCGTCCGGCAGCTGCTCTGCCACACCTCCGGCCTGCTCCCGTGGACCGGCCTGGCCGGCTACGAACACACCGGCCGACCGCTGATCGAGCACCTGTGCGCCGAGCCGCTGGTCAGCCCGCCCGGCAGCCGGTACCGCTACATCGACCGCGGCTTCATCCTGCTCGGCCTGCTGCTGCCCGCCCTGCTGGGCAACCCCCTGCACCTGCTCGCCGACGAACTCTGGCGCGACCTCGGCCTGACCGCCACCGTCTACGGACCGCTGCCGCGCGACCCGCAGCTCGCCCCGACCGAACAGCGCCTGCGCGACGCACCCCGCACCTGGGGCGCGCCGCACGACCCGAGCGCCGCGCTGCTCGGCGGGGTGGCCGGCCACGCGGGGGTGTTCTCCACCGCCGCCGACCTCGCCGCCTACGCCGAGCACCTGCTGGCCGGGGCGAGCCCGCTGGCCGACTGGTTCACCGAGAGCCGCCGCCCCTGCGCCGCCGTCGAACCCGGCCTGCACCGCGGCCTCGCCTGGCTGGTCACCGCCGACGAGTCGGTGGCCTACCACCACGGTTTCACCGGCACCAGCCTGTTCCTCGCCCCGCACACCGGCCGCTACGTGGTGCTCTGCACCAACGCCGTCTACCACGGCTTCGACCGGAACCGGCTGGCCGACCTGCGCGCACTCGCGCTCCGCTCGCTCACCTCGTGACGGCCCGTCACCGGCGCAGCGGCTGCCACCGCCCGCCGGTCAGCGCCGTCAGCACCTCCCCGCTGCCCGCCTGCCCGGGGCGCGGCCGGGCGGGGGCGGCGGCGAGCAGCGCGATGTCGTCCTCGGCGGGGTCGGGGGCGCCGGCCAGCACCGCGTCCAGCAGCCGTTCCGGACCGGCCCCGGCGGGCAGCCGCCGGGCGGTGAGCCGCTCCAGCGAGCGGTCGATGTCCTCGCCGCGGCGCTCCACCAGGCCGTCGGTGAACAGCAGCAGGACGTGGTCGGGCGGGACCACCGCGTAGCTCGGGACGTAGCCGTTGTGGCCGGTGGCGAGCGGCGGGCCGGGCGCCACCGGCAGCAGCGCCACCTCGCCGTTGGGCCGGACCACGGCGGGCGGCAGGTGGCCGGCGCTGGCGAAGCAGTAGCGGCCGCGGGCGGGTTCGGCGTACACCGCCAGGCAGGTGGACGGGCGGTAGTCGTGCACCTCGCCGGCCAGGCCGTCCATCCGGGTCAGCAGCCGGTCTGCGCTCGGCTCCAGCAGGGCCATCGCGCGGAGCATCGCCTGGTAGTGGCTCATGTCGGCGGCGGCCTCGATGCCGTGGCCCATCACGTCGCCGATGGCCAGCACGGTGCGGCCGTCGGGCAGCGCCACCGTCTCGTACCAGTCGCCGCCGATCAGGGCGCTGGTGCCGGCCGGGCGGTAGCGGAAGGCGACGGTGATGTCGGGGTGCGGGGTGCCGGGTTCGGCGAGCATGGCGCGCTGCAGGTCGACGGCGACGGCGTGTTCGCGGCTGTAGCGGCGGGCGTTGTCGAGGTTGATGGCGGCGCGCACGGCGAGGTCCTGGGCGGCGACGGCGTCGTCCTCGCCGAAGCCCGGGGAGGGGCCGGTGCGCAGCAGGGTGGCGGTGCCGATCCGGTGGCCGCGGGCGGTGAGCGGCACCACCATCGCGGCGTGGACGCCGAGCACGCCGAAGTCGGCGATCCGGTCCGGGTTGGGGGCCGTGCGGCGCGCGTCGGCCTCGGTCAGTTGGTTCTCGATCACCGGGCGGCCCTCGGCCAGACAGCGCGGCACGGCGGAGTCGGGCCCGTAGTCGACGTACTCGCCGCGTTCGCCGAGCACCCGGATCCGCTCCAGCAGGTCGGGCCTGGCGGTGATCGCGGTGCGCAGCAGGCGGCGGCCGCCGTCGGGGAGGGGGCGGGCGTGCTGGCTGTCGGAGTGCGGGAGCAGTTCGACGGTGGCGGCGTCGGCGAGGTGCTCGATCAGGAAGGTGGCGAGTTCGCCGCAGGTGGTCTCCACGTCGAGGGTGGTGCCGATCCGGGTGGCGGCGGTGTCGAGCAGGGCGAGCCGGGCCCGGGCCTGTTCGAGTTCGCGCTGCTGCCGGTGGCTGGCGGTGACCTCCAGCAGGATGCCGACCAGGCCGGCGGGCTGTCCGGCGGTCTCCAGCCGGTGGTAGGCGCCGTACCAGTAGCGGCGGTGCTGCGGGGAGCCGGCCCGGGTGTGGCCGCTGGAGGTGATCTCGCGGGGGCGGCCGTCGGCGAGCACCTCGCGCAGCAGGTCGTCGCGGGCGTCGAGGCCGGGGAACAGTTCGGCGACGGTGTGGCCGAGGTGGCGCTCGGCGGGGATGCCGTTCATCGCGGCCAGCGCCGGGTTGACGTAGCGGAAGCGCAGGTGGGTGTCGAGGACGGCGACGCCGGCGGGCGTACCGTCCAGTACCCGGCGCAGCGGCTGCGGCAGGTCGTTCCAGCTGGTGTCGGCCATGGCTTCGGCACCTCCTCGCCGGGCGCCCGGGCACTGTGACCAGTAAACACAGCGCGCGCGGCCGGGGCGATCCGGTACGCGGCGGGGCCGTGGCGGGCGGGCCGGGGCGGGGGTGCGGGCGGCGGGGAGTCACCCGAACGGAGTCGTCGGGGTGCCCCGGCGGCTGGACGGGCCGAGGGTCGTCACAGGTCAACTTCGGCCAAGGAGGTCTCCCATGAGCTCGTCCGTCGGTCCGGCCCCGGCAGCGCCAGGGCCGCCCGCTTCACCGGCCCCCGGGAACAAGCCCTGGGTGTCCGGGACTGTGCTGTTCGCCGGTGTGCTGATGCTGGTGAGCGGTCTGCTGGAGGTGTTCCGCGGGATCATGGCGATCGCCAAGGACGACATCTTCGTGACCACCCCCCAGTACGTCTTCCGCTTCAGCCTCACCTCGTGGGGCTGGATCCACGTGGTGATCGGCGCGCTGGTCGCGCTGACCGGCCTGTGCGTGCTCACCGGCATGCTCTGGGCCCGGATCGCCGGTGTGTTCTTCGCCGCGCTGAGTCTGCTGGACAACTTCCTCGACATCCCCTACTACCCGCTGTGGTCGCTGGTGCTGATCGCGTTGGACGTCTTTGTGATCTGGGCGCTGTGCGCCTACCGCGAACCCGAACGGCTACCTCGCGGACCCGAGCAGGTGCCTCGCGAGGTCTGAGCCTCCGCGCAGCGCACCGACCGGGCCGGTGGCCCGCTCCGCCGGGAGCGGGCCACCGGCTCTGCGGCGCCGGGCCTCACTTGTTCAGCGCGGCGACCCCCGCCTGGGCGAACTGCTCGTCCTGGTCGGCGCTGGGGGCGCCGGCCACGCCGACGGCCGCGATCGGGGCGCCCTTCAGCTGGACCGGGGCGCCGCCGCCGAGGAACAGCGTGCCGGGGATGTCCTTCAGGTTCGGTGCCTGGGCCAGGCGCTTGACCAGCTCGGAGGTCGGGGCGTTCCAGGACACCGCGGTGTAGGCCTTGCGCTGGGCGGACTCGAAGGACTGCGGGCCGGCGCCGTCTCCGCGCAGCTCGACGATCACATTGCCGTTCCGGTCGACGACCGCGACGGAGATCTTCTGGCCGGCCTTGGCCGCGGCGTCCAGGCTGGCCTGGGCGGCCTTGGTGGCGGCCTCGACCGTCAGGTGCGAGGTGTCGAAGGTGTTCTTGTTCTGGACGTCGGACGAGACGGCGGTGGCGGGGGCCGCGTTCGGCGTCTCGGCGCTGGCGGAGACGGCGCCGACCACGCTCGCGCCGACCGCGGCCACCGCGACGGCACCGGTGACAACGCGGGTACGAGTGCTCAGCTTCTTCATCTTCGGCTCCTGGATCGGTGGTTCGGTGCCGGACTGCTGGGGTGCGCCGGCCTCGCTCTCCATGGTTCGCGGCCGGACCCCCACCGCGGATCGGCGAAGCGGCTGGACCGGCGGAGCATGATGGACGACAACCGTGTCAACCGATCGGTTGATGTGCGAACCGTGATCCGCGGGCACCATCCAAGTGCCGGCAGTGTGCCTGCCGGTGCCGACAGCGCGCGAAAGGAGGTCGGCCATGATGCGTCTCCCGCTCTCCCGGGCGGCCGACCCGGACGCGGGCTGGCTCGCGATGGTCATGCGGCTGGCCTTCGTACTGCTGCTCGGCACCTCGCTGGCGCGCTACCTGACGCACCACCTGGCCAGCCCGCTGACACCGTGGGTGATCGCGCTGAGCATCGCCCTCGCCGCCGGGCACCTGTCCGGTCTCTCCGAGCGCCGGCAGGCCTGGCTGGCGGCGGTGCTGGGCAGTTGGGCGGTGCTGGTGCTGATGGCGCCCAGCTTCGCCTGGTGCGCCGTCCCGCTGGTGTACACGGTGCTGCGGGCGTTCCCGCCGCGGACGGCGATCCCGCTGGTGTCGGGGCTCACCGCGCTGGTGATGGTGTCCCAACTGCGGCTGCCGGGCGCCGATCCGACGCTGGTGCTGCTGCCCCCGGCGGTCGCCGCGCTGGCCACCGCGGTGTTCCTGTACATGCAGCGGCAGGGCGCCCGGCAGCACAAGCTGATCATCGACCTGATCCGGGCCCGTCGGGAGCTGGCCGCCGTGGAGCGCCGGCAGGGCGCGCTGTCCGAGCGCGAGCGGCTGTCCGTCGAGATCCACGACACCCTGGCCCAGGGCCTGTCCAGCCAGCAAATGCTGCTGCAGGCCGCCGAGTTGGCCTGGGAGCAGGATGCGGCGGCCGCCCGCGGCCATGTCCGGACGGCCGCCGCGATCACCGCCCGGAACCTCGCCGAGGCCCGCCGTTTCGTGCACGACCTCGCCCCGGCCGATCTCGCCGAACAGGGCACGCTGGAGGCCGCGTTGGCCGCCCTCGCCGAGCGGGAGGCCGCGGAGAGCGGCCTGCCGGTCCGCTTCCAGCTGGACGGCAGCCCGGCGCCGATGCCGGCCGCCGCGCAGTCCGCGCTGCTGCGGATCGCCCAGGGCGCGCTGGCCAACGTCCGGGAGCACGCCCGGGCCGGCCGGGCCTCGATCACGCTGTCCTACCTGGGCGACCAGGCGGTGCTGGACGTCGCGGACGACGGCCGCGGCTTCACCCCGCCACCCGGCGGCCGCGGCGCGGGCGGGCCGGCCGGCGAGGGCCGCGGGCGCGGCCACGGGCGCGGCCACGGGCTGCCCGCGATGCGGGCCCGGCTACGGCAGTTGGGCGGCACGCTCACCGTCGAGTCGGCCCCGGGCGAGGGCACCGTGGTCTCGGCCGCCGTCCCGCTGGAGAGCCCACCGGCCGGGAGTCCGTCACCCGAGGGTTCACCGCCCGAGAGCCCACCCGTCGAGAGCCCACGCTTCGAGAGCCCACCGGAGGCCCGCTGACAGCACACCGCACCGCCCGCACCACCCGCACCGCACGGAGGGTCCATGAACGACAACGACAAGGTCAGGCTGCTGATCTGCGACGACCACGCGATGGTCCGGGCCGGGCTGCTGGCGCTGCTGGCCAGCGACGGGGCGATCGAGGTGGTCGGCGAGGCCAGCACCGGCGAGGAGGCGGTGACGCTGGCCGCCCGCCTGCAGCCGGACGTGGTGCTGATGGACCTTCAACTCGGCAGCGGCATCGACGGGGTGGAGGCCACCCGGCGGATCCTGGCCGGCCCGGGCGACAGCCATGTTCTGGTGCTGACCACCTTCGACACCGACGCCGACATCACCCGGGCCATCAACGCGGGCGCGACGGGGTATCTGTTGAAGGCGGAGCGCCCGGCCGAGCTGTTCGCGGCGATCCGCTCGGCCGCGGCGGGCCGGCCGGCGCTGTCCCCGCCGGTCGCGTCCCGGGTGATGGCCCGGATGCGCTCCCCCCTGCCCCAACTCACCGACCGTGAACAGGACATCCTCGACCAGCTCGGCCAGGGCCTGGGCAACCGGGAGATCGCCCGGGCACTGTTCATCAGCGAGGCCACCGTCAAGACCCACCTCGGCCGGATCTACGCCAAGCTCGGCGCGGACACCCGCTCCGGCGCGGTCGCGATCGCCAAGGAGCGGCGCCTGCTGCGCTGACCGAAACCGGGCAGAAGCCCGGCTCCCCGGACAACTGAAGATCAATCGGACGCGTCCGAAGCCTTGCCACGCACAGTGATCGGAAGTCAGTATTCCTACCGGCCGGTAGACCTGACGGAACAACGGCTGCGCGAGGGCGCGGAACAGACAGTGACGGGGTGGCGACAGCTCTCCCCTCGGATGTGACGCGAACGCGTAAACTGCGCGAAACCCTCCGCTCACCCTCTCCTCGCCGACCCGTCGTTCGAGGACGACACGGTTTGGCCGGAACCAACGTCACGAAAGGCGGACGCGCACCATGCCGACCGCATCAAGCCCACCCGAGCCGCGGCGCCGTCTCGGCGAGCACGGGCTCGCCTGGGCCTTCCTGCTGCCCTCGGTAGTGGTCTTCGCGCTCTTCATCGTCTATCCGCTGGGGCGCACCTTCTACCTGAGCGCACACGCCAACGACCTGTTCGGCGCGCCCTCCAAGTACGTCGGCATGAAGCACTACACCGACCTGCTCTCCTCGGCGGACTTCCGCACCACGCTGGTCACCACCGCGCTGTTCGTGCTGTTCACGGTGGTCCCCGGAGTGCTCGGGGCGCTGCTGCTGGTCCTGCTGATGGAGGGTCGGATCCGCGGCGTGCGGCTGCTGCGATCCGCCTTCGCGCTGCCGTTCGCGTTCTCGGTGGCGAGCGCCTCGGTGGTCTTCTCGGTGTTCTACAACCCCGCCAGCGGTGTGCTCAACGGGCTGCTGTCGCACCTCGGTCTGGGCCCGGTGGGCTGGTTGACCGACTCCCAGTGGGCGCTGATCTCCGTCGCGATCTCCACGATCTGGATGAACCTCGGCTACAACGTGCTGGTGCTCTCGGCCGGCATCGGCTCGATCCCGGGCGAGATCACCGAGGCCGCCCGGCTGGACGGCGCGTCCGGCTTCCGGCTGGCCCGCTCGATCACCATTCCGATGCTCGGCCCCAGCCTGTTCTTCCTGGTGGTGATCTCCACCGTGAACGCGCTGCAGAGCTTCGGCCAGATCCACATCCTCACCAAGGGCGGCCCGGACGGCTCCACCCGCACCCTGGTCTACTCCGTGTACGAGAAGGCGTTCGCCTACGGCTCCAGCGACTTCGGCACCGCCAGCGCGCAGGCCGTGGTGCTGATGGTGGTCGTGCTGTGCTGCACTGCCGTGCAGTTCGGAGTCCTGGAGCGGAAGGTGCACTACGCATGACCACCCTCACCAAGGCGCCCGCCGTCGCCGAGCCCGCCCGCACCGCCCGCCCGCCGCTGCGCGTCCGCGACACGTTGGGCCGGGTCGGGGTCTGGGCAGTGCTCGCCGTGGCCGTGCTGACGGTCGCCTTCCCGGTCTACTACGTCTTCGCCGGCGCCTTCATGCGCCCGGACGAGATCGCCAGCTACCCGCCCGCGATGATGCCGCACTCGCTCACCGGGGAGAACTTCTCCGGCGCCGTGCACGCCATCCCGCTGTTCCGCCAGTACGGCAACTCGATGCTGGTGGCGGGCCTGATCACGGTGGCGCAGCTGTTCACCGCGGTGCTCGCCGCGTACGCCTTCGTGTTCCTGCCGATGCGCGGCCGGAGCATCGTGTTCGGCCTGTTCCTGGCCACCCTGATGGTGCCGTGGGAAGCCATCATCATCCCCAACTACCTGACGCTGTCGGACTGGGGCATGGGCAACACCTACTTCGGCCTGGTGCTGCCGTTCCTGGCGTCCGGCTTCGGGACGTTCATGCTGCGGCAGTCGTTCCGCCAGTTCCCGGGCGAGCTGCGGGACGCCGCCCGGATCGACGGGGCCGGCCACTGGCGGTTCCTGTGGCGGATCCTGGTGCCGCTGAACAAGCCGGCCCTGGCCGCGCTGGCCATCTACGTCTTCCTGTCGTCCTGGAACCAGTACTTCTGGCCGCTGATCATCACCCGCACCGCCAACATGCAGACCCTGCAGATCGGCCTGACCTCGCTGCGGGACTCCGAGATGACCGACCCCGGCCTGATCATGGCCGGCGTGGTGCTGTCGCTGCTGCCCACGCTGGCGCTGGTGCTGTTCGGCCAGCGGTTCATCGTCCGCGGCCTGACCGCGGGCGCCGTCCGCTGACGCACCGCCACTTCGCTCCGCCCGTACCACCGCTCCCGGTACCAACCCTCGCAGAAGAGAGAGAACCCGTGAAGAGAAGTGCCCGCGCGCTCGCCGCGCTGCTGGTGTCCGGCCTGGCCCTGACCGCCTGCAGCTCGAGCGGCTCCGGCGGCTCCTCCGACGAGTCCGGCGCCCCGGCCGCCTCCGCGCTGGACCAGGCGTCCGGTGTGACCAGCATCGAGTTCTGGCACTCGATGACCGGCAAGAACGCCGAGCAGCTGACCGCCCTGGTCAACCAGTTCAACGCCGCGCACCAGGGCAAGATCGAGGTCAAGCCGCTGTTCCAGGGCACCTACGACGACCTGATCGCCAAGTACAAGGCCTCGGTGCAGCAGAAGGCCACGCCCGCGGTGGTGCAGGTCTACGACATCGGCACCCGCTTCATGATCGACTCCAAGCAGACCGTCCCGGCGCAGGCGTTCGCCGACAAGGACGGCTACTCGCTGGACGACCTGCAGGCCAACATCCGGAACTACTACTCGGTCGGCGGCAAGCTGCAGTCGATGCCGTTCAACTCCTCGATGCCGCTGCTGTACCTGAACGACGACGCGTTCAAGGAGGCCGGCCTCGACCCGGCCAAGCCGCCCACGACGCTCGCCGAACTCGGCGACATGGCCAAGCAGTTGACCAAGAAGGACGACAGCGGCAAGACCGTCCGGTACGGCTTCGGCGCGGCCATCTACGGCTGGTTCGTCGAGCAGCTGCTGGCCGAGAACGGCGCGCTGTACTGCGACGCCGACAACGGCCGCAGCGGCAAGGCCGGCAAGGTGGCCTTCGACTCCGCCAAGGGCGCCGAGATCGTCCAGTGGTGGGCCGACCTGGTCAAGGGCGGCTACGCGGCCAACACGGGCCGTCAGACCCCGGACGCGCAGGCCGCGTTCAAGGCCGGCACGGTCGCCATGCACCTGGAGTCCACCGGCGTGCTGCGCGGCTACACCGAGGCCGCCAAGTTCACCGTCGGCACCGCCCAGTTCCCGAAGACCGCGGCCGGTGACCAGGGCGGCCCGATCATCGGCGGCGCCTCGCTGTGGATCTCCGGCCCCGGCCACTCCGACGCCCAGAAGCGCGCCTCCTGGGAGTTCGAGAAGTTCCTCACCGCCCCCGAGCAGCAGGCCGTCTGGCACACCGGCACCGGCTACTTCCCGGTCAACTCCAAGGCGCTGGACCTGCCCGCCGACAAGGAGTGGGTGGGCAAGTTCCCGCAGTTCCAGACCGCGATCGAGCAGCTGAAGGCCACCAAGCCGACCACGGCCACGGCCGGCTGCCTGCTCGGCGTCATGCCGCAGGCCCGCAAGGGCGTGGAGACCGCGATCGAGCAGACCATCGCGGGCACCAAGACCGCCCAGCAGGCGCTCGCGGACGCCGCCAAGGAGCTCCAGCCCGCCATCGAGAGCTACAACTCCTCGGTGGGCTGACCCTCCGCCGGCATTGCCCGAAGAGCCCGTCCGCACTCGCGCGGCCGGGCTCTTCGGCGTTGCGGCGAAGGTCTGCTGACGATTCGTACGAATATCCCTCGCGAGTTACCCACCCCGCCTGCAACACTGTCCGCGGCTGGGTGTATGAATTCTCCGCTGGATTCATCACGGGCTCCAGCCATTTCTCTTCGAGGGGGGACCCATGCGTATGAGCACGTTCACTCGTGCCGCCGCGCTGCTGATCGCAGCCGGTGCCATGACGGCCGTCGCGGTGCCGGCGGCCTCCGCCGCTCCGGCGCCCAAGGGCAAGATCAGCACCAAGGCCGTGAAGACCGCGTCGACCGCGCGCACCATGCCGAAGGTCGCCGCGCAGGCCAAGACCGCCAAGGCCGCCCCGCAGGGCGTCATCGTCACCCCGACCTACGCCCTGCTGAACCCGGGCGACAGCCTGAAGCCGGGCGACAGCGTGAAGGTCGGCTACAGCACCCTGACGATGCAGACCGACGGCAACCTGGTCCAGTACTTGACCGCTGACAACGGCAAGCAGATCCAGGTCCTGTGGTCCAGCAAGACCTGGGGCAACAACGGCGCCTCCGCCGTCATGCAGGCCGACGGCAACTTCGTCATCTACAAGCAGGACGGCGTGAGCGCCGTGTGGTCCACCGGCACCTGGAACAAGACGAACGCCGTGTTCGTCCTGGACGGCGGCGAGCTGCTGGTCGGCAACTCGAACGGCGGCACCCCGTACTGGCGAAACGACGCCGGCTTCTTCCCGGACTACGTGAACGGCCAGTACGTCGACTCGCCGGCCGACAACCTGAAGGGCACCGGTCAGTACGGCCAGGCCATCTTCGCGAACAACTGGCTGGAGTCCAGCACCACCATCCTGATCCAGCAGGCTGACGGCAACCTGGTGCTCTACCGCAAGAAGGACGGCGGCGTCATCTGGGCGGCCAACACCCAGGGGCACCCGGGCGCGCTCACGGTCCAGGACCCCAGCGGCGTCTTCGGCGTGGCCGACGACAAGGCCGCGTACTGGACCAACGGCACCTGGGACAACCCGGGCGCGTGGACCCGGATCCAGTCGGACGGCAACATGGTCACCTACCGCGCGGGCAGCACCCCGACCAACGGTAGCGCGCTGTGGTCCACCAACACCTGGGGCAAGGCCTGACCTATCCGCGGGCCCGCTGGGCCTGAGGCGGTCCGGTAGCAAGTGAGGGGCGGTCACCGAAAGGTGACCGCCCCTTCGCCGTGTCCGAAGTTGAAATGTCCGCGCCGAAACAACTCGACAGCGAATTGGCGGTACGCCGACGAATCGACATTCGGACAGCGCTTTGCCCATTCCGGAAAGCCGATGGCGAAAACACGGAGAGTTGGCACACGATCACGCGGGCACGCATTCGGCGTGCGGCGGAGAACCCGAAGGCGGCGGACGAGTCGGCCTGTACGCCGGGTTCTGTCTCCCGGGGTGCTTGCGCGGCCCGGGGAGGCGGCCATCCATCTAGGGCTGCCGTTGCCGACAGCCTCGTGCGGTCTACCCGCGAGCTCGGGCGAGCAGCCCTCGAACACCCGCGCACGACACCCGAGGGTGTCGATCTTGACCTTGCTCCGAGTGGGGTTTACCGAGCCGGCCGAGTCACCTCGGTCGCTGGTGGTCTCTTACACCACCGTTTCACCCTTACCCGCCGCCGAAGCGGTGGGCGGTCTACTTTCTGTGGCACTGTCCCGCGGGTCACCCCGGGTGGGCGTTACCCACCACCCTGCTCTGTGGAGCCCGGACGTTCCTCGGCGAGCCCCCAGAAGGGACCCGACGCGACCGCCCGGCCGGCTCGTCCGCCGTAAGGGTCATGGTAGCCGCTCCGCGGAGGCTTCCCGTACCCCGCCCGGGACCTGGCGGTCGAAGCGAGCAGCAACCCGGGCCGCCGTGCCGGCCGCCCACGGGGTGGTGGTGACCAGGCCGAGGACGAAGACGGTCAGGCCCAGGCCGGCCACGATCCACCAGCCGGCGTGGGTGGCGGGCGTGAAGCTCCCGGCCGAGGCGACCGCGCCGGCCACCACCGAGCCGATCACCGCGACGCCCAGCGACTGGCCGACCTGCCGGCTGGTGGAGGCCACCGCGGCGGCCACCCCGGCCTGGGCCAGCGGCATGCCGGAGACCGCCGAGTTGGTGATCGGCGCGTTCACCATGCCGAAGCCCAGCCCGAACAGCGCGTACGCGGGCAGCAGCAGGAGGGCCGAGGAGTCGGCCGTCAGCCCGGTCAGCAGCACCCCGCTGGCGGCGATCGCCGCACCCGCCACCAGCAGCGGCAGGCGCGGGCCGCGGCTGCCGACGATCCGGCCGGACAGCGGGGCGGTCAGCAGCGTCAGCCCGGCCATCGGCAGCGTCCACAGGCCGGCCACCACCGGGGCGTAGTGCCGCACGTTCTGCAGGTACAGGGTGTTCAGGAACAGGAAGCCCGCGAGCGCCGCGAACGCGCACACCGCCGTGACGGTGGCCCCGGTGAAGGGGGCGCTGCGGAAGAACCGCGGGTCGATCAGCGGCTCAGGCACCCGTCGCTCCCAGAACGGGAACACCAGCAGCGCGGCGAGCGCCACCCCGGCCAGCGCCAGGATGCCCGGCGAGGTCCAGCCGTGGCCCGGCCCCTCGATGATCGCGGCGGTGCCGCAGCCCAGCATCAGCACCATCAGCAGCTGGCCGACCGGGTCCAGCCGGCGGGCCCGCGGCGCCCGGGACTCCGGGACGTAGCGGTGCGTCAGCACGAAGGCCGCCAGCCCGACCGGGATGTTGATCAGGAAGATCGACGGCCAGCCCGCGCTGTCCACCAGGAACCCGCCGATCAGCGGACCGAGCGCCATGCTGATGCCGACCACGCCGCCCCACACGCCGATCGCCTGCGCCCGCTCCTTCCGGTCGGTGAAGGTGTTGGTGATGATCGACATCGCCACCGGGTTGAGCATCGACCCGCCGACCGCCTGCACCGCCCGGAACGCGATCAGCCAGCCCAGGCCCGGCGCCAGGCTGCACAGCAGCGAGCCGAGCACGAACAGCAGCAGCCCCGTCCGGAACACCCGGCGGCGGCCGATCCGGTCCGCGATCGACCCGGACAGCATCAGCAGCGAGGCCAGCACCAGCGTGTAGGCGTCGATCACCCACTGCAGGCCGGACGCGGGCGCGCCCAGGTCGCGCTGGATGGCGGGCAGCGCGATGTTCACCACGGTGTTGTCCAGGCCGACGATGAACAGGCTCAGACAGCAGATGGCCAGGACGATCAGCCGGCGGCGGCGGTCGGGAGCAGTGCTCGGTCGGCTCATTCTCCGATCATCGCACCGGCCTCGGCAGCCCCCGAAGGCCCTTGTGCGTCGGGCACCAGCGCGAACCGGACAGCCCGGGCGACCGGGTCGGCCAGGGTGAGCCGGACGGTCACCCGGCGGCCCAGCGGCAGCCGGTCGGCAGCGTCGCACTTGGCGACCACCGCGGGACGGCGCAGCTGCACCGTGCCGGTGCCCGGCCGGCGCTCGTCCACGTCGATCACCACCGCCCGGAAGTCCTCGCCCACCCGGCCGCGCAGCAGCTCCGCCTCCACCAGGTCCACGCAGGCGCGCTCCACCGCGTGCGCGCGGCGGTCGCCGCTGCTCATCCGCGCGGGCACCAGCGGCAGGGCGTCCCGCACCCAGCCCGGGACATCGGTGCCGCCGGCCACCGCGAGGCAGACCTCCAGCGCGTACCGGTCGCCGAGGCGGCGCAGCGGCGCGGTGCAGTGGGCGTAGGGGGCGGCCAGCGCGGCGTGCCCGGGGTCGGCGGGCGGGACGGTGCCGCGGGCGGTGTCGAACGCGTGGTAGCCCGCGCCGCGCAGCAGGCCCGTGCACTCGTTCAGGAACGCGGCGTCAGCGGTGCGGGTCGGATCGAGGGAGCGGATCAGCTGCGGGTAGGGCAGCCCGTCCGGCCAGGGCACCTCGAGTGCGGCGGCGACCCGGCGCAGCCGCTCGAAGGCGGACTCGGGGGCGGTGGGCAGGGTGCGCAGCAGGCCGATCCCGGCGTCCAGCATCAGCTCGGCGGCGGCCATGCCGGTGAGCAGCGAGAGCTGGGCGTTCCAGCCGTCGGCGGGCCGGGGCGCCCGGTAGCGGAGCCGGTAGCCGCCGTTGACGGCCTCCACCTCCTGCTCGGGGATCGGCAGGCTGACCCCGCCGCGGGCCTCTTCCTGCGCCTCGCGGAGCCGGCCGATCTCGGCGAGCAGGGTGAGCTGCTCGTCCGCGCCGCCGGCGTCGATCCGGCCCTGGACGGTGGCGTAGTCCAGCCGCCGTCGTGAGCGGACCCGGGCCCGGCGCACGTCGGCCAGTAGCAGCGCGCCGTCGGCGTCCAGGTCGAGCTGCCAGAGCAGGGCGGGCCGCAGTTCGCCCGGCAGCAGGCTGGCCGCGCCCTCGGAGAGCCGGGCCGGGTGCAGCGGCACGTTGCCGTCCGGGAAGTACAGCGTCTGGACGCGCCGGCCGGCCTCGGTGTCGATCGCGCCGCCCGGCGAGACGTAGGACGCGACGTCCGCGATCGCGTAGTGCACCCGGTAGCCGCCGCCGCGGCGGGCCAGGTGCATGGCCTGGTCGAGGTCGCGGGAGCCCGGCGGGTCGAGGGTGAACAGGTCGAGGTCGGTGGCGTCGAACTCGGGCAGGCGGGGCAGCGAGGCAGCCCGCTCGGCCTCCGCGAGGACTTCCGGCGGCCAGTCGGTGCGGATCTCCAGAAGGCTTCTGAGGTCGGCGAGTTCGGTGTTGATCCTGGCGGTCTGGGCGGCCCGGACGCTGAGCTTTCGGCGCGGCATGGTCGCAGCGTAAGGCGCAGTAGCGTGGTTGGTGCACCCGGACCGGCCGTGAAACCGGCGGCGGTGCACGGGGATTGGCCGTGGGAAGGGGTGGGGCCGTGACAGCTCGGACGGACAATCGGCAGTGGGTGGCGCCGGGTTCGGAGTGCCGGTGCTGCGGGGACGGGACGGACGCGGCCGGAGGCGGGCGCGGGGTGCGGGCCACGGCGACCGCCGTCGCGGGCACGCTGGCCGCCGTCGGCGCGCTGCACGCGGTGTGGTCCCGTTCGCCGTGGCCGTGCCGGGACCGCGAGCAGTTCGCCGACCTGGTGGTCGGCGTCGCCCCCGACCGACTCCCCTCCGCCGGAGCCTGCCTGGCCGTGGCCGGGCTGCTCGGCACCGGCGCCTACCTGGTCGCCGCCCGCGGCGGAGTGCTGCCCCCGGTCGGCCCGCGCCGCCTGCGCACCGCCGGCGCGGCGGGCGTCGCCGGCGCCCTGCTGACCCGCGCCCTGGCCGGCCCGCTCGTCTTCACCGGCCGCACCCCGGACTTCGTCCGCCTGGACCGCCGCGTCTACGCCCCGCTCTGCCTGGCCCTCGGCACGGGCGCGGCGGTGGTCGCCGCCCGCGGGCGGTAGTTCGCCGGAGCACGGCGGCAACCACACCGCGCCACAGTGCGGACGGTCGCGGATTCGGGGTGCGGACCCGCTGGTCGTTAGGGTTGACCGGGTCTGTTGTGGGTCGTTGAAAGGTGTTGCCGTGCTGGTTCTGCTGCCGCCGTCGGAGGGGAAGGCCGCGCCGGAGGCGGGTGTGCCGGTGGAGGTGGCGGGGCTCTCGTTGGCGGGGCTGACCGGGGCGCGGGAGAAGGCGCTGGCGGCGCTGGTGGAGCTGTGTGCGGGGGACGAGGAGCGGGCGGCCGAGGTGTTGGGGCTGAGCAAGGGCCTGCGCGGGGAGGTGGCCAAGAACGCGGGGCTGTTGACGGCGGGGGCGCGCCCGGCCGGCGAGGTGTACACCGGGGTGCTGTTCGACAATCTGGGCCTGGCGAAGCTGGACGAGCGGGCGTACGCGCTGGCAGAGCGTTCGCTGCTGGTGTTCTCCGGCCTGTGGGGCGCGGTGCGGATCGGCGACCGGATCCCGCCGTACCGCTGCGCGATGGGCGTGAAGCTGCCGCCGCTGGGCGCGCTCGGCCCGTACTGGCGGACGGCGATGGACAGCGTCCTGCCGGAGGAGGCCGCGGCCGGGCTGGTGCTGGATCTGCGCAGTTCGGCCTACGCGGCGGCGTGGAAGCCGGCGGGTGAGGTGGCGGGCCGGACGGTGACGGTGCGGGTGCTGCAGGAGCGCGAGGTGGACGGGGTGCTGAAGCGTTCCGTGGTCAGCCACTTCAACAAGGCGACCAAGGGCCGTCTGGTGCGCGACCTGCTGGCCGCGGGCCTGGAGCCGTCCTCGCCGGGCGAGTTGGTGGACGCGCTGGCGCAGCTGGGTTACCGGGTGGAGGTCGCGGCGCGCGGCACGGCCCGCAAGCCGTGGCAGCTGGACGTCGTGGTGACGGACGTGCACTGACCGTCCGCCACCACGACGACGTCAGCGCAGGTGCGAGGTGTCGTTGAGCAGCCGCAGCGAGGCGTTGCCGTCGCTGTAGTACTGGACGGCGCACAGCGAGGCCGCGGAGAGTTCCATCCGGTGCACGGCGTCCGGCGGGGCGCCGAGGGCGAGCCGGACCAGGGTCTTGATCGGGCTGACGTGCGAGACCACCAGGACGGTCTTGCCCGGGTAGCGGGCGAGGATCTTGTCGCGGGCCTGCCCGGCCCGGTGGGCGAGCGTGGTGAGCGATTCGGCGCTGCCGGTGGGCTTGGCCTTCGCGGATCCGAAGAAGGCGGTCAGGTCGTCGGGGTGGCGTTCCATCACCTCGGCGAAGGTGAGGCCCTCCCAGTCGCCGAAGTCGAGCTCCCGCAGGCCCTCTTCGATCCGCACGTCCAGGCCGAGGCGCCGGGCGACGGCCTCGGCGGTCTGCCGGGTGCGCAGCATCGGCGAGCAGACCACGGCCTGCACGGTGCCGCGGGCGGCGAGCGCCTCGGCGGTGCGTTCGGCCTGCCAGACGCCCTTCTCGGAGAGGCCGGGGTCGCTGCCGGTGCTGCCGGAGAACTGCCGGAGCGGGGTGAGCGGGGTCTCGCCGTGCCGGAGGAACACCAGCGTGGTGGGGGTGCCGAGGTCGGCGGGCCCGGCCCAGCCGACCCGGGGTGCGGGTGCGGCGGGCAGCGGCTCGTCCACCACGGGGGCGGCGGCGGCCCGGGCCTTGGGCTCCCACTGGCGGCCGTGCTTCCCGGCGTCCATCGCCTCGTTGGCGAGCCGGTCGGCCTCCTTGTTCTTCTCCCGCGGGATCCAGGTGTACTCGACGTTGCCGCGCCCGGCGATGCCGCGGGCCTCGGCGGCGAGCGGCTGCATGTCGGGGTGCTTGATCTTCCAGCGGCCGGACATCTGCTCGACGACCAGCTTGGAGTCCATCTCGACCAGGATCCGGGCGTCCGGGTCGAGTGCGCGGGCGGCCTTCAGCCCGGCGATCAGGCCCTTGTACTCGGCGACGTTGTTGGTCGCCCGTCCGATGAACTCGGCGGCCTCGGCCAGGATCTCGCCGGTGCGGGCGTCGAGGACCACCGCGCCGTAGCCGGCCGGCCCCGGGTTGCCCCGGGAGCCGCCGTCGGCCTGGACGATGAACCGGGCTCCGGCCACCGGGGTCAGACGCCCGACTCGCCGGTGCGGACCAGGATCCGGCCGCAGTTCTCGCAGCGCAGCACCTTGTCGGCCGGCTCGGCCTTGATCGCGTTGAACTCGGTGATGGAGAACTCGGTGCGGCAGCCCTCGCAGCGGCGCTGGTACAGGCGGGCCGCGCCGACGCCGCCCTGCTGCTCGCGCAGGCGCAGGTAGGCCTTCATCAGGTCGGCGGGGATGACGTTGGCGACGGCCTCGCGGTCGCGGCGGACCTTCTCGACCTCGCCGTCGATCTCGGCGAACTTGGCGTCGCGGCGGCCCTCGGCCTCGGCGACCACGACGGCGGAGTGCTCCAGGCGGGCGGTGAGCTCGGTGACCCGGGTCTGCGCGGACTCCAGGCGCTCCATCACCTCCAGCACGATGTCCTCCAGGTCGCCCTGGCGCTTGGCCAGCGAGGCGTTCTCGTGCTGGAGGTTCTCCAGGTCCTTCGGCGAGGTGACCGCGCCGGAGTCCATCCGCTGCTGGTTGCGGGCGGACCGGGCACGGACCTGCTCGACGTCCGCCTCGGCCTTGGTCTGCTCGCGGGTGGTGTCGCCGAGCTGGGCCTGGGCGGCGACCACCAGGTCCTTGAGGGCGGTGTGGTCGGCGGTGGCCTTGTCGATCTCGGCGTGCTCGGGCAGGGTGCGGCGCCGGTGGGCCAGCTGGTCGAGACGGGAGTCGATGGCCTGCAGGTCGAGCAGGCGGATCTGGTCGGCGGGCGCGGCGTTCACGCGGGATGGCTCCTGTGTGTGGGTTCGACGGGTGTCAGGGGGCGTACGGCATCGGCGCGTGCGCCGTCCACGGGTCGGTGACCCGGGTGGAGATGCGGGTCTCCAGTGGCCAACCGCGGTCGGTGGCACGGCTGGTGAGCTCGCGGGCGGCGAGGGTGAGCCAGGGCCACTCGGTGGCCCAGTGCGCGGCGTCGACCAAGGCGACGGGTGCCGCCTCGGTGGCCTCGGACGCGGGGTGGTGGCGCAGGTCGGCGGTGAGGTAGGCGTCCACGCCGGCCTTGCGGGCCTCGGCGAGGAAGGAGTCGCCCGAGCCGCCGCAGACCGCGACCCGGCGCACCTGCTGCTCCGGGTCGCCGGCGGCCCGGACGCCCGCCGCGGTGGCGGGCAGTCCGGCGGCGACCTGGGCGGCGAACGCGCTCAGCGTCATCGGCTGCGGGAGTTCGCCGATCCGGCCGCTGCCGCGGCGTCCCGCCGGGTCGGTCGGGTCGGCCACCAGCGGGCCGGTGACCTTCAGTCCGACGGCCTCGGCGAGGGCGTCGGAGACGCCCGGGTCGGCGTGGTCGGCGTTGGTGTGCGCGACGTGCAGCGCGATGTCGTGCTTGATCAGGGTGTGCACCACCCGGCCCTTGAAGCCGGTCGCGGCGACCGTGGTGGTGCCGCGCAGGTAGAGCGGGTGGTGGGTGATCAGCAGGTCGGCGCCCCACTCGACGGCCTCGTCCACCACGGCCTGCACGGGGTCGACGGCGAACAGCACCCGGCCCACCTCGGCCTCGGGATCGCCGCAGACCAGGCCCACCGCGTCCCAGGACTCCGCCCACTGCGGGGGGTAGATCTCTTCGAGCACGGCGATGACGTCGGACAGTTTCGGCACCTGTCGAGACTACCGCGTGCCACGGCCCCGCCCGGCCGGGCCCGTCCACCACCCACCCTGCGGACGACTCGCACACCTGAGCGTCAACACGATGGCAAGCGGTAGGCGGGCGTCCGAACGGGCACTTCCGGGCGGTCGGCAGCGCCGGCGGGCCGGTGGGCGCGTGGAACGCCCTGCCCAGACCCGTCAGGGCGAACGTATTCGAAAACGAATCCCGATCACCCTTAAGAGTGAAGTGACTCGTCCGGTGTTGAGTCACCCCCTCCCCGAAAGTAACTTCAGTCCTGCGAACGAGAGTTGCCTCGACCGGGGGGTCGAAAAAGGCGACCGGCCGAAATTCCCGGCGGAATTCGACCGGCGCGGGCGAGCCTCTCGTGAACTTCCGCAGACCGCGATCGGTCGAGTCCACCGCGAAGGGGTGTGAAGCAGATGGGGGCGGGCACACCGCTGCGCAGGACAGGGGGGCCGGTACCGGTCGACGACGAGCCGGGGGCGGACGGCACGTTGGTGGAGGTGGCGCGGGCGGCCGTGGCCGGCAGCCGGGCCCGGGGCGGAGACGGCGACTGGACGATCGCGGTCGAGGGCTTCTGGTGCACGGTCCGGCCGCCCGGCCGCGAACTGCCCGAACAGGGCTGGAAGCTGCACGTCGCCGCCGCCTCCCCGGTCGGGGCCGAGGTGCTGGCCGCGGTCGCAGCGGTGATCGCCGAAGACCCTTGTGCCTTCAAGTTCACCGCCGACCGGGAACGCCTGCACGAAATCAATTCCCGCAACAGCGACCGGGCTTCGGCCGGGAAATTCATCACCGTCTATCCGGACGGCGACGAACAATTCCGCCGGCTCGCCGAGGAACTCCACCGGGCCACCGAGGGAATGCCCGGACCGGCGATTCTCTCCGACCGCCCGTACCGCCCCGGCAGCCTGGTGCACTACCGCTACGGCGGCTTCGCCGGCCGCGCGCTGCTCGGCAACGACGGCGCGTACCGCTCGATGCTGCGCGGCCCGGACGGCGAGTCGGTCGAGGACGTCCGCACCGCGTCCTACCGCTGCCCGCCATGGGTGGTCGACCCCGTCGAGGGGGCGGGATCGACCACCGACACGGGGGCGAGGACGGGCGGGCGCCGGGCCGGCGTGCTGCTGGACGGCCGCTGGGCGCTCACCGCCGCGCTGCGGCACAGCGCAAAGGGCGGCGTGTTCCTGGGCACCGACCCGGCCACCGGCGCCGAGGTGGTGGTCAAGCAGGCCCGCGCCCACATCGAGGTCGACCGGGCCGGCACCGACGCCCGCACGGCACTGCGGAACGAGGCCGAACTGCTCGGCCGACTGGCCGACACCGGGTTGACGCCGAGGATGCACGCCCTGGTCGAGCAGCAGGACTCACTGTTCCTCGTCCAGGAGCGCGTCCCCGGCCAGGCGCTCGGCAGCTGGGCGGCGGCCCGGCTGCGGCGCGACGGCGCCCCCGACGTCCCGTGGGCGGAGGCCGGACCGCTGGCGCTGGCGCTGCTCGACCTGGTGGAGCGCGTCCACGAGCAGGGGCTGGTGCTGCGCGACCTCTCCCCCGGCAACGTGCTGGTCCGGCCGGACGGCACCGTCCGCCTGGTGGACCTCGAACTCGCCGTCCCCCCGGGGACACTGGCCGGCACCGCCGGCACCCCCGGGTACCGCGCCCCCGAGCACGCCGGCCCGCACCGCACCGATCTGGCCGACCCCCGCGCCGACCTGTACGCGCTCGGCGGCCTCTACTTCCTGCTCGCCACCGGCCACGACCCGCTGCTGCCGGACGACCGGCCGCTCGCCCGCCCCGTCGCCGAACGCCTCGGCCGCTGGCTGGCACCGGCCGCCCGCGAGGGCCTCACCGCACGCCGGCTGGCACCGCTGGTGCTCGGGCTGCGCGCCGAGGAGCCCGAGCGGCGGTGGAGCCTGGCCCGGGTCCGGAAGGAGCTCACCGCGCCCACCGGGCAGGCCCACGTCCCGGGCCCGGTCGGCCCGGCCACCCCGCCACCGCTGGACCGGCTGCTGCACGACGGTCTGCGTCACCTGGCGGCCACCGCCACCCCGGAGCGGCGCGACCGGCTGTGGCCGGCCGTCGCCTCCGGGCAGCTCACCGACCCGTGCAACGTGCAGCACGGCGCCGCCGGTGTGCTCGCCGTGCTGGCCCGGGCGAGCCTCGCGCCGCTGCCGGAACCCGTCCGCGAACAGGCCCGGGCCACCGCCCGGGCGGCCGCCGACTGGATCGAACGGCGCTGCGCCGCCGAACCCGTGGTGCTGCCCGGTCTGCACTTCGGCCGCTCCGGCGCCGCCTGGGCGCTGTTCGACGCCGCCGACGCCCTCGACCACCCCGGCCTCGCCGAACGGGCCGCCGCGATGGCGATGAAGGTCCCGCTGGTCTGGCCCAACCCGGACATCTGCCACGGCGCCGCCGGGGCCGGATTCCTCCAGCTGCGCGCCCACCGCGCCACCGGGGCACGCCAGTTCCTCGACCGCGCCGCGCACTGCGCCCGCACCCTGCTGGCCGCCGCCCGCACCGAACCGTACGGGACGGTCTGGCCGGTGCCCGCCGACTTCGACTCGGCGCTCGCCGGGGCGGTGCACCTCGGCCACGCCCACGGGGTGGCCGGCGTGGGCGCCTTCCTGCTGGCCTGCGCCGAACGGCTGAGCGCCGACCCCGAACTGTCGGATTCCGCACGGGAGTTGATGGTCGGCGCGGAGCTGGCCGTACAGACCCTGGAAGCCACCGCGCGGTGGGACGGCGAGGCCGCGTGGTGGCCGCAGAGCCACGGCGACCCGGCGCACGTCCGGCTGGCGCACTGGTGCAGCGGCTCCTCCGGCGTCGGCACCTTCCTGATCCGGTTCTGGCAGGCCACCGGCGACGACCGGGCCCGCCGGCTGGCGCGGGCCGCCGGCCGGGCCGTCCTGGACGGCCGCTGGCACAGCGGGGTCTCCGCCTGCCACGGCCTGGCCGGCAACGGCGAGTACCTGCTCGACCTGGCCCGGGCCACCGGCGAGAGCCGCTTCCGGCACGGCGCCCACGAGCTCGCCCGGCTGATCGCCGCCCGCGCCGCACTCCGCGACGGCCTGCTGGTCCTCCCCGACGAGACCGGCACCGGCTGCACCCCCGCGTACGGCACCGGCACCACCGGCCCGCTCGCCTTCCTGCTCCGCCTGCGCCACCCGGGACCGCGCCTGTGGTCCGACCCGGAGCCGTACCGAGCAGGCACTTTGACGCCACCTCGACTCGACGCACCGGAGTTGAGCGGGACCGCGACGGGAGGGCGGCAATGAAGAAGTGCGCCGAGCCGCGGCTCGCCCTGCCCCGACGCTGTCCGGGCCGTCAACTCCCGCCCACCACCCGACCGTTGCGCCACCGTTCGGCAGGAGGTCCCCGATGAGCACGGCGACTGTGCGCACCGCGCCGCAGGCGTTGCGGCGACTGAGTTTCACCTTCGCCGGGGACGGCTCGCACGCGGCCTGCCTGGCGGCCGGGGCCGACGGCGCCTGGCAGGTGGAGAGTTGGCGGCTGCCGGAGTACGGCGAGGCGGCGCCGGTGGTGCTGTCGGAGGGGCGGGCGGAGAGCCTCCGGTCGCAGCTGGCCGCGCTGCCGGACGGGCGGGTGCTGGTGTGCCGGCACGACGGCGACCGGCACGCGCTGGTGCTGCTGTCGCCCGGGGAGCCCGAACTCCCGCTGGCCGACATGCGGTTGCCGGGTCTGCGGATGCTGGCGATGCCCGGCCCGGCCGGGGCGGCGGGCGCGCCGGTCGCGGTGCTGCTCGGCACCGACACCCGCCCGGTGACCACGGTGTGGCTGCTGGCGGCGGACGGTTCGGCACCCCGCGAGATGGCCGAGCTGCCGGGGCTGCACGGCGGCGGGGTGTGGCTGGACGCGACCGGCCGGCTGCTGGCGCTCGACCGGGTGGCCGACGGGATGGTCAAGACCGTCGTACTGGATCTCCAACTCGGCTCCACCACACCACTGTTGGAACTCGGCGGGACCAGCAACGACCGGCTGGTGCTGTTCGACCCGGCGACGGGTTTCGGAATGCTTCGCAGCGACGCGCCGGGCGCGGACCGGCTGGGCTGGGCGCTGATCGGCGGCGCCGATCCGGTGCGCTTCCCCGACTGCCTGCACCAGCCGGGCCGACTGCTGCGGCCGATCGCGCTCGCCCCGCCCGCGCCGGGCGCGGAGCCCCGGGTGGTGCTCCAGGTCGATCACGGCGCGGCGTCCTCGCTGGTGCTGTGGCAGCCGGGCAGCGGGCGGCTCGACCCGCTGGCGGTGCCGCCGGGGCGGCTCGGCGCGGTCGGGCACTGGTCGCCGGCGGGCCTGCGGATGCCGTACTCGGCGCCGGACCGCCCGGCCGCGCTCGCCACCCTGGACGTGGACGCGCTGCTGCCGGGCACGGCACGGCCGGACGGCTGGCGGCTGGACGGTTCGGCCGGGCCCGGGGACGGCAGCCGGTGGCAGTCGGCGCGGTGCGTGGAACTGGCCGGCCCGGCGGGGCCGGTCGAGGCGGTGGTGTACGGCGGCGAGCACTGGCTGTCCGCCCCGCACCTGGTGCTGGCGCTGCACGGTGGCCCGGCGGACGCCTGGCGGCTGGAGTTCGACCCGGCGCTCCAGCGGATGACGGCGCAGGGCCTGGCCGTGCTCGCCCCGAACCAGCGCGGTTCGACGGGCTACGGCACGGAGTTCGCGATGGCGATCCGCGGCGCGTGGGGCGGCCCCGACCTGGACGACGTGCTGGCGCTGCTGGAGGGCGTGGCCGGGCAACGGGCCGCGCTGGGTCTGGAGCCGCCGGCCCTGTTCGGTGTCAGCTACGGCGCGTTCCTGGCGCTGCTCGCGGCGGCGCACGCCCCGGCGGGGACGGTGTCGCGGTGCGCGGTGGTGGCGCCGTTCCTGTCCGGCGCCCGCCTGCTCGCGGAGGCCTCGCCCCCCGTCCGGGCGCTCACCACCCGGCTCGGCGGCGACCTGCCGATCGACGACGCCCGGGGCCCGCGCGACGTCCTGCTCCTCGCGCACCGGCTGCGCACCCCGCTGCTGGTGGTGCACGGGGACCGCGACGAGGTGGTGCCGGTCGGTCAGTCCCGGCTGCTGCGGCACGAGTTGCTGCGGCTGGGCCGGGCCGAGGGCGCCGACTTCCGCTACGTGGAGGCGGCGGGCGCAGGGCACGAGGTGCTCGCCGAGGAGGGCGCGGCCGTGCTGCACGAACTGCTCGCGAGGTTCCTGCGCACCGGCAGACCCGCCTGACCCGCCTGTTCAGCAGAAGATTTCCCGCCGCGCGCGGGAGCCCGCCGGCCTGCCCGGCTGCGGCCCGGAGCGCGATCGGCGGGGCCGGACCTGCGACGGGTTTTCCCGTCGCAGTCGTCGGACACGTCCGTGCCCGACGGAACCCATAGGGGAGGAAACACCATGGAGAACATGACCGCGTTCGAGACCGACCTCGCCGCCCTGCAGGAGCTGCCGGAGGTGGAGTCGGTCGAGCTGGGCGGCCACGGCGACGGGTGCCAGTTCACCTGTCTCGCCCTGACCTGCCTGCTCTTCACCATCGCCTGACGCCGGGGCGCCCGGCCCGGGTCGTGTCCGCTCCCGTTCGCGGGGGCGGGCACGGCCCTCGGCCGCCCCGCCCACCCGTCCTGGTTCCCTCACATCTGCCCGGAGTTGACTCGTGCGAGGCTGGAGGCCGGTCGCGCTGACGGTGTCGGTACCGCTGGAGGCGGCGACGGCACTGGCTCTGCCCGGGTCGGCAGGTGTGGTCCTGGACACCGTGGTGGCGGGGCGCCCCACGGGCCGGGCGATCGCCGGACCGGCGGCCCTGCTGGTGCTCGGGGCGGCCGCGTCGACACTGGCCCGGGCGGCCGGTCCGGCGGATCCACGAACTTCCTTGCTGCGTAAGGCAACGGCACCGGCCGCCTCGGCGGGCGCGGTGCTGGGTCTGCTGTCGCCGTGGCCGGCGGCGGCGTTCTTCGCCGGGGTCCTGCCCGCGGTGGTGCTGCTGCGCCTGTTCGCGCGCACCGCCGAGCACGTCTTCGGACGCCATGGCCGGACGGCGCCGCTCCTCACGACGGTGGAACTGACGGTACTGGGCACGACCGGCCGGCTGGTGGCGGCCGATGGACTGCCCGTCGGTGCGGTCGCCGCGGCGACGGGCTGGGTGGCACTGGGCCTGGTCGACCGGGCAGGCCGGCGGTGGACGGGGGCGTGTCCGATGGTGGCGAACGGGCATCCCGGACATTCAGGTCGATCGCCGAACGGATCGTGGCCGTCGGCCACTTGACGACGGCACCGCCGGGTGCGGGTTTCGGGGCGCGACGCGCATGGTTTGGGTAGGCTCCGATTCGATCCGGCCGTTATCGTGGCCCCGCGCGGGCCGACCACGATGGCGGCCTGCTTCCTGCTGTCCGGGTCCCTGGCACACCGGTGCGCCGAGGCGTACCGGTGCACCTTTTCGCAGAGACCGCCCATTCGCACGGAGAAGACTGACCAGATGTCCGAGTCCATCGACGACACCACCGAGCACGACCACCGCGCGCCCGGCGCCGACGAGAGCGCCGACGGCGTGGCTCACGGCCGGCACCGGGGCACCACCGCCAACGACGACAGCGCGGACGCGGACCCGCACGGCCGCCACCGGCGCTGACGTTCGGGCCGTCGCGGGCCGGACGGCCCGCCGCACGACCACCTCGCACCGCCGACGCCCCCGGCCCGTCACCGTCCTGACGCGCCGGGGGCGTCGGCCGTTCGAAAGCCGAAGGCCGTCAGTCGACCGTGAGCACCGTCCGCAGTGCCTCGCCGCTGCGCATCTGCCGGATCGCCTCGTTGACCTCGGTGAGC
The DNA here is from genome assembly GCF_044593455.1 of Kitasatospora sp. NPDC051984. Classification (NCBI taxonomy): domain Bacteria; kingdom Bacillati; phylum Actinomycetota; class Actinomycetes; order Kitasatosporales; family Streptomycetaceae; genus Kitasatospora; species Kitasatospora sp. NPDC051984. The sequence goes on from NZ_JBIUCB010000004.1 coordinate 189,397, forward strand.
GGCAGCCGGTGGGTGATCATTCCGGCCAGGTCGAGCCGGCCGGCCCGCCACAGGTCGATCGCCCGGTCCGCGGTGCGGCGGACGTCGCCGCCGCCGTACATGGACGGCAGCAGGCGCTTCTCGTTGAAGAACAGTTCGCCCAGGCTGAAGGAGACCCGGTCGTCCGCCGCGCCCGCGCCGATCACCACCACCGCGCCGCCGCGCCGGGCGGCGTCGTAGCCGGCCCGGACGGTCTCGGAGCGGCCGACGGCCTCGAAGACGTAGTCGAAGCCGCCGCCGGGGACGCCGCGGGCGGCGGACTTGAGGTCCTCGGGGGCGATCGCCTCGGTGGCGCCGAAGCCGAGTGCCCGCTCGCGGCGGGAGGCCACCGGGTCGACCACGGTGATCCGGGCGGCGCCGCAGATCCGGGCGCCCTGGACGGCGGCGATGCCGACCCCGCCCGCGCCGATCACGGCGACGGCCGAACCGGGCTCCACCCGCGCGGTGTTGACGGCGGCGCCGAGTCCGGTGGTGACGCCGCAACCGATCAGCGCGGCCAGGTCGTACGGCAGGTCGGCGGGCACCGGCAGCAAGGTGCCGGCGGCGACCACCAGTTCCTCGGCGAAGGTGCCGGTGCTGTAGAAGCCGTACGCGTCGGTGTCGCCGCCGATCCGGAACGTCGGAGTGGAGAGCCGGCGGAGCGAGGCCACGCACAGGTGGCTCCGGCCGCCCCGGCAGGCGGGGCAGTCGCCGCAGGGCGGCATCCAGCACAGCACCACCCGGTCGCCGGGCGCGAGCCGCGTCACGCCCTCGCCGACCTCGACCACCTCGCCGGCGCCCTCGTGGCCCGGCACGAACGGCGCGGGCTGCGGCAGCACGCCGGACATCGCGGACAGGTCGGAGTGGCAGAGGCTGGCGGCGTGCAGCCGGACCCGGACCATGCCCGGTCCGAAGCCGACCGCTTCGACGTCGTCACGGACGTCCAGGGTGTCCTGTCCGGTCTTGTGCAGGATCGCTGCGCGCACGGGCTGCTCCCGGGGTGAGGGCCACCGCGCACGGGTGACGACCCGGCGGCGGCGAAGGGCGGACGAGGGGGTGGAACACGTTCCACTGCGGGCCGCCCTCTGTATAGCGCATCGGCCTCCCCGCGCGGCAGCCCACCAACGGCCACCAGGCCGGAAACCGCTTTCCCGCCGCCTCCCGCCCGTGGCATGATCCGCCGCCATGTCCACCACCGACGCCCCCGCCGACAGACCCGCCGCCGGCAGACCCCCCGCCGGATCCGCCGAGCGCTGCCCCGGCTGCCGGTCCGCGCTCGCCGTCAACGAGCGCTTCCCGACCTGGTGCCCGAGCTGCGAGTGGAACCTGCTGCCGCCCGAGCCGGCGCCCACCAACCGGACGCCACGTCAGCAGCGCGCGGCGGAGCGGGCCGAGCGCCGCGAGGAAGCCGCCCGACGGGACGTCAGGGAGCGCTCCGAGCAGGTGTTCAATCTGGTGTCCGCGGGCGGCTCCGACCTGCGGGACGGCTCGACGACGGCGGCGTTCGCGCTGGCCGGGGTGGTGCACCTGGTCTCGCTGACGGTGCTGCTGCTCGGGCTCGGCCTGGTCACCGGGCTGCTCCTGCCGGGCTGGCCGGGCCGGCTGCTCGGGGTGATCGCGCTGGCCGTCGCCTTCCAACTGCGCCCCCGGCTGGGCCGCCCGTCCCGCGACGGGGTGCTGGACCGCACCGCCGCACCCGCCCTGTACGCGCTGGTCGACCGAATCTCCGAGGAACTGGGCGCGCCGAAGGTCGACTCGATCGCGGTCGACGGCGAGTGGAACGCCTCGTTCGCCGTGCTCGGGCTGCGCCGCCACCGGCAGTTGACGGTCGGCCTGCCGCTGTGGACGGCGCTCGCCCCGCAGCAGCGGGTCGCGGTGCTCGCCCACGAGATCGGACGCTGCGTCAACGGCGACCGTCGGCGCAGCCTGTGGAACGGCTCGGCGCTGGGCGCCCTGGTCGAGTGGTACCGGATGACCGTGCCGAGCCCGACCCGGACCCAGCGAGGCCTGATCGGCGTGCTGGTGGTGCTCGCCGAACTGGTCGCGAACCGGGTCCTGTGGGTGCTCAACCGGGCGGTGCACGGGCTGACGCTGCTGATGAACCGGCTGTGGATGCGCGCCGGACAGGCCGCCGAGTACCGGGCCGACCTGCTGGCCGTCCGGCTGACCTCGGTCGCCGACACCCGGGGCGCGCTGACCGCGTTGCTGCACCGGCAGACCTTCGAGACGGTGCTGAACCGTCAGCGCACCGTGCCCCCGCGGCGGACCGGCAGCGGCCGGGACGCCACCCCCGACCTGTGGCAGTCGCTGGCCGAGGCCGTCCGCACCGTCCCGCCGCTGGAGACCGAGCGCCGCCTGCGCGCGGCCGCCAGGCTGGCCGAGGCCGTGGACAGCACGCACCCGCCGACCGATCTGCGGCTGCGGATGCTCACCGCCGCCGAGCCCGAGCAGCACCGGCACCCCGTGGTGCTGGACTCCGGCCGGGCCGCCCTGATCGAGGCCGAGCTCGCCGCCCGCCGCGAGCGGATCGCCGTCGACCTGCTCTGACCGGTCGGCCCGCGAACGGGCGTTCCTACCATCCAGTAGGGTCCTGGTCAGTCCCCCACCAGCCCGGCAGGAGCGCCCGATGACCGACCTCGACCCCGCGGCCCCGGCCACGCCCGACCCGCAGGTGCTCGCCGCGTTCCGCGCCGCCACCGGCTTCATGCCCGAGGACGAGGGCCTGGCGCTGTACGCCGCCGCACTCGACGCCGCCGGACGCACCGGGCTGCCGGTGCTGGAGATCGGCACCTACTGCGGACGCTCGGCGATCCTGCTGGCCGACGCCGCCCGCCGCACCGGCACGGTCGCCCTCACCGTCGACCACCACCGCGGGTCCGAGGAGCAGCAGCCCGGCTGGGAGTACCACGACCCGACGCTGGTCGACCCGGAGGTCGGCCTGATGGACACCCTGCCGCGCTTCCGCCGCACCCTGCACGCCGCAGGCCTCGAACCGCACGTGGTCGCGCTGGTCGGCCGCTCCCCGCAGATCGCGGCGGTCTGGCAGGGCCGGCTGTCGCTGGTGTTCATCGACGGCGGGCACACCGACGAACACGCCACCGGCGACTACCTGGGCTGGGCCCCGCACCTCGCCGAGGACGGCCTGCTGGTGGTGCACGACGTCTTCCCCGACCCGGCGGACGGCGGCCAGGCCCCGTACCGGGTGTACCTGCGGGCGCTGGACGAGGGCTTCGAGGAGATCTCGGTGACGGGCTCGCTGCGGGTGCTGCGCCGCGCCGCGTCCTGACGCACCGCGGCCGACCCGCGATTCGCCGATTTTCCGGCCGTGACCGGGAACGATCACGGCCGCCGCGGCGTCGTCCACACCACGGCGCGTTGTTGCGGGACCGCCGTGACCCGCACCGCCGACGGCCGGTACGGTGTCGGGGCGGCGGACCACGGACGGCCGGTGCGGGGCGCGGGTCGTACGGCGGCAGAGCCATCGGCGGGTCAGTAGGCGGGGGCGAGGACACGGCATGACGGAGCAGGGCAAGGCCGCGCGAGCGGTGTGGGATCCGACCGCGAACAACGGCGCGGGCGGCTGGGTCCGCCGGCCGATGGCGGAGGACCCGGCGGCCGCCGGTCCGCCCACCACGGCGATCCCGCTCCCGAAGATCGCGCCCGGACCCGTCGCACCCGCCGCCCCGGTCCCTCCGGTCACCCCCGTTGCCCCCGTTGCCCCCGTCGTCCCCCAGCCGCCGCAGCCCGAGGCGCCGCGCACCGCCGCGGCCCCCGGCCCGGCGACACCGCCGCCCCGCACGCAGCAGCCGGCCGCCCCCGCGCCGCCGGCCGCCCAGCAGCCGCCCGCCGCGCCGCCCCTCCCGCAGCAGACCTTCGGCGGGCAGCAGTTCCCGCAGCCGCAGCCGCAGCCGCCGCAGGGCCAGACGTTCGGTGGTCAGCAGCAGTTCGAGCAACCGCCGTTCGCCCAGCAGCAGTTCGGCACCCCGCCGCCCCCGCCCGGACCGCAGCCCCCGCCGCAGACCTTCGGTGGGCAGCAGACCTTCGGCGACCAGCCCGGCTTCGGCGACCAGTCCGGCTTCGGCGGCCAGCAGTTCCCGCCCCAGGGCCAGTCCTTCGGTGGTCAGCAGCAGTTCGAGCAACCGCCGTTCGGCCAGCAGCAGTTCGGCACCTCGCAGCCCTCGTACGGTGGGCAGCAGACCTTCGGCGGTCAGCCCGGCTTCGGTGACCAGCCGCAGTTCGCGAACGGCGGGTACGGCGGCCAGGAGCCCGACTTCGACTACGAGGAGGACCCGCGGCGGCGGCGCACCCCGGTGCTGATCGGCGCGGCGGTGGCACTGCTGCTGGTGATCGGCGTCGGCGTGGTGTGGGCGGTGAAGAACAGCGACAGCGGCACCTCGTCCGAGTCGAAGGGCGGCAACTCGGCCCCGGCGCACGATCCGTCGCAGGGCGGCACGGGCGGCGCCTCGCCGTCGGCCTCCGCGCCGAACACCGCCGGCCCGTCCCCGTCGAGCTCGGCCTCGGCCTCGGCCGGTCCGGACGCGGCGACCCAGGCGAAGGCACTGGACGCGCTGCTGACGAAGGGCGAGAACGCGAAGGCGCCGATCGGCAACGCGGTGGCGAAGGTGCGCAGCTGCCCGCCGAAGACGGAGATCGACAACGCCGCGAAGGTGTTCGACACGGGCGCCCAGCAGCGTGACCAACTGATCGCCGAGCTGGCCCAGTTGCACACCGACAATCTGCCCGGCGGGGCCGACGCGGCGGCGAAGCTGAAGGACGCCTGGCAGGCGTCCGGGGACATCGACCGGGCGTACGCGGCGTGGGCGCGCACCGTCTCCAGCCAGGGCTGCGCCAACAACACGGCGCCCAGCACGGCCGATCTGACCCGTGCCAACGACCTCAACCCGCAGGCCACCCAGTCCAAGAAGGACTTCGTGGCGAAGTGGAAGCCGATCGCCGACACCTACGGTCTGACGGCGCGTACCTGGGACAGGATCTGAGGAACCATTGACCGGCCGTACCACCCCACCCCCCGCCGAGCCCGATTCCTACCCCGACGACGGCGACCCCGAGCGGCGCACCGCGCGCTGGCGTCCGGCCGTGAAGCTGGCGAGCGTGGTGCTGCCGGTGTGTCTGATCGGCTGGCTGGGCTGGCAGGCGGTCGCGAACAGCTCGCGGGACGCCACCTCGCGCCCGGCGGCCTCCCCGCGCTACGCGGAGGGCGACCGGGTGGACGGCGCCGCCCCGACGGACTCCCCCGCCCCGGATGGCAGTGCGTCCACCGGCCCGGCCGCGCCGGCCTCGCCGTCGGCCCAGGCCCCGGACGCCGGGAACCGCCCGCTGGCGGGGAAGACGGTGCTGCTCGACCCGGGCCACAACACCGGCAACGGCAAGCACACCACCGAGATCAACCGGCAGGTGGACATCGGCAACGGCCACAAGGAGTGCGACACCACCGGCACCTCCACCAACGCGGGCTACTCGGAGGCCGAGTTCACCCTGGACGTGGTGCACCGGGCCCGGCAGATCCTCCAGGACCGGGGCGCGGCCGTGGTGCTCACCCAGGACGGTGACCGTCCGTGGGGTCCGTGCATCGACGAGCGGGCCCGGATCGGCAACGAGGCCAAGGCGGACGCCGCGGTCTCGATCCACGCGGACGGCGCGCCGGCGTCGGGCAGCGGCTTCCACGTGATCATGCCCGGCAGGGTGGTGGCCGGCCCGGCCGACACCGCCGCGGTCGTCGACCCGTCGCACCGGCTCGGCGTGCTGCTGCGCGACACGTTCAAGACCGGTACCGGCGAGCCGACGGCCGGTTATATCGGCCAGCAGGGCCTGGACACCCGCAGCGACCTGGGCGGACTCAACCTGTCGAAGGTCCCGAAGGTGTTCATCGAGTGTGGCAACATGCGCAACACCGGCGACGCGAAGCGGATGTCCGACCCGGAGTGGCGCCAGCGCGCCGCCCAGGCCGTCGCCGACGCTTTGACCAGCTATCTCACGGGGTGAGCCGCCAACCAGACCGTCCGTTCCGTCCCTGTCCTGTCCCCGTGCGGGACGCCCGTCCGACCTGTCCGGTTCGTGCCGGATCCGGAGGGCGCTGTGCACACGGCGTCGCGTTGGCCCTAGGCTTTTGCCCCGTTGTACCGCTCCGGTACTCCGGGGGCTCGGTCACCGCCCGCCGACCACGACTACACCAATGAGGGGAACGTCAGTGAATCTGCGCGCTCTCACCAGGGGAGACGCCGCCGTCGCCGGTGCGGCGGTACTGCTCCTGATTTCGTCCTTCCTGCCCTTCCGGAAGTTCGACTGCTCCGGCCTGGGCTGTACGGCCAAGACGGCCAACTTGTCATCGAACGCCTGGGCCTCGGGCCTGTTCCCGCTGCTGCCGTCGGTGGTGCTGGCCGGAGTGGTCGGCGCGGTGCTGATCCTGCTGTTCCGGTTGCAGAAGGAGAACTGGGGCACCAAGCAGGTCGCCGGTCTGCGGCTGGACCAGTGGGGTACGGCGCTGGCCGTGCTCTCGTTCTGGGGCTGCCTGTGGACGCTGATCGGCTGCCCGGACCTCTACACCAACAGTGCGGGCGCCTACCTGTCCCTGCTCTCCACCCTGGTGCTCGCGGGCGCGGTGGTCGCCGGTCCGCTCGTCCCGGCCCTGCAGGGCCCGCTGATGCCCGCCACCCCGTCGGCGCCGACCACCCCGCAGCCGTTCCCCCCGTACGGCGGCCAGCCCGGCGCCCCCGGCCAGGTCGGCCAGCCCGGTCAGCCCGGTCAGCCCGGCGCGTACGGCTACCCGGGCGCGCAGCAGCAGCCGCAGCCGTTCCCCGGCCAGCCGCAGCCGCAGGCCGACCAGCCCGTGCCCGCCCAGCAGTTCGGCGGCCAGCCGGCCGGCGGCTACGGCTACCCGGCGCCCGCGCAGGCGGCCGCTCCGGCCCCGCAGCCGGCCTCGCAGCAGCCCACCGCCGTCCAGCCGGCCATCCAGGACCAGGTTCCGCCGCAGGCTGCCGCCGCGCCGTTCGCCCCGTTCTGGTTCGCCGTCCCGGCGGTCCGTCAGCTGGGCAACAAGGACAACCCGGCGGCCCCGCCGGTCGGTGAGCTGGTCCCCGGTACCTGGTACCTGGCGGTCGACCAGCGCGGTGCGGCGCTCGTCGCCCAGCTGCCCGACGGCACCCACGGCGTCCTGAACGACACCACGGGCATCCAGCGCGGCTGACGCCCGCCCAACGGGGGCGCGCAGGACTTCCCGCGCAACCCCGAACACGCCAAAAGGTCCGCCCGAGGAGGGAACTCCCCTCCCCGGGCGGACCTTTCGCTGTACCGACGACTCAGCAGCAGTCGCCGACCGCCAGCCCGGCCGGCAGGTGCTCCCCGCCGAACACGCTGACCGTCGCGTGGTCGCCGCCGAGGGCCGCGACGGCGAGCAGCAGCGCGCCGGCGGTCCAGGTGGTGCGCTCCTCGGGCCAGATCGCGTCGTCCTCGAAGACGTAGCCGGTCCAGTAGGAGCCGTCCTGGTGGCGCAGGTGCTGGATCCAGCGGAGGATCTCGACGGCGCGGTCGGACTGTCCGGCGGCCCACAGCGCGAGCGCGAGTTCGGCGCTCTCTCCGCCGGTGACCCAGGGGCGGTCGCTGACGCAGCGGACGCCGAGGCCGGGGACGACGAACCGGTCCCATTCGGCGGCCAGCCGGGCCGTCGCGTCCTCGCCGCGCAGCGCGGTGCCGAGGACGGGGTAGTACCAGTCCATCGAGTAGCGGTCCTTGTCGAGGAACCGCTCGGGGTGGCGGGCGATGGCGTGCTGGAGGCGGCCGGCGGCGAGTTCCCAGTCCGGCTGGGGCCGGTCGAGGTGGTCGGCGACGGCGAGTCCGCAGCGCAGCGCGTGCAGGATCGAGCAGGAGCCGGTGAGCAGCGCGTCCGTCGCGGCGGTGCCGTCCTCGTCCTGGCGCCAGGCGATCGCCCCGCCGGGGAGGCTGAGCCGGACGGTGTGGTCGAGGGCGCGGCTGAGGGCGGGCCAGATGCGTTCCAGGAAGCGGTCGTCGCCGGTGGACAGGTGGTGGTGCCAGGCGCCGACGGCGATGTACGCGCAGAAGTTGGTCTCGCGGGCGCGGTCGGTGGCGGTGCCGTCGGCGATGCCGTCCTGCCCGTAGGCGTAGGCGGCGTACCAGGATCCGTCGGGGTTCTGCCGGTCGGCGAGCCACTGGTAGGCGGCTTCGGCGGCGGCGTGTTCGCCGGCGGTGTCGAGGGCCATCGCGGCCTCGGTGTGGTCCCAGGGGTCGAGGTGTCCGCCGTGGAACCAGGGGATCGCGCCGTCGGGCTGCTGGTGGGCGAGGATCGAGCGCACCGTGTCGGCGGCCTGGGCGGCGTCGAGGACGCCGTCCAGCAGCAGGGCCGCGGGGACGGCGGCGGTCACGCGCCGGTCCGGGGCTGGTGCGGCTTGCTGGCGTAGACGACGAAGGACTTGCCGAGCACCGGGTTGAGGGCCTTCTCGGCGGCCTTGGTGAGGGTGGAGATGACGGGGGTGCCGACGATGTCCCAGACCAGCAGCTGGTGGTAGGCGCGCACCGGCAGGGCCTTGTCGTTGTTGACGCCCATCGCGCACTTGATCCACCAGTACGGGGAGTGCAGGGCGTGCGCGTGGTGGTTGCCGTAGGGCTCCAGGCCGGCCCCGCGGACCTTCTCGATCAGTTCGTCGCCCTTGTAGATGCGGATGTGCCCGCCCTCGACCTCGTGGTACTCGTCGGACAGCGCCCAGCAGATCTTCTCCGGCAGGTAGCGGGGCACGGTGACGGCGAGCAGGCCGCCGGGCTTGAGGACGCGGACCATCTCGGCGAGCACGCCCTTGTCGTCGGGGATGTGCTCCATCACCTCGGAGATGATGATCCGGTCGAAGGTGTCGTCGTCGAACGGCAGGTTCAGCGCGTCGCCCTCCATGGCGGTGGCGCTGGCCCCGGCGGGGGCCTCGCCGGCCTGTTCCATGGCGGCGAACCACTTGCGGACCTCGGCGATCTCCTCGCCGTTCTGGTCCAGGGCGACCACGTTGGCGCCGCGCCGGTAGCACTCGAACGCGTGCCGGCCTCCGCCGCAGCCCAGGTCGAGCACCCGGTCTCCTGGGGCGAGCGGGAAGCGGGAGAAGTCGACGGTCAGCACTGCGGGGCTCCCATTCACGAGGGGTGGTACGGGTGTTGACGGTCTGTTGTGCCGGGCGGCCCGGTCAGCCGACGTAGCGCCAGCCGGGGCCGGAGCGGGCGGCGGCGCCCGCGCCGGTGGCGATGGCGGCCCGGTAGCGGTCGGCGGTGAGTTCGGCGGCCCGGGCCCAGGTGAACCGCTCCAGCACGCGGGCCCGTCCGGCCTCGCCGAGCCGGGCACGCAGCGCGGGGTCGTCGAGCAGCCGGCCGAGCGCGGCGGCGAGCGCCCCGGCGTCGCCGGGCGGGACGGCCAGGCAGGTCTCGCCGTCGGGTCCGGCGACCTCGGGGATGGCGCCGCCGGTGGTGGCGACCAGCGGGGTGGCGGTGGCCATCGCCTCGGCGGCGGGCAGCGAGAAGCCCTCGTACAGCGAGGGGACGCAGGCGGCCTCGGCGGAGCGGTACAGGTCGACGAGTTCGGCGTCGGTCAGGCCGGTGCGGAACTCGATGTGCTCCTCCAGGCCGAACCGGCGCACCGCGTCGGCGACCGGGCCGTCGTCCTTCTGCGGCTTGCCGACCACCACCAGGTGGGCGTCGCGTTCGGTGCGGACCTTGGCGAGCGCCTCGACCAGGTGCACCAGGCCCTTGAGCGGGACGTCGGCGCTGGAGGTGGTGACGATCCGCCCGGGCACCCGGGCTATCGCGTCGGACGGCGACCACAGGCGGGTGTCGGCGCCGATCGGGACGACGGAGATGGCGTGCGGGGCGGCGCCGAGGTGTTCGGCGATCTCGCCGCGGGAGCTCTCGGAGACGGTGATGACCTGCTCCAGCCGGCGCGCCACCCGCTGCTGCATCCGGGTGAAGGCGTACCAGCGGCGCTTGCCGAGCCGCTCCAGCCGGCCGGTGGCCGCGTCGATCTCCAACTGCCGGTCCACGGTGACCGGGTGATGGACCGTGGTGACCAGCGGGAAGCCGTGCCGGGCCAGGCCGAGCAGGCCGTAGCCGAGGGTCTGGTTGTCGTGCACCACGTCGTAGCGGCCCTTGTGCCGGGCCAGGTACTGGCGGGCGCGCAGCGAGAAGGTCAGCGGCTCGGGGAAGCCGCCGGTGCGCATCACCGCGAACTCCAGCAGGTCCACCGGGCCGCGGAACTCGCCGGCGGCGGGGGTGCGGAACGGGTCGTCGGCGCGGTACAGGTCGAGGCTGGGCAGTTCGACCAGCCGCACCGAGCCGGGGCCCTCGACCTCGTCGAGCACCGGGTACGGCTGGGCGCCGATCACGTCGACGTGGTGGCCGAGCCGGGCGAGCTCCCGGGACAGGTGGCGCACGTACACGCCCTGGCCGCCGCAGAACGGGTCGCCGCGGTACGACAGCAGGGCGATCCGCAGCGACGGCGGCGGCAACGCGGTCATCCGGGGCCCCTCTTCCCTACTCACCGGGACCGGCGACGGACGCGGCCGCCGACCGGTAAAGTAGATCACGTTTCACAGTGGTGCAGGCTCGCCGTCGGGGAAAGCGGACAACGAGAGACCTCGAAGATTACCGGGCCGTAGCTTGCCGTCAGGAGCCCCGGCAGGTGATTCACGCCACGCCGCGCGACCACCTGACGCCACCCCGTCCTTCGATCCCCCGCCCGGGAGTGAACGTGACCGCGAACGCCACCGCCGACGGGACGCTGACGCCGCGCCAGGCCGAACGCCGCCGGGGCATCCTGCGGGCCGCCACCGCGCTGGCCGCCCGCGGCGGCTTCGAGGCGGTGCAGATGCGCGAGGTCGCGGAGAGCGCGCAGGTCGCCCTGGGCACCCTGTACCGCTACTTCCCGTCCAAGGTGCACCTGCTGGTGGCGGTGATGCGCGAGCAGCTGGAACGGCTGCACGACCAGGTACGGAGGCGTCCGCCGACCGGCGCCGACCCGGCCGCCCGGGTCGCCGAGGCACTCACCCACGCCTTCCACGCCCTCCAGCGCGAACCCCGGCTGGCCGAGGCGATGGTGCGGGCGCTGTCCTTCGCGGACCGCTCGGTGGGCAACGAGGTGGACGAGGTCGCCCAGGTCACCTCGGCGATCGTGCTGGAGGCCGCCTGCCTCCCCGACCCGCCGACCGCCGGCCAGCAGGCGGCGCTGCGGGTGGTCGCCCACACCTGGCACGCCACCCTGCTGGCCTGGCTGTCGGGCCGCGCCTCGCTGGCCGAGGTCCGGGCCGACCTGCACACCGCCGCCCGGCTGCTCACCCTCGCCACACCGTTCCCGGACGGGGACGAACTGCAACCGGTTCCACCACCTGCCAGGGGTGCCGCGCCGGTCGGCGGCTAGAGTCTTGGAGGCGCGGGACGGCCCCCACCGGACCGCCGGACAACTTCACATCCGCCTCCGAGGCCGGGGGAAGCCGGTGCGATTCCGGCACTGACCCGCAACCGTGAGCCGCGCCGTTCCCCGGCGCGACGCAGTCGGACTGCCCGGCCGGAGACGAGCGGCCCTCCTCCGTCGTGGGTCTACGGGCGGCCCTGTGCGCACGGGGTTCGCTGCGACCGCTCCCGAAAGGCTTTCTCCCCAAATGCTGACCGCTGCCCGCCTGGGCGCCGCCGCACTGGCCGGCGCCCTGCTCGCCGGCGCCGCCGCCGTGCCCGCGCTCGCCGACCCCACCGACCCCGCCTCGGGCGCTCCGTCCGCCTCCGCTTCTTCCGACGCGTCCGCCTCCGGCTCCCCGTCCGGCTCGGCCTCGGGCTCTGCGTCCGGCTCGGCGTCCGGTTCGCCCTCGGTGTCGTCCGGGGTGCCCGCCGGGCTGTACGGCAAGGGCGACCCGCAGTACGACGGCGTGTGGCGGCAGTCACTGGCGCTGATCGCCCTGCACCAGGAGCGGGTCGAACCCGCCGACGCGGCCGTGAAGTGGCTGCTCGACCAGCAGTGCGAGGACGGCGGCTGGCCGTCCTACCGGGCCGAGGGCGCGGCCTGCGTCCCCGCCGTCGAGGACTCCAACGCCACCTCGATGGCCATCCAGGCGCTCACGGTACTCGGCGACCACCAGCAGCAGGTCACCCGCGGCACCGACTGGCTGCGCGCCAAGCAGACCGTCGACGGCACCTGGGCGTACAACCCGGGCACCCCCGGCGACGCCAACTCCACCGCCCTGGCGGTGAACGCGCTGCTGGCCGCCGGCATCGACCCGGCCACGACGTCCCTCCCGGGCGGGCAGTCCGCCTACAACGGGCTGGCCTCCTTCCAGCTGGGCTGCTGGACCGCCGCCGAGCAGCGCGGCGCGTTCGTCTACCAGCCGGTCTCCGGCGCCCCGGCCGCCCCCAACACGATCGCCTCCGCGCAGGCCCTGCTGGCCTCCGCGGGCGGGCACCTGCCGGTCACCACCGCCGACCGCAAGGACGCCGCGCCGAAGACCCTGACCTGCCCGGACACCCCGGGCGACGGCCCGGTCACGCACGCCGACTCCGCCGAGGCGGACGCCGCCTGGCTGACCGGCAAGCTCGCCGCCGGCGGGCAGCGCCTGCTGCTGGACACCCCCGGCGCGGCCGCCACCGCCGACTACAACTCCACCGCCTGGTCGGTACTCGGCCTGATCGCCTCCGGCCACTCCACCGAGGCCAGGAGCGCCGCCGACTGGCTGGCCGGCAACGGCTACGCCTGGGCCGCGCAGGGCAAGAGCGGCACCGACCCGGCGGCCACCGCCACCCTGGTGCTCACCGCCAGCGCCGCCAAGCTCGACCCGTACAACTTCGGCGGCGCCAACCTGGTGCAGCTGCTGGTCGACTCCGGCCCCAAGCCGAAGGTCGGCCCGAGCGCCGGCGACCCGCAGGCCACCCGCGCCCCCGGCTCGGCGATCACCGAGCCCGACGAGAACAGCGGCTTCTCGGCCGGCTGGCTGATCGGCGTCGGCCTGCTGGTCGGCATCGGCGCGGGCATCCTGCTCAGCCTCAACCGCCGCCGCAACGCCGCCGCCGCGGGCTCCCCGGCCACCGGCTCCCCGTCCGGCGACACCCCTTCGGGCGAGAAGCCGTCGAGCGACAAGCCGTCGGGCGACAGGCCGGAGCAGGACCGGTGACCGGCCGCACCCCCGCAACCGGCTCCGCCGTGGGGCAGCGCCCCGGCCCCGCACCGCGAACTGCCGCCGCAGGCACGGCCGTCGGCGACCGGACGCCGAACGCCTCGGCCCG